>HF985549.1 GCA_000431215.1 Prevotella sp. CAG:1031
CATGTACAAAACGTTTGCAGGCAAATATAAATGCCGTACACGTGAGGTAAACAAAAAATATCGTAAGAACGGTAGGTTTATCATAAAACACATGACTAAAACAGGTGTAAAGGAAAGATTCTTTTACGATGGTGGCTTCAAACGAAAGAAACCCACCTATAAATCGGAATGTGACACTATGCCACGAACAATTTATACTGCGGGGCGGACAAGCCTTGTTGAAAGGCTGAAAGCCCGTGAGTGTGAACTATGTGGAGCGACAGACGACCTTGATATGCACCATGTAAGGAAGCTAAAGAACTTGCAGGGAAAGGAAAGCTGGGAACGACACATGATTGCCCGTAAACGCAAGACGATTGCCGTGTGCAGGAGTTGTCACAAGAAGATACATGACGGAAAGATAGACTGAAATTAGTGGAGAGCCGGATACGCTGAGAGGTGTAAGTCCGGTTCGGAGGCGAGCATTTGGAAACCTGCCATAGAAATATGATAAGGCGCCGGGTGCTTAGCCTACACAAGACCGTCCGCAAGTATTTCGGTGAGGCTGTGGTTGTGACACAGGAGGTTGACGATATTATCTCATCACCAATTGTCAAGGAGACTATCATCAACAACTCCGACTGCAAGATACTTCTCGACCAGCGCAAATACATGAACCGCTTCGATCAGATTCAGGAATTGTTAGGTCTGACCGATAAGGAGAAATCCCAGATACTGAGTATCAATATGGCTAACAACCCCAACCGCTTATATAAAGAGGTGTGGATTGGACTCGGAGGAACACAATCGGCAGTCTATGCAACAGAAGTGTCTGGCGAGGAATACTATTGCTACACCACGGAGGAAACAGAAAAAGTTGAGGTGCAACAACGCGCCGCCAAACTCGATGGCAATCTTGAAATGGCAATCCGAATGATGGCACAGCAACGAAGGGCGGGTATTACATGAAGTTCATGAAAGTCACTATGACAATTCTATTTAGTATTGTAGGTGCTCTTATCGCCCTGTTTACATTTTCGCTGATCATCTTTGGACTTGGAGTCAAACTTATCATGCACATGGCACACAAAATAAGATAATCATTAAACTAAGATATGAACTATACATCAGCTCTTATTGAATCTGAATACACTGACTTTAGTCTTGAATAAAAACAAAAATCTAAAAATGAAACAACTGAAATTTCTAATTCCGATATTTGTCATTTGCTTGTTTCTTGGAACAAGTAAGGCAAATGCCCAATGGACCGTAATAGACCCGTCCAACATTGCGCAGAGCATCGTAAACAACTCCAAATCACTCGTTCAAGAGTCGCAGACGGCGACCCACATGGTGAAAAATTTTCAAGAAACCGTGAAAATTTATCAGCAGGCGAAGAAATATTACGACGCTCTCCAGTCGGTCAACAATCTCGTCCGCGATGCCCGAAAGGTGCAGCAGACAATCCTGATGCTTGGAAACATTTCCGGCTATTATGTCAATAATTTCCAGAAGATGCTCACGGATCCAAACTTCACATCTTCAGAATTGTCTGCAATCGCCTCCGGTTATACCCGAATCTTGGAAGAAGCCAATGGTGTGCTTGGTGATTTGAAACAGGTGGTCAACATTACCACTCTCTCAATGACCGACAAAGACCGTATGGATGTGGTGGATAACTGTTACAAGGAGATGAAGCGTTTGAAGAATCTGACCGCTTATTACACCAATAAGAACATCAGCGTCTCATATCTGAGGGCGAAAAAGAAAGCCGACACACAAAGGGTTGTAAACCTCTACGGCGACGGCAGTGAAAAATACTGGTAGTCATGCTGTGTGCGATAGATTTCAGTAACCTTCACACAATCCTCCGCTCGCTCTATGATGAGATGATGCCACTTTGCTCAGATATGGCGGGCGTGGCACAGGCAATAGCTGGATTAGGTGCATTGTTCTATGTCACCTACCGTATCTGGCAATCGCTGGCGAGAGCAGAACCTATTGATGTGTTCCCGCTTCTTCGCCCCTTTGTTATCGGATTCTGCATAATGTTCTTCCCTACGGTGGTACTTGGGACAATCAATGCGGTGATGTCGCCAATCGTGCAAGGAACGGCCTCAATGCTGGAGGGGCAAACCCTCGATATGCAAAAGTACCGTGAGGAAAAAGACCGGTTGGAATATGAGCAGATGATGAATGACCCATCAACCGCCTACCTTGTTGATGATGCTGAGTTTGACCGTCAGATTGATGAACTCGGTGTTACCGAAATCGGTACAGCAGCCGGTATGTATATTGAGCGTGGAATGTATAAGGTCAAGAAAGCCATTCAGAACTTTTTCAGGGAATTACTTGAAATGCTGTTTCAAGCAGCCTCCCTTACGATAGACACAATAAGGACATTCTTCCTGATAGTGTTGGCAATCCTCGGCCCGATAGCGTTTGCCCTCTCGGTATGGGACGGCTTCCAGTCAACACTTACCATGTGGATCCAGCGATATATTCAGACTTATCTATGGCTTCCGGTCGCGGATTTGTTCAGTACCATTCTTGCCAAAATCCAAGTTTTGATGCTTCAAAACGACATTTCTGAACTGACTAATAACCCCAATGCAGACCTCGACGGGACAAATACCGCGTATGTTATCTTTATGATTATCGGTATTATAGGTTATTTTACAATACCAACTGTGGCAGGTTGGATTATCCAAGCCGGAGGTGCAGGAAACTACAACCGTGCTGTCAACAACACCGCCATGCAGGTAGGCTCAGGTGCTGCCAGTGTCGGAGGTGCAGTAGCAGGAAACGTGGCCGGCAGAGCCGGAAAACTATTAAAATGACATTCAAACACAGATTAAATGGAGTTCAAATCACTTAAAAACATAGAGTCATCTTTCCGTCAGATAAGGCTTTTCGGAATTGTATTTGTGGCTATGTGTGCGGTGGTTGTCTCGGTGGCTCTGGTTATGGTTTTCAACTTTGCTGAAAAGCAGCGTGAAAAAATCTATGTCCTTGACAATGGCAAGTCTTTGATGCTTGCCTTGTCACAGGACATGAGCCAGAACCGTCCGGCAGAGGCACGGGAGCATGTAAGACGTTTCCATGAATTGTTTTTCACTCTCTCGCCTGACAAATCAGCTATCGAACACAATATCAACCGTGCATTGATTCTCTCTGACAACAGCGCATACAATTACTATTCTGACTTCTCTGAAAAAGGTTACTATAACCGAATTATCTCCGGCAACATCAACCAGATATGTCAGGTGGACAGCGTTGTGTGCAACTTCACTAACTATCCATACACGGCGGTGACTTATGCGAAGCAGAAAATCATTCGTCAGAGCAACGTGACTGAGCGCAGTCTTATAACAACCTGCAAGCTGACCAATTCGTCAAGATCAGACGACAATCCCAACGGCTTTATAATCGAGGGCTTCAATATCCTTGAAAATAAAGATATTTCCACAATCAAACGATAAGTGAGAGTTTTATCAAAAGTACGCTACACCATATATAATAAGGTGTGGCAAATACCCAAAGGGAAATTGAGAAATTTCCTCAGAAGCAAATGTGATGATATACCGCAAAAACGACGGTTGACAATCGTGGGTATATTCTTCGGATTGTTTGTCCTGATCGCATTCCTATTGTTCGGCAATGCCTGTTACCACATAGGATTGGGACAAGCCCGTCAGCAACTTGAGGAGATAAAACATATGAAGGCAGTGGAGTTGCCAGCTTCCACTGAAAAGCAGCCAATAACAACATTTGATGACATTTGATGAACTGAAAGCAAAAGTCAATGGCTGGTTTCAGCCGAAAAATGAGGCTGAGAGAGCCAAACTTAAAAAGTATGCCATTGTATTTCCCGCGATGTTCCTGACATTCATCGTCGCCCTTTGGTTAATCTTCGGGAGTGGTTTTTCTTCCGACAAAACTGATACAAGCAAAGCAAATATGGAATTGCCAGATGGCGACAATGCTGAAATTGAAGGGAACAAACTCAAAGCAATGGAGGCTAAGGCACTTGAAGATGAGAAACACCGACAAGACAGCGTAGTCCAGACATTCACTGAAATGGCGGACACAATGCCGACAAATATTTCAGAAGAGCCGACAGCAATAGAGTCATCGGCACAGGCTTATCAGTCAGTCCAAGCGTCACTCGAAGATTTCTACATTCCCGAAGACCAGTCAGCGGCACAGGTCGCTGAATTGCAAGCGAGGATTGATGAACTGGAGACGGCAAATGCGGCGACCCAGCAGCAGACTCAGTCTAATGAGATGGAACTGATGGAAAAATCTTATCAGTTGGCGGCGCAATACCTCGGCACCGGCAATGGCGGTCAGCAAGCGGTCATTGTGGATGAGCCGGAGAAGGAGCGTAAAGTTATGCCCGTAAATCAGGTCAACCGTAATGTGGTTTCCTCTCTCAGTGCCGCAACATCTGAACGGTCATTCTCTACCGCTGTCGGCGGCAAGCGTCAGAATTTCAAGAATACCATTTCAGCGTGCATAGCCTCTGACCAGTCGGTAATTGATGGTCAGAGCGTGAAACTGAGAACCCTTGAACCGATGTGGATTGGGAACTCTCTGTTGCCAAAGAATACAACCATTGTCGGCTCGGCGCGATTGCAGGGGGAACGCCTTGAAATCACCATCGAGAGTATAGAGGCATTAGGCTGTATAATGGAAGTTGACATCGCTGTATATGACTCAGACGGTCAAGAGGGTATCAACATTCCCAACTCTATGGAGTCTGACGCACTGAAAGAAATCGGAGCCAATATGGGTAGCACCGTCGGCAGTTCAATCAACATATCCACCAATGCTGGAGCACAGATTGTCTCCGATGTGGGGCGAGGCTTACTCAACGGCGTAGGTCAATATCTTACCAAGAAAGTCCGGCAGGTGAAAGTTCATCTGAAATCCGGCTACAAAGTGATGCTCAAACAAAATGAGCAGTAATCAACAAAACACACCAATAACGAATGAAAACAATCACAAAACTCTTCGTTGCGGCAGTGGCGCTCTTCGGAGCAGCCACCGCTGTCAACGCAAAAACAGTCAAAAACACCGATAACAATGTGTCTTCTGACACTGAAACGGTCGCCGAACACGACATGAATGTGTACGGTTCTAACTATACCGACGGCGACAAATTCGATGGTCTTACCCGAAAAGTCGGCTTCGACCGAATGATTCCGCCTCATGCGCTGGAGGTATGCTACAACAAGACCACGCATATCATCTTCCCGGCTGAGATTACCTACGTGGATCTCGGTAATGAGAACCTTGTTGCCGGACTCGCCGATGGTGCGAAGAATGTGCTGCGTGTAAAATCAGCTTTCAAGTCGTTCAAGCAGGAAACCAATCTTTCGGTTATCACTGAAGATGGTAGCTATTACACATTTAACGTAAAATTCGCCAAAGAACCGCTGTTGCTTAGTATCGAGATGACTGATTTTCTCCATGACGGTGAGGCTGTGAACCGCCCCAACAACGCGCAGGAGATTTATCTGGAAAAACTCGGTCAGGAGTCGCCTATGCTTGTAAAACTGATTATGAAATCAATCTACAAACAGAACAAGCGCGAAATCAAACATATCGGCTCAAAGCGTTTCGGTGTCCAGTTCCTACTGAAAAGTATCTATACCAACAATGGACTTCTCTATTTCCACACCGAACTGAAGAACACATCAAACATCACTTTCGACATTGATTTTGTGTCGTTCAAGATTGTGGATAAGAAAGTTATCAAACGTACCGCCATGCAGGAACAGTTGCTTGAACCGCTCCGCGCTCAGAACTATGTGACGGTGGTACATGGCAAATCAACGGAACACACCGTGTTCGCCTTGGAGAAATTCACTATCCCCGATGACAAGCAGCTCATTATCGAGGTCGCCGAAAAGGAAGGCGGACGCCATCAGTCTTTCGTGGTTGATAACGAGGACATCGTAAGAGCCAATGTAATTGACGAACTAAGCATTCAGTAAGCCTATGAAGAAATTTCTTATTGCAACAATAGCTATGCTCAGCCTCTTCGGAGGCCGAGCAATGGCCCAGCGAACACTTCCCGGCATGAGGTCGGTAGAAGTCAAGGCGAATATGGTTGATGGTTTCTATACCGGCTCAGCCCGCAACTGTGGCTATTCTTTCGGTGTCTATTACTCCGTTTTCAAAGGCAACAATGCCCACGAATGGGTCTTTGGTGGAGAATATCTCCAGACCTACAAGCCCTATGGCGAGAAAGGTCGAATCCCTGTGGCTGAGTTTATAGGAGAAGCGGGATATAATCTCCACCTATACAGTAACTACTCACAGTTCTTTCATCTCTATGGTGGCATTTCGGCTCTTGCCGGATATGAGACGGTCAACTGGGGAAAGGCGCTGTTGTCTGACGGAGCCACGCTCCACAATACCGACTCATTCATCTATGGTGGCGCAGTCAACATTCAGGCGGATTTCTATCTCTCAGACAGAATCGCCCTCACCGCCAATCTCAAAGAGAGATTCATTTTCGGTAATACAACGGGGCACTGCCATTTCTCCTACGGACTGGGCATTAGAATTATGATGGACTGACAGGCTATGAGATACACTGAGAAAGATATTCCGAATATCCCGCTGACCACATTCATGGATGCTCTTGGCGAAAAGTCAGTTGGCGGCTATGGATATTTGAAACTTTACTATGCTCCGTTCCGCGATGATGCAGAGGCATTATTTGTGGTTGACACCAAAATGAATAATTGGTATGACCACGGGACTGATGAAGCGGGAGATCTGTACGGTTTGGCTGAACTTACTGCAAGGGGCGACCATCGGAAAGACATTAACGGCTACATCATAAAAATGATGAACGAGTATGAGATAGCCAAAGAAATACTCACAAAAAGAGCCATTGAGCCACAAGTAATACACCTCGACATAAGCAAAATACCGCTTACTGACTTTATGAAGGCTTTGGGGCAGGAACACCCGGTAGCCGCTGACGGCGATTTGAGAATCTACAATTCTCCCTACGATTCATCAGCCAAAGGCACTATGGTTATAAATATCCGCACGAACTTATGGCGCGATACCAAGACAGGTTCTAATGGTGGAATATATGACCTTGCATATGAACTGACTGGCTGCGCTAACAAGTCAGAACTCAACCGATATATTGCCGGTGAGATGAACGCTTTACAGAAAAAGCAGATTTCCAAACCTGAGGAAAAACCGCTAAAGCCAAAACGAAAAATGCGCCTATGAACATCGACGCTATCCGACAAATCCCGCTGGTGGATTTTCTCAACCACCTCGGCTATCAGCCGACCGGACGCGACAGCAAAGGACTGTGGTTCTACTCTCCATACCGCAATGAGCGTAAGCCCTCGTTCCATGTCAACCCGCGCAAAAATCTATGGTTCGATTTCGGGAGCGGTGCAGGCGGCGACATCTTCAACCTTGCCGGAGAGTTGACAGGCGAAACAGACTTTATCAGACGGGCGGAGTTCATAGCCCAAAAGATGCAGTTGGCTATGGAGAAGCCCTACAAGCCAATGCCGTTCAAGGAAGAACCAACCTTTGAGAATGTAGAAATCTCCAGATTGGAGGCTCCGGTGCTGCTTAAATACCTTGCTGACCGTGGCATACCACGCGACGTAGCCCAACGCTATTGTGTGCAGGTCAATTATGAATTGCACGGCAAGAGGTATTACGCCATCGGCTTTGAAAATAACGCGCATGGTTATGAACTGCGTAATTCCTTTTTCAAAGGCTCTTATCCACCCAAGCATATAACCCACATTTCCAATGGCAACGCCCGATGTAATGTCTTTGAAGGATTCATCGACTTTCTCTCAGCGGAACGACTCGGATACAATCACGGCACTGACACAATAGTGCTTAACTCTGTCTCCAATCTGAATAAAGCCATTGCGCCACTGAGAGAATACAGCGCGGTGAGTTGCTATCTCGATAACGACAATGCCGGACGAGCCGCCCTCGTCAAGCTCCAGCAGGAGTTAGGCGATAAGGTAATGGACAAGTCCGCACTTTACCCCAATCACAAGGATTTGAACGACTATCTAATGTCGCTCTATCCCAAACAGACAACAAAATCAAAACTCAAACTCTGAAAAATGAAAACAATCCTCAATAGAATCGGCGCAATCCGCGTCACTCCCGCCCGTTTCTTCGGATTCTGGGCAGTCCTCTTCGCTCTCGTGTTCTCCCTCACCTCATGTTCTGACGACCTCGATGTGCAGCAGTCATATCCCTTCACCGTGGAAGTCATGCCATACACCGACAAAATCGCCAATGGCGAAACAGTCGAACTGCGTATGACCATTGCCCCCGAAGGGAATTACACCAACACCCTCTACACAATCCGATACTTCCAGTATGAGGGGAAAGGAACACTGAAACTTGTCGATGGCCCGACACTCGTCAACAATGACCGTGTTCTCCTCGAATCCAAGCAATTCCGACTAAACTACACCGCCAGAAGCACCGGCTCACATGAACTAATGATCACGGTGGAAGATAATTATGGAACCCGCTGGGAACAGACCTTTGAGTTCAACAACAATGACAGCGACGACAACGGTGGCACGGGAAGTCTGGTTGTGACTCCCATCAATCCCGGAACAGTAACACCCATCGGCAAATGAATAAACTCCTGATACTCTTTGTGGCATTGTTCTCCATTGTGGGAACAATGTCCGGCAACGCCGCCTCTCAGCGAACTGTCCCCGCAAGGGAGCAGAAAACGAAAAGAAGTATAATGGAACTGCCGCTCTTTGAGCGAGCAGTTCTCATAATCAAGAAGTTTGAAACACTCCATAAGCCGAAACATTGGCCTTATGTGGGATATGGACATCAAGTTCAGCCGGGCGAACCCTACCGCCGTGGTTGTCAACTAACCGAAGCACAAGCTGATGCACTTCTTCGCAAAGACTATTCCAAATTCTGCGCACTGTACGAGAAATATGGTAAAGACAAATATCTCCTCGCAGCCCTCGCATACAACTGTGGACCCGGTGTAGTTAACAAGTCCAGCGTCCTCCGCCTCCTCAAATCCGGCAACCGCAACATCTTCAAGGCCTACACATCCCATTGCCACTACAAAGGCAAATGGCACAAGGGGTTATATAACCGTAGGCTTACGGAAATAGCCGCCCTTTTTCTCCCTTAATAACAGTCTAATAAGTTGCGTCTAAGGGATGCACTCCATTCGGGGTGTGTCCCTTTGTCGTATCTTATAGACCAAAAAACGATACACTATGGCCTCAATAAAAGTAAAATACCGACCGTCAACGATTGCAGACCATGAAGGTGCAATCTACTACCAGATTATCCACGAAAGGAAAGTCCGTCAACTCAACACCGAATACCACGTCATGCCCGAAGAATGGGATGAAAGCCGCTCGATGGTGACAACCAAGCAATCCAGCGAAAGAAAATCTTTCATTCTCTCAATCCGCGAGAGAATCCGTTGGGATGTGGAGCGACTAACCAAGATTGATAAACGTCTTGATGCTGAAGGATTGTCATACACAGCCGATGATGTGATTGATGAGTTTCGTAGATATGCAAGCGAATACTCGCTGTTCAACTTTATGGAGAGTCTGATTATCAAGTTTAAGCAGAATGGCAAGGCGCGAACTTCCGAAACCTATACGGCTGCACTCAACAGTTTCAAGAAGTTCCGTAAAGACGAAGACATTATGCTCGACTGCCTAACCTCCGAGATAATGGAAGCATACGAGGCATGGCACAAGCTACGCGGCAATTCCCCTAACACCATATCATTCTATACCCGTATTCTTAGGGCTGTCTATCATCGGGCTGTTGAAGATGACATCATTGAAAACCGTAATCCGTTCCGTCATGTCTATACAGGGGTGGACAAGACCGTAAAACGCGCTATACCATTGCCTCATATCAAGAAAATCAAGGCACTTGACTTATCGCTCTCTCCGCCATTAGACTATGCCCGCGATATGTTCCTGATGAGCTTTTATCTTCGTGGCATGAGTTTCATAGATATGACCTTCCTGAAGAAAACCGACCTCAAAAACGGCTCGATCGTTTATCGCCGACGCAAGACCGGCCAGCAACTCACAATAGCATGGGCTCCGGAAATGCAAGCCATACTCGACAAATATCCCGACAATCCAACACAGTATCTTCTTCCGATTATCAAGTCAGAAGGCATCAATGAGCGATATGCCTACCGCAACACCGGTTACAACATCAATCACAACTTGAAAAAGATAGCCGACATGGTCGGAATCAATATCCCTCTGACAATGTACGTCGCCCGCCACTCATGGGCCAGTGCGGCCAAAGCAAAAGGCATCCCCCTCAGCGTAATCAGCGAAGGCATGGGCCACGACAGCGAAGCCACCACCCAAATCTACCTCGCCTCTCTCGACACCTCAGTGGTTGACAAAGCCAACAGCCTAATCCTGGGTCAGCGGATTTTCCCGGTGGGCACAC
>HF985550.1 GCA_000431215.1 Prevotella sp. CAG:1031
TCAGAGAATGCCTCGACCATGCGCCCGGCAATCATCTGATAGATGGTATTGTCCTCTTTGGAGAGGAAGAGCGGTTTCTCACCCGTGACGAGCAGGGCATGGTGGTCTGTCACCTTGCCGTCGTCCACGCTGCGGCGTGTCGGGGCGGCTTTTGCCCGCACCTTGTCTTTCCATTCGGGCTGTGTGCCGATGAAAGCGCCTGTCGGCCCTCCGATCTGCACCGAATTGCCTCCGAATGCTGATACCATGAATCCGCCGATTATGGCGGTTATGAGTCCGACAGTCGGGCTCACGCCCGAGGCTATGCCGAAAGCGATAGCAAGCGGCAGTGCCACAATTCCCGTTACGATGCCGGCCACGAGATCGGCCTGAAATTTCTTGCCGCTGTAGTGTCGCAGAGCCGACCAAACCTTTGGGCGGAACTCTACTGAAGAACTGAAATTCATAAAAACAAACCTTTGCAATTGGTTACCTTAGAAACAGGCTGCAAAGATACAAAAAAGAGTTAACATTCGCTAATTCTGGTTGCTCTTTGTGAATTCCAGCGAACGCTTTAAGGACTTTAAAGACCTTAGAGACCTTAAGATCCTTAAGGAAAAGGAGCAGCGCCACCCCGATGGGGCAGCGCTGCTGTATTTTGAGCCGGATTGTGGTCGCTTACTTGCCGAGTTTGTTGACGTGGAGGGCAAGCTTGCTCTTGAGGTTGGCGGCTTTGTTTTTCGAGATATGTTTTTTAGCTGCGAGTTTGTCGAGCATCTTTGTGACAACGACGAGCTTGGCGGCTGCTTCGGCGGCGTCGGTCATCTTGCGCAGATTGCGCACTGCGTTGCGGGCTGTCTTTGCATAGTAGCGGTTGCGAAGACGGCGGGTTTCGGTCTGGCGGATTCTCTTGATGGAAGATTTATGATTTGCCATTTATGGAATCGTTTTTTTATTTATCGATTGGTTTTTAGAAGTAGCCCATAGCAGAATCGAACTGCTCTTTCAAGAATGAAAATCTTGCGTCCTAACCGATAGACGAATGGGCCATTGCCTTTCAAAAGCGATGCAAAGGTAGGGCCTTTTTTCTGAACTACCAAATATTTCTGAAAAAATTTCTCAAAAATTTCGCAATCTTTTGAAAGTCAATAATCAGTTTTAACGCCTGAAGCGGCCGAGACGGCTGAGGATTCGGCTAAGCCGGGCTGCGTCGCCGGTTCCCGAGCGAGTTGTGCCGAGGAACTGGTCGCGGTCATAGACTTCGGGGCTCACACTGACGTTGCGGTAGCCGTAGGGCAGCCTGAACCATTCTCCGTCAACTCTGAGATACTCGGCTTCGATAGATCCGTCACCTTTGTTGATGTCGTATTTAAGATCCATCGTTGTTACATTTTTTTCGCCGTCTTCAATAATAGTTGTTGTCACTCTGGTCGGCAGATATGTCGAGGCTCGTCCGACGAGACGCATATTTCCGAAGAATAATGTCGGCAGACCTGTGATCAGGGTCCACTGGGAGCGTGCATTTCTGAAGTCGTCGAGTTTCAGCGGATATTGAAACTCATATTTTTCGATATAGTCCTCTTCAGTATGGATGGCGCTGATGAGTTTTCCGTCATTGTCCCATTCGAGCGATACTGTCATACCACCTCCTGCCATGCCGGTCAGGTTGTAATTCTCGTTGTAATAGAGCTTCAGACGCAGGGGCTCTCCGTCGTCGGTCGACCGGCATTCTTTTAGGACGCCTGACTTTTCATCGAAAGAGGCATCGGTAAATCTTACGGGACTGTCGTCGGGATACGGCACATAGTTACCGTTATTGTCGAACCAGTATTCTCTCATTGTCATTACGAAGGGGTCGTAAGAAATGCTTATTTTCTCCTGAATGAAGCTGTTGTCGAAGAGCTTGACTCGACCGGCATTATCGTAGGCGAACACAGCCCGGTATTCGGGATTGTGTTCCATAGGGCCGATAATACCCAGACGCTTGCCGGAGGGAGCGAGCGACAGCGGTTGCCCATAGTAGCCGCCGCATATCGGAACGGCATAATAATCTACGTCGGTTTTCAGTCCGCTTACGTTAAAGGCATATTTATAGGTCGGGAATCGCCGGCCGGTTTCATGCGGTTTGATATGGTCAACGACATATCTGTCAGAAGGATTTTCGAGCCATTCCTTGGTGACGATGTCGAACTCTATATTTCCAACCTGCCAGAACAGCAGGCAAAGAGAGCTCGATGAATAGGTTACATCGGCTACTGGAGAGTCTTTTTTGCGGGAGACCTCCCACGACTCAACCTGAGGGAAAATAGGGAAGACATCGTAGGAGATTGTAGGCTGAGTATATTTGAAATCTTTTCCGGGAACCATCCAGTTTAAGTAAGATTTGGGAAATCTCAGAATGAAAGAGGCGTTAAATCCGGCGCTTAACATCGGATTGGTTTCGTAGAGATGGTAGTCGGCGAGATTTGCCTTTCCGCCAATGCTTAATGTTTCGTCGCACATAACCAGCGGCATGGTTCCTTCGATTCGCGTGGCGAGCAAGTTGTTGATGTTTAAGCTTCCGTCAACTTCTATATTGGGAAATCTGAAGTCGAAATCTTTGCCCCAGTCGAAGTTCGTCTGCGATACGCCCCATGATGTAGTGCCGTCGCTGGCGGTTCGGTGCTCGCATTTTATGAGGAATCGGGAATTTATGTCGAGCGAAGTCGATATTTTGCCCAGAAATCCAAATCGGAATGAGTCGTAGACGCGAATCGGCACGCCGGCTGAAAAAAGCATCGATGCAGTCGGCAGTCTGACCCACAGACGTTTCAGCAACATATCTTTGTTCGAGCCTACAACCATGGCAATATTACCGTTGACGGTCAGTTCCCAACACTCGCTCTCTATTGTTTCACCACTGACTTTGTCGACAATCATCTTGCGGATTTCCTTATAGATAGGGCGGAGGGTTATTGTGAGGCTGGGGTTGAACGTCATTGGGCCCTTTTTGCCGGGATCGTATTTACCGGATACTTTAAGTTTGTATCCGTTTTCGAACTTTTTGACCTCCAGTTTAATACCTTTCCACTTCTTTTTTGAAGCATTCATCGGCGCCTTGAAGGTGCCTTCTTCCTCGTAATTGCCTTCATCGCCCTCTTCCCAAATCAGTGGCTGATCATAGTCATAGTCGGAGGTTGCCATGATGGCGGTGGTGTTGCGCAGCTGCTCGGCGTTGAGACGGTAGTCGAGCTCGAGGTCTTTGTAGACGTCTTCGAGCTGAACTATCTCGGTGTCGATGACGTAGGCGTCGCCCAGGGGCGTCGTTCGGGTGACGCGCCCCATATAGCCTGCGGGCATTTGGTCGCCGCGTGGCTGCGACACGATTATCTGCCCGATTTTAGGGATGAGCTCTTTGTGGTTGACAAGACCCGGTTTGAAGCGTATCTCCTGTTTTTCGGAGAATGTCAGCTCGTCTGGCATAATCCACTCGGCGAGTTCGTCGCTGATTTCCACGACGTCGTCGTTGTAGACATAGTTGAAAACGCTTTTGCTCGATATTGAGTCGATTTCCATTTCGGCAGAAGCGTCGGTGTCGGGCGTCGAAGGCTCGTCGATATAGTTTTCGCCGCATGAGGCTGCGAAGAGCGCCATTGTTGCGGCTATAATGATTGAGAGGTAATTTTTCATTGCAGTGTCAGAGTCAGAATGTGAAAACTAAAGAGGCTCGCAGTGAGAAGAGCTTTGTCGAGATTCGGCTTCCGTCGGTCGACGAGCCGGGTCGGTTAATCACCGGGTCGCCGATGTTGTCGTCATCTTCTTCCTCTCCTAATATGTCGGCTACGACATCTTTATATTTGGCGCCTCCGAAGCGGGCGTCGATGCCGAGTCCTATGTGTTTCCAGCTCAGGCTGACGCCGGCGACGCCGTAGTTGGCGAAGGCGCCCTGAAAGGAATCGTTGTTGTAGAGGCCGGCGAAAGCGGGATTGTAGCAGGCGCGGGCGTGGAGGCGAATGTCGCGGGTGATGTTGAAGTTCACGCCGCAGCCGACCTGAAGGCCGATGTCGCCGCTGTGCATTGTGTAGCGCGTCG
>HF985551.1 GCA_000431215.1 Prevotella sp. CAG:1031
TTGAATCGGATGAGTCGTAGATCGTGAAGTCACTGCGGAAGCCGATATGCGAGGCATATATGCGCAATATGCGGGCAAAAATACTGTGGAATGTTCCCATCCATATTCTTGAGGCGCAGTCGCTTCCTACAGATGATTCGACACGGTTGCGCATCTCGCGCGCGGCCTTGTTTGTGAATGTAAGAGCCAGAATGGCCTGAGGGGGCAGCCCGAGACGAAGCAGATGGACTATTTTGCGGGTCAGCACACGTGTTTTTCCCGATCCGGCGCCGGCGATTACCAGAGACGGAGCGTCGACGAATACAACGGCGTCGCGTTGCTGCTCGTTCAGGTCGCTGAGATATTGTTCCATATTCTTTGCAAAAATAACAAAAAAGCCCTGAACGGCAAAGCATAGTCAGATGTCAGTCGGTATTGATGTCTGACAGAATTTTTCTGTTGACGCGTCGACGTTCGGGATCGCGCAGCCAACCCCATTTGTTGAAGTAGCGGGCCATGTTGATGCAGTGGATTGCCAGTAGACGCAGGTTTCGGTATGATGCAGCCCGATGACAGTGGACAACTGTTTCCGAGGGATAATACAGTGTCAGATAGCTGCTGTGGATTCTCCGCGTCAGGTCAATGTCTTCGGGATACATGAAGAAACGCTCGTCGAAAAGCCCTGTATGGCGAAGCGCATCGACGCGGAGAAACATGAAGCTTCCCTGATGATAGGCGACATTGAGTTCGCGTGAATGGTCGAATTCCGACAGTAGATAGCGTTCGTTGCGGCGGCGCATGAGCCATTTGGGAAGGAAACGGCGTCCGAAAACATCGAGAGGTGTCGGAAGAAGCCGCACTGTCGGCTGCAACCGGCCGTCGGGATAGACGATCTTAGGCTGCAACTGTCCGATTTCGGGCCTTCTGTCCATGACTCCGGCGATTCTGACGAGTATTCCGGGCTCGAATCTGACGTCGCTGTTGACAACGAGATGGTAGCGGGCCCCATCGGCGATGGCGCGGTGGATGGCTTTGTTGTGAGCCGCGCCGTATCCGACGTTTTCCGATGCAATATATTCCACTTTGTCGAACCCTCCGACAAAGAGCCTCAGCCGCTCTTCAGAGCCGTTGTCGACAATGAATATACGGCTTACGATTGCTGAGTTCAGCGATTCGAGACACTGCCGGAGCTCGTCTTCGTCGGTATGGTATGTTACTATCGAGACTGTCATCATGGTTTTGTCATTTTTTCTGACCCGGGGCGGAAGATGGCCGTGATTTTGCCGGCGACGCTACCGTTGTCAGAGGAAGCCCGGTGAGATCGGTCAGCGCTGTTTTCAATGTGCTTGAATATGACGATTTTACGAGCTGGGTGCCATATTGGTTCCAGAGCGTGGTGAAATATTCCTCGACTTCGCCGCTCCGCTGCTGCATCTGCCGTAGCCGCTTATAGTCTTCGCGCCAGTGGCGAGCCTTGTCGCTGTTGTCAGCGAAACGACACGATTCGCTGACTTTTACTTTGATGGTATATTCGCCGGTGCCCCACATCGGGCGTCCGTTGCTGAGCGGCATGTAGGAGCGCGGCACGACAAAACTGTCACCTTCGACGCGCAGAAGGTGGCTGTTCAGAAAACTCTCGCGCTCGTTTTCGGGCAGTTTCTGCGCCCGGTCGATTATCGCTTTTCTTGAATAGCTGAACAGCCTGACGTTGTCGGGTATGGCGATGTCGAAGGTGAAGTTTCCGAGTTCTACATCTTTATGGATTTGTATTGCCTGATTGATCCACGACGAAAAGATCGAAAAACTGATTTTCACCCTCAGGTCGTTGCGCTCGTCGAATGAGAAGCCGTTTCCTCCTGTGCCGGGGCGCACAATCGAATCTCCTTTTAACGCGGTACGGCCGTGGCGAAGGTCGCTTATTGTCTTGATTCCGTTGGCTGTGAGGTTGGGGAGATGGCAATTGTAGGGATAGAAAGCCATCGAGTCGATGACGAGTGTGAACTTGCTGTGGCGGAAAAGATGCTCGAGATTATTGCGGTCGATGCTACAGCTCAAGTAGATGACCTCGTTGCCGTTGCGGATTCCGCGAATCTCTATTCCGTCGAAGTTTATGTCGCTCGGGTCGAGAGCTCCGAAGCGCGAGTTTGAGGCGTAGAAATCGCGTATGCCGCGAATCGACGAGATGCTGTCGGTGTAGCTGTTCTCGTTCATGATCATTTTCATCCATTCGGCCTTCTGTTTTTTCCGATAGTTGATGAGATTGAAAGTTTCGGTCACGACGGCGTCGACGAGGCCACCGACAACACCGATTCCGAGTGTCGTTCCTATGTCGGCGAGAATACCGCGGTCTTGCGCCGAGCCGTTGAGCTGTTCCATAGTGCGGGTTATCTCATTGCGGGTGTCGGCAGGCATCTGGCGTACATAGACCTCCCAGCTGTCGACGTTGACGGCCGGATTATTGTCGCGGGCCGCAATCTGCAAAGCGGCGAAAAGCAGTGTCAGAATGATGATAGGGTATTTCATAGTCAGTGAGGATTTATTCGAGGGCGTCGATAAGAATGAACGCATTGCTTCGGGAGGGCGCCTCAAACGGGTGAAGGTTTTCGGTCGTTTCTTTATATGATAGTGTGGCCGGATCGAAGACATAGACTGTCTGATCCGGCAGGGTTACATCGATGAGCGCTTTGCGGGCAGCGGCGAAAGCGCGCCGCGGTGTCATGCCTTCGGCGAGGTTGGCATAGAAGAGGCGCATGAGGCGGCTGGTGGCATCGCTCTCCACAGTCCATAAGCTCAGCAGCATGGCGTCGACTCCGGCATTTTTCAGCGCCCGCTGAATGCCGAAGACGCCGTCGGAGGTTATGACTCCGAGGGCGCTCTGACATGCCGCAACGGTGAAAAGCCGGCAACGGCGCAGGTCAAGATCGCGGATCTCGCGTGCCGAAAGAAGTCCGTCGGCCATTGTGTATGGGTCGAGAGAGCTGTTGCCGAGATTGGGATTTACGCCTGCAAAGGCTATTATGTTCTGCGACAGACAATCGTCGGTGGCGGTAGGTTTGATGTCGGTAGCCATCGGTGTACGGCCCCGGAAGCATCCGTGAGTAGAGACGATTATTGATTCGTAATCGGGCGCTTCGGTTCGGAACGCCGCCTCCGAGGCATACTGAAGAGCCATTCTGCGGTCGAGTTTATTGTTGCGGTCTTCGAGAATGGTCGACGTCTCGTCGAACTGGGCGGCGAGGATAGGGAAGAATGTGCCCTGATAGCTGCTGAACGCCCTCTGATCGTTGTCGGTGGCGCTCAAGTCGAGCCACGCGTTGTAGTTGATGTCGCCAACCAACAGCATTGGCTTTTCAGCTCTGACGCTGCGGGGAGGTTCCATGAGGCGGCGTGTCGAGGTCAGTCGGTAAACCTCGCGTTCAGCCGCTCCCTGAAGGTATTCGATTGCAAGACGATGGATATATCCGTCTGGCGCAAAGTAAAGCCTGTCGACGCCCTCGAGCGACTGGATAAGCGGGTTCGTCCACACCAGGTCGTTGACGCTCTCGCTTTCATAGATATAGTCTTTGTCATATATTTCCGTAGTTTCCAGACCTTCGCCGGCCTCTTCCAGAACGGCCGCCGGTCGAGTGAGTTTTATAAATTTCGGCTCACCTGTCGGATATACGATGACAACCGCCATCTCAGCCACACTGTCTTTTTCGTATGCAATGAATTCGGCTGCTGCCTGACCGCGCTTGAGCTTTTTCTGGATATCAGTCCATCGGTAGTTGAGTGACTTGAGAGCTTTTTTCGACGCTTTTCCGTTTCCCGACCGTTGAAGAAGTTCAAGAAGCAGCCCCTTTGAAAAAAGAGCTACGTCGTAAAGAAATCCGGGGTCGGCCTCTTCGAGCAGATAGCAGTCGGCTATGAACGGACGAAGCTGATGCCAGAACTGTTCGCGCTCGATGGCGTTCATGTCGGCGAAGTTTGCCATGGCGAACTTTTTCTGCTTATCGAAATACCTTTTATATGCTGTCAGGGCTCCTTCCTTGTCGACGTCGGCCAGAAGGAGAATCTTTGCATACATTCTTTCGGCATTGGTATATGCACGGCTGTTGCGGTCAAGTGCTTTCGCAAGTTCTCCGGCCGCCATCTCCAGGGCCTCGTCGATTTTTCTGTTCCGGGCCATTGTCAGTGCGTACGACAGCTTGTGGGTAAGATAGTTGTCGTCGCCGACGCGGTATCTTCCGCCATATTCGATTATATCGTCGGCTGTCTTCAGCAGTTCCTCGGCCTGGTCATATTCGCCGAGCCGATAATGGAGCTGGGCACGTTCGCGAGGCAGAAGAAGGTCGAGTCCATGGAAGTCGACGCCGCTGTTGCGGTCGATAAGGTTTTGTGCCTCGCGATAGCAGTAATCGGCCATATAAAACTGATCATCCTCATAATACTGGTTGCCGCGGAGTTTCAACAGCGCGGCCTTATAATCGATGAGGTTGTTATTACCCATTCCCCCCGCATTGAGAATAAAGTCGATAGAGTCGGCGCATGCTTTGATTTTGTCGACCTGTCCGAGCTCGTATGCGCGGTTGCCTTCGCTGATGAGCGAGTCAATCAGCTTGTGGGCGTCGGCTCCGAGCCGGATGGCGAACACCATTAATATATATATGGCGAGCCGTCTCATTTCCGCGTATTATGGTTGATTATGACATAGGAAACCGGCTCGTCGGAATTATTCCCGATCTTAAGCAACAGCGGCTTGTCTTTCAGAGCGACTCCGGTTATACACACTTCGCCGTCGGGAAGTTCCCTGACGGAAAATTTTTGCCCTTCATTGACGACCGAAACCTTAAGCCGCGCTTTTTCACCTCCGTAGGGCATGACGATGAATGTCTGAAGACCCCAGCGCCCCGGCAGATTATAGGTGACGGATTTTTTTGCTTTAATGGTTTTCTCGACGAGAGAGTAATTATACCTCATGTCGGCGCCGTTCAGATATAATCCTGTGGTTGTCTGATAGCGTTCGGCGTTTTCGGCATTTGTCATTACAGCATTCAGCCTGAATCCGGCTACGCCGTCGCTTATCCGGCACTCGGCATTGCGGTTGATGCGCAGCTCGTCCATAGGCGTCCATAACTTGTCGGACGAAAGTTTGCTGACGGCGTTTCTGAAGGCTTTTTCGCCTCCTTTGCGCAGATTGGCCACAACAGACTGCAGTTTCTGCATTTCGGGGTCGAGGGCGGCGGCACGGGCACCGACTACAGATAGCAATATAATCGTCAGGATAATAAGCTTTTTCATCGTTGTTCCATAATTTCTGGCCAGTATTTTTCGAGATTTCCATCGGTCGGGAATGCCGGGGCGGGTGTATGTGTCTGCCCGCTCTCGCTCTTCGCGGACGCAAGCTGCTGCAGCTCTTTTTCGGCGATAGCGGCGATTGATTCAAGCGTAGGACGATTTTCCGGATTAAAATTCAGGCTGTCGGCTATAATTGAATTGAGGCTGTCGAGTCCTTGTCGCATAATGGGAATCGGAGTATTGGCATTCTGAACCGAACCTCCCCTGCCATGAAATATGTCGATGCCCATAAATATGAAAAAGACCGAAGCTGCCAGCGCCCACGAAGCTGAGTAGCCTTCGGGCGCTTTATAGCGGGTGTTGTCGCCTCTGTTGTTTTCGGCGAGCGCGAAGCCGCTGTTGTCGATGAATATGGTGTCGGGACATATTGCGATACGCGATGTATCGGCGCTTCGGGCTATGTCGTGAAGAATCTGCCATGCCGTTTTCTCGTCGATTTCTCCGGCCAATGCTGATGCCGGGCCCTCAGGGTATTTTTCGGAATATTTGATCATTTGAGTGTGTTGATCTCTGGTGAAGGGACTGAATAGGCCCGGCTCATCCGTTTGTCGTCGACAACCGAGACGATGCCTACGGCGCGGAATCCGAACCTGTCGCGGACTATGACGGGGCCACCGGAGTATCCCGGCGTGAGGCCGCCTTCATGGGTGAGCAGCATCAGTCGGCCCGGCTGTTCGGTCAGGTCAGACAATGGGAGCCGCAACTCATCGGAGCAGTGTTCGAGGCGCGCACCGTTGACGCCTGTTACAGGATAACCGAAGAAGGTCAGCCGTTTGCCTTCATGGAGCAGACGCCTGAGGTCTGTCGAGTCGGCCAGCGCTATTGAGCCGGCGCGGTTGAAACGGGTTGCTGCGATGTCGCCGAGCATCATGTCGCAACGGCGGTAGCGGTGAGAGATACTGCGCCAATAGAACGGGGTGGAATAATCGCCGAGTTCGACGATATCGTCGTTAGAGGTGTTAAGAGAGAATCTGTCGGAACTGACAACCGTCTGGTGGCCGTTTTCGTCGGTGAGGGTAATGAAGGAACGTAGCCTGAGGCTGTCGGTGCCGGAAATCTGATTGGCTGTCTCTACAGCGAGTGCCCGTGTCACAGGCCATTCGGATAGGGTGGGCAGACGCCCGAAGTCTACCGGATTGACAGCATTGAGCCATGGTTGCAGACAATGGCGGGCGGTAACGAGCAGAGAGTCGGTTGTCAGGAAGGCCGATCCGACAGGAGGCGTTTCGTAAACGAAAGATTCCAGTACTTTCCCGGAGGCGACGTCGACGAGCTGAATGGAGTCGACGCGCGTCATGAACATTGACGATGCGATTTCTTCAGCCATGGAGCCGGTTATCCGCTCGCGGTTATAGTCATAGATGAAAAACGCTCCTACAGCCGCGATGGTAAGAACCAGAATTGCGAGAAGCTTTGTCAGAGGACTTGAACGGTGTTCTATTCTGATTACACTGTGGCGTTCGTTGGCATCTCTCACTTCGTTGAAACGAAACCGGCTGCCGCCTGCTTCGATGACGTCGCCGTCGGTCAGATAGCATACTCGGTTTATCGGTTCTCCGTTGACAAAAACAGCGACAGACGGACTGCATCTTATTATGTGCCAGCCACGGCCGTCAGTGTCGGGCTTTATCTTGGCAACCACCGGGTCGAAGGCAGGGGAGCTGTCAGGTAGTCTGAGGTCGCAACCGTCGATACTTCCGATGACAGCCGTGCGGTCGCCGGCGCCGCGAAAAATACGGTCGTGTGATGTCAGAGTATAATGCTTATCCATTATTGCGGTCGTTGAAGGTCTTGACTATTAGCGGTATGGCGGCTATTATATCTCTGTCGTAGCGCGTGACTGGCAGTCCGGATTCGTCGACACCCAGTTCATCGAATGAACATAGGTCGAAATGGGCTCCCCGTTCAAGTTTATATTTTTTCTTCAGCGATACCGGATGCTTTCCACGATATTCGCTGTCGGTAAGTCGTCGGCGCATATCCTCTTCGATTTCAGCGCGTTCTTTGTCGGTACAGGGGCGGTTCCCCTGCAAAAGACGCTCTATAACCCATCGGTTGTGCTCGATGGCTGTGAGGAATTCTATTTCGTCGGCCGAAACGGCGTAGAAGTTTGCCCAGTCGTTCCGATTATGCCCCAACAGCAACATCTTCTGCTCGATAGACATTACATTGAAGAGGTTGGAATTACGGGCGGTGTCGTCAGAGACCTTTTCCCATGCCTCATCGACCTCGTTCTGAGGAAGCTCGTTAGGAACACCTCGCTTCGCGAAACTGAGATTGTAGACATAGTTGACATATTTTGCCATTTCGGTGAATTCTTTTCTCATGGCATTTTTCGCAGACCGATCATCGTCGCGGATGTCGACAACCGGTTTGCTGCCGAGCCGTCGCCGAAGAATTTCAGCATAGTTTCTGTTGCGGTCGGGATTGTCGAATCCCAGATAAACTGTCAGCTGTCTGTCAGGGTCTGAAGCCCAGAGTCGCATTTTTGCCTGAACCGCGTCCGATGAGATTTTCCCGATAACGAATTCCCATTCCGTGCCAACGAAGTCGGGCCTCTTTCCGTAATACAGCGGCTTATATAGTCTGACTTGCGGAATTTCGCCCCGCAAGTCGACGACGCGCCTGAATGAGTTTTCAATCAGCTCCTTACGTATGAACATGAAGTCGTCGATGAAGTCGGTGTCGTCGGTGACGACACTGATGCGGGTTCGTTTCGACGGATTGCTGACATACGCTCCGCTCTGGTGGCTGTTGGCATAGAGCGGAAGTGTCTCTGCGAGGGCATCGGCCTCACCGAAGCATACAATATGTGGCGTAGGGAATGGCTTGCGGGTTATCATGGAGTCAGTTTAGAGCGTCGATCAGAATAAACGATGGCGGGGATGGGTGTTTAGTTCTGATTATGGCCGATGATTGGTATGCCGAGAGATATGTCGACTACATTGTAGTCGTAGGCCTGAGTGTCGGCTGACAGTTTCTGCCAGGCCTTGAGATATTTATGTAGCATTTTCACTTCATCTTTTACGGAACCGGGCGAATATCCGAGAATTTCGTGAGAGGCATTCCATCGAAGATGTTCGGTGCGCGCCAGATTAGTCAGTATGGCCGCGATGTCGTCAGGCGCATCGCGATAAACGGTGCTCATATTGTTGCGGCTTATTGTCTGCCAGTCGAAGCCCTCTTTGCCTGATGCGCGAAGCGCCATTCCGGCAAGCTTCTGTTTTGTGAGGATATGAAGGCTGTTGGCGAAATCCTGTCCTCGCATACGGCGCAGGGCCATGGCAGCTCCGTAGGGAGGGTAGTAGTTCAGATGATCTTCGTCGAGCTGCATTAATTTCATGTATGCCGACTCCCAGGCGTCGGTGGCCCCGGGGAGTTTTGTCGTTCCTATGACAGAATCGTAAAGATTATGGAACTGACGGGCACGTTCCTCAAGATCATCGGATATGATGTTTTCGTAGGTGAAGATTTCTTGATCGCTTCCGAAAAGGAATATGGGGAGACTGAGATTGGCATTCCGTTTTATTCGGGTCTGTGTCAGATTGTCGCCGGCTTCGGTCTGGGCGCGGGCCATACGGTTGTAGTGTAGGGCGATTCGCCTGAAATAACCGTTGGTGTCGTCTTTTATTCGCGCAAGAATGCGGAATCTGTCAAGGTCTGTGCCGCAACGCAGGGCGAGTTTAAGTATTCTGATGGCGAGCGAAATGTTGAGCTCGTCGTTTTCGGTGGCAATGACGATGTAGTTGAGAGTGGGAAGGCTCTTTTCAAGTTTGAGGTAAAACTCGGCACTGCGGCAGTCGAGGCTTTCAAGCGTTATCTCGGCATCGCTCCTGTTGCCGTCTTTCAGGAACGGCATGGCTACGGGGACTGCCGGAGCATTTGCAACGAACGGCCCGGCGAGGTCTGCCATATCACGGTCGACGACGTCGATATGAAGGGCGGAGCGTCGGACATCGCAGGGTGTGCTGCGGCTGTCTACAAATGATCCGAACTCGTAGAGGAATCTCACGGCGTCGCAGCCGACTTCGCCGAACCCGATTACAAGAGCGTTGAACTGCGAGGCAACCGTTGCGTCTTTCCCGACATCGACACAGTTGACCGGGAGAAGTTCTTCGTGAAGCTTCAGCAGTTCGACACCGATATGCGAAGAGTCGTCGATCTTGACTCTTATCCGCTGTCCGGCGCGGCTGTCTTCGATGGCACGGTGGATGCTGTTGATTCGCGCCCGGCAATGGAAAATCACCTTTCCGCTGTTACCGGCGAATTCCCCGATCACATTGTCGCCGAGAAGAAGTTCGGCGGCCTGGATGTTTTCGCGCTCGTCGTTGCCGAGAAACATGAAGTCGATGCGGCCTTCACATCGGGTTGCGATCAGTCGCGACAGACTGTGGAGGTGCAGAACCGAATGAAGATTATTGCCACGGGCTTTTTCAACGCTGCTCTCCACGTTGGCCGGGTTGACGTAGGTGCTTGTTGTCAGGCACCGGTGTTTTTCCATGAACTCGATCTCGTTGCTCTTAAGCGACAGAAACTGGAAAACGCGGTCGATGCCGATATGGGAATCGGCTTCGTCGTCGACGGCATTGGCGCGGATTACGATAATGCGGAAGTCATCCGACCCGGTGGCCCGATAATGGTCGAAGATACCCTTGACGAGATTCTTCGAGGCTTCGTTGAAGCCCCAGAAGATATAGGTGTGGTTTACTTTTTTTCCAAAGCGGCTGACATTGAACAGGCGCAAGCGCGACATCAGGTTGTAGCCGAAATGCTTTATGATAAAAAGAGTGCTGACAATGGCGGCTAACAGATGACCGAGCGAGAAGAAGAGCATGAATATCCAGCTCTCGTGGAAAGGAGCGTGGATAGCGCTGACATCGCTGTTGAGCAGAAAAGCCTCGAAGGCATGGATGATCGCCATCGGCGCATTGCTCCAGAGCGACGTAAAGTCGCCGGTGCACATCCCGACATCATAAACAATAAAATTGAAGAGTAGTGCACAGATGAAGAGGGCCTGGAGCCTTATTGAGGAAATATGTTTTTTAACAGGCCGAATGGCCAGCCAAAGCAAAACAATAATCCCGACCGTAACCAGACATACGATAGAACTCCACATCGCAACCTTCGACAGGGAGAGCCATTGGTCGGAGGTGCCGATGGCGAAGTTAAAGGCATTAGAGTTGACAATGTCTTCTATTGTCTTTGATTCGGAGACAAATAAATCTGAAAGCATTTTTCCAAAGATAAACCGAAATGTTTCTGTTTCAAGTCGGCCGGTCACTATTTTGCAAATATAAGTTTTTTATTCGAGAAAAGAAAATCGGGTCTGGGCCTGTGAGATTGACGCGAGCCGAGCATCCGGTCGGATTCAATGTGATTATTCAATTCTCAGAGGCTCTTCTGATGAGTTAGCGATTCAGTAATGACTGTCGTTCTTTATTGATTTATCGTTTGTTGCCGGAACGGTTATGTAAACATTAACTACGATTTTTTAACTCTTCAGCGCAATCTATTCAGGAGTCGGGGATGTTTATAGAGTATGAAAGGGCAGAAGAGACTGCCGGCATTCCGAAAAGTTTGGAAATGCAACATCGACATTTGCAAATAGCAACAGCGGAATTTTGAAAATGAAATTACGATTTGCGAATTTAAAGCCAAAGATCAGTTTGAGAATGTAAATATTGGTTTTTATCATTGTTTTCAAAATTGGGAATCGCAGAAGTTGCCGGATGTAAAATTAAATCGCTATGCCTATAATTAGGTATTAGCACCCATGTGTCTTCATAGGTAATTGGTTGATACTCATAAATATTATGCGCTAAATTTGTGTTTACACTTTAAATTTTAGGGCATCGACGCGCCTATAGGACTATTTTTGTCTGATAAGCGCGTTTTAATTTGCGCAATTCGGTGCTCAACACGTTATTATCTCTATTTATTGAAGCTTTGCTTTAATGCGTGTGCGCTGTTTGTAAACTCCATTGTTGATTGCAAATGTCAATTTTGCAAATGCAAAGCGATAAATTTGCATTTAGACATTTGCATAATTAAAATAATGTCATTACATTTGCAACCGAAAATGCAACTCTAAATTTGCAAATGTTATGGATATTGTAACCCGTCTTAAGAGCTTCATCGACAGTCACCGCATTCCGGTGACGCAGTTTGCCGACCAATGCGGCATTCCGCGACCGACTTTGTCGCAATTGCTCAATGGGCGCAATAAGAAGGTGAGCGATGAAGTCGTCGCTAAAATCCATGCAGCCTACCCTGATCTGTCGATCATGTGGCTACTGTTCGGCGAAGGGTCGATGGAGAGTGGAGAACAGCCTGTTTCCACTGCTACAATTCCGGAAAATGAATCGCTGATGGCTCAGCCTGCGTCCGACGCTGACCGCCTTGACTTCACCGAGCCTTTTGTGTCGCAGACGGGTTTTTATGAGTCGGAACGCGCCGATAGCGGTGTCGTTCCTAAAGAGCAGAAGTCCACTATAACATTTGCCCCCGACCGTTCAGAACGGTCGGGCAAGAGAGTTGTGAATATCGTGGTTTATTACGATGACCGCAGCTATGAGTCGTTTGTGCCCGATCCGAGTGGGCGTGCGCCCTTTTAAACGCCGGTTTCATTCGGCCAAAGCGTCGATCGTGTGGCGCGCTACAGCAGCATAAAGGGCCGCTGTTTCTGTCCGTAGCCGGTTTCGTCCGAGAGTCGACGGAACGAAGCCTGCGGCAACAACACGGCTGATTTCATCGGCTGTAAAATCTCCTTCAGGACCGATAAGGATAATAGTTGGTGTATTGGGCTTCATCTCTGCCGCCATCGATAGCAAGGGATAGTTCTCATCGCAGTAGCCGACGAAGCGCTGAGCGCTTTCTGAGGCTGTTTTCGCTATAAATTCATCAATAGGGGTCATTTCCCATATCTCAGGCAAGGTCGCTTTGAGAGACTGCTTCATAGCCGAAACAGAAATCTTTTCGAGACGCTCGGTTTTCAGCACACGCCGCTCGCTTCGCGCCGTCAGAACCGGCACAAAACGGTCAATGCCCACTTCTGTCAGCTTTTCCACAAGCCATTCCATGCGGTCGAGATTCTTCGTAGGAGCCACGGCAACGGTAATCCGCCCTTTCCATACCGGAGGCAATTCTGTGCGTTTCTCGACAGCTATAATCGCTCTTTTGGGGTGCGCGTCGATCAGGCGGCAGTCGTAGAGCCCTCCACGGCCGTCAACGGCCTGAAGCGTATCTCCTTCGTGAAGACGCAGCACTCTGACGGCGTGTCCCGAATCAGATTCGGGCAACACGGTGTCGTCGGGAAGTCCGGGAGCGTAGAAGCGTATCATACGGTCATTCCTTCAGGATCGTTCAGAATGCGGTCTTTTTCTTGTAGAGTCTGTGACTGGTGTTCGTTGTCGCGGAAGAATATCCAGAACAAAATGGCCACAACGAGTGCGTAAGACGCAAAGATAAGCCACGATTCGTGCCATCCGTCGATCTGTGCCACCCCCTCGGGACGGGCCAGAACGTTGCGGTCAATTATGGCCTGTGCGCCGAGAGTTCCGATTGTGGCGCCTATCCCGTTGGTCATAATCATGAACAGACCTTGTGCCGACGAGCGCTGGGCAGGCGGGGTCTGGCGGTCGACATAGAGCGAGCCGCTGACGTTGAAGAAGTCGAAGGCGACGCCGTAGACTATCATTGACAGAATAAACAGTATTACGCCCGGCATCGTAGGATTGCCTAAGCCGAACAGTCCGAAGCGTAAAACCCAGGCGAACATGGCTATCAGCATTACGCCTTTGATGCCGAACCGTTTCATGAAAAACGGAATCAGGAGAATGCAGAGTGCCTCGCTCATCTGAGAAAGCGAAATCAGCGCGTTGGCGTTGTCAACTCCCCACGTTCCGGCATATTCCGGAAGTTTTCCGAAGGCCTGGATGAAAGGATTGGCAAAACCGTTGGTTATCTGTAGCGACACACCGAGAAACATACTGAAAATGAAGAAGATCGCCATCTTGCGCTGCCGGAAAAGGGTGAATGCGCGAAGTCCCAGAGCGTCGACGATGCTCCGGCTTTCACCTTTGCCCGAAACCGGGCACTTCGGCAGAGTCAGAGCATAGAGGGCTGTGACGAGGCTGAGAACAGCTGAAGTAAGCAGCTGTGCGGCAGTGTTCTGGAAGCCTGTGAAGTTTACAAACAGCATTGTAACTATGAAGCCTATCGTTCCGAATACTCGTATCGGAGGATAGTCTTTGACTGTGTCGAGGCCGGCTGCTGTCATGGCGGAATATGCCGTTGAATTTGTCAGTCCTATCGTAGGCATGAAAAATGCTACCGATACCGTATATAGGCTGAAGAGCACAGCGAAGTCAGGTTGGCCGCTTGAGAAGGCATACAGTCCGGCGGCTCCCATGAAAAGTCCGGCAAGAAGATGGCAGAGACTGAGGGCCTTCTGTGCCTGAATCCAGCGGTCGGCGATAATGCCTATAAGTCCGGGCATGAATAGCGACACAATGCCCTGAATGGCGTAGAACCAGCCGATTTTACCCGCCAGCCCTATGCCGGCGAGATATGCTCCGAGAGAGGTCAGATATGCACCCCATACGGCGAATTCAAGGAAGTTGATTGTGATAAGGCGTGCTTTTAGAAGTTTCATGGTGTCAGAACGCAAAGTTAAAGAATGAAGAAAGATTATTTGTTGGTTTTCTTGCGGATTATCTCGCGGATTCGGGCTGCCTCTTCATATTCTTCGCGCTCGATAAGACGATTGAGTGTCTTTTCGAGTTCCTCAAGGCTGTATTTCGAGGGGTCGGGCATCCGCTGGGGCTCGGCGGGGTTATATCCGCGTTCCGGCAGTTCTCCGCTCTCGCTGTTGTCTTCGTTGGAGGTGAAGGGGTCGTTTTCGATCACAAAGCCGGTTTCTTTGAGGATCTGCGGAGTCGTGTAGATCGGTGCTCCCGTGCGCATGGCGGTGGCGATGGCGTCGGAGGTGCGAGAGTCGATGGTCACCTCGCGCTCTGAATCGAACAGGGTGATCTCGCTTGAGAAAATCCCGTCTTCGAATTTATAGATGAAGACTTCTTTGACCCCGATGCCGAAGGCATGGGTTATGTTTACAATGAGGTCGTGGGTGAGAGGGCGTGGTGTGTTTATGTTTTCGAGGCGTGTAGCTATGGCTTTTGCCTCGGTGGCGCCGATAACAACTGGAATTCTGACCGGCCCGTCGGTCTGGCCGAGAATCAGCGCATAGGCTCCGCTGTGAGTCTGGCTGTATGATATTCCCAGCACTCTGAGCTTTATCTTTTCTTCCATTTTGTTTGGTTGTACTAATTTGTGGGAGCTGTAATAAGTCCGCTGCCGAGACAAATACGTCGGTCGGGAGTGTATATGACGGCAAACTGGCCGGGTGCGATGCCTTGCACGGGTTTGTCGCTGGTCAGCATGAATTCTCCGTCATTGTCGCCTGCCAACAGAGTGCCGGTGATGAAATCGGGGGTATGGCGGTTTTTGAACGATACTTTCAGGGGAGAGCCTACCGTGCCGAGTACCGACGCTCCCGAGGGTGTTATCCAGTGCATCTCGGTCAGAGGCAGCTCTGTGCCGTATTGCAGGGCGGTATCGTAGCCTCTCGACACGTAGATGACATTGTCGGGTATATTTTTCCGCACAACAAACCATGGGCCTCCGCTGAGCCCGAGCCCTTTGCGCTGGCCGATGGTGTGGAACCATAATCCCCGGTGTTCGCCGAGTTTGCGGCCGGTTTCGATCTCGATGACAGGGCCTGGTCGCTCGCCGAGATGGCGGCGGATGAAGTCGTTGTAGTTGATGTTGCCGAGAAAGCATATACCCTGACTGTCGCGGCGGCGTGCATTCGGGAGGTTTGCTTCGAGGGCTATGCGGCGCACTTCGCTTTTTGGAAGATTGCCGATAGGGAACATCGCGTGGCAGAGCTGGCCGTAGGTTATCGAGGCCAGAAAATCGGTCTGATCTTTTATCGGATCGACGGCCGTTCCGAGATATGTCAGACCATCTGGCCCGGTCAATGTTGTGGCATAGTGGCCGGTTGCGGTGAGATCATACTCCTTGCCTGCACGTTCCTCGAAATAACCGAACTTGATAACGCGGTTACAGGCCATGTCGGGATTCGGTGTCAGACCGTTGCGCGCTTTTTCGAGAGCGACGTTCATAACGTGTTCCCAATATTCCTTATGAAGCGGCACTACCTCAAGTCTGAGCCCGTAGCGTCGCGCTATGAGGCTGCACATCTCAATATCTTCTTCGGCCGAGCAGTCGCCCGAGTCGTCGTCCATGCCTATGCGGATATAGAAAAGGTCGACATCGTGGCCTTCTTCAACGAGCTTGTGGACAGTGACGGCGCTGTCGACGCCGCCGGAAATCAGTGCGGCGATTCTCATACTTCGTCCATTTCCTCTTCTTCGGTCTTGCCCTGACGTTCGAGCAGCCTCAATGATATGAAGTAGTCGAGCGACACGCGTCCGGGACCGGCTATCATTATGAAGATGAATATCCCGATAAACATTATCGGCAGATAAACTGGAGCGGTGTCGTTGAGCACGTAGATGTTGTTATGCATGATATGGTTGACGACATAGTGGTCGGCGCATATCATCGACACCAACGGCGGCAGACACGACAGGCGTGTCAGCAGGCCGAGTATTATCAGCGTCGAGCAGACGATCTCGATGGCGATCATGCATATAAGAGTCGTCTGGCTCGTCATTCCGAGCACCGTGGGAAAAGTGTCGGACAGCTGGGCGAAGTTCTCCCAGTGGCGAATGCCGAACTGCAGGAACATGATGCCTACGAACAGACGCATATACAGGCGCGCCATATTGCTGTAGGTCCATCCTGAGAAGCGGATGAAAAGACGGGTTGCCCGTTCTTTAAGCTTGTTCATAGGCGCGAGAATATATTGAGAAGTTGATCAACGAGAATGCGTTTGCGCACGAGCGTGCCGTCTTTGGCCACTACCCAGAAGTCAGGCGTGCCGTTGCGGAGGTCGAGAGTCAGATCGAGGTCGGGATTAGCGCCAACTTTCCAGTTTTTGGGGTAGTCGACGGCCTGGGCTATCCATCCGGCCTCAACTTCGACGGGAGAGAGCGCCACAACCTGAAGACGCCCTTCGTCGATAAGGCGGTTCAGCGTCGGATCGGCCTTGAGGCGCACGCGGGCGAGATTACAGTCGATACAGTCGGGGTCGTTGAAGAAAAGAATCGTCTCTATCGAATCGCCCGGATTCCAGACCTGCCGGTTGCCGTTGACGTCGGTGAACTCGATCGGGTTCATCTTATGGCCTTCCATAGAGTTGGCCAGCTGAGTGGCCTGAAGCTCATAGCGGGCTTTGTTGGCTTTCGGGACGCGCTTGTTCTTCAACACCGGACGGATGAAATCGAGATAAAGCTCGTCGCTCAGATAGAGGGCCGAGTCGCCGTAGAGGCAGTCTTCGGCCAGACGGGCAATATAGAGCTGGTTCTCGGAATTCTTCTCGATGCTTTTCATCAGGTCGGCGACCGACTTCTCGACGACGCTGCGCTGTGTGTAGCGCAATGGCGATACATAGTCGACGAAAGCAGCCGCCAGCAACTTTCGGTTCGAGAACATGCTCTGGCGGTTTGCACGATCCCAATAATGGCTGACGTAGTAGTTGTAGCGCTGGGTGATATCGGTTATGCTGTCGGGGATCGAGGGCAGCTCGAACAGACGCGGCGTATCGGCTGATGTCTGGGCCGAGGATGTCAGGGCTGACAGCCCGACGATAGCGGCAGCGATGATTGATTTGACTTTCATAGGCTGGTATATAACAGACCACAAAAATAACAAAAAAATCCGAGAATCTATCTTCGCGACGCTAAACCTCATGAAAACGGAGCGGGCGCCTTCCGAAGCCGGAGGACGCCCGCTGTAGATTGTCAGGCTGATGTCAGCGGATGAAAAGGAGTTCGCGGTATTTGGGAAGAGGCCACATTTCGTTGTCGACGAGCAGTTCGAGCTTGTCGATATGGCGGCGGATCGAGTCGAGGTAGGGGGCCACGGTGTCGTGGTAGGTGATAGCCTTCGTGCGCTCGTCTTCAATCTTGTTGGCAACTTTGCGGGCATTTACCATGGCGGCGACGCCGTTCTTGATGGCCTTGTTATGGTCGGCGATGCGGTTGATGGTGTCGATGTCCTGTTCGGCCATCTCCCTGCCGTTGTCGAAGAGTGCCTGCATCTTGCTGACGTTGTCGAGCAGAATGTTGAGATAGCGCGAGGCCACGGGCACGATGTGATTGATTGCCAGGTCGCCGAGAACGCGGCTCTCGATCTGAATTTTCTTGGTATACATCTCCCACTTGACCTCGTTGCGGGCTTCGAGCTCACGGCGCGAGAAGACGCCGGTGCGGGCGAACATCTCTTCCGATTCTTTCGAGAGATAGGCGTCGAAAATGAGCGGAACCGAAGTCTCGCAGTCGAGGCCGCGGCGCTTGGCCTCATCTTTCCATTCATCACTGTAACCGTTGCCGTCGAAGTGGATCGGACTGCTCTCCCTGATGAGCTTCTTGACTTCGGCGAGGATGGCGTGGACAGTGTCGGCACCGTCGGCGATACGGCGGTCGACGGCAGCTTTAAAGGCATTGAGCTGGTCGGCTACTGCGGCGTTGAGGGCTATCATGGCCGACGCGCAGTTGGCGCTTGAGCCTACGGCGCGGAACTCGAAGCGGTTGCCGGTGAAGGCGAAAGGTGACGTGCGGTTGCGGTCGGTGTTGTCGAGCATCAGGGTCGGAATCTGGGCCAGATTGAGGTCTACGCCCGATTTCTCGCTCATCGAGATGAGCTCGTCGCTCTCGGAGCTCGAGATCTTGTCGAGGATAGCCGCGATCTGCGAGCCGGTGAACACCGATATTATTGCGGGAGGAGCTTCGTTGGCGCCCAGACGATGTCCGTTGGTAGCCGACATTATCGAGGCTTTCAGCAGGGCGTTGTGGTGGTAGACGGCTGTCAGTATGTTTACGAAGAAGGTGATGAACTGCAGGTTGCCCATCGGGGTCTTGGCCGGTGAGGTCAGAAGCACGCCGGTGTCGGTTCCGAGACTCCAGTTGTTGTGTTTGCCTGAGCCGTTAATGCCGTCGAAAGGCTTTTCGTGGAGCAGTACGTGGAAATTGTGGCGGCGCGCTACTTCATGGATGAGCGACATGAGCAGCATATTGTGGTCGTTGGCCAAATTGGTCTCTTCGAAGATAGGGGCGAGCTCGAACTGGTTGGGGGCAACCTCGTTGTGGCGGGTCTTGGCGGGTATGCCGAGGCGGTGGCATTCGATTTCGAGGTCAAGCATGAAGGCTTCTACGCGCGAGGGAATGGCTCCGAAATAGTGGTCGTCGAGCTGCTGGTTCTTGGCGCTTTCGTGGCCCATCAGGGTACGCCCGGTCATGACGAGGTCGGGGCGAGCCGAATAGAGGGCTTCGTCGACGAGGAAATATTCCTGTTCCCAGCCCAGATAGCTGTCGACATGTTTTACGTTGGGATCGAAGTAGTTTGCTACGGCTGTGGCGGCTTTGTCAACGGCCGAGAGGGCGCGGAGCAGGGGAGTCTTGTAGTCGAGTGACTCTCCGGTATATGAGATGAACACTGTCGGAATACACAGTGTGTTGTCCATTATGAAGGCGGGCGACGAGATGTCCCAAGCCGAATAGCCGCGGGCCTCGAAGGTGTTGCGGATGCCTCCGTTGGGGAAGCTCGAAGCATCGGGTTCCTGCTGCACGAGCAGCTTGCCCGTGAACGATTCGATTACTCCGCCTTTGCCGTCGTGCTCGATGAATCCGTCGTGCTTCTCGGCGGTTGTCTCGGTCAGGGGCTGGAACCAGTGTGTGTAGTGGCGGGCTCCGTTGTCGATAGCCCACTGTTTCAGCCCTGTGGCCACGCTGTCGGCATACTGGCGCGGCAGCGGCTCTTTATTCTCCACTGCGTTGACGAGAGCTTCGAAAGTTTCGCGCGGAAGATACTCAAACATTTTCTGACGGTTGAATACCTGCTTGCCGTAGTATTCGTTAGGCCGCTCTTTGGGAATCTCTACCGGCACTGCCGTGTGGTCGAATGCCTCTTCTACAACTTTGAATCTTAAACTTGACATTAATAATACTATAAGAAAGGGTTTGGAAACTCAATGTGTAATTTCCTGTCAGAGTGTTTTGAGGCGTTCAACAGCCTCGAGGGTGGCTTCGCGTGTATTGAAGCCTGTCAGGCGGAAAAATCCCTGGCCTGCGGGCCCGAATCCGCTGCCTGGTGTACCTGCGATCTGGAGCTTGTTGAGAAGGAGGTCGAACATCTCCCACGAGCTCATTCCGTCGGGAGCCTTGAACCAGACGTAGGGCGAGTTGGTGCCTCCGACGGCTGTCAGTCCTATTGATCTGACTCCGTCAAGAAGCAGCCGGGCGTTGGTTCGGTAGTAGTCGATTGTTTCTTCGATTTCGCTGCGCCCTTCGGGGGTGAAGATAGCTTCGGCAGCCCGTTGGATGATATAGCTTGCGCCGTTGAATTTAGTGGTCTGGCGGCGGTTCCAGAGTTTGTTAAGGCTGACAGGCTCATTGTTCGAGTCGAGTCCCGTCAGATCGCGCGGAACGACTGTATAGCCGCACCTAAGTCCGGTGAAGCCGGCTGTTTTCGAGAAGCTGCGGAATTCGATCGCGCAACGGCGTGCGCCGGGAATCTCGTAGATGCTGTGGGGCACGTCGGGCTCGCTGATGAACGCTTCGTAGGCTGAGTCGAACAGAATCAGTGCTCCGTTCTTCAAAGCCCAGTCAACCCAAGTCTGAAGCTGGGCGCGGGTCAGCGTTGTGCCTGTCGGATTGTTGGGGTAGCAGAGATAGACAACATCGACATTGTCTGAAGGAAGCGACGGCACGAAGCCGTTTTTGTCGGAGCAGGGAAGATATTCGATGTTGTTCCAGCAGCTGTTGCCGCCGAGCTCGCCTGCGCGTCCTGCCATGACATTGGTGTCGACATATACAGGATAGACCGGATCGGTGACTGCCACTTTATCGGTCAGCGAAAGTATGTCACCTATATTGCCGGTGTCGCTCTTGGCTCCGTCGCCGACGAAAATCTCGTCGATGTCGATGTCGAGTCCGAGACGGCGGTAGTCGTAGTCGCGGATGGCCGTGCGCAGGAATTCATAGCCCTGCTCGGGCCCGTAGCCGTGGAAAGTTTCGCGCCGCGACTGGTCGTCGACGGCGCGATGCATGGCTTCGAGCGAGGCGCGGCAGATGGGGCGCGTAACGTCGCCGATTCCCATCTTTATGATTGTCTTGTCGGGGTTGGCTTTTGAGTAGGCTGCCAGACGGCGTGCCACTTCGCTGAAGAGGTAGCTGCCCGGAAGCTTGCAGAAGTTGTCGTTGACTTTAAACATATTCGCTTTTATCGTTAGTTCGTTGTCGGTAATTGAGCCGGGCAGAGCGGGAGAGTGTCGTTAACTTCGGAGGTATGTCCCTTCAAACACCGTTTCCGCGGGCCCGGTCATCATTATGTGGCCGTTATCTTTGTTCTTGTCGATTATGAGATCTCCGCCGAGAAGCCTGACCGTGACCGGCCATGTGCACCGCCCGGTCAGAACCGCCGCGACAGCCGTGGCACAGGCACCTGTCCCGCAGGCCATCGTCTCGCCGCTGCCGCGCTCCCAGACGCGCATCCTGACGGTGTGTCCGTCGATTTTCTGCGCCATCTCAATATTGGCGCGGTCGGGCCACATGGCGTGGGTCTCGAGCTCGCGGCCGAGCCTGTGGACGTCGACGCTGTCGAGATCGTCGAAGAATATCACGCCGTGGGGATTTCCCATCGACACGGCTGTAAGTTCGACAGGGCCGAAACTTGTCGCAACCGGCATTTCCCTGATTTCATCTTCGGGAGCTATAGCGGGAATCTCCCGCGCTGTCAGGACCGGCGCTCCCATATCGACAGTGGCGCCTGTGGCTTTGCCGTCAGGGCCGATCCGGAGGTCGATGGTCTTTATTCCGCTCAGAGTCTCGAGCTCTACGCGGGTTCCTTTGACTATATCTTTGTCGTGGACATATTTGGCGACGCAGCGCGAGCCGTTGCCACACATTTTGCCTTCAGAACCGTCGGCGTTGAATATGCGCATTTTGCAGTCGGCTATGTCGCTTGGGAGAATGAGGATGATGCCGTCGCCGCCGATACCTTTGTGGCGGTCGCTCATCTCGATTGCCAGAGAGGGGAGGTTGGCGGGCACCGACTCTAAGCAGTCGATATATACATAGTCGTTGCCTGCGCCATGCATTTTAGTGAACTTAATCGCTTCCATACAGCGCGCAAAGGTAATCTTTTCGTAAAGAATTCACAAACAAATCGGGCCAAATTTTTATTATGTGTAGTTTTTGTCGGACGGATTATTCCGAGGCGGTAATTTTTTTGTAACTTTGTAGGCTCAAATGTCAAAATTGTGAACCAGAAACGACCTGCAAACAAACCTACCAATCGTGTAGTGCTTGTCATCGCTAATCTCTTGCTGATGGCGCTTATATCAGTCGCTTTAGGGTGGCTTGCCCTTTCGTTGCTTGACGTGTGGAGCGGCCACGGAAAAGAATTGACGGTTCCTGATGTTGTCGGACAAAATTATGTCAGTGCCCAGGAGAAGCTTATAGCCGGCGGTTTTCAGGTCGAGGTCGCCGATTCGGTCTACGACAGTCGCTACGGACGCGGCGTTGTGGTCGATCAGAATCCTCATAAAGACACCCGGGTCAAGCCCGGACGTCTGATTTATGTTACTGTCAATGCAACGTCGCCAAAGTCGGTAACCGTTCCGCGCCTTACCGACATTTCCTCGCGTCAGGCGCGCGCGATTCTGATCGGTCTCGGAGTCAAGGATATCGAAGAACAGCTCGTCATGAGCGAGTTCAAGGATCTTGTTCTCGGTGCCCGTTATAATGGCAAGCGCCTTCAGCCGGGAGCCCGCGTTCCTGTCAATGCCCGCATAGTGCTTGAGGTCGGCGACGGTATGCCTGAGTTTGACGGAATTGTCGACACAATGGCAAATGCGCCGGCTGAGCGCGTTGAACATCTCAACCTCGACTGATGGACGACGAAGAACTCCTTGTTGACGACGCGCGGGAGTTGTATGAACATTTCCGTTTTGTTGCCGACAAAGGGCAGGCATTACTGCGTGTCGACAAATTCCTGACCGAACGGCTTCAGAATTCATCGCGCAACCGTGTTCAGCAGGCTGCCGACGCAGGCTGTATTCTTGTCAATGGACGTCCCGTAAAAAGCAACTATCGTGTCAAGCCTCTCGATGTCGTCACGGTTGTGATGGACAGACCGCGGTATGAAAACGAGGTGCTTCCAGAGCCTATTCCGCTCGACATAGTTTATGAGGATGACACAGTGCTTGTCGTCAACAAGCCCGCAGGGCTCGTTGTCCATCCCGGACACGGCAACTACAACGGCACGCTTGTCAACGGACTGGCCTATCATTTCAAAGACAATCCCGATTACGACGTCAACGACCCGCGTATGGGCCTCGTCCACCGCATTGACAAAGACACCTCGGGACTGCTCGTCGTGGCCAAGACGCCCGATGCCAAAACCAATCTCGGAAAGCAGTTCTTCAATAAAACGACCAAGCGCGAGTATCTGGCGCTTGTATGGGGCTGTCCTTCGCCGTCGCCGGGCACCATTGTCGGCAATATCGACCGTGATCCGCGCGACAGACTCCGCATGGCGGTTTTCGATCCTGATTCAGGAATAGGCAAACACGCTGTGACCCATTATGAAGTGCTTGAGCCGTTAGGGCCTGTCAGTCTTGTGAAATGCGTTCTCGAAACGGGACGCACACATCAGATCCGCGCCCACATGAAACATATCGGCCATCCGCTCTTTGCCGATGCCCGTTATGGCGGCGACCAGATTCTCCGTGGGGTCAATTCTGGAGCCTACCGCAAGTTCGTGGCCAATTGTTTTGAGGTTTGTCCGCGTCAGGCCCTTCATGCCCGCACGCTTGGCTTCGTTCATCCGGTAACGCACCGTGAGATGTTTTTTACCTCGGAACTTCCCGATGATTTCAAGGCGCTGCTCGACAGATGGCGCGCGCGTGCCGCTCAGGAATAAAAATCAGATTCCGAACAGACGGACGGCATTTTCTGAGGTTTTAGCGGCAAGCTCTTCTATATCATATCCTTTTCGCGAGGCGATAAAGCGGGCAGTGTCGGCGACAAACGACGGCTCGTTGCGCTTACCCCTGTTAGGCACAGGGGCCAGATAAGGGGCGTCGGTCTCAAACAGAAGCCTTTCGGCGCCGATGGCATCGAGCGCGTCTGTGACATGACAGCTCTTGAAAGTGGCTACGCCGTTAAGTCCGAAATAGAAGTCTCCGGCGTCGTGGTGGATGCGGTCGACGTCGCGGCTGTCTCCCGTGAAGCTGTGGAACACTCCTGAAGGCACGTTGTCAAGACCGCTGAGGACTTCGAGAATCTGATCGAGGGCTTCCCGACAATGGATGATGACAGGCAGCCCCAGACGAGCAGCCATGTTCATCTGCCGTTCGAAAATGTCCATCTGTTCGGTCTCGCGTGAGCGGTCCCAGTAAAGATCAATGCCGATCTCCCCGACGGCGGCAAATTCTCCGGGATTCTGTTCAAGCAGCTCTGCGACCGTATCTACAGCAGCCTTCGGTTCATCGCCGAGTTCGGTCGGATGAATTCCGGCGGCGAGAGCGAAAACGCCGGGATAGCTGTCGCGAAGTTTTCGCATCGGTTCTATCGACGAAAGGTCGACGGCCGGGAGCATCATTTTCTCAACCCCGGCTTGTCGGGCCCGCTCAACGACTTCGGCGCGGTCGGCGTCGAAGTCGGGCATATATATATGTGTGTGGGTGTCTATGAGCCTCATTGTTTGCGAGAACTCAAATCGTTGACGAGGTCTGTGAAGAACGTCGTAGCCTCAGGGCTGAGATCAAGTTCGCCGAGGTGTCGGAGAGCTTTCGATGCGTAGTCGTCGACGAGAGCCGCGCATTTTTTATCGAGTTCCATTTCGCGGTAGATTTTCGTGACGGCATCGATTTTTTCCTGTGATGGAGAAGCTTCGAGCCATGGCAGCAGGGCCGTATTCTCCATTGCGTTGACAAGAAGCCATGTTTTCTTGTTATTGAGGATGTCGCCCCCGATTTTCTTGCCGAAAACAGCCGGATCGCCGAAAGTGTCGAGAAGATCGTCGCGGAGCTGGAACGCAAGTCCCATGTCAGTGGCGTAGTCATAGAATCCGTGCATGGCTTTCTCGTCGCCGCGGGCCATTATGACTCCTATGGCACAGGCCGCACCCATCAGAACGGCTGTCTTGAGATAGATCATGTCGAGATACTCCTTGACGGTCACATCGGAGCGTGTCTCGAAATCCATATCGAACTGTTGTCCTTCGTAGATCTGCATGGCTGTCGTGTTGAACATCGACAGCACTTCAGGCAGCCGATCGCCGGAGTTCTCGACAACGAGCGAAGTCGCCATCGTAAGCATCGCGTCGCCGCTGAGAATTGCCGTGTTTTCATTCCATTTCACATGAACGGTCGGACGGCGCCGGCGGGTGTCGGCTTTGTCCATGACGTCGTCGTGGAGAAGAGTGAAATTATGGAACATCTCGATGCCAAGAGCCTGATTCAGCGCCAGCGACGGATTAAGCCCGAGGGCGTCGGCCACTGCGAGGGTCAGAACCGGACGCAGGCGTTTGCCGCCACCGTCGAGCGTATATTCAATCGGTTGATAGAGTCCGGCGGGTGTGCCGGGGAATCTCAGGGCGCCGAGGCCGTCTTCGACGAGGCGCAGATATTGGTTTACAGTTTGCATCGATAGAAAAATTTCGGGCAAAGATAGCGAAAGGTGAGTGCAGTGGCAAATGAAAATTCATTTTCAAGTGACAATGCCGAACCGCATCCTATCTTTCTGAAGATAGCGAAACCTTATCGGAATCCGATGGGTACGACGCAATATACGGCCACATCCCTGTTATGGCGCCTTCCTGCTTCCCAGCGCGGCATTTCCTCTATAAGCCTCACGGCCTCACGGTTGACAGCCTCATCGACGCCGCGCAAGACGCTGATGCAGGTAAGCTGGCCGTCGGGCATGACTACGAACCCGCAGATCACCCGCTGAGGTTCGTCAACCCTTATTCCGCGGTCGCGGTTCCGATTTATATATGACAGCATCGCACGTTCGCCTCCCGGGAAAGTCGGCTGAACGTCTACGACACTTGCGTCATATACAGTCATTTTCTGTCCCCGGCTGTCGCGCGGCCTGGCTTCGGAGGGTAGGGTGACGGCCATCGCCAAGGCTATTAGAAGTGAGTAGAGAGCGATTTTCATCGTTTGAAAGTCGTAGTGTGATGTGAAAAGGTTCACAAATGTAGTCCGTCACTGTCATACTACCAAAGATATTTCGAATCCTTAACGACTTTCACATTCTTTAAGCACCGGGCGGTCAGACAGAGCGTCCCCCTATGAGAAATCAAACTCTTCGGCATCGCCGAGGCTGATTCCCGAACCGGTGTATGCCTGCCAGCTTCCCGTCTGACTGTCGAGACTCTCGAAGTCATAGAGCCGCGGAGGAAGATTATTAAGAAAATACAGTTCGCCGGCGTCGAGCGATTCGAGAACCTGAGCTGCCCTCTGGCTGCGATAGACCAGCAGGCGGTCTTTGGCGCGCGTCATGGCTACGTAAAGGCAGCGTCGGTCTTCCTCGATGGCGTCTTCTCCGTTGGCTACGGCTTTGGAAGAGGGATACTGGTTATAGTTGATATTGACCAGATAGCAGTTTCTGGCTTCGAGACCTTTGGCTGAATGTATAGTTGTCAGTATGACGCAGTCTTCGGGGTCGCTCTCGTTTTTCACGGCTGTCGCGAGCGACGGATCGAGGATATAGTCGGCTATGAAGGCTGTCAGGCTTTCCGAAGCTCGTCCGATTTTGGCTAAAAGCTCTACATCTTTGCGACGTCGTTGCCAGTCTTCTTTATATTTTCGTTCGAGAATGCGGTCGAGGCCTTCGAAGGCTGCCTCGACGGCGCGGTTCACTTCCGCAGCCAGATTATGTATCGCCAGCAGTGTGGCCGAAGCCGAGGGGTCGATGACTCGGTTTTCAGCGAGGATGGCGGCGGCATCTTCGACCGACTCGCTCCCGAGCAGTTTGTCGATTAGCTTGGCTGCCGTGATTTCTCCTATACGCGGGAACAGGCATAGGTAGCGTTCCCAGGCGAGCTCGTCAGACGGATTTGCCACGACCCGGAGAGCCGAAACGACGTCTCTGACGTGAGCCGATGCCAACAGCGACGTGCCCCCGTAGACTTCATAAGGAATCTGAGCCTCGAGCAAGCACGTTTCAACAGCCTTCAGGCCCCAGTTCGAACGCGACAGAACCATATTGTCGTTGTATTTGCAGCCCTCTTCGCCCTGGGAATTTTTGATGCGCATAACTATGTCGCGTGCCTCGTCCCATTCCTGAGAGAAGTGGAGCAGAATCGGTTTCAGGCCTGAGCCGCGGTTGGCCTGAAGCGCCTTGTCGTAGTGGAGAGGCGAGCGTTCGAGCAGCCAGTTGCTCAGGTCGAGAATTTCCTGAGTCGAGCGATAGTTTATGGTGAGCTTTTTGACCTGTGACTGCGGAACGAGGTTCGTGAAGCCGTGGATCGACTTGAAGTCGGCTCCGCGGAATCCGTAGATCGACTGGGCGTCGTCGCCAACGCAGAAGAGATTACACCTGTCCCAGAACGCGCTCAAAAGAAGATATTGAAGCGGATTGGTGTCCTGCATCTCGTCGACGAGGATATGGTCGTAACAGCCCGCTATGAATTCGCGTGCCTCCTTGTTCTTGCTCAGGCCGACAGCAACTTTCTGAAGAATGTCGTCGTAGTCGAGATAACGCCGCTCGGCTTTGAAGGCCAGATATTTGCGGATGACGTCCTGATAGACCGGGAGCTTTTCGAGAATCTTGCGGCGTGTCTCGTCGTCAAGCTGGCCGTTGAACAGCCGTTTCGACAGGGCGGTCGACAGATTGCAGCGGGCGTTGACAACATAGCTGTAGACCTCGGCGAGCTGCGACGGCTCTATGAAGTTGCTCTTTTTGAAATGGCGGCCGCATACGAGCCTGAAGGCGCTTTCGCGGTCTTCCTCGTCGATAACGGTGAATTTTCCGAAATTGAACACGGCCGGATTTCGGTCTATGAGATCCATACACCATGAATGGAAGGTCTGCCCTTTAAGACGGTTGCTGTCCCCCTCTTTGACAGATGACCTGAGCCGGTTGACAATCTCACGGGCCGACTTGCGCGTGAACGAGAGAATTAGCAGCCGTGCCGGATCGACGCCGCTGTTCAGCAGATATTTGGCACGGGCGATAATAGTGCGTGTCTTACCGGTGCCTGCTCCGGCGAGCACGAGAAGATTGCGGCCGTCGAAAGTGACGGCCTCACGCTGCTGCGGATTCAGTTCGTCGAGATAGGAATCGCTCATTGCGAGAAAGAGTTATTGGACTTTAATGCAAAAGTAGTCATTATGCACGAGAATCGGGAGTCTTCTGCCGTTTTTCTTCGGACAAAATTTGGGAATAGTTTCGAAATTAATTGAAAATATGAGGCATCATTATATAATTATTTGCTACCTTTGTAGGCTTTTTATTGATGACTATGAAGTATATCGGAGCACATGTATCTACCGACGGTGGTATTGACCAGGCCCCATTGAATGCGCAATCTATTGGTGCTAAGTCGTTTGCCCTTTTTACTCGTAACCCGGCCCGCTGGAAGTCGAAAGCTCTCGGTGTGTCGGAGATAGATGCGTTTCGCGCTAATTGCACCTCATGCGGTTATTCTCCCGACTTCATTCTGCCTCACGACAGTTACCTCATTAACCTCGGATCTCCCGATCCCGAAAAGCTTGCAAAGAGTCGCGACGCATTTGCCGATGAATTGCGGCGCTGCGAACTTCTCGGGCTGAAGTTGCTGAATTTCCATCCCGGAAGCCATCTTAACGCTATAGATCCGGATGCCTGTCTCGATCTCATTGCCGAGTCCATCAATATGGCATTAGATAAGTCGGCCGATGTCAAGGCTGTGATAGAGAACACCGCCGGACAGGGGTCGAACCTCGGATTCGCTTTTGATCAGATTGCCCGGATAATTGACAGGGTCGACGACAAGAGCAGGGTAGGTGTGTGTGTCGATACATGCCATACGTTCGCCGCAGGTTATGATTTGTCGACGGCCGAAGGTTACGACGCTACATGGCGCGAGTTTGATTCGGTTATCGGGTCACGCTATCTCACGGCCATCCATCTCAACGACTCCAAACGCGAACTCGGCAGCAGGGTTGACCGCCATGCGCCACTGGGCCGGGGTTATCTCGGCAAGGATTTCTTCGTCAGGTTTATGAACGACCCTCGCTTCGACAATATTCCTATTGTGCTCGAGACTCCCGAGCCTGAATATTGGGCAGAAGAAATTCCATGGCTTTATTCACTTGTCAAATAGCCTTTAATAATAATTCATACTTACAATAATCTACCTTATCAAATTCATGAAGAATAAACCAGACTTGTCATTCTGGAGCCTCTGGAATCTCAGCTTCGGCTTCTTCGGCGTTCAGATCGCCTACGCTCTGCAGAGCGCCAACATTTCACGTATCTTCGCCACTCTCGGCGCCGACCCTCATGAACTCAGTTACTTCTGGTTGCTGCCCCCTCTGGCCGGTCTCATTATCCAGCCTATTGTCGGCACACTCAGCGACCGCACCTGGTGTAGGTTCGGACGACGCCTCCCTTATCTTGTTTTCGGAGCGCTGCTGGCCGTGGTCGTCATGTGTCTGCTTCCCAATGCCGGCAGTTTCCATTTCGCACTGGCCGGCGCACTGATATTCGGAGCTGTGGCTCTGATGTTTCTCGATCTGTCGATCAATATCTCTATGCAGCCTTTCAAGATGCTCGTCGGCGACATGGTCAACGAAAAGCAGAAAGGGCTCGCATATTCCATACAGAGTTTCCTCTGCAATGCCGGATCGGTAGTCGGTTTCCTGTTCCCGTTTGTGCTGACGTGGCTCGGATTCCAGAACGAGGCACCTGAAGGTGAGATTCCCGAATCCGTCACATGGTCGTTCTATCTCGGAGCTGCCATACTGATTCTTTGCGTTATCTACACCTTTGCAAAGGTTAAGGAGATGCCTCCGAAGGAATATGCCGAATATCATGGCATCAAGGAAGAAAAGAACGAGAAGAAAGAGAATATCTTCACCCTGCTGGTTCATGCCCCCAAGGTGTTCTGGACCGTAGGTCTTGTCCAGTTCTTCTGTTGGGCAGCTTTCATGTATATGTGGACATATAATGCCGGCGCTGTCGCAGAGCAGGCTTTCGGCTGGAACCCTTCCGACGGCACGGCTTCGCTGGTTTATCAGGAGGCCGGTAACTGGAACGGCATTCTGTTTGCCGTGCAGGCTGTAGGTTCTGTCCTTTGGGCAATTGTACTGCCGATGTTCCGCAACCGCCGCTTCGGCTATTTTATCAGCCTTGTTATCGGTGGCATCGGATTTATCTCGACACTGTTTATCGCCGACAAATGGCTTCTGTTCGTTTCGTATTTCCTTGTCGGAACAGCCTGGGCCGCCATGCTTGCCATGCCGTTCACTATTCTGACCAACTCTATTTCCGGCAAGCACATGGGTGCATATCTCGGACTTTTCAACGGAACCATCACACTTCCTCAGATTGTAGCAGCCGCTCTCGGTGGAGCTGTGTTCGGTCTGCTCGGAGGCTCAAGTCAGCTTAACATGATTGTTCTTGCGGGCGTGCTTCTGCTAATTGGCGGTCTGTGTGTTTTCTTCATCAAGGAGACATACGCCGAGAAAGCCGATCCCGAAACCGAGCGCTTCGACGAAATCTGATTCTTACTGACAATACTAATTCAGCCCGGGCGACCATCGCGGCGCCCGGGCTGACATTTTATTATGGCTGTTACTGCCCGTTATTTCGTATAATTATCCGTTTGCAAAGGTAGATCAACTATCAAAGAGCCACATTACCCAAAAATAATGATTCTCCATAGCCGGCATACCTTAATTGTGTTATAAGGCAGTTAATGACCCTTAACCGGCAGCCGTATCTCGCCTTTTTTAGCTAATTTTGCACCTCGGACACAATTTATATCGCTCAATGCTAAAAATTCCTCAGCTTCAATCGCTCCGCGCTCTTGCGGCAACGGCCATCTTCATACACCATGGCGGGCTATACACATGGTATATGGATGCTTTCGGGGCGTTTGCCGTTTTGCTGTTTTTCTGTCTGAGCGGTTTCCTGATGTCGGCTCACTATAGCGAACGTGTTGTGTCTACCGACTTTTCTTACCGCAGGTTTATTTCCGGAAAGCTTCTCAAGCTCTATCCGCTGAATGTCTGCTGTGCCGTTCTTTTCTTCGTTCTGCTTGTTTCCGAGGGGCATATCCATCTCTATTCTTTTGTCGCGAACCTGACGCTGACTCAGGCATGGCTTCTGAATCCCTCCCAGGCTTTGGTCTGCAACGGGCCGGCGTGGACATTGAGTGTCACTATACTGTTTTATTTCATCTTTCCGCCACTCATTGCTTTGGCTTCGGCCGACCGAAGAAAGTTCTTTTTCATCATAGGAGCGGCTTTTCTGTTATATCTGTCGACAATTCCGTGGCTTTCAGGTCGATATGATGAATCCATTTTCTATTTCTTTCCGCCGGTAAGGATTTTCGACTTCCTGCTCGGTATGGTTGTTTGGTTACTCGTTCCATCAGGAATCAGGCTTCGCCGCGGCCAGACAATCCCTGAGATTGGCGCTGTAATTGTTTTTATCGGATATGTTGCTTCTTACCGTTTTCTGGCGCCGACGGTCAAAGAGCTGTCGGGCGCCTGGATTCCGGCGGTTGCTCTGATCGCCGTGTTCGCTCAGCGTGAGAGCCGTGGACTTATAAGCCGAGTGCTCTCATTCAAACCGCTCGTGTGGCTTGGCAGTCTCAGTTTTTCGCTTTATCTTGTCCACCGGCCGATTCAGTATCTTTTGTCGCTTTGTTTCAAAGGGGCCGGAATTGAGGTGCCGCTCTGGCTTTATCTGATTATCGGCTACGTAATAACCGTAGGGCTCTGCGCGTTGATAAACCCGTTCTTCGTGTCGCGCCTGCCGAAGATGGTAATGTCGCGCCTGTTTCCGTCAAGGCCGGTTGCTGTAGGAAAATAATTCTCGGAATCACATAAAACAAGCAGGGGCGCCGACAACGGCGCCCCTGCTGTGTGTATGACGTAAGTGATAATCAATGATTGTAACGGGCAAATTCGAGGTCGTTGATAGCCTGATTGCCGACGGCGGGGTCGAGCTGTTTGGCGCGGGTCAGGTTCGAAACAACGTGAGCGGCGTCGTTGGTGCGGGCTGCTACGATAGCCTTGAGGTAATAGGTGGTGGCATCGGGATTGGCGACGGCGTCGAGAGTGCGCTGGGCTTTGCTGTAGTCTTTAGCCATTATCTGGGCTACTGCGGCATTGTTGCTCTTGACATCTCCGAAAGCGCGGACAGCGGCATTGACGTCGCCCTGTTCGAGATAATAGAGGCCGAGGGGCTCTGCGAGCTGGTCGAGACCGCCTGCTTTGCCGAATTCATTGTTGGCGTTGGCATAGTCATGCTCGAGCAGCGAAACAAGACCTTTGTTCATGTTGACCTCGGGAGCGTTCGGTGCGAGCTGAGAGGCTTTATTGAAGTTGGCCTTTGCCTGATCGTATTTGCCGGCCTTGTATTGCATGAGTCCGAGGTTGTTATAGCCGCGGTGGTCGTTGGGGAAGAGCTCGATGGCTTTCTCGTAGATCATTGTCTTGCGGGCCGGATCTTCGGTGAGAGTAGCGCCGTAGAGAAGTTCGTCGACTGTGAGGTCTTTCGGGTTGTTGTCGATAGCGCGGTTGATTTCGTTGTCGCTCTTGCCGATGACGTCGATCGAAGCCGTGATGCGCGAGTAGCGGAGCTGCGGAAGAATCTGGTCGGCAAGCTGGTCGAATACGCTCGACAGATTGCGGATTTCACGTTCGCGCTCTTCGGGATCTTTATACATCGACAGAACGCTCAGAATGAGCTCTTTGTCCTGGATGTTGCTCTGGCTGACGAGTTCCTGGAAACCTTCCCAGTCTTCGGGTGTGAACTGGGCCGTCAGTTCGCCGAATTCCTTAACCTTGTCTTTGGCAAGCTGGCCTTCGAGATAGCTCTTGGTGTTTTTCTCGCGGTTTTCGGCAAGGCGGGTGTTGAAGTCGAGCGCACCTTCAGGCGAGGCATAGCTCTGAATGTTTATTTCCTGAATTTCGCGGAAAGGATCGTCGGTTGTTGCGGCGATAGTCTTGTTGAGATCTTTGACGGCATCGCTCTGGAGCTCGCTCTGGCGAAGATTGGCCTGGTTGATCAGGAAGCGGATGTCGGCCGAGTATTTTTCGTTGATTACGCGCTGGAACTTGTCGGGCGTGAGAGCCGGGTTAATTGTCGAGGCGGAGGCGAGGGTAGAGGTTGCGATCACGCCGTCGGCAACTTTAACGCGCGGCAGAACATATTGCTTGCCCCCCTGATCGACGGTGAAGTCGAGATAGAGTTCGCTTTTGCGCATCGAGGGCATATAGATGAAGTTGACGGGAATTGTCATCATTCCGCCGCGGTCGTAGGAAATCTGAGGATTGTTTCCGCGCACTTTGTCGCCCTGAAAGCGTACAGTGGCAGCCGGAACGCCTGTGCCCTCATAGGCCAGGAACGGCGTTACACTGACAACGGCGTCTTTGTTAAAGAATTTGGCAGGAATATTACCTGTCACGACTGCCGGAATTTTGCCGCCGATGGCTTCAAGCGGGTTGGGGTTGGTTGTAAAATAGTTTGCGGCAAAAGGTTTCATTTTGCCGGCGCATCCAGTCAAAGCCAGAGTCGCAACGCTCCCGAGGAACAGGGTGCCGATTAATGATTTTCTCATCGGAAATGTAGTTTTGGTTGATATATTTGACAAATTTTGATTCATGTGGAGTACGTGAACTCTTCGCCGACAAAGATAAGCACAATCCCGCATATTTCCAACAGCCGGAGAACTTTTTCAGCGCCCGGCGGCTTATTGTTTGGAAAAAGATAATATTACGGATAATTTTCGCTAACTTTGTGGCATAAAATAAATGATATGATTGTCAATACAGCTCGTTTCGAGATTTCGTCGCCTTCGGTTGAGCGATGCCCGGCCTCTTCGCGCCATGAGTATGCTTTCATAGGCCGGTCGAATGTCGGCAAGTCGTCACTTATTAATATGCTTGTCGGGCAAAAGGGTCTCGCAAAGACGTCGTCGATGCCGGGAAAGACAATGCTGATAAATCATTTTGTCGTCAATGAGCAATGGACAATTGTCGATCTTCCCGGATATGGATATGCCCGGCGGGGTCGTGAAAGCCGCGAGGAATTGCGGGCGATGATCGAGGGATATGTTCTCGGTCGCTGTCAGATGACAAACCTGTTCGTCCTCATCGACAGCCGCCATGAGCCGCAGAAGATCGACATTGAGTTCATGGAATGGCTCGGAGAGAATGAAGTGCCTTTCTCGATAGTGTTCACGAAGCTCGACAAGTTAGGGCCTGAGGCCGGCAAGCGCCGTGTCGAAACATATCTGTCGCAGATGCTTGAGCGTTGGGAAGAGCTTCCTCCTGTATTCATGTCTTCAAGTCTCGACGGTCGTGGCCGCGACGCTATTCTTGATTATATCGAAGAGATGAACCGCCTCCCGATTAATGTTTGAATTCAAGCAGTTTAAAGTCGACGACAGCAATTCGGCGCTGAAAGTGGGCACCGACGGTGTGCTTCTCGGAGCATGGGCTGATGTCGGGAGTGCCCGGCGTGTCGCCGACATTGGTGCTGGTTGCGGACTGATAGCTTTAATGATTGCCCAGCGTTTTGCGAGTGCGCAGATCGACGCTGTCGAGATCGATGCCGCCAGCTGTGGCGATGCATCGCGCAATTTTGCTTCGAGTCCGTGGCCCCGGCGTTTAAACGTAGTCTGCCGCGACGCGCTGACGCTTTCGGGCCGGTATGATGCCATAGTCAGCAATCCGCCGTTCTTCAATGAGAACCTGCGTTCCCCTTCCGAGCGCCGGGCGTCGGCGCGCCATGAAGGCTCGCTTTCGCCTGCCTCGCTCATAAGACTGGCGTCGCGGTTACTGAGTGGCGACGGCACTCTCTCATTTATAGCTCCGTCAGCGCGAGATTCGGAGATTGATTTTCTGCTGGCATCCGAACGTCTTTATCCGCGCCGTCGCCTCCACGTTGTCACTGCGCCCGGAAAAAACGCGGTCAGGACACTTCATGAGGCTTCTCCGATCGACGGGCCGCTCGAAAACGTGACAATTATCCTTCGCAATGCCGACGGACTTCCTTCCGTCGATTTCAAGAATCTAACATCCGAGTTTTATCTCAATTTTTAAATGGAATATAACAACGAAACCTTGCCTGTTGAATCGCGGGCGACGATGCTTCGCCGACTGTTTGTGTTCATTTGCCTGACACTGGGCGGAATGTGTCTGGCGGCTTTACTGATCTCTTTTATAGTCAAAAATCCTCCGACGGCAGTCCAATTGAGAATCTCCACCATACTTCAGGATGTCATTGTCTTCATATTTCCGGCTGTCGCTATCGCGGTTGTCAGTTCGAGGCTTCCGGCTCGTTTTCTTAGTCTTGATCGTGTCCCTCGTGTGTGGCCGATGTTCTGGGCTATCGTTGCTTTGATTGTTTCGGCTCCCATCCAAAACCAGATAATAGCCTGGAACGAAGCAATCAGGCTTCCTGAATCGATGGTATCGGTCGAGCGTTGGATGAGGGCGGCAGAGGAATCGGCGCGTGCGTCGGCTGAGATAATTATGGGAGGATCGACAGTGGGCGATCTCATTATGGGGCTTCTTGTCGCCGGAATTCTGGCGGGTTTGAGCGAAGAACTGTTTTTCCGGGGAGCTCTTCAGCGCATTTTTACGCTGTCGGACCGCCATGTCCATGCGGCGATATGGAGTGCTGCATTTATCTTCTCGGCAATGCATTTTCAGTTCTACGGTTTTCTCCCGAGACTGCTCCTGGGCGCGTTTTTCGGGTATGTCGTGGCCTGGAGCGGAAGCCTGTGGATTGCCATCATTGTCCATGCTCTGAACAACATGATGGTTGTTGTCAGCTCCTGGAACGCGCGGCGTCTCGGAGTGGATAATCAGCTCGAAGCGATCGGCATTGATTCGCCACTGATGCTCGCTTTCTCGCTGTTGCTTACGATTGCCGCGCTCTCGATGCTCTACCGTTGCTGCCGAAAGAATTTGGCTCAAAAGCACCGAGAGTTAACTAAAAATTCGTAACTTTGCAAACCGTAAAACTCCTCGTAATTGAAAATCAATAAGAATTAAAAATAAAGCGAATCCATGAATGTAACGATGGAGAAAACCGGTGACGTCAGCGCACGCCTCACCGTTGCCGTCAGCGAAGCTGACTATCAGGAGAAAGTAGTCAAAGAACTCAAGCACATCGGCGCCACCCACGCCCTGCCTGGCTTCAGAAAGGGACACGTGCCATTCGGAGAGCTCAAGCGCCGTTTCGGCCTCAGTGTAACCTCCGACATCATCAACCGCGAGGTTTACGATGCTGTTGTCAACTATCTGCGCGACAATAAGGTGAATGTTCTCGGCGAACCTCTGCCTGTCGAAGTCAAAGAACTTGATCTCAAGAATCAGAAGGATTTCACTTTTGAATATGATCTCGCATTGTCGCCTGATGTAGAAATCAATGTCGACAAGTCGCTGACCATACCTTATTATACTATCGCTGTTTCCGACGAAATGATCAACGAACAGGACGAGGCTCTGCGCCGCCGGTTCGGTGCTCAGGTGCCCGGAGAGGTAACTACTCCCGATGCCGTTATCAAGGGTGTGATGATGCAGCTCGATGCCAATGGCAATATCAACACCAATGAAGGTGCTATTCAGGTGACCAACGCAATCGTGGGCCCCGCCCATTTCACCGATAAAGAGCAGGCCGCTCTCTTTGCCGACAAGAAAGTCGACGACAAGGTTGTCTTCAATCCGTGGAAGAGCTGCAACGGAAACGCCACTGAGCTTGCCTCGATGCTCAATATCGACAAGAGCATAGCCGGCGATGTCAAGAGCGACTTCGAGTTTGCCATTTCCGAGATCATAGTGCTCAAACCTGCCGAACTTGGCGAAGAGTTCTATACATCGGCTTTCGGCAAAGATGCCGTGCATAATGAGGAAGAGTATCGCGAAGCTATCAGGAAAATGATTGCCAACGGACTTGTCGGCAACAGCGAGATGCTTTTCCGCCACGAAGCTCAGAAGATTCTTCTTGAGAAATTCGGCAATATGACTTTTGCCGACGATCTGATGAAGCGCTGGCTCGTAAACCGCAACGACGGACTGACTGCCGAAAATATCGATGAGGAATATGTAAAGATTCTTCCCCAGCTGAAGTGGGAGATTATCTCGAATGCCATCGGCGAGAAAGCCGAGATCAAGATTACCGAGGACGATGTGCTCAACTTTGCTAAGGCACAGGTCGCCCAGCAGTTCGCAGCCTACGGCATGGCAAATCTCGACGACGAGATCATCACCAATTATGCCAAACAGCAGCTTGGCGACAAGAATTTCCGTCAGCGTCTGATCAATCAGCTCGGCGACGTGAAATTCTTCAATGCACTGAAGAATTTTGTCACTGTTGACGCCAAAGAGGTGTCGCTCGACGAATTCAAGGCAATCGCCGAGAAAGCCTGATCACTTATATAAAGATATAGAAAGGGGGCGGCCCGATCGG
>HF985552.1 GCA_000431215.1 Prevotella sp. CAG:1031
CGGAAGAGCAGATGAATAGTTATCGACTCACGTCGATGGAGGAACAGGGCGACGAGCGCATGGCTCAGATTATGCGTGAGGTTGCCGAGGATGCTCGCGAAAGCACACGCCGTGCCGCCGAGCGTGTGGCTACCGGAATTGAGACTGCTACGCAGGCGGCTCAAGAGAAATGGGGCGATGCCATAAACAGAATAAAGAATGGCTGCAAGTAATCATCGACCTGTTTTGATTGTGATTGCAGGGCCCAATGGGTCGGGCAAGACTTCCGTGACCTCCAAGGCTATCAATTTGTCGTTTGCAAAGTAACTGACACACTGTCATCATAAACCCATGAAGAATTTAGCATCTGAAATACGCTCGATTATTGAAACCTCTCGGTCTAATGCTGTCCGCTCAGTTGACTTTTGTCGTGTGCAGATGTATTGGCAAATAGGACGACGCATTGTCGAAGAAGAACAGGGCGGAAGTGCGCGTGCTGAGTATGGTAAAGGTCTTATAAAGAATCTTGCCCAAGAGATAGAACCCGAATACGGAAGTGGTTTTAGTTATCGTCAGCTTAATTTTGCAAGGCAGTTTTTCCTGGAATACCCAAAAGTGAACGCACTGCGTTCACAATTCAACTGGACTCAGTATCGTGCATTAATTCAAATTCCAGACAAAGACAAACGCGAATATTACGAGCTTGAAGCGGCAAATAATTGCTGGACTGCACGCCAAATGCAACGTCAGATTAATTCAATGCTATATGAACGCTTGCTTCTTAGCAATGATAAAGAATCTGTGCTCGCAATGGCGCGGAAAGAGAGAGCACCCGAAGCACCGCAGGAAATAATTAAGGATCCAATGGTGTTGGAATTTCTGGGTTTGGAAAAGAAAGCACATTATTACGAGAGTGATCTTGAAACAGAATTAATCAATCACTTACAAGAATTTATTCTTGAACTTGGTAATGGATTCACTTTCGTAGCGCGTCAAAAACGAATCATTCTTGAAGATGACGAGTTTTTCATTGACTTAGTCTTTTATAACCGTCTTGCTCGCCGGTTTGTGATTTTTGAGTTAAAGACAGGCGAGGTAACTCATCAGGATCTGGGACAATTGCAGATGTACGTTAATTACTACGACCGTACTGAGAAATTACCGGAGGAGAATCCCACAATCGGCATATTACTATGCACTGCCAAAAACGACACATTGGTTAAGATGACCCTTCCCTCTGACAACAACACAATAGTTGCATCTAAATATCAACTATATCTTCCCACAGAGCAGCAGTTGATAGCGGAAGTCGAGCGAGTTAAAAAGGAATGGGAAGAAACAAGATGAGATTCACAACGACAAAGTAACCGATGTCATTCCTATGTTATCGGCGAAGCCGCTTTGCACCATATAATATTATTAATCGCAAAGAATTTGAATCTCCATATTTGTGCCATGCAATGCTAAAATATTGGTAATCAGATATGGTTAGATTTGAGAAGTGAAATAATTCCCCACAACACCAACAGCACAAGGAGTGTGGCTCACACCGAGCCGCACTCCTTTTCTGTTTTATTACTGTCCGCTAAACTTTAGGAGGCAA
>HF985553.1 GCA_000431215.1 Prevotella sp. CAG:1031
AGAGAGTTTGCATCGCGATGCAAACTCTCTTTTTTAGTGATTAATCCTGATTAATCGGGATGATTAAGTATGAATCAGCATTTTCTTCGGTCCATCGGGGGTTAGTCTTCGAAGAAGGTGATGTAGGAGGGCTTGTGGCGGCGTCCCCAGGTGCCTTCGTAGCGGATGCCCGACTCGCTGCCGACGGGCGAGAGGCGCCATTCCGACTTCGACCCGGCGTGGCCGAGCTGAATGTAGAGGTCGCCGTCGGGCTGGATGAAACCGTTGGCGTCGAGGGTGGTGCCGTTCTCATGGCGATAGCGGCCGTGGATCTCGCCGTCTTCGGTAAGCCAGCAGCGCATCGTGACATTGCTGTCGTCGATAGCGCCCGTGGCGTGGAAGTAGGTGTGGGTCGAGCCGGTCTGGTCGGCCACTTCGTCGAAATTGTTGCCGATGGTAAGCTCCGTCAGCCCGGCCATTCCCCTGCGAACCCAGGAGGGATCGGCGACATAGTCCATCAGCGTCTTGCCGCCACTGTAGGCGGGCTCTGCCTCGACGGGAACACTAATGGTATCGGCCTCATCGTAGTCCTCATCAAGGACGGCAGCACCAACTTCGTCGTCGCCGAATTCGCCGAGGTCATAGCCGCTCTGGCCGAGCGAGCCGAGGGCGCTCAGGCTCATCCAGACGCCGATGCCGAGCAGAACGACGCAGCCGCCGGTAACGATTCCGTCGATCATGTTGAAGCGTGTTTCGGTTTCCTCATGTTCATACTTCGTCGGGAGGCAGTACATGACGAGCAGAGCGAGTGCCCCGAGGCCGGGAACGAGCGACACAAGCAGGAGCCAGGGGCTCAGTCCGGCGTCGCGGAGGCGACGCACCGAGATGGCGAGGCCCGGCACAACCAGACCAAGTCCGACAATCGAGCAGAGGATCGTGGCGATAAGTCCGCCCGACACACCGGCAACAGCCATCAGAAGCAACACAAGGCCTGTGAGGCCTATCGACGCAACAATCATCGCTACATAGCAGAGCCAGAACTCCTTTCGCGAAGTCACGCCCGAGAAATCAGCGTAAGGCCTCAGGAAGCAGTCTACAAGATAGTTCTGAAAGAAACCCTTCGGCTGATATTCTTCGACTTCAGGCTGATATTCTTCGACTTCAGGCTGAGGTTCTTCGGCCTCAGGCTGAGGATCCGGCTGATTCGGCGTGGGTTGGGGTTGATAGACCGGCTGAGGTTGCGGAGCAGGTCGCTGCGGCTGTTGAGGCTGAACCGGCTGCGGCTGAATCTGCGGCGCAGGCTGGGGCTGAGCGGGGCGCTGAGCCGGTTGTTGAGGCTTTTCGAGCCATTCACCGCAGAAGCGGCATTTCTTGGCCGTGGCGGCGATTTCCTCACCGCAATAAGGACATTTTCTTCGTTCCATTACTAATATATGATTGAAAAGGTTTATTCGGTTAATCTGCTGATGTCGGTATATAACCGTGGTCTTTAAGCATTCGGAGCATATCTTTCGAGTCGAACTCAAATTCTTTGTTGTTGAACTCGTCTGTCGCGAATCCGTAATCGAGTGTACCGTCAACGGCAATCAGCGCCATCATCAGCGTAGCCCACGAGTCGTTGAAGCTCTTGTTGATGATTTTTCTGGCTGATTTTTTGTCGGCCACCTCAACCGAGGCGTTGACCATGTCATAGAGGCTCTCGCCGAATTCGCCGAAAATGAGCGACATGGCGGCTTTGCTTCCCATATCGACGGAGTAGGTGAGGGTGAAGGTGTCGAACGTGCCGTTCCATTCGGCCTGATAGCTCTCCTTTCCGAACACCGCAGGGTTTTCGGCGGCTTCTTCAAGATATTCGGCGGCATCTTTCTCAATGGTTTCGGCGGCTTCGTCCCATGCGTCTTCGAGGCCCGAAGTCAGGTCTGACGTCTGGTTGCTACAGCCCGTAAGGACTGTCATGACGGCCAGCATTGCGGCGAGTAGTTTGATTTTCAGCTTCATATTATTTCTTCTTAAATGCGATGTCGCGGATTTCCTGCGGGGTGAATGTGATATAATATCCTAAGTCACCGGCCTCTACCTGAAAGGCGAGATTTCGTTTCTGCCGGATAAAGCAGGCGAGCAGATCCCCCTCGTCGAGCGACTTGCAGATTGTAGTGCTGAAAGCTTCCTGAGCGTTTTCGTCGGAACCCAGAATTTTGACCTTGGCGAGATTCTCGGGGGTCTCTTTGAGGCGCATGCTGAGGTAGATGGTGCTGTCTTCAAGTTCTCCGGCATAGATTCCAGAGGACTTTGTCGAACTGTTGACATCTTTCATGAAATTGGCGATGATCTCTTCGTCGGAGCCGCTCGAACAGCCCGTCGCTGCCATAAACAGCAGCGCTGCACAGGCCGCAGTGACGACAGAGCGGAGGCGCAGCAGAAGGGAGGGGTTAGTCATAAAAGTCATCGGAATTCTTGTCTTCGATGTTAATACCGATCATTACGCCGGTTGCAACAAGGCCGATAAGCCAGCATGCCCATGTCGGCGCGCTTAACGCCGCAGCGATAACTCCTGCCAACAGACCCAGGCCGCAGCCGAGCACAACGCAGATGAGTGTGCCGATAATCGGAATCTGCAGGGCTACGCCAAGTGCTATAAGAGTGATGAGGCCGGCCCACCAGTGGCCGGTGAGGCCCCAGACGCCGCCGGCTACGCCGAATATCTCGAACCAGAGCCAGCCCGACGAAGAGTTGCCGCGTTTCTCGACGATTACCGTCTGTTCCTGACTGACGTTGGTCTCCTGCGACTGCGCTACCTGAATGTTGATGACAGGCTGCTGCATGGCTCCGGGCTGAGCAGGCTGCCCGGTGTACGGCTGCTGAGGATATTGCTGCTGAGCCACGCCGTTGACGTTGATTGTCGCGGGCAGCGGGCCTTCAGTGTAGCCGTTGACAGCAATATCTGCGGCCGGCGCGGCATATTCCTGAATCTGAGCGGCATCTGTGGTTTCGGGCATAAGCACAGCCTCTTCTATCTCGAGCCATTCGCCGCAGAAGCGGCATTTCTTGGCCGTGGCGGCTATCTCTTCGCCGCAATAAGGACAATTCTTACGATCCATATATAATTGTGTAAGAAGCAGCAGGTGGTGGTTACACCGACATAACCGCCGCCTGTTGCCCGGTGTGTGCGGTTATTACATGCTTAATTCCTTGCCTTTGCTCTGTATCTTTTCGAGCTTTTCTTTTGTGGCGTCGTCAAGCTTCCCTCCTGTATCCTCAGCCATGACGAGCGCGCCCATGAACTCAAGCCAGTAAGGATATTTTTTCTCAAATTCTGTGAACCCCTCAGGAGTATCCTTCTTAGTGCCTTTCATGCTTTTCATTTCATCCACACATTCTTCCACATAGGTTGCCATGGCCGAATAATCAGCCGTCGTGGGCTTCTCGTTTTGTTCGAGCTTCTTGTGGATTGCTTCGTAGTCTGCACTCGATCCGCATGACGCAAGTGAAAGCATCAGGCACGTCACGACCGTAAAAATCAGTTTTTTCATTTGTAGGTTGTTTAAGATGGTTAATAAGATGGTTGGCTTTTTCTGCAAATGTAGGTAATGCGAAAGAGTTCATTTCGGTTCAATCCGAATCATTTCGGTTCAATTCAGTTCAAAACGGTTTGAAGGCTGTTTTTTTCTGTAACTTTGCGCCACGAAGTTACGAAAAGAGTGTAATTTATTGGAAATGAGCGTAGGTTAATTGCTCTTGATAGTAATAGG
>HF985554.1 GCA_000431215.1 Prevotella sp. CAG:1031
CAAAGATAGCACTCTATTCCTGAGACAACGCCTGCCCACCGGGAAAATCCGCTGACCCAAAAAAGGGCTCCAACCGCTGACCCCGTCATTTTTAGAACAAAATTTGTCATACCCATGTAGGGTCGCGGCATGCCGCGGCCCTGTGTCATAACCCTGTGTCATAAATATGATAAATTGGTATTTATATTCAGGATCTGCGGATTATGATAATGACGTATCTTTTGACTTCATCTAAGGCTCCGATACTGTCATGCTACCGTCGTCAAGATACCATCTTTTTTCTTTCTTCATCCATTTTTCTCCTTTTGATTTTCATAATCCAACAGGGCCGCGGCATGCCGCGACCCTACAACACAATTATTTGTGGGCGAAAAATCTATCTTTGGCCCAGGTTTCGACGTTTTTGTCAATATATTCCGCTATAAGATTGTATTCGCGCTGATTGCGGATTATATGGTCATGGAAATTCAGCTGCCTGCCAAATTCAATATTCCGGGAACGGACATATCTTGTCACAGCGGATTTCACCCCTCCGATCACTCTCGACAATAAGGCGTTGAAATGATTACGGCCGTCAAAATTGTCGCCGTCGTCGGGATGTCGGGGAGGCCGCAGACAACCGGTATTTTCCGTCAGGGCCGCTACAATTGATATAATGGCATGGAAATGGTTGGGCATCACTATGAAACACCGGATGACAGCGTAGGGGGTAATGCTCACTTATTTCTTCGATGGCCCGGCACAGATATTTTCCTGTTACAGTATATGCTATTTCACCGTTGCTAATGCATCCGAAATAATGAGCTCGGCTGCGTGTGCAGACTGTAACGAAATATGTGCCGTCACAGTAGTTATGCCAATGCGCCCGCGGATATTTCCGATACATTCGGGGTGGTCAGCCTTGGAGCGTGTCGAAGAGGGCGATCAGGCGCTGGAGTTCGGCGTCGTCGGCGAAGCGGAAGGTTATCTTTCCGCGTCCTTTTTTGTCGAGCGAGAAGTCGACGGGGGTCTCGAATCGCTTCGAGAGATGTTCGCGCAGAATGTCGAGATCGGTCGAAGGCTCCGGCTTCTCACTGCGCGATCTGGCGGGAATACCTCCCTGCTCCCAGCTTTTCGCGAGGCGCTCGACGTCGCGCACCGACAGCCCTTTTTCAAGAATCATGTTGTAGAGCTTGAGCTGGAGGCGCGGATTGCTTAGTGTCAGCAGCGCGCGGGCGTGCCCCATGTCGACGCGGCGGTCGCGCAGCCCGACCTGCACTTCGGCGGGGAGCCGCAACAGGCGAAGGAAGTTGGCGATCGTGGCGCGCTTCTTGCCGATGCGTTCGCTCAGGCGTTCCTGTGTCAGGCCATACTGGTCGAGAAGTTTCTTGAATGTCAAGGCTATCTCAATGGCGTTGAGGTCTTCGCGCTGGATATTCTCGATAAGGGCCATTTCGGTCAGCTCGGCGTCGTTGGCCGTGCGGATATAAGCCGGCACTGTCGTGAGCCCAGCGCGGAGGGCGGCGCGATAGCGGCGTTCACCGGCGATTATCTGATAATCGTCGGGCCCGACTTTCCTGAGCGACAGCGGCTGGATTATTCCGAGTTCGCGTATCGAGGCCGCGAGGTCGTCGAGCGACTCTTCGTCGAATGTCCGGCGCGGCTGGTCGGGATTGGGTTTTATGCGCGAAATCTCTATCTCGTTGATCGCGCTCGAGCCGCGTGCGGGCACGTCGTCCATCGAAATCAGCGAGTCGAGTCCTCGGCCCAGTGCATTGCGTTGTGACATATCTCTATCGTCGTAGTGTTGGTTTATTTGCGGTGGTTGCGGGCGATCAGCTCCTTGGCCAGAGCCACATGGCTCGTAGCGCCGCGGCTGTCGGGGGCATAGAGCAGAGCCGGCAGTCCGTGGCTCGGAGCCTCGCTCAGGCGGATATTGCGCGGAATGACTGTGTCAAAGACCATATTGGCGAAATGGCTCTTAAGCTCTTCGTAGATCTGGTTGGCCAGACGCAGACGTGCGTCATACATCGTAAGCAGGAAACCTTCGATCTCGAGCTTCGGGTTGAGCTTGGTCTTGATTATCCTGATAGTGTTGAGCAGCTTGGTGATTCCTTCGAGGGCGAAATATTCGGCCTGGACGGGAATCATAACCGAGTCGGCTGCCGTCAGCGCGTTGACGGTTATGACGCCGAGCGACGGCGAGCAGTCGATCAGGATATAGTCATACTTATCGCGTATGCCCTGCAGAGCGTGAAGGAGGGTTTTATCGCGGTCTTTCTTGCCGACAAGCTCTATCTCGGCGCCGGCGAGGTCGATCCGCGACCCGACGAGGTCGAGCCCTTCGACACAGGTCTTGACCTGACTTCCGTCCATGGGATAGTCGTCGACAAGACATTCATAGATCGACGACGACATCTGGCGAGGGTCTATCCCGTAGCCCGACGTAGCGTTTGCCTGAGGATCGGCGTCGATTATCAGCACCTTCTTCCCTTCGGCGGCAAGCGATGCGCCGAGGTTGATGGTGGTAGTGGTTTTTCCTACGCCGCCTTTCTGGTTGGCTATTGCAATAACTTTACCCATAATCTTTATTGATTTGACAGGTGTGGAATAAGCTCTGTTAGAGTATTCAAGGGCAAAATAACCATATTTTCGCCAATCTACAGCAAAGATTATCAACAAAAAGCGTTAAAATGTTAATAACCCGCCGTTTTTGTTAATAACCTCAGAAGGGGCGACGAGGTTTCAGGGCCTGAAAATCCTTGATATAGAGCGGTGTCGAATAGGCCGTGTCGATGAAATCGCGTCGATGCCATGCCTGTTCGGCCAGAGCTATCATGCCCGAGGCGAGCGGCGAGACATCGGACATAAACTGAGCGTTGGGGCTGTCGATCACCCCCGAGGCTTTTCCGGCGCCGTTGCCGACTATGACCGCGCGTCCGCTCTCAAGCAGTCCGGCGAAACTACCGCTGTCGAGAATCATAGCCTGCGGCTCGGCCACAACGTTAAGAGCCGTGTCGTAGACAGCGGTATAGACCTCCATGCGGCGTGCGTCGATCATAGGTATGAAAAATTCCTGACCGTCGTATTCGGCCGAGAACATGGCCTCTACAGCCAGCAGCTTCAGCGTCGGAATCCCGATAAGCGGAATTCCGAGAGAATAAGCGAGCCCCTTGGCCTCGCTGAGACCTATGCGCAGCCCGGTGTAGCTTCCGGGGCCGAGCGACACGGCCACAGCCGACAGCTTCATCTCATGCTCGCGGGCATGATCGAGACAGTCTTTGACAAAAAGGCTAAGCAAAGCCGCATGGTTGCGGCCGCCGAAGTCTTCGCGATGACACAGAACGGCGCCGTCGTCGGTCAGTGCGGCCGAGCAGGTGTCGGTAGAGGTTTCTATATTGAGGATTGTTGCCATGAGATGGGAAATGTTATCTGGTCAGAGAGTCGATACGGCGTTTCGACAGACCGTCGAGCAACTGCTGGATACGGTCACGGATTCCGCGCAGGCGCGCCACAGCCAACGCCCGGCGCTCGGTCTCACCGCCGCGGGCGGCGAGCTGATCGCGCACAGCCGAAATACGCATCCCCTTGTCGCGCACCATAAAGCTGATGATGCGGAGCAGTTCGATGTCGTCGGGAGTGTAGAAACGCGTGCCGCCATCGTTGCGGCGCGGGCGAAGCTGCGGAAATTCCTGTTCCCAGTAGCGCAACGTCGATTGTGCGAGGCCAAGCATCTCGGCCACGTCGCGAATCTTGTAGAACTTTTTGTCGAGCTTATCGCCTTTTTCCATATCTACGGCAAAATTAGCAAATTCTGACGATATGACAATCGGCAAAAGCTTAGTAGGAACAGGCTGCGCGGGGTTTTTCGTCATTTTTTGTAATTTTGTGGGGCGCTTTACGTTTTATAATCAGAATGTATCGATTTCTACTGGCTTTGATCTTCGGCGCGGCGGCCTGCCTGGCAAAGGGGCAGGTCAACGTCGACCAGGTTATCCGCATCGGGCAGAACACGATGTGGCTCGAAGACTATGTGCTGTCGATACAGTATTTCAATCAGGCCATCGCGGCCAAGCCCTATCTGGCCCAGCCCTACTTTCTCAGAGCCGTCGCCAAGCTCAATCTCGACGACCTTCGCGGCGCCGAGGCCGACGCCACAAAAGCTCTCGACCGCAATCCCTATCTGACCGACGCCTGGGAGGTGCGCGGTGTCGCCCGGCAGAACCTCGGGCTCAACGCCGAGGCCGTCGCCGACTACGACCATGCTCTCGAAAACAACCCCTATTCGCGGGCGCTCCTTTACAACAAGGCCATGGCACAGACCGAGCTGAAGGAATATCAGGCGGCCGACTCGACTTTCGGGCGACTGCTGCGCTATCATCCCAACTTCGAAGGGGGATATATCGGGCGGGCACGCCTGAGCCTCGCAGCCACCGACACCGCCGCTGCCCTGAAAGACCTCGCACGCGCTCTCGAACTGAATCCGCAGAATGTCAACGCACGCCTTATCCGCGCCGACATAGCCCTGAATTCCACTAAAGACTATCAGGCGGCTTTGGCCGACATGGATCAGGCCATACGCCTGCAGCCAAACGAAGCCGGCTTCTATGTCAACCGTGCCTACGTGCGCTATCGGCTCGACGACTACCGGGGAGCCATGGACGACTTCGACCGTGCCATCGACCTCGATCCGCTCAACCGCGCCGCTCTGTTCAACCGCTCGATGCTCTGCGCCGAAGTGCGCGACTTCAACCGTGCCATCGACGACCTCAGCCGTGTTCTCGATCTCGACAACGACGACTACCGCGCCCTCTATAACCGCGCCCTCATCTACCGCGAGCTTGGCGACACCCGCAACGCGCTGGCCGACCTCGACCGCCTCATAAGCCGATTCCCCGACTTCGCCGCCGCCTATTTCCTTCGCTACGACGTCAAACGATCGGCCGGAATGCGCAATGCCCAGCCCGACTTCGACAAGTCGGTGGCGCTGGCCAAGACGCGCCTCCACATGAGTCAGGACAAATTTGTCGAGGCCACCGAGCGCTCCGACGATCCCGGCTCAGAGACTCAGGAGCAGGTCGAGGCCCGCTTCAAACAGCTTCTGACTGTCAGCGACAACGCCCGTCCCGAAGAAATCTACGACAACAAGAATATCAAGGGGCGCGTTCAGGACCGCAACATCAATATCGAGCTTGAGCCGATGTTCACCGTCAGCTACTACACAGCTCCGACCGAGCTCCGCCCCGGCAGCGAATATATAAAGGAGGTGGCCGACCTTAACGACCTGCGCGCGCTTCGTTTTCAGGCTCAGGTAACAAACCGCCCCCCCTCGTCGACCGACAGCGACATCTTCGACATCCACTACGGCAGCATCTCCGACTACACGGCATGGCTTGCCACCCACACCCCTCGGGCAATCGACTATTTCGGCCGCGCGATGGACTACTTCACCCTGCGCGACTATGAACACGCCATCGCCGACCTGAGCCGAGCCATAGAGATGACCCCCGATTTCACCCTCGCCTACCTCATGCGCGGAATAGCCCGGTTCAGCCTTCCCCCGTCCGACTCGCCCGCCGGCACCCCCGCAGGACTGGGAGTGCGCGCCGCCATCGACGACTTCGACTCGGCGATAGCGCTGTCGCCGCAGATGGCCGTAGCCTATTATAACAAAGGAGTGGCCCTCGCATCGCTCGCCGACTATTCGGCTGCCATCGACGCTTTCGACCGCGCCATAGCCCTCAAGCCCGACATGGGTGAGGCCTACTACAACCGGGGATGGGTAGAACTTCGGATCGGACGCCGCAGCGAAGGGCTTGCCGACCTGAGCAAAGCCGGAGAGCTGGGCGTCGTAGCCAGCTACAACCTGCTGAAGCGCATGTCGCGCTGACTCCCCAAATAATCGCCCTGACGTAGGGACGTGCCTTCGGCACGTCTCACATGCAATTGGCGATCAAGGCGTTACAGCGCGGACGCGATGAATCGCGTCCCTACGCCCGGACGATTTCAGATATCGATTTTGCCCAGCCACGCATCATTATCTTTCCGTGCCAAAAAAGCTAAAAAACAAAAAATGTGTTGTGAAACATATTTTTGAAATGGCGTTCTTTCACGAAAAATGCGTATTTTGCCGTCGATTCTTAGCGTCTGCCTTCAGTTGGCCGCTTATTATTATCATGAAACTTACTAAAAGCTAATAACATGAAGATTTACAAAACTAACGAGATTAAAAACATTGCCCTGCTCGGTAGCAAGGGCTCGGGAAAAACCACACTCGCTGAGTCGATGCTCTTCGAGTGTGGAGTTATAAAACGTCGCGGCACCATCGACCAGAAAAACACTGTCAGCGACTACTTCCCTGTTGAGAAGGAGTATGGCTACTCGGTTTTCTCGACAGTTTTTTATGCCGAATTCCTCAACAAAAAGCTTAACGTCATCGACTGCCCGGGAGCCGACGACTTCGTCGGAAGCGCCGTCACGGCCCTCAATATGACCGACACCGGCCTTATCGTTGTCAACGCCCAGTATGGCGTCGAGGTAGGCACCCAGAACATCTTCCGCACCGCCACCGGCCTCAACAAGCCCATCATCTTCGCCCTCAACCAGCTCGACGGCGAAAAGGCCGACTACGACAACGTCATGGAGCAGATGCGCGAGCACTTCGGCAGCCATATCGTGGCAATCCAGTATCCTATTGCCTGCGGTGAAGGCTTCAACGCCATGATCGACGTGCTTCTGATGAAAAAATATTCGTGGGGTCCCGAAGGTGGCGTGCCCAAGATCGAAGAGATTCCGGCCGACCAGATGGAGCGCGCCAAAGAGCTCCACGCCGCCCTCGTCGAGGCTGCCGCCGAAAACGACGAGACGCTCATGGAGAAATTCTTCGACCAGGGAACCCTGACCGAAGACGAGATGCGCGAAGGAATCCGCAAAGGTCTCGTGGCCCGCTCGATCTATCCCGTCTTCTGCGTCAGCGCCGCCAAGGATATGGGCGTGCGCCGCATGATGGAATTCCTCGGCAACGTCGTTCCCTTCGTTGAGGAAATGCCCGCTCCCGTCGACACCGCCGGCAACGAGGTGAAGCCCGACAGCAACGGCCCCGTTTCAATCTTCATGTTCAAGACAACCGTCGAACCCCACATCGGTGAGGTTTCATATTTCAAAGTAATGTCGGGAACGCTCAAGGCCGGCATGGATCTCGACAACGTCAGCCGCGGCTCGAAAGAGCGCCTCGCCCAGATTTTCTGCGTGTGCGGCCAGATCCGCAATCAGGTCGACGAGCTCTGCGCAGGCGACATAGGCGCCACCGTGAAACTCAAGGATGTCCGCACCGGAAACACCCTCGACGAGAAAGGCTGCGAGATCGCTTTCGACTTCATCAAATATCCCGCTCCGAAATATATCCGCGCCATCCGCCCCGTCACCGAGAGCGACGCAGAGAAGCTCAACGTTATCCTGACCCGCATGCACGAGGAAGACCCGACATGGATCATCGAGCAGAGCCGCGAGCTCAAGCAGACCCTTCTCAAAGGTCAGGGCGAGTTCCACCTCCGCACTCTCAAATGGCGCGTCGAGAACAACGACAAGCTCCCCATTGTCTTCGAAGAGCAGCGAATCCCCTACCGCGAGACCATCACCAAGGCATCGCGCGCCGACTACCGCCACAAGAAACAGTCGGGCGGCAGCGGACAGTTCGGCGAGGTTCATCTCATCATCGAGCCTTATACCGAAGGCATGCCCGAACCCGACACCTACAAGTTCGGCAATCAGGAATATAAGATGAGCGTCCGCGACAAGCAGGAGATTCCTCTCGACTGGGGCGGCAAACTCGTCATCTACAACTGCATCGTCGGCGGCGCCATCGACGCCCGCTTCATCCCCGCCATCGTCAAGGGCCTCATGGACCGCATGGAGCAGGGCCCGCTGACAGGCTCGTACGCCCGCGACGTGCGCGTCTGCATCTACGACGGCAAAATGCACCCGGTTGACTCGAACGAAATCTCGTTCCGTCTGGCCGCCCGCAACGCCTTCGGCGAAGCTTTCCGCAACGCCAACCCGAAAGTGCTCGAACCGATCTACGACGTCGAGGTGCTCGTTCCGGCCGACGTCATGGGCGATGTCATGAGCGACCTTCAGGGACGCCGTGCCATCATCATGGGCATGGACAGCGACAGCGGCTTCCAGAAAATCAAAGCCCGTGTGCCTCTGGCCGAAATGGCAAGCTATTCGACAACCCTCAGCTCTATCACCGGCGGACGTTCGTCGTTCACACTGACCTTCGCCGGCTACGAGCTAGTTCCGGGCGACGTTCAGGAGAAACTTCTCAAAGCCTACGCTGAAAAACAGGCTGAAGAATAAAGCTGTTTCATATAATACAAATTTATGGGAAGGAGCTGCTGCCGGTGAGGCAGCGGCTCCTTTTTCCTCCGCAATGCGGACAATTCACGTTCTGAAATTTGCCTCAGTTCAAGCCTTTTGTTATCTTTGCGGCTGAAATACCGAATTTTTGCCATGAAAAAACATCTGCCCTTTATTGCTTTAGTTTTATCGGGCGCAGCCGCTGTTGCCGCGCCCCCTGCCGACCTGTCGAAATATGTCGACCCGTTTATCGGGACGGCTGACCACGGCCACGTGTTCCTCGGCGCCAACGTTCCCTTCGGATTCATTCAGGCCGGCCCCTCACAGAGGGTGCAGGGCTGGGACTGGTGTTCGGGCTACCACTACAGCGACTCCAT
>HF985555.1 GCA_000431215.1 Prevotella sp. CAG:1031
CTTACTATCATTGATTGACGAACGCATTGCCACTCAAAACAAAATAATTGACAACCTGCAATCCCTAATCAAGGGACTGAATGATAAGTTCCATGAAGAAGTACAAGGAGAATTAGTATCTTTCTCGGAAATAGGGATCGCTTATTCCGGACTTTCCGGGAAAAGCGGTGATGATTTTGGTCAAGGGTATCCTTTTATTACTTATCTCAATGTTTATCAGAATAATGTCATCAATGAAGATGATTTTGGATTGGTTACTATTGCAGCAAATGAGAGTCAGCACACCATATCTCATGGTGATGTGCTGTTCACTCTTTCATCTGAGACTCCCGATGAAGTTGGCATTGGATCTGTTTACTTGGGTGAGTCGGATAAATTCTATCTCAATAGCTTCTGCTTCGGTGTATCAATACCCAATAAAGACAGGATTTATCCCCCATATTTAGCCCACCTTGTATCCTCCACTAAATTCCGGAAATTCGTTTATCCGTTGGCACAAGGTAGTACTCGCTTCAACCTTCAAAAGAATGATTTTATGAAAAAGAAATTCATTCTTCCTACAATTGAAAAACAACGTAGGATTGCCACTACTCTTGATGCTATCAATGCTCAGCTGGCAAATGAAAAGCGGTTAAAAGATTTGTATATAGCTAAAAAGGAATATCTCCTGAGACAGATATTTATATAAACATATTGCCCAATAGAAACTTTTTCTGTATTTCCAACGAAGTTAATACATCGTACTCAAACTGTATCTTCTTATCAAGGGCCGACAGAGAATCAGAGACAAGTTGTATTTCCATATCATCAATTGGCAATGGAACTCTATTTTCAAGAAATCTCTGATTACTGATATTGATAGTGTTTTTTGCGCCCTTTTGGATTAAGGGAGATAGATAGTTATTGGTGTTCAGCGGATTGAGGAAATAGTAATGCAGATAATTCCCAATTTCAAATGAGCAAGGTTGGTAAACGCCATACAATGGCGAAACAGCAGCTGGAGTCAAGCAATGACTTTGTTTGACGATGCCAAAAGGCTGATTGCCAGTCGGAGACTTTGTATAGACAATATCTCCATTATAGACGACATGATAATGGGCGGTGTCTTTTGCGGCGAAAGATCTACCCAAGTATTCCACTTGATTGATTACGCCAGCACTTACCGAAACTGAATGCACTGGATGATAAGCGGCATTCAATTCGTTCCTTTCGGTAAGAATCTCAGATAGCATTATTCTATGCCAACTTCCGTTTGCTAATCCCTCTTGACTCAAACGCTGTATAAGTCCCTTGATTAAGGACTATTCCACATCA
>HF985556.1 GCA_000431215.1 Prevotella sp. CAG:1031
CGCTTGACGCGAATAGGCTGTTTGATGTGGTTATTCTGCAAAATTGTCAGGTACTGTAGTGCAAAATACAGCCCATCAAGATTAATAAATCCAAGGATATTCGTCTTCATTGAAAAGACGTCACCTTGCGAGATATTTATAAGTTACGTCGAGCGTAATGAAAAGTGGACAAACAAACCGCGACATCTGAGGTCATAAAACAACACGGGACAAACAAATTAAATTTTGCTTATCCCGTGTATCAGGTAAATATGAGATTATTTTTCTTTTAATACTCGTCCTCGTTGAAGAAGAAGTCTTCTTTGGAGGGGTAGTCGGGCCAGATGTCTTCGATTGATTCGTAGGTGTCGCCTTCGTCTTCGATTTCCTGAAGGTTTTCTATTACTTCGAGGGGGGCGCCGCTTCTCATGGCGTAGTCTATAAGCTCGTCTTTGGTGGCGGGCCAGGGCGCGTCTTCGAGCTTTGATGCTAATTCAAGTGTCCAATACATTGTTGTTGAGCATATTAAGTTGTGGGTTTCGCCTTTTCCGGCTAAAGCGGAGGCAAAAGTAGTTATTTTCTAATTGATAACAATGCCTCGGGACCTTTTTGCTGTTAAAAAAGGTGAATGTTGGAGGTGGGAGGCCTCAGGGCACGATGACTTTGGCCGATGAGATGCCGGTTGAGGCTATATATATGCCGGGAAGCAGGCTGATGGTGGCGGGGCCGTAGAGCCGGCATACGCGGCGTCCGTCGATGGCGTAGATGTCGACAGGGGTGTCGCCGCTGTAGCAGAGGTGGCCGGGGTATGTGGAGATCGCAGGAACACAGGCTCCGCCGACGGTCTCGATGGCGTTGTCGGGGCCGTCGAGTGTTCGCAGTCCGCGGGCTATCGATGGTAGGGACATTCCTTCGGGACTTGTGGCGCTGACGCTGAAGGCGTAGAGGGTCATAGGCTCGAGCCCGGTCACTTTGGCGCTGAGGGCGTCGCCGGCATCGTAGGGGGCGAAGCCTTTGACAGGGGTGTTGTTGACAGTGGCGCCTGTTGTTATGGTAACGTCGTCGATGGCCACTGCGGCGCCTTGTTTACCCTGGAAGGTTATGGCGATGCTGCGGGTGTCGTCGGGAAGTGCCTCGAAGACAGCGGTATGGCCCTGACGGTTGTCGTCGGGATAGTCCAGTGGCAGAATGGCGTAGGTTCTCCATTGTCCGATGGCGTCGAGAAGCTTGACAGTCAGCGATGATTCGGCTCCTTCGGCTCCGGCTGCGCAGCGATACCAGAAGCTGAGTGAGCTTGTCGGTGCTTCGGGCGTTGTCAGGGTGTTTTCGTCGGCTGTCAGCTTGAGCGACGGCGATTCGGCTCCGAAATATCCCTGCGATGCGTAGGTCGCTGTTGAGGTTGATTTCCATCCCTCGGGAAGTTTCGACAGGCCGCCAGTGAAGTCGGCTGTTGTCTCGCTGCCTCCGCTGTATTCTTTCTTGACTACGCTAAGCCGGTAGGCTGTTGCGCCGTCGAGCGGGAGCCATGAGGCGGTGAAACTGTCAGCCGTTATGTCGGTGGCTTCGTTGGTCTCTGCGGTGAGCATGGTTATCGATGTCGCTTTGGTCGAGAAGGCAATGGGCTGCGAGGGCTCGCTGTCGATAACTCCGCCGATGGCTGTTACCGTGTAGCTGTAGTCGCTTAGAGGTTCGAGTCCGTCAACCGTAAGTTCGGTAGCGCCTTTTGTCGTGACTTCGTTGCAGGCGTCGACCGGCACGAGGCCGCCCGCCGAGCTGGTTGTGTAGACGCTGACACGGTAGTCGGTGGCGTCGTCGGCAGCCTGCCAGCTCAGGCGCACCGATCTGTCGGTTATGTCGGTCGCATCGTTGGCTTTGACTGCGTCGACTGATTTGCCTCCGCCGGCAACGTCGAATGTTATGTTGCCGTCGGCGTCTTCGGCGATGTTCGTCAGCGGCAGGCCGGGACGGATGCCGCTCCATGAGCGCATCGAGGGTGTCGTGTCGTCGGTAAACGATGTAACGTTAGAAGTGCCGGGGAAGCAGTCGCCGTCGCGCGATGATTCGGTGCGGCGGTTGTCGGCTTCCTCGATGTCGACATACTGGTGGGATGAGGTATTGTTGACCGTGTTTCTCTCCCAGACCGAGGACTCATAGTCGATATGCCATACGAGCATTCCTTCGCCCGGAATATAGGCGTCCCATCCTTCGCGGCGCCGGTTTTCAAAGAGGAAGAATTCGTTTTCGTCGCCTGTGGCAACCATCAGTGCGGTGTTTTCGCTGATAGGCGGGAGGCTGACAGTGGTTGCGCCGCGAACCTGGCGCGGAGTCATCCATCCGAGGGCATTGCGCTCGAACGAGGAATAGAGCGGGGGGGTGCGCCCTATGTTGTTGTAGGGGCCGTAGTCGAGGGCGCTCCAGGTGCCGGGGGTGAACGATGACGTGTAGCTTGTTGCGTAGAGGTCGGGAAGGCCTATGACGTGGCTGAACTCGTGGCAGAAAGTGCCGACGCCGTCGGGGTGGTTGTCCACGACTTCGTTGGTGCAGCCGTAGGTGTCGATCTTCACGCCGTCGAGCGTCAGTGATTTTCCGGCCGACGACAGGGAGTAGGAGTGGGGCCAGACGGTATTGGCTCCCGCGCCTGTCGCTTCGCCTCCGCCGGCATAGAACACGAATACGTTGTCGACGACACCGTCGCCGTTGCGGTCATATTCCCGGAAGTCGATTTCGTCGTCGAGGGCACGGCAGGCTTCGATAACCATTTCTTCGGGGGCCTGATCGTTGCCGTAGAAGTCGTTTGCTCCGTAATAGCTGCGCGAGTGGGCGAGCTTTACGGGGCCGTAGAGGTCGAATTGAGGCACGAATTTACCGGCACTGTTTTCGATAAACCAGTCGCGGGCCGACCCTGTGCCTCCGTAGGTGGGATCGCAGAAGTCCTTCTCGTTGAGCATCGAGTTGAAATAGCTGTGAGGGTCGGGATAGACAAACCTGTAGTCGTCGTATTCGACAAGAATAACGATCGCTTTCTGGTCGCCCATCACCGGGAACGATGCTCCCGGAAAGAGTCCTGTGTGGGCGCGGCGCGGGCCGTTGTCGGTCCTTGCGTCGAGAGCGCGAAGCATTGCCGGAGTCGACAGCTTGGCCAGCATCTCGCGGTCGGTTGCGGTGCGGCGTGCCGGGTCGGCCGCAATGAGGCCGGTCGACACGGGTAGTCCTTTGGCATCAGGACGCGCGTAGTAGAATGCCGGATCTCCCGGGGTCTGGGTCAGCAGAAGGGTGTCGACGGTTGTGTAGAAATGGCGGTGTTCGTCGCCGAAAAGCCGTACTGTCAGGGTTGAGCCGTCAGGCTGTTCTACAGTGAAAGGTGTCCGGCGTGCAGGTACTGCTAAGGCTGCGACGGCGGTAGCGGCTAAAAGAACCGAAGCGGATAGACGTGAGATGTTCATTTGTCGGTGTTGTCTGTCAATATTTTTTGTGACGGCAAATATAACTAAAAATAAAGCTCCTGCGTCAGTTCAGGAGCGATAAGAACGGCAAAATGCCTCAGATTGGTATGTTTTTCGAAAGTGTGGACTCTGTCAGGCTATCAGAGCGGGTATGTCGGCAATTGAGTCGACGATGGCGTCGGGGCCGGCTGAAAGCAGCTCGCGGGCGCTGTCGGCGCCACGTGAGAATGCTATTGTGGCACAACCGGCGTTGCGGCCCATTTCTATATCGTGAAGTGCATCCCCTACGATAATGGCTTCTTCGGGATCTACACCGAGCTCGTTAAGTGCCTCAAGCGCCATATCGGGGGCCGGTTTGCCGCGCTTGACCGAGTCGAAGGTCACTGCAGCTTCGACAATGTCAGACAGGCCCCATGATTCGATAATAAGATTCAGATCTCCGGCGCGCCGGTTTCCTGTAAGTCCGATCTTTATGCGTCGGCGCCGCAGCTCGTCGAGTGTCTCGCTTACCCCTCCGAAAAAACGGCGAGGGCGCTCGAGCGCCAATCTCAGAGCCTGACGGTGAAACAATTCGACCGCCTCGTCTACCATGACCTCGTTCGACATGTCGGAAAACACGTAGAAGCTGTCGCGGGTGTTCATGCCCAGAAGGGCCTTGACAAGATCCCTGTCGGGCTCAGGCTGCCCAAGCTGGCTCATGGCGTAAAGCTTCGATTCGATTATGTCCGAGGCCGTGTCGGCGATTGTGGCGTCGAAGTCGAAGATGACAGCTCTTATGTTTCTGAATATCGGGGTTTGCGGCATTGTCGCGTCTTTGAATGTGATGATGAAGAGAGTGGACGATACAAAGGTAACCGTTGCCTGACATTCCGACTAATGAGTAAGCTTTTTGTAACTGAATATTAACCGAGCTGTCACGCGTGACGTCTGATTTGCGGCGTTGCGCTAATTTTGTTAATTTTGTGGCTGCAACCTGCGTTTTCAGGGCAACAGCATGCCCTGTCGGAGCGTTATTACAATAAAGAAAAAGTAAAACAACGCAATGAATATTCTGTCGATAACAGGGGCCCTCTTCTCTCTGGTCTCGCTCATATTGATGTTCGTCCAGTGGCGGTGGACGGCAGTGGTGGCCTTCGTCGGGCTGTTGCTGACGGTTCTCGGCTCGTCGGGCTTTGCCGGGGCTATGCTGCCGTTGTTCTGGGGCTTTGCCGCGCTGGTTGTGGTCGGCCTTAACTTTATGCTTCCGCGCGAAGTCGTCGCCTCGCGTCTTGGCGTCGGTTATATCGGACTCGGAGGCCTGACTGGCCTTGTGCTCGGATATTTGATTTCGGTCAACGTAATGGTTATCGGAGCCGTAGTCGGCATCGTCCTCGGCGGACTCGCGTTCAGCATGACGCCTTCGGGGCGCCATCTCGATTTCCCCTCGGCCCGTTTTTTGCAGTATTTGTGTGCCAAAGGCCTTCCCTCCGCCGTCGTGCTCTCGATGGCCGGATATGTGGCCATAATCCTTATTGAAGAATATGCGCGTTAAGATAATAGCTGTCGTAGCGGCCCTGATGGCAGTCTTCGCCCTATCGGCTCAGGACGCTGATCAGAAACAGGAACTCCTGCCGGGACTGAAGCGCACGCGCCCCGACATGGAGCAGATAAAGCGTGAGATAAACGATCCTCAGTCCCCTTATTATTATCCCCGTCTGATGGAAGAATATCAGCGCAACGACACGCTGATGAAACTCGACAAGTTCCGCCATCTCTATCTCGGCTATCTCTTTCAGGAGGATTATACTCCCTATCGTTCCAGCGAACATCCGCTGGCCTATACTGCTCCCGACGCTCCGACCCGCGAAGACTGCAACGAGATCATCGAGAAAGCCCGTGAGGCTTTGGCCGACAATCCGTTCGACCTGCGCCAGATGATGCTGATGATCAATGCTCTGCGCACACGCGGCAACAACGCTCTGGCGTCGATATGGCAGTATAAGCTCAACTGGATTCTCATGGCCATAGTGTCGACCGGCACCGGCCTCGACGAAGAAAACGCCTGGGTTGTCATCGAGCCGCAGCATGAATATGTTCTGCTCAATATGCTCGACTATCTTGTCGACGACCACGTGTTCTATGATCCCGGCTACGAATATATAACCGTCACCGATGCCGACGGCCGCAAGCTCGGCGGATATTATTTCGACATACGCAACCTTCTTGAGGAATATTACCGCAAGCATCCCGAAGAGGTTGAATGATTTTTTCCAATGCAATGACCCGCAACGACTTTGAGATTATGGCTCCCGTCGGGAGCCGCGAATCGCTCCATGCCGCTCTGAAAGCCGGCGCCGACGCTATTTATTTCGGTGTCGAGGGGCTGAATATGCGCGCACGCTCAAGCGCCAATTTCACAATCGACGATCTCCGCGAAATCGCCTCTCTCTGCCGCGAGGCCGGAGTTAAAACCTATCTGACGGTCAACACAGTCATCTACGACAGCGAGACCGAGCTTCTCGGACGTATACTCGACGCCGCTGCCGAAGCCGGCATCTCGGCTATTATCGCCAGTGACATAGCCGCCATCCGGGCCGCCCGGAGTCGCGGTCTGGAGGTGCACATCTCGACTCAGGTCAACATAACCAATCTCGAAGCTGTCGAGTTTTATTCGCAGTGGGCCGACACCATGGTGCTCGCCCGCGAGCTGAATCTCGATCAGGTGCGCGCCATCAGCGACGGCATTGCCTCGCGCGACATCCGCGGCCCCCACGGCCGGCTTGTGGCCCTCGAGATGTTCTGCCACGGCGCGCTCTGCATGGCTGTCAGCGGCAAGTGCTATCTGAGCCTCCACGAGATGAATTCGAGCGCCAACCGGGGCGCCTGCACTCAGATTTGTCGGCGCGGCTACACCGTCACCGACCGTGAGACCGGCGACAGTCTCGACATCGAGAATCAGTATATCATGTCGCCGCGTGACCTCAAGACAATCGGCTTCCTCGACCGCATGGTCGACGCCGGAGTGACGGTGTTCAAGATTGAGGGACGTGCCAGGGGGCCCGAGTATGTCATGACCGTCGTGTCGGCCTACGACGAAGCACTGCGCGCCATCTGCGACGGCACGTTCACGCCCGAACGCATCGCCGCGTGGGATGAAAACCTCACCAAGGTCTTCAACCGAGGCTTCTGGAACGGATATTATCTCGGCCAGCGTCTCGGCGAATGGTCGGAGAAATATGGGTCGAGCGCCACGCGCACCAAGCGTTATGCCGCCAAGGCTGTGCGCTACTATCCGCGTCTCGGCGTAGGCGAGTTCATGCTTGAGGCCGGCGAACTTCGTCCCGGCGACGAGATTGTCATCACCGGGCCTAAGACCGGCGCCATCATAACGGAGGTTGAGCAGATTCGTCTCGACCGCGACCCCGTCGAGAAGGCTATCAAAGGTCAGGCATTCAGCATTCCCGTGCCCGAGAAAGTGCGTCCCGGCGACCGTCTCTATATCTGGGACAAAAAATGAGAATATAGCGGTTCTATGCCGTGGTAATTGGTAATTGCGACTTTTCAATGAAGCAGACCTCCTTATATATTTTGACAAGTCTGTTGCTTGTATTATCTTTTCTTTTCCCATTATATTCATGGGGAAATACCTCATTGACAAAGAGCGACAGCGACACCATTTCATATCTGGTCGGATTCTATATCACCAGCAATCTTTACGAAGCTCAATCCGATGATACCACTCTGAAACGCCGCGTCACCCATCTGTACGATGAAAGAGATTTTTCTGAATTTTTCAAAGGTATCTCGGAATTTGACCTCTCGGATTATGTCTGCCGAGACCCTGAGTTTCATAAAAATTACCAGTACGGTTTGCTTGAAGGACGATGGCTATACGACAAACTGTCGAACATACTAATAGTAGCTCCGACAGGCTCCCCCAATGGCTCCCTTGATATAGCTATATCCTTACTTGAAGATTTTTATCACGGGAAATGTGACCTTTCCGAAGCTGCTTTATCAGAGGAAGAACTGTCGCTACATGATATTCTCTGTCCGAGACATTATGCATACTCAGAAGGAAAGAGAATTACCAGGGCATGGGTCTGCAAATGTCTTTCTGTAATTGACCAGCCCGAATACATAACATCAGCCCCGGCGTTTATCAGAGGTGTAACCGATTATCTTAAATCAGGTCGGTATTTGATCTCACCATACGAAGCGGGCCAATGGGCTATAAGAGGCGCGATGTCTGCTGATATATATGGCGGATTAGCGCCTTGTTGTATATCCTGGAACAAAGATATGTTTATAAAGGGCGCAAAGTTAGCTTTTGGACTCGAACCGTCTGTTGTCGGTCCGACAGATGAAACTGTCCTAAAACGAATTATTAAAAAATATGCTCCTGATAAAAGTAGAGCGGCGGAACTAAGCATTGAAGAATAAGCCTACATTGGATATGATGAAGCCGACGCGACGCTTGCTGACCGATTTTGTGTTTAATGAACTTACTTGACTGTCAGCTTGTTCTGACTGTAAAGAAATATTCGTGCTAAAGTTTGCAACAGGAGGTCAAAAGTCGTAACTTTGCATAAAATTTACACATTATATTCATTAAATGGCAAGACCCATTCGAAATACTCCGGTTCTCTACGGGAAGGATGCTGAACGCTTTCTTGCCGATATATCTCATCTTCCGCCGGCTGAAGAACGCCGCCGGGAGCGCGCCCGTATAGAAAAGAGCGTGGATGACTTCATGGAGCTTGTAGCCTCATTCAAAGGTATAGAAAATAATGGCTCTTCTGATCCCGTTTACCCGAATTAACAGCGGGCTTCCATTGCTTTCCTTCGATTGCGGCGACCCTGACTTAAATGAATTCCTAAGCTCGGACGCCCTTAAATGGCAAAAGGATTTGCTGGCAGTAACTTATTGTCTTGAAAATGGAGAGGATATCGCTCTATATTTCAGCCTTTCAAACGACAAGATTTCGGCCAACATGCTCCCGAGAAGTTTTTGGCGGAAAATAAAGAAAAAATTTCCTCATAATAAGCATCGCAATGACTATCCGGCCGTAAAAATAACTGTCGCTTAAATCTCTCTCATAAAACAGTGCTATTCAGTATATTATAAGGAAATCTCCAAATAAGCATATTTAAATATGCTTATTTGGAGATTTCCTTTGACTCTATAATCCATATTCAGATTTAGTTTGATTAATTGTATTCTTTCCAACAACATAGGCATAACAAGCCACCGGCATAAAATGAATGTTTTTCCCATTCAGACTCTTAACGCCACTTAACGTAGTTGTAGTAACTAATGCGTTGTGCATTAGATTTTTGTCCATAAAGTAATTAAGTGATTTGAGATTTCCAGGATTATTGTAAAAAGCATCAGACCATTTAATTTCCACAGCCCAAAACGGTTTCTGCCTGGCAATATCAAGTCCGACAATGTCAACTTCACCCTGGGCCTTCCCCTGACGCCAATTAGCATATCTGATTTCATTACCCTGACGTGGAAACCATTGAGCATATACGGCAGTTTCTACCATATCACCTATTTCAGGGTTATTTTCATTGATTGGTTCGAACAAAGCGCATCTCAAAGACGGATTAGTAAGATATATCTTGAACTGTGTCTCTCGTTGATAACTTTTTGCGGTATCATCAGTGCGCCGGACAACTTTGATAAGGAATGCCGCCTCAAGATAGTTTACATATTTCTTCAACGTTACCTTCTGCACGCCGGATTCTTTTGACAAACTTTCATAAGAGAACTGTGCGCCTGAATGATAGGCAATCATAGTGAACAAGGAATTTAGTTCCTGAACATCATTTATACCGTATAAACTTGGTAAATCTCTTAACAACACTTTATCTATGATATCATGTCGTATAAATTGGCCTGGATTCTCGCGTATTTTATCTGAAAATACGACTTCAGGATATCCACCATAATTTATATAATCGATGAATAATTCATTAAGCTTGTTTATGTCTAGACACGAATATATACTTGTCGGTGAATTAGCCCAATCATGGCTTATAGGAATCATGATATTAGAATACTCTTTCAGATGGATATATTCATAGAACGTAAGAGGGGGTAAATTAAAATCTGTAAATCTACCAGCTCCGCTCTCATCACTTCGTTTCTTTAATTCAGCCGCAGCCGATCCCGATGCAATGAACTTTGTATTTCGGTAGGTATCCACCATTGATTTAAGTTCAACCTCCCAATTCTTCAAATACTGTATCTCATCATAAAACACATACAGATTCTCCTTAAGAGGATCTTTGCTCAAGGTATCACAAGCTAAACGGAACAGTTGTTCCAGCAATATTTTATTATATATTGGAGTTTCGACGGAAATGTAAATGATATTGTGAGGTGAAACACCTTCATCAATAAGCTTCTGTATGCTGTGATGCATCATTACCGTTTTTCCGACACGACGTGGTCCCATTAAAATTACAGCTCTACGGGGATTTGTTGACTTTACTAATGGATAAAATATATTAAGGTATAACCGTGGAGACATACTTGAATAATCTGAAGGAACTGAACCCTCAGTCCACCACGGATTTTCAACTTTCATTCTACCTATGATCTGCTTTTCTAATAATGGCGTATACTCCATGTTGATTTAACTTATTGGCACAAATATACAAATTCTTTGCAATATAAATATAATAAAATATGCTTATATTTACAGTTTATCTACACATAAGCAGATATACCATGAAATATGTTGCTTATAATGTCATTTAGTTTAGAGAACCTTTAGTCGAGATGCTGTGCTGTTTGTAGTAATTGCTCAGAGCGCCCTATGATGTTTTAATCCCTGAACCCTTCGCATAATTTAAATTGTGTCTGCCTGATACATACGGATTTTACCAGTTTTCTATCGGTGTATTTGTCCGATATTTGTGGCGTGTCCGAGAACAATTAGTGGCAATACCCTCGGAACAGAAAGCCGATTTAGACGGCGAGTTCCTGACGGCAATCGCCGAGCAACCCAACGAGATTTTGAAGTGTGCCATGTATCTGTTCCTCGGCAATCTTGATGGCGCAACCCAATACGTTAGTTTCGCGAATCGGAACTTAGCGACCGTCGGTCATAGGCCGGTGCGCAGTCGGCTAAGTCGAAAGTTACCGCCCGCAATTCGCCCAGTCATGCGGAGGGAGTGGCAGCGACAACTCACTACCATGGGGACGCAATCCGGATGAAGATGTCCGCCGCTTCGCCTACCGCTGCATGATGCAACTCACAAGATACTGAGACTGTCTTAACCGAATTGGGTTTTGGGGCTTTGGAGTTTTGGAATCTTTCCTCCTGAAGATTCCTCAGCTGCAATAAAATGTTATTTGTGTCCGACAGTCAAATCTCACAAAATTGATTATCTTTGTAATTAGGAAACATCTTAGCTAAATCATAAATACCCAATATCATCCAACTTATATATTATATAGTTAAGATATAGTTGAATATATTCAATATTATTGCTAATTAATTGGACAATTTTTTATTATGAGAAAACTATTTTTGACTTTTTTGTTTTTGACAAAAGAACTTATTACATATGCCCAATCCGTCTATATGCATGAGGCGCAGGAAGATAATGGAGAACTTGATTTTGAAACATTTCTACAATCTCTAGTGATAATCATTCCAGGATTTTTAATATGGCTCCTTATATCTTCCTACATAAAAGACAATAAGATAAAAAAGGGACAAGCAATAAGACAATTAAAAAAGCAGAAAGAGGATGAGAGAGAACGACAGTATCAACGTGATAGTGAGAATTTTCGTGCTAAACTGAATTGCACAAACTTTATCTATATCAATGGACATAAAGCTGTTGATTTGGGCTTACAATCAAGCATATTATGGGGCGTTGAAAATATTGGGGCTGAAAACAATATGGAAGTCGGTGATATATATGGATGGGGAGATTGTGAGAAAATTAATATTAATGAGACATATCTCAGAACATGGTCAAACCGCTGCGCAATTAAGTTAGTGTCAGACGAAGAGTATGAAGATATCAAGTACGATTATGATGCTGCTATAAAAATAAGAGGGGCTATGTGGAGAACTCCAACAGAGATGCATTTTATTGAATTGCAAAATGATTGCAAATGGGAATATATTGATAATTTTGGAATAGTTGGATGGAAAGTGACTGGGCCTAATGGGAATTTTATTTTTTTTCCAATCAAATACAAATGGCATAATCATGAAAGTCGATCATGGAAAAATTTGTACGATATGATATTATTAACCACTTCCTTCCCAAAAGAAGATAATATCATAGCTACTGAAGTTGGTTTATCAAAAAAAGCTATTTTTTATGACATTAATGGTTCTTCTCATAATATAATTATTCGAAATCGTGTCAATTGTGGTTATATACGCCCAATAGCATTTAGGTCCATTGATGTTAAATCAGATATAGAATTGGCATTATGTTATCTTAGAGGAACGAATGTTAAAAAAGACACCAATAGGGCCGTCCATATTTTATATGATGCTTCCGAAAGGAATGATGCAGAAGCACAGCGAATCTTAGGTTTACTTTATCTTAAAGGACAAGATATTGGAAGAAATCTAAAACGGGCTTTGTCATTATTGAGATTGTCTGGGACACAAGGGGATGTCCAAGCATTACATTTTTTGGGTGACTATTATCAACATGAAAAAAATAAAGACAGAGACATGGCATTGGCCATTTTATATTATACAAAGGCTGGGAATCTCAAAGATGTAAAATCTATTTTGTCGCTTATAGAGTTATTCCTGCAAAAGGAGAATAAAGACTTTTTTGGAAATGAACAATTTAATGTATTTGTAGAAGGGATACGAATGGGGATAATAGAAGTATCTCGAATCACTGAGGTCTGGCTCAAAGGAGAAGACCATGCAGATTCAGACGGCGTAGCCTTATATAGTTCCAACGGATTAAGATTAGTTGGAACTATAGCTGATAGAATCAATCCCGGGAGCTCATATAATGGTCATGTGGTAAGCGAAAGTATGTCATCTAAAACAATTGAATCATATGAAATTAAAATGGGAACGCGAGTAATCGGGCAGTACGCTTTTGAGAGATGTTGGAAATTAGCAAATATTAAAATCCCTACTACGGTTAATTTTATTGGTGCTTATGCATTTATTGGATGTACTATGCTAGATTCAGTTGTATTGCCAAACTCTTTGGTATATATTGGGGATAGGGCTTTTGACTGTGATGACCATGCTAAAATTCAATGCACTGTACACAGACAAAAGCCCATTAAAATATATTTGCCAAGTTCTGTTGAAATAATTGAAGGTAATCCTTTCTGCTATAAATCCATTATAAATAATTGGAATCCTCGTTTTAAGGTTATTGACAATGTATTATTTAGTGCAAATGGAAAAATTCTCATATCTTATTGTTCATCTGAAGTTGAATACACGGTTCCCTCTAGTGTAAAGGAGATAGGTAAAGGTGCATTTAGGAATACGCCGATAAAAATAATTCATTTGCCTGATAGTTTGGAAATAATAAATGAATCTGCTTTTGAGAATTCAGGAATAAAAGAAATAAAATTTCCGAGTTCCTTAAAAGAAATAAGAGCGAAAGCTTTTGATTCATGCAATTTTAGAGATGGAAAATTAGTCCTTCCATCTAACATAGAGACTATTGATTTTGAAGCATTCCAATTTACTTGGTCTGTTAAAATAATAAGAGTGCCAAAAGGAAGAATTGAACACTATAAATACATTCTACCAGAATGGGTGACTGAACAGATTGTAGATGATGAGACTTTATATGAAAATGGATTATATCTCAATCTTGAACGAAATGAGATAATCTCATCATACGATATAAGTAATATTGTAGTAATTCCTAAGGGAATTACTACAATTAGAAATAATGCATTTGTTGGAATCTACAACATAGAGATCATATGTTTCCCTAAATCATTAATAAACTTTTCGGCACACATGTTTGATGATGAAGTAAATATTGGTAAGATAAATGTGCCAATTGGTTATAAAGATTATTTTGCTTCCAAACTTTCTGATTTTGAAGACATCATAGAAGAAATTGAGTAATATGAATACATCAACAATTTCTTCAACGAGGACGAGTATTGATATAAAATCTGCCCGATTTTAAGATCTAAGCAACAATATACAGGCGATTGGCAAGCGGCAAAATAAACTTGTCAATCGCTTTTTGTATCCTTTTACCGCAAAATAAACTTTTCTATTTTCAAGCATTTAAATCGCCCGAAATTTGTTAACTTGCCTATTTTTTCACGGAATCTCAGTCGTATTCCAGTTGGAATGAGCTCATTAGTAGTCCAGTTGAAATTCCAGACTGGAATATCAATAAGATGGCAATGGATTGACGGAATGCCGGGACAGTTTCTTTGTCCAAATTCCGACCAAACTCAGAGACGAGCTATTGAAGATTGACCGTCTTCGCCAAAAATCGGACGTTTCGCTGTCAGCAACAAATATCGTTGTCAGCCCGCACATTGGGGAACAAAAGCGATGGATTTTATCAAACTCTGGATGGTGACCGACAACAAAACCGGATGCTGCTTTCTCACTGTCGACGCCTACCCCTCGGCAGTTCCCTTCTATCGGAAAAACGGGTTCAGTTTTTTGGGAAGTCCCGAAGAAGAGCGCTACAAAGCCTATCTCAGAGACCATAATCGGACCGACACTATTGCAATGTATTTCTTTCTAAAGACCATAATCGAATAAGCGGACATCGCATGGCATCGGCTTTCTTATGTCGGTTTTGACTAACGTCGGCTACGACACTTTGCATCCCTACAATCATGCGGGAAAACTTTCGGTGATCGCCTTATTTTTAATTATTTGGCGGACGCGATTAATCGCGTCCCTACAATCGGGTCCGGCGCGCGGGGATTATTCGCTGGCGGGGAGGTAGAGGCCGGTTTTTTCCTGGAGGCCGTGCAGGAGGTTCATGACGTGGACTGCCTGCGAGGCCTGTCCTTTCAGCAGACCGTCGATGGCGGCGCTGACGCGTATACCGTTTTCGCAGGCTGAATAGTTGACGAGACATTTCGCTGTCGTCGCCACGTCGTCGGCCATAGGCTGGCGCGATACGATGTGGGTCAGGTTGTGGTCGCCGAAAAAGTCGCGTGCCAGGCGGTCGATTTCGTCGACGGCTACGGAACATGGAACGTCGGTTGTCACGACTGTGCCGCGGCGCCACTGACCTTTTCGCCTTTCGATGATTATCTCGCCGTCGAAACTCGACTGCAGAGCGCGCAGGGCGTCGCCGATCTCGGCAGCTGTCCCGTGAGGCAGCTCGCTGTCGAGCATCCCTTTTTCGACTGTGACTTTCAGCGGCCCTTTCAGCATGAGATTCGCTGCCAGTGGAAGCAGAGGGGTTGCGACTGCGGTCGCTTCGGCCGAAGGAATGAAAGCATGGCGGGCTCCGCGCACCAGTGGTTTGCGGTTCAGTTCCGGAAGCCCGTAGACCCATCCGTCGATTGTGTTGAGCGCTATGGCCACAAGATCGTCGGGAAGCCCGGCCGGAATTTCGTCGACTACGAAAATGGCGTCGAGGCGGTCGTATGCCGGGAGCGATGTCGAGAAGCGCAGATCGGTGTCGCCGTCGAGCCCTTTGTGACAGGCTGTTACAGGATGGCCGGCGAGCACCGGCGATGTCGTTGTCATGGCCGTAACCTCAACGTCGGGGTGATTCAGCAGAAGTCTCAGAAGCCGGCCCGCTGCCGGAGTGTGGGCGGCGGTGATGGCGGTACATATCATTTCGAGGAGGGTTGAAAAATGTCGTTGAATATTCTGTCGGTGGCGCCGATACTGTCGGCGATATATTTGCCGGCTGCCGCGCCGGCGCGCCGGCGCAGCTCTTTGTCGGCGACAAGGCGCGTCATGACGGTGTCGAACGCTGCCGCGTCGTCGAAATCGAAGCCTCCGCCTGCCTTTATGAGGTCGGTGGCCTCTTTGAATTTCTCGTGGCGCGGCCCGAACACTACGGGGATGCCGTAGGCCGCCGCTTCGTTGAGATTGTGGATTCCGGCTCCGAGGCCGCCGCCGATATAAGCTATCGTTCCTTTGCGGTAGAGGGCTGCGAGCAGTCCGAAACTGTCGACAATGATATAGTGTAACGTGGCAGGGTCGCGTCCGGCCTCGTTTATCTCGCTCAAACAGCGCGTGTCGCCTAAGGCGCTCAGCCGCGCCTCGAGGGCATGGAGCCGCGCGCGGTCAAATTCGTGGGGCGCGAAAATAGCTTTTACCTCCTTGTGGCGCGCGAGCCAGTCAATGAGGATGTCTTCGTCGGCCGGCCAGCTGCTGCCTGCTATGAGGGTTATGTCGGCGTTCGAATTGAAGCGATCGATCAGGGGCAGGTCTACGGCCGACCGCATTATCGACGTGACACGGTCGAATCGCGTGTCGCCGGCTACGCTGACATTGTCTATGCCGATTCCTGCGAGAAGTTTGCGCGAGGCTTCGTCCTGAACGTAAAGGCGCGTGAAGCAGTTCAGTATGTTGCGCATCGCCGAGCCGTAGCGGCGGAAAAATATCTGTGTCGGGCGGAATATGGCCGATATTATATAGGTCGGTATCCCACGACGATGGAGCTCGCCGAGAAAATTGCCCCAGAATTCATATTTGACGAATATCGCTTTCGACGGCTTCACGATTTCGAGAAAGCGCGCGGCGTGGACCCGGGTGTCGAGCGGAAGATAGCAGACGGCGTCGGCCAGACGGTAGTCTCGTCGGACTTCGTAGCCGCTCGGCGAGAAAAATGTCAGCAGAATCTTTGTCTCGGGCTGCTCCGCCTTGATGCGCTCGATCAGAGGACGCCCCTGCTCGAACTCTCCGAGCGAAGCGGCGTGGATCCATACCCACGGACCGCGCTTCGACGCCACGTGTGACCGAAGATAGCGCTCGGTCTGGCGTCGTCCCTTGATAATCTTTCGCGCCTTGGTGTGGCCTATCGAGGCGAGTGCTATGGCTGTGCCGTAGAGGCGTATGCCTATGTCGTAGAGCGGTGTCAAGCCTGCTGGGGTTCGATTCGTTCGATTGCGGCCTCGATGCGGGCGACGTTTTCGTCGATGCCCATCAGTTCGAGAATGTCGAACATGTGGGGGCCTTTACATTCGCCGACAACGGCCAGACGCCATGCGTTCATGACGTTGCCCATGTGGAGGCCGTTCTCCTTTATCCAGCCGAGAATAATCTCTTCGGCTTTTTTCGATTCGAGGGTGGGGAGGGCGCGCAGCTGTCCGATAAGATCCTTCATGTGCCGGGGCATATCGGGAGTCCAGCGCTTTTTGACAGATTTAGCCTCATATTCTGTCGGCGCCTCGAAGAAGAAACGGGCGTTGGCCCACAGTTCCTCGATGAAGCTGACGCGGTCTTTGACCATCGCGGCGGCGCGGCCTATATAGTCGCGCGAGAAGCTGCCGGTGTCGACGCCATGGTTCTTCAGAACATCGGTGAAGAGGTCGGTCAGGCGTTCCGGGTCGAGTTTCTGGATATATTCGTGGTTGAACCAGCGCCCTTTCTCATAGGCGAATTTGGCGCCCGAACGCGAGCAGTGTTCTATCGAGAAGCGCTTGATAAGCTCGTCCATGTCCATCAGCTCGGTATCGTCGCCCGGGTTCCATCCGAGCAGAGCCAGGAAGTTGACCACGGCCTCGGGCAGATAGCCCCCCTCGCGGTAGCCGTGGGTGAGATCGCCGCTCTGAGGGTCGCGCCAGTCGAGCGGGAACACCGGGAAGCCGAGGCGGTCGCCGTCGCGCTTGCTGAGCTTGCCTTTGCCGTCGGGCTTGAGCAGGAGCGGAAGGTGGACGAACTCGGGGCGGCTGTCGCTCCAGCCGAAAGCTTCGTAGAGAAGGAAGTGGAGCGGGGCCGACGGGAGCCATTCCTCGCCGCGTATGACGTGGCTGACCTCCATCAGATGGTCGTCGACGATGTTGGCCAGATGATAGGTAGGCAGGTCGTCGGCGCTTTTGTATAGCACCTTGTCGTCGAGGACGCTCGAGTTTATCGTGACACGTCCGCGGAGAAGGTCGTCGACTGCGACTTCGCGTCCCGGCTCTATCTTGAACCTGACAACGTAAGGCTCCCCTTCGGCAATGCGGCGCTCTACTTCTTCAGCGCTCATCGTAAGCGAGTTGCGCATCTGTCCGCGCGTCGAGGCGTCGTATTGGAAATTCGGCGTGGCCTCGCGGGCGGCCTGAAGTTCTTCGGGGGTGTCGAAAGCTATATAGGCTTTCCCCGCGTCGAGAAGCATTCTGACATGCTCGCGGTAGATGTCGCGGCGCTCGCTCTGGCGGTAGGGGCCGTGGGGACCTCCTTCGCGCACGCCTTCGTCGATTTTTATGCCGAGCCATGCCAGCGCCTCGTTGATATAGTCTTCGGCGCCGGGAACAAACCGGCGTGAGTCGGTGTCTTCGATGCGAAGAATCATCTCGCCGCCGTTGTGGCGGGCAAACAGATAGTTATATAGAGCAGTGCGCACACCGCCGATGTGAAGCGGCCCGGTGGGCGACGGGGCGAATCTGACCCTTACCTTACGATTTTCCATATCGTTGATTATTTAACTCCGCAAAGTTAACCCTTTTTTTCCACCGAGCCAAACCTCTGTCTTTCCCGCCTTTCAATCGGGGTTTAATCCGAAAGCGGCCTTCAGGTGTTATGTAATAGGGGATGTTTACTCCGCAATTAATAATCCTAAAATCCGCAACTATCATCCAATACACGATTAAGGGTAGATTTATGAGTCGTTAGTAGCAGCTTTCAGTAAAAAGCAACAGCACAACATCAATATGTAGCCAC
>HF985557.1 GCA_000431215.1 Prevotella sp. CAG:1031
GTTGTAATATACCGCGGGAGCATCAGCGTCGGCGGTGATTGTCGCGATTCCTGTCGTCAGAGCTGACCTGACAGCGCTGACATCTTTCCTTGCTTCAAGGACAACATACGGGCCGTTTGCACGCGCTTCGGCGGCTTTCGCATTCATTGACTGCCTGTCGGCCAGAATAGCAGGTGCGGAGGGGAGATAGGCTCTCAGAACATAGTTTACTTTCACTTCGGTGACATCTTCGTTTTTCTGAGCGAGCACATCGTGGTTTGTCCACGTGCCGTCACCGTTATCAATCAGCAGGTTTTTGCCATCTCCGAATGACTCCTTGAGCCACGCCTGATAATTCTCGGCCAGTATAGTGCCTGTAGCAGCCTCGTTGCCATGGAGTATGTTGAGATATGCCGATTCGTTATTGTTCCACGGGTAAGTCGGGCTGTTGTAGGAGCGCCATTGCGAAAAGAGAGTCTGGTCGGAAACTGAAGCGTCGGTCAGAGCCCATCCGGTTTCAGCCGCTAAAATATACGTGTAATTACCGTCACCGTTTGCATGCTCACCGTTTTTGTAAAGATCAGCTTTGTCGAAGCTCAGCGTCGGCATCTGACATTCAGCCGGATAACCGCCGAACGTATTGTAGTCTATGACAGGGACGCCGTCGAACTTCAGATCACGTTGCGTCTCGACCATGACGCCGAATTTCTTGTCAGGCGCAAGGTTTGTGCTCAACACGAAATGGCGGCGTGTATCGCTCTCGTCAATGACATCCAGGATTTTAAAATCCGGATTCTTATTGTCGGCATGGCCCTTGCTCTCGACCTCGGTCACCCACTGGCTTTTATCTTTGTCGTATTTGATTTTGCAGAAGCGCTTGCCTTCTTCGTTGACAATGAACAGGGCCGATATGTGTTCTTTTCCGTAAAGCTCGGTCTGAGGATTGTAGGTCAGTGTAAAGAACGTGCGGTTGTCGATCGATGCCAGCCCGTCAAGCGATTTGAGATGCTTTGTCTCGCTGCCGTCGAGATCGATCGCTTCGGCCGTGCCTCGGGGCTCGATGACAACTTCAGCACGCGGCGAAACCACGGCAGACTCGTTGGTTCTGACTCTGATACCGTCGCGGAATGCGAACATCATCCAGAATCGTTTGCTGTTGATATATTTGCCTTCGGGATTCAGCGTCTCTACGGCGTCGAGATAGAGACTTGTCATTTTTTCGAGAGGCAAGGCGGTTTTGTCGATCTCTTCGCCGCGGCGGTATTCAAAATAACTTTTTTGCTGGCCGTCGATAAACCACGTACCGTCCCAGTTCTCAGGAACCTTAGTCTCATCATAGGTATCTGTCATCGCGTATTCAATGCGGTAGATCAGATCGGGTTTATTGAGATCTTCGACTTTGGGAAGCCTGTTCCATTCCTCGGGCAGCCTCGCTGTCTTCTTGATAACAACAAATTTCACGACTTCGCCTACCTCCGAATCATCGGTAAAACGGCGTATCGAAGCCCAGGTATACGCGGGGTTGAAATGACCCTCGCCGGTCAATGCGTTGTCCTTAGTGAAAGTGACGGGCTGCAATCCACGTGAATAAACCTTATTCTCGCCGTTTTCATCGCCGTTTGTCAGAATGAATTTATAGCGGTAGGCATTTCCCAACGCACCTTTGCTGCCGAAGAACTGATCCTGATAGTCTTTGGCCTCCTGAATAGCCTGAAGTTTTATTGTAGATTCAGAGATGACATCGAAAAGCGGGTTGTTGACTCCGTAGAGTCCGAAACCGACGTCGCCCATGTCGAAGTCTCCGACCTTTCCGTCGGCATCGGGCTGGACAAAGTCTTCCCACGTCAGGAACTGCACGTTTTGGAGGGTTCCCTGTTCGGAATCGGTATAGGTGAAGTTTACAGCAGCGGCGGCGAAGATTCCGGGGCCATAGGTGTCATGCCTCTTCTTATGGGTGGTGTTGTGCTCAAAATCCCACTCTCCCTGCGAGCCGAACTCACGGTTGAGCTGGCGGTAAGCGAATTTAATGGAATAGGGCTTGACACCCTCACTGGCAACTCCGTTCCAACCATACTGATTATACGTCGCGAGAAAGAAATAAATGCGTGTGCCTGCGGGAAACTCGTCGGTCGGTTCGCCGGTGTAATCCGGGCCGAAATATTTAAGCCTGAAACGCTTGCCGGTTATAAGGTTGTCGCCCCAGCCTCCGTAGTTGTCGGTGTCGTCTTTGAGCTTGTCGCCCAAAGCGCTGTTGCCGACCACTTCGTTGATCTTAGTCCATTCGCCGTTTTGCTTCTCGAAGCGATCCATGTGGATCGAGGTGCGCATCTGGTCGGCGATACAGAATGTCGGTATTTTGTTATCGGCGAGAGTCTGTGCGACCGACAAAGTAGTTTTATCATATTCTGAGTCGGCCGGAACATAAAAGTAACACAACCGGTTGCCGAAGCCTCCAGATCCGAACATATAATCGACATCTACAGGGCCCCCTTGGCCGTATAGACAAGTCGCGTGGCCGACATCAGCGGGCTTTGCATCAGACGGTCGAGATTGTCGTTAGCATCTTTGAGAAGGCCGTCAGGGCCGAACATCTCAGCCATGTCCTTCAGGACGTATGATTTTCCGGGGGTGACGTCGCTCCCTTCTTTGAGGTCGAGGAGATAGCATGAAGGATAATTGTGGATCTCCCATTTGCCGTACTTGTCTGTCCATTTGATTTTAACGGTGTCGGGGACAGTCCATTGTCCGAGCTCGATTTTCTTCAGCTTCGTTATATGCTCGTTCTGTTCCCAGCCCTGTGCAGCTGATTCCTGAGCATAGATCGTGCAACTAAATGCTGTGAAAAGAATAAGTGATAATGCTGATTTGTGTTTTATCCGCATAAAAAAGAAATTAAGTGAACGAAAGGTTCGATTCTGAATTAGAAAAATGTAATCCTTAATTCCGCAACACTATAATTTAACTT
>HF985558.1 GCA_000431215.1 Prevotella sp. CAG:1031
TTTTGTCACTCGATAAAAATATGAGATAAAATCGTTAATTTTGCATCGTCATCTGAGGTCTACAGGCTTGAGTGAACTCGCCTCAGACACACTCAGTGAAACACTACCTAAAAAAATTATTTCATATCAAGGCGATATTCCGAAAAATGTTTTATATTTGCCACGAAATTGACACAACTAAGAATATCATAACAAATATCAATCCCTTGTATAATACAACATTAAAAGCCGTACTCGCGCTTGCAGTGACGATGACGATGGCGTCGGCCGACGCTGCTGTCTTTGAGCGCGATTTCAGCACCAGTGGCTCCGACATCACGGATTGGACCATCATTGATGCGAATAGCGACGGCAACACTTGGCAGGCTTTGTCAAGCCTCAAGGGCATCTCTTATGACGGCATGGGCTGTAATGCGGCCGCCGATGATTGGCTGTTTACGCCGGCATTTGCCGTGACGGCAGGTAAACACTATCTGGTGCAATACGTTGTGGCTCAGCGCGGCTCGTTCGGCGCTGACGCAGTGGCCGTGATGAGTGGCTATGGAGCATCGGCCGAGGCTATGACCACCCTCCTGGGTGATAAGGTTTATGAGAACCAGACCGGCGTAGTCACGCGCTATGCTCACTTCATGGCTGACCGCGATGGCAGCTATAATATAGGCTTCAAGGTGACCTCGCCGGCCGATAATGGTGTGGTTGTCTTAAAGTCAATCAAAGTGGTGGAGACAGCGGCGCAGACGCCGCAGCCGGCGCCGGCTATGACTGCCACGCCTCGCCTCGCTGACCACACCGTCATGTTGAAATGGTATAATGCCAAATACGACAGCAACAAGGCTCCGCTGCCGGGGCAGCTCAAGGCTCGCATATATTGCGCCGGCAGCCGGGTAGGTGAGATTGATGTCACCGCCGGCGCTGTGTCAGAGTATGTAGTCACGCCGGCCACTTTTGCGGGCCAGACCACCTTCTCTGTGGCTATGGTGCTTGGCGACAAGGAGTCGGCTAAGACCTCCAAGACCATCAACCTCGATGACCTCGCCGGCGAGCGCACAGAGGTGAAAGCCTTCAGCTTGCTCAACAATGATGATGGCTTCAAGCAGTGGACCATAGAAAATCTTGACGGCGATGCTGCAAAGTGGGAGTATGATGCTACGCGCTTTGATAACGTACTGGTGGGCGGCGCCTACCACAGCTACGACAAAGATGCCGATGACTGGTTTATCTCGCCGGCTGTGGAGCTGACGCCCGGCACTCGCTATATCCTCGCCTACAAGGCCAAGTCGGGTGTATCGTTCCCGGCATCGTTCAGCGTGTCGATGGGCACGGCCGCATCAGCGTCATCGCAGACCACCACCCTGGCCACATACAATGCCTACGCGCAAAATGGTTTTGCCGACGAGGAGACGGCTCAGTTCACCGTGCCTTCGTCAGGCTCTTATCATTTCGGGTTCCGCACCACCAATGTGCAGAATGCCCTGGATCTGAGCGAAATCAAGCTGTATAGTGTATCGGGAGGCGCCGAACCGGTGGAGGAGCCGCTCGTATATGAAGAGCCGGCTGAGACGGTGGTTGCCGATGATGGCAATGCCGAGCCTATCGAGGCCGAGCATCATCAAAATATATGCAGCCCGGGTGTAAGGCTCTATGCCGACATCTCGCGCGCTCAGCTTGACCAATACACTATGGCCACGCCGGGCATCTTCCGCCTGACTCCTGAGTCGCAGTATGACCCCGACTATGAGCACCCCGACCTCGAAGGCTCATTCAGCGGCGGTGTGGCTTATAACAATGGCATACTCTACGCCTGCATGTATGACGCCACCGGCAACATCCAGGAGGTGCACCCCATATGGCGCAAATACGATGCCAAGACCTTTGAGCTGCTGTCAGAGACCACGCTCCCCAACAACTGCGAGTGCACCACAGTGTCAATCACCTACGATGCATCTACCGATAAGATATATGGCCTCGTCAAGGACTCCTCCAACACTCACCTGGTGGAGATAGACCCCGCTACCGGAACCATGACACGCATCGGCGAAGACTATAATATCTCCAATACCACGCGTGTGCTAACCATAGGCTGCAACGCCAAGGGTGTGCTTTACTGCATCTTTATGGACGAGGAGATCATTGATGGCGTGCAGACGCACTTTATGGGCCGCATCAACAAGACCACCGGCCAAATCGCCAACCTCGGTCAGGTGCAGGGCGCAAATATGCTGCCTGAAGACATATTATATAATATGAAGTTTAATCAGACGCTGTTCTTTGACAACTCGCAGAATAAGCTCTACTGGATGTTCCAAAGCTCCAGCGTGGCATTAGGCTCTACCTACACCCCGATATTCGAGATTGACCAGCACAACTGCCAAGCTGTGTTGCGCACATGGATTGCCGATGATGCCAAGGCAGTGCCCGGCGCTTACTTCACCGAGCCGGCAATGCTCGCTCCGGCCGCCGTCAGTGATGTTACCTATACACCGGCAGCAGCCGGCGCCACCGAGGGCACGCTGTCGTTCACGATGCCTACTCTCACTTACGATGGCACATCACTCGGAGCCTCGTCATTGACCTACGCAGTGGCAGAGGTTGATGGCAGTGACATCTCGCTCAGCGGCACTGCCAATCCCGGTGAGGTGGTTTCACTGCACGTCAGCGGCCAAGAGAAGATATATAATGTGGAAATCACAGTCACCAATGTCGATGGTGCCAGCCCCGCCTATCCCTTTGAATTTGTAATGGGCTATGACACCCCGGGCGCCGTTACCAATGTCAAGCTCGTGGAGAGCGGCCCTCTGACCACGACGCTCACATGGGATGCTCCCGCCACCGGTGTCCATGGCCTGCCCTACGACCCCGAGCGCATCTCTTACATCGTGCTGCAATACCCCAACAAGCAAGTGGCATCAGCCGGCACCACCGAGCGCAGCCTCGTCATCGAGCATGATGTGGATATGCAATGCTATATCTACGCCGTATTCACCGTATATGACGGTGTGGCTAATTCTTACACATTATCCAACCCGGTGGTTATGGGCGCTCCGATAGATGCGCCTTACGGAGGAGTGTTTACCAAGGCTGCCGACTTCTATAATTACTACACCATCATTGATGCCAACGAAGACAGCCACACCTGGACCTTCGACACCGAAACCGGTGCAATCTTCTACCCCTACAACTATGAGCAGAGCGCCGATGACTGGATTATTTCGCCGCCTATCAAATACTACAGCGATGCCGAGTATGAGCTGCAATTCAGCGTATATTCAAGCAACGAGAACTATCCCGAGTCACTGGAGGTGACATTCGGCAACGACAAGACCATCGCAGCTCAAAGCAATGTGCTGTTAGATATCCCCGAAGTGCCTACCTTAGGAGAGAACTACGAAATCACCACCTTCCAGATACCCGTAGATGTAAATCCCTCAGGCGTATATTACTACGGCTTCCACGCTTACTCGCAGCCCTATATGGAGTATCTGGTGATGTATGACATACGTCTCAACGTGACCAAGGGCTCAGGCGTCAGCGAGGCCACTGCCACTACCTCTGACTTTATCGCCTATGACAATGACGGCCGCATCGTGGTCATCAACCCCGCCGGCTATGCCGTGAACATATACACCACATCGGGCGTGCTCGTGAGCACCTCGTCAGAGAAGCAGCAGACCCTCGATGTGACCCCCGGAGTGTATGTGGTCAAAGCCCAAGGCTCTGCTTCGCCCGCCGTCAAGGTGATGGTCAAGTGAGCCGCGCTTAGATATAGAAATCACACTATTCTTCACACACAGCCTCGCCCCATTACAGCAATGGCGGCGAGGCTGCGCTTTTTCATAGCTTTTTAATAGCCTCTTGTGATGCGGAAATGAAATTTTTTTGTATTTTTGACGGCGTCTTTGGTGAAAAAAACAGATAAAGCTTACAAGTAATTGCCCAGCCCGTGGGCGCGCGCCGTGTTGCTGTTGCGTCAGCCTCGGGGAAGAGAGCGACGTCGCTGCCGTTATCGCCTGCGGGTCAGTTACGCTTTGGAGTGGCGCAGACGGGGTCGGCGGGGCTGACGTCGATGCTGACGTAATGTCGGTTGGAAAAAATGTAGGGAGGTGTCAGTAGCCGTTTCGTAAATAATCGGTGGTAGATAATTGCTATCGGATAATCGACACTTTGCTAAAAAATTTCCGCAGTTGCTTTATGTTTGGTGCAAAGTTACAAAAAAGTTCGCTATCGGCATCGCTTCATGCGGCAAAAAAATGCTAAAAATCGCCAAAAGCTGTTCGTCCCCCGGCTATCTCACTGACAGCCGGGAGACGACAAGTCAAAGCATTGCTATTGCGCGAAGGGCGTCGACAACGTCGTGACGCGACATGCGGCGCGTCTGCCGCAGCTGTCCGGCGAAATCGTGGGCAATGTCGTGGACATTGCTGTTCGAGAAAACGCGGTAGAGATAACTCAGATCTTTGTTGAAGAGCCGCTCGGCCTCGTCGGCTTCGAGCGAGCAGGTTTCGGCTGCCTCTCCGACGATTGTGTCGTGGAGCGACGCCAGCAGCTCCTTGGCGAGCTCACGGCGCTCAAGCACGAGCGAGCGGCAGAGGGCATTGCCCAGTATCATGGCGGCCGTCAGATTGAAGTTGCTGACTATGCGGCTCCAGGCGGCTTTTGCCGACAGCGACGGGTTGCCCGTGAAATAGAAATCGGGAGCCATCTCCATCATTTCGCCGGGATTACGGTCGATGTCGACCGAGGCGAGCATGTCCTCGCCGTCGAATATGACGAGGCTGATTGCCATGCCGGCCACGCCATAGGCGCGGTGGGCTTCGTTTGTGTAGCTGAGTTTCTTTTTCATGTCTTTACTGAAAAAACCGCCGGAAGGCCCGGTTAGTTCATTATGAGGATTTTCGCGACAACATCGCCGTTGCCCGAGGTTCCGTCGCTATGCGAGGCGAAGACATAGTAGACACCGCTTTTGACACGGCTTCCCGAAGCGTTGCAGCCGTCCCAGGTGAACATGCCGCCGTTGCTGCGGCCGCTGTAGACAACGTTGCCCGAGGCATCGGCGATCTTCACCAGAGAGTTGTCCATGAGATTGACGATGCTGATCCAGCCGGTATAATCGGGTTTTACGGGATTAGGATAGGCGTAGACATCGGAGTAGTCGGTGGCGGCGGGAGCTGTCATGGAGCTGTAGCGGAGCAGTCCGTAGAGGGTTCCGACATAGATATTGTTGCTCAGCGGATCGGCATAGACGGCCGTGATGTTGTTGTCGGGCAGCGGAGAGTTCGACTTGTCGAAATGCTGAAGAATCTGTGAACCGTCGGCGTTGGTCTGATAGACTCCCGACGAAGTGGCGAACCACTTGTTGTTGTTGGCATCGACCTCGATGTCATAGACTCTGATTCCGTCGAGAAGATAGTCGGCATATCCGGTTCCGTCGTTGCGCGGAACCTTCACGCTGCGCAGGGTGGTCGAGGGATTGGTCGGGTCGGTCACCACGTATACGCCGGCGTTCGTTGCCAGCCATATCTGGCCTTTGGCATCTTCGGCTATGCACGACGTTCCGGCAACCCATATCGAACGACCGTCCTGATCGTTGATATAGACAAAGTTTTCGCCTTTGTCGTCGGCGAGGTTCGAATAGGTTCCCTGAGTGTTGTAAAACATAATGGGCTCGTTGGGCCCGGTCTCATACGACACCATCATGTTTGAATGGCGGCAGAAGAGAATCTGGGCGTCCTTTCGGCCGCGAAAGCTGTTGAGCGCCTTGTTGGAGGTTGTCCAGTCGGCATTGGTCGTGGTTGTCAGCAGGGTCTTGCGCTTTGCGTTGGGCAGAAAGTACATTCCGTCGTTGTTGCCGGTTCCGAAGCGCACCGTCCAGAGATTTCCCTCGGGGTCGATGGCGACGTCGTAGGTCCAGCTGCCGGGGAGATTTTTCACGACTTTACCGTCCTTCTGAATCTGGGCGGCGCCGCTGCTTGTCTGGCCTACGTAGAGAATGCCGGGATCGTCGATATCCTCGGTGGGGAATCCGGGCTGAGAGCGGTTGGCTATCGAGAGATTATGGATCGAGCCGTCGGAATCGAGGCGGAAAAGCTTCTGGGTTCCGCCCCAGTCGGCGATAGGGAGATTCGAATTGCCGAGATTGCCGACATAGATGCGTTTGCCGTCGCGCGACGAACGTATATATCCGACCTTCTCGACTCCGATAGAGCCGGCGGGCTTGAAAGACTCGGTCTTTACTGTCGGCGTAGCGGCCGACAGATCGTAGAGAGCCATACCGTCGGCCGTTCCGGCCCACACATCCTTGAGGCCGTCGGCGATACCGAGAGTTACCGTCCCGCTGTTGAGCGGAGCGGCGAGAGTGGCGGCAAGCTCATCGGTAGCGTCGGATTTGAAACGGCGCAACTCTTTCTTATTGACTATATAATACGGTGTCGGCCGTGCATTGATGAACGCCGGCACGTTGGTGTAGGCCGAATAGGGGCGCACCTCGGTGGCAACATCTCCGTTAATTGAGTAAGTGTAGATTCCGGTTCCCAGACGGACGGCGATCGCAGCGGCTCCGAGCCGCGCCAGTTCTATAGCGTCGCGGTTCTCGACAAGGGTCGTGAAATTAGAGAGATCGCTCAGCAATGCTCCCGCCTTTATCGAACGGATGGCGCCGTCGAAACTGACAATGAAGCGGTCGCCGAGATGGGCGACAGCCTTGACGTTCTTGCCGGTTACGCCGCTCTCTTTGACGGTCATGGTCTTTGTGTCGAAACGCACCAGACCGAAAGTAGTGGCCACAATAACGTCGTCGCCTTTGAAATCGGCGGCATTGATTGTTTTCTCGTAGCGCAGATTGGCATCGGCAATGTCGCTCAGACGCGCCGTGTGTCCGTCGGGATAGACGAGCGAGATGTCGCCCTGCTCACAGCCGACGAAGAGATAATCGGCGTCGGCGTTATATTTCATGTAGGTTATCTTGCGGCCCGAGAAATCGTTGACGAAGTCGCGGTTTTCCTCGCCGTCGAAGCTGTAGAGACGTCCGGCCGAAAGATAGTAGACGGTGCCGTTATCGGCAACCTCGACCTTGTCGGGCTGTCCGGCATATAAGGGATAGTAATGCCAGCTTCCGGTCTGCTGGGCCGAAGCATTGACGGCCATGGCTATCAGAGCCGACAACACGAATATAGCTTTCTTGATCATTCTTTATGAGAGGTGGAAATTGTTTTCAGATAGCTTATGAGAGAGCGCGTGGCGCGTCCGCGATGACTGATCGCATTCTTCTCGTCGGGGCTCATGGCGGCGAAACTCGGCGCCGCGCTTTCCAGCGGACGGAACACGGGGTCGTAGCCGAACCCCTCCTCGCCGACAGGAGCAGAGAGAATCTCCCCTTCGACAGCGCCGGTGAAGCGGTGTTCCTCGCCACCGAGAATAAGCACGATCTCAGTGACGAATCGCGCCCGGCGGTCGGTCTGCCCCTCCATCAGACTAAGCAGTCTGGCCATATTCGCGGCCGAATCGTGGCCTGGGCCGGCGAACCGCGCCGAATAGACGCCCGGCGCGCCGTCGAGAGCATCGACCATCAGGCCGGTGTCGTCGGCGAAGCAGTCAACACCGTAACGCTCGCTGACCCAGCGTGCCTTCTGCCGCGCGTTGCCCAACAGCGTCGGCGCCGTCTCGGGAATATCCTCGTGACAGCCTATGTCGGCCAGGCCGACAATATCCAGTGAATCGCCGGCGATGCGGCGAATCTCTTCGAGTTTGTGGGCATTGTTGGTTGCAAAAACTATTGTGCGCTGTGTCATGACTTTAGAATAACGCTGAAACCGCGCGAAATATTGCGGTCTGCAAAATTAGCGAAAAAACCGCGAACAGCCAACGCGGAAGAGACACGGCGAAGTCAATACGGGTCAATCATTTGGAAAATTAGCCTCAATTAATTACTTTTGCCAAAGTTCGCCGTTATACCTTATATGTATTTGATTACCGACAACCTTCAAAAGATTATAGCCTTATGCAAAAAATATAAGGTTAAGGCTCTTTACGTGTTCGGATCGATTCTCACTCCGCGTTTCAACGATAAAAGCGACGTAGATTTCTCAGCCGTATTCAATCATGATTCCGACCCGCTTGTCGCAGGCGAAAACTTCATGAGTTTCTATATGGAACTCGAAAGTCTCATGGGTCGCAGAATCGATCTGGTTGATGAGGAATTTATCAGAAACAAATATTTCAGAGAAGAACTTGACGAAACCAAACAGCTGATTTATGGATAGGAAAGTCAAAAAGTATCTTGAGGATATAATGCTGGCTATCGGTGAAATAGAACTATTCCTGAGTCAAAGACCGCGTTTGTCTTAGAAATCTTATAATTTTATAAACTTATGCGGGGGCGCTCCATTTTTTTGCGGGGGTATGGGGAATTTTCGTTAACTTTGCCGCAACTATAACTATATCGGGGCTTTTCCCCTTTCGCGCTTATGACAGACAATCCCAACCCGCAGCCGACCCCTCAGCAAGCAGCCGAGCAGCAGTCGGCCACAGAGAAATGGACCGAGATCGAACACCTTCCCGAATGGGACGAGGAGTTCTACCACGTCTACACCGCCAAGAAACATGGCAAGTGGGTAATGCTCAAAACGCTGCGCCCCGAGTTCAAAGACGACCCAGAGTGCCGCGAGATGATGGGGCGCGAGTTCGATGCCCGCTATAATCTGGCCCACCCCAACATTCTGATGATTAACGATTTCGAGGAAGTTCCCGGAATCGGTCTCTGCATTATAACCGACGACGTCTACGGCGATTCGCTTCGCAAGCTCATCGACAAGGGCGCGGTGACAGAGCATCATATCGAGCAGCTCCGTGACCGCCTGCCGGCCGCCCTGCAGTATATCCAGGAGAACCGCGTGGCCCATCACGCCCTTCGCCCCGAAACAATCATCTTCACCGAGAACGTCGGCAATCTCAAGCTTATCGACGTCGGCTTCGAGCAGCGTCCGAGCCTGACGCCCAACGACACCGCGGCCGACCTTGTGGCCTACGGCAACGTAGTGTTAGAAGCGCTGAAAGCGTGTCAGAAGCCCCACCCCTCGCTGCGCCGCGCCGCCGAGCGCGCCTCGAACGGCTCGATCAAAAGCCTTCGCAGCCTCCAGACGGCCATCCACGGCGCCACATCGTCGCGGATCTATGTAGCCATCATCGCCTTCCTTGTGCTGATGATCGGCCTGCTGCTGTTCCTCAACTCGCCGCTGCGCCCGACGGCGACGGCGACTGTCAACACCGAAATAGCCCAGTAATGTCAATCGAGATAAGGCCCATAGCCCCGACAAAGAAAGAGCTCACGCGCGCCGTGAAGTTCGCCATCGACCTCTACCGCGGCAACGACTGCTACGTTCCGCCGCTGGTGTTCGACGAGGTCAACACTCTTATGCCCTCCAAAAATCCGGCGTTCGACCATTGCGAGGCCCAGACCTTCATGGCATACGCCGACGGGCGTCCCGCCGGACGTGTGACGGCCATAATCAACCGTCTGGCCAACGAGCGTTCGGGCCGCAAGGAAGCCCGCTTCGGCTTTATCGACTTCATCGACGACGAAGCCGTTGTCGACGCCATGATGGGCGCCGTCGAAGACTGGGCGCGCCAGCGCGGAATGAAGGAGATAATCGGCCCGATGGGATTCTGCGACATGGATCACGAGGGGATGCTCGTCGAAGGCTTCGACGAGCTCGGCACTATGGCCACGATCTACAACTACCCCTACTATCCGCGCCATCTCGAACGCCTCGGCTACAAGAAGGATGTCGATTGGGTGGAATACCGGATGACAGTGCCCGACAAGGTGCCCGAGAAGATGATGCGCGTCAGCAATATCGTCAGGGAGCGTTTCGGCCTGCGCAATCTCAAATATACCTCCCCCTCGAAAATCAAGGCCGACTACGGTCTGGCCCTCTTCGAGCTCATCAACGAGGCCTACGACAAGCTCTACGGCTACACGCCGTTGACTCCGAAGCAGATCGACTATTATATCGACATGTATCTCGGCATTCTCAAGCTCGACTATGTCAGCGTCATCGTCGACCGCGAGAACAAGCTCGTCGGCGTCGGAATCTCGATGCCATCGCTCAGCCGCGCCCTCCAGAAGAGCCGCGGACGCCTCTTCCCGCTGGGATGGGCACGGCTGCTCAAGGCCATCAAAGGCAAGAACGACGTCGTCGACCTCATGCTCGTGGCCATCAAGCCCGAATATCAGGGCAAAGGCGTCAACGCCCTGCTCTTCTCCGATCTCCTTCCCCTCTACATTCGCGACGGCCTGAAATTCGCCGAGAGCAACCTCGAGCTCGAAGACAACTCGGGAGTGCAGGGACAGTGGCAGTATTTCGAACGCCGCCAGCACCGCCGCCGCCGCGCCTATCGCAAACAACTGAAAAAATGAACAACGACTCCGGAAAGTCCTACAACTTCGGCGCCGACCTCCGGCGCCGCATCTCCCAGACAAAAACAACCCGCTGGATACGCTTCGCCATCGTCTCGGTCATCTTCCTGCTGTGGGTGGCATGGCTCGGAAACTGGTGGGTGGCTCTGTTTCTGTTTCTCCTTTTCGACATCTACATAACCGGCTTCATTCCGCTGACATGGTGGAAGAAGTCGAAAAACGCCGCAGTGCGGGCCGTGATGAGCTGGGTCGACGCGATCCTCTATGCTCTGGTGCTGGTCTACTTCATCTTCACGTTTGTCGGCCAGAACTATCAGATCCCCTCGTCGTCGCTCGAGAAATCGCTGCTCGTGGGCGACTATCTGTGGGTCAACAAAATGGCCTACGGCCCGCGTGTGCCCAACACCCCGATCCACTTCCCTCTGGTTCAGAACACACTGCCATTGCTCGAGACGAAGAGCTATGTCGACTGGCCCCAGTGGAAATACCACCGCCTGCGCGGCTTCGGCAACGTCGAGCGCGGCGACATCGTGGTTTTCAACTTCCCCGCCGGCGACACCGTGGCGCTGAAGATGCAGAACCCCGACTACTATACCCTCGTGCGCGCTTTCGGCCGCGAGCATATCCTCAACAATCCGCAGACCTACGGAAAGATCATCTACCGCCCCGTCGACCGCCGCGAGAACTATGTCAAGCGCGCCGTGGGACTTCCGGGCGAACGCCTTAAGATTGTCGACGGCGTGATCCACATCAACGGCAAGCCGCTGGCCCAGCCACGCTACGTTCAGTTCAGCTACTACATTCAGATGCGCAGCAGCGGCCTCAGCGAGGCCGACTGGGAGCGCCTCGGAGTCAGCCGCGACGACCGTAACCTCGTGCCGGTCACCGAAGAAGACACCCTCGGACTGCGCTCCAACGGCTTCGATCCGGCTCAGCCGCTCTACGCTGCCCCGCTGACGGCCGACATGGTCAAATCCCTTCAGGCCGACGGCCGGCTGCTGAAACTCATGCGCGTGCCCGCCACCCCGGGCGACTATCTCTATCCCGACGCTCCCTCGGCCGCCGACTGGACCCGCGCCGACTACGGCGAGATATGGATTCCGAAAAAGGGCGCTACCATCGAGCTCAACGACTCGACATGGGCCATCTACGGCCGCTGCATACGCAACTACGAGCACAACGACGACGCCGAGCTGCGCGGCTCGACAGTCTATATCGGCGGCAAGCCGGCCAAGACCTACACCTTCAAGATGGACTATTACTTCATGATGGGCGACAACCGCGACAACTCGCTCGACTCGCGCTACTGGGGCTTCGTGCCCGAAGACCATATCGTCGGGCGCCCCGAGATCGTGCTCGCCTCGTTCGACAAAGACCACGGCGGCATACGCTGGGAGCGCGTCTTCCGGCGCGCCAACCCGGCAGAGAACCGCGGAATGTAACAACAAAAGGGCGGCCGGCGGCCGCCCTTTGTTGTAATTGAAAATTGAGAATGGAGAATGGAAAATTGGCGCGATGAATCGCGCAGTTCCGTCGGGGGTGTAGGGACGCGATTCATCGCGTCCGCGCCGTATCTCACTGATTTCCAGCCGAATGCAAAACACACCAAAGTCTACAGTAGCTGACATTTTTGCAGAATAGCCACATCAAACAGCCTATTCGCGTCAAGCG
>HF985559.1 GCA_000431215.1 Prevotella sp. CAG:1031
CTGCCCACCGGGAAAATCCGCTGACCCGAAAGTGAAGTAGAAAAACCGCACGGAAAGAAACCGCTAACAATCCGCAAAGAGAAAGAAAAAGACACCCTTGGAAAAGCCACGTGCGATTGCCCCCCTGCGGCAAGTGTGATTGACCCCTGATGATAAAATAGAGTTAATCCCTTGCGTATAAAATAAGAATGACCCCTGCCAGCGGTTGCGGACAGGGGAATTTTCTGTAATTTAGAGTCCCATCTTGGCCGGTGGAAAAAACACTAAATTCAAGAACGCAAAATTAACAAATCTTCTCCGATGTTACGCATCTGGCATGGGGATAAAAGGCATTGCGGCGGCCTTTGACGTATCCCGCAACACGGTCCGCAAGTATGTCCGCCTATGGCAGGACTCGTCACTGACGATTGAGCAATTACTGGCATTGCCGGAGCACCCGCTGCGCGAGATGTTCATTCCCAAGGGAGTGCGTCACCGCGAGCCGTCCCCGCGTCAGGCCGAGCTTGAGGCCCTGTTGCCTGAGTATGCCGCCCGTCTGTCACGCAAGGGCGTGACGGTCAAGAGTCTCTATGAGGAATACCGTCAGACGCATCCCGACGGTTATCTGCATTCGGCCTTCCGTCTGTATGTACGCCAGTACCGTCTTCAATCGCACAACGTCACAGGACACGTCGAACATCTTGCGGGAGACCAGATGTATATCGACTATGCCGGAGACAAGCTTGAAATAGTTGACTCTGCCACGGGCGAGGCGCGTCCTGTCGAGGTGTTTGTGGCCATCCTTCCATGCAGTCATTACACTTACTGCGAGGCCGTGTGGTCCCAGAAACGGGAAGACCTGATCGCGGCCTGCGAGAACGCGCTGCAGTTCTATGGCGGGGCGCCCATGGCGATAGTGCCGGATAATCTCAAGGCAGCCGTGTCGCGCAGCGACCGTAATGAGCCGGTGATAAACGATGAATTCGCGGCCTTCGCAGAGCATTACGGCTGTGTCGTGTTCCCGGCCCGTGTACGTCATCCCAAGGACAAGGCTCTTGTAGAGAACGCGGTAAAACTGATGTACCGATCTGTGTATGCCGCCGTCGAGGGTATGGTTTATCATGACCTGGCCTCGCTTAACGAAGCTATCCTGAAAGCCCTGTACGAGTTCAACGGCCGGCGGATGTCCGGACGTAAGGAATCGCGACGGGACCTGTTCCGCGATATAGAGCGGGAATACCTGCGCCCTCTGCCGGGAGCCCGTTACCAGATGAAAGAGCGACGTGTGGCGACAGTAATGCGCAACAGTTACGTCACCCTGAACAAGCACCATTACAGCGTGCCGACGGACTATGTCGGCACGCGGGTGGAACTGGTGTATGATGCCGATACAGTCAGCATATACCACGGCTTCAGACTGATTACCACCCATCAACGTAGCGACATACCGTATGAGTACACGACAAAAAGCGCCCACAACCTGCCGGTGTGCCGCGGAAGCCTGGAGCGGGATCTCGATGAGATATACCAGCGTGCCACACAGATAGACAACATCGTGCTGAACTATTTGAAAGAAGTCACGGGGGTGATCAGATACACTCCCAAGGCCTATCGCTCGTGTCGCGGCATACTCTCTCTGGAAAAGAAATACACGCTGAAACGCCTGGTGGCGGCGTGTGCCTGCGCCACTGAAATGAGAGCCTATGGTTATCAGGAAGTTCTTGACATCCTTCAGAAAGGCACGGATATGGACTTCATGCCCGATTCCGATGAGCAGACACAGGCTCTGCCGCAGCACAAGAATATCCGTGGACGCGACTACTTCAACCCAACAAATGAAAAATCTAAAAAGAAATGACAACAATGCAAACCAACAGCAATACCGTACCCGTCAACCCTGAAAAGGATCAGAACGCCCGTTCCCTGGATCTGATGAACCGCATGCGCCTGCACGGCATGGCTGCGGCCTTCACCGAAAGCCTTCACTCGACAACCGCGGAGGCCATGACCCCCGACAACTTCCTGTCGTGGCTGCTAAGCCGCGAATGGGATTATCGCTCGGCCGCCGCCATACAGCGCCTCATACGCGGAGCCTCGTTCCGCTACAAGGCCTTCCCGGAAGAAATAGACTACACGATACCGCGCGGTCTTGACCGCAACCAGGTGGAGCGTCTGTGCAGTCTTGACTTCATCCGACAGGGTCAGAACCTGTTCATCACAGGTTCATCCGGTACAGGCAAAAGCTTCATTGCCACGGCGCTGGGCTACCATGCCTGCAACAACGGCATACGTACCTGCTACGCGAACGCATCCAAACTGCTTGGACTTCTTAAAGTGGCCAAGAACAAAGGAACGCTCGAGACCGAGCTCAAGAAAATAGAACGCAGTCCACTGCTCATCCTTGACGACCTTTTCCTGGTCCCGCTGGATGCCAAGGAACGTCCGCTGCTTCTTGACATCATCGAAGACCGCCACGGGCGCAAGTCAATAATCATCACCTCACAGCTGCCGGTAGGAAACTGGTATGACGCCATCGGGGACCCTACTGTCGCTGACGCCATTCTCGACCGCATCGCATACTCGGCTCACTCCATCGAACTGACCGGCGAAAGCGTCCGGAAAATGAAAGCAGCTATGAAGTAACGACAAAATAAAAATGACCCCGCCGGCCAAGACTTTCATGGGGTCAAAAATCAATTGTTTTCAGGGGTCAATCACACTTGCCGCAGGGGGGCAATCGCACGTGGCTTTTCCACCGTCATCGGACAGAAAAAAAGACCGCCACGGACGGCTATTCGTTACTATGTTCTACATGGAATATCCGAGCAACCCCAGAATCATTGGAGCGAGAAGAGCAGTGAAGAGACCGTTTAGTGTCAGCCCTATTGATGAAAATGCACCAAAGCGTTCGCTGCGTTCCATAGCTGCGGAGGTGCCTACAGCGTGTGCTGCCGTACCGATAGACAAGCCACCTGCAATGGGCGAATGGATATGGCTCATCTTTACAATTTTAAACCCGGTCATTCCTCCGAAAATCCCGGTGGCCACTACCACCGCAGCAGTGAGGGATTCAATACCTCCCATGGCATTTGAGATCTCCATGGCTATGGGTGTTGTGACCGCCTTTGGCGCAAGCGAGATGACAACTTCACGAGTGGCACCGAATAAATCGGCGAGAAGTACTACGCTTACAATACCGGCAACACATCCTGCAAGTTCTGACAGCAGAAGCGGAAGAAGTTGCCGTTTTATGGACGAAAGCTGCTTGTAGAGAGGTACACCGAGGGCAACCACCGCAGGCTTGAGCCAGAAGTCGATGTATTCACCTCCCTTTTTATAGGCATCGTAGTCGATATCGCATATCAGAAGGAAAACAATCATTGCAGCTATTGCAATCAGGATAGGATTGAGCAGCTTTATTCCGATGCGTCTCTGAAGGAGCTGCGCGCCGATGTAGAAGCCGAAAGTAAGTGCTATGAGAAAAAATTTGTTTTGCAGGAAATCCATTATTCAGCCTCCTTTGTGAATTTATGAGTCAACTTGGAAGAAGCGGAGCGCACAAGCTGGTGAACCCAACCTGTAACAGCAATGATTATGAATGTGCTCATGACAGTGGCGAAAACTATTGGAATCCATTGGTCGGCGATAATCCCGAGACAATTCATAAGACCGATACCTGCGGGCACAAAGAAGAATCCGAGATTATGCACAAGGAAACCGGAAAGTCTTTCCACCCATCCCAGCTTCACAATTCCCAATTTGAGCGATGCGCACAAGAGCACCATGCCGATAATGCTTGACGGAATCGGAATGCCTGTGAGATTAACAAGAAATTCGCCAATGGCGAGAAATGCAAACAAAACACCGAATTGTAGTATCATAATGTCAATCGAGTAATTTCGGTGCAAATTTAGATACAAATTATGAAACTTCTAGTATGCAGAATCAAAAATCCGAAGCCACGCAACTAAGAACTTGTTCATTGAATAATTCCAGCTATTCCACTCTATTGACATGACAGTCTTGATTGTTCATCATATCATCAATAGGATTTTCGACGTATTAATTATCGTTCTCTTCCATGATTTAGAGGTCAAAATGACTGGGTTGAACCTTGATTTATTCTCAGGCTTTGGGCGCTGTGGTCGGCTTCGGTTGAACCGTCGGCTTTTGATGGCCTAACCGTCGACAATCCGGTAGCCCGCTCAACCTTTAGCTCAACGAGGTCTGACCGAGTTAATCTCTCGCGGCCGCAATGCAAAAATGTTCGGTAAACCGCACGGAATACCGAACATTTTTATTAACTTTGCTGTTGAATTTCAAGACGTAGCACAATGGTCGCTTCTCAACTCATCGAAAATAAGATTGCAGGTATAGAACCTACTAAGGTCTTTACCATTGAAGATCTTGGCTTCCCACATGATTGGTGGGAAAATGTCAGGGTCAAGCTTGGACGTATGGTTAAGTTAGGATTGATTGAGAAAGTCGGGAGAGGTAAATATTATAAGCCAAAAACATCTGTATTCGGGAATATCGGACCAGCCCCGAGTGAGATTGTCAAAGACCTTATGTATGACAATGGAACATTGTCAGGCTACATCACGGGGTACGCCGTCTGGAATCAGATGGGACTTACTTCTCAAATTTCCAATGTGATTATAATTGGCACCTCCCGTCGTCGAGACTCGATGACGCAGGGAAATTATGAAATACGATTCATAATGCAGCCAAATAAAATCACCTCCAATTCAATACCTCTGCTTCAGATACTTGATTCCATAAAACTGATAAAACAAATCCCAGACACCACAGTTGATAAGTCTATCGGGATTCTAAAGAAGCATATTACTGAACTGGACGAAAAGAGACTTGCGACTATCGTGAAATTATCTATGAAATATCCTCCGCGAGTTAGGGCGCTACTGGGGGCAATTCTTGAATCAACTGGTAATGATAAATATATCAGTGAACTTAAACAATCTCTCAATCCGACATCGACCTACTCGATAGGTCTGAATGATTCGTCAGATATTAACCCTAACAACTGGAACATCGAATGAAACTGCACACAGACAGAGAAATGTTTTCCAACGCCATTCAAGCTACTTCCCAGATGCTTGGTATGGCACCGGAGTTTGTTGAAAAAGACTATGAACGCGAGTTCGGGATAACGATATCCAACTCGGCGACATTACAGTTAGGCATGAATTATCAGGCGGCCGGTCATTGGTCGCCTGATTTTTTAACCGCTGTGTTTATTGCCAGAGGACGAGCTGCCCGTTTGACTCAGGCACCTCGTAGTCGAAATTGATTTCCGGCTTTGTGGAGAAGAAGCAATACGCACCCATTGCCGCAAGCAGGTTCATGATAAAATTGTGGACGCTGCGGTGGCGGGAATGCACCAGCCGGGCCACGTTCTTGAGCATGTCGTTTATTGATTCGATGATGCTTCTCTTGCGGAGCATTATACTGTCGTAAAGCGGCATGAGGCGCTGTTTCATATTCGAGCGCAGGCCGGTCACGATATGCACCCCGTTGTCCCACAGATGTCCGAAAAGCGATTGCGAGATATATCCCTTGTCGGCGTACAGTTTGCCGAACACCTTATCTGTCAGAGTGTCAATGACTGACACCTCGCGGTCATCGACGTTGGCGCGGGTGAGGACGAAGTTCACAAGCTCCCCCTTTTCGTTGCACAGGAGATGCAGTTTGAAGCCGACGTACCATCCCATGGTGCTCTTGCCCTTTGCCGCGATGCCTTTGAACACCTTCATGTTGAACTGACGCCTGTTATGGATTACAGGGATACAGGTGCTGTCAACAAAACTGATCCCGGTGCATTCTCCGAAACAGGCAAGACGCAGAAACATTGTCAGTGTCACGAAGCAACGCGGCATGACCTCCACAAAACGATTATACGAGAACCGGCGCGGGAACAGATGCCTCCACTGTCCGCACACGCATGACAGATAATAATGCTTGAAGTTGCGGTAGGTGTTGAAGTGGAAGCAGATCAGAATCGTGATGACCTCCGCGTCGGACATCATACGCTTCCGGCGGCGTTTCGGGGCGTCAGGAGAGGACGGAAGGGAGTTTTTTGCCATCTCGACTTCAAATTCCTTGCAAAAATCATCGGCAATACAGAAAATTTCAGTAACTTTACTCTCGGTAATCATGATACAGTATTTATTGTTTGCTACCTTTAAATTACTACATATCAGTGATATTACCAAAAGAATCGACAACTTTTTCAAGCTGCCGATTCAACTTTCTTGGGGGATCGCTTATCCCGAACTCGCGTTTCTACTATGACTTCTGCGAATTCATGGTGGAGAACTATTCCGCAACTCCCGACCAGCTCACACTTGACTGGAACTGCATCGGCGCCACCGCCCGTTACCACGGACAGAACCGAGCATTCGAGCTTCGTCTCTGGGAACGCTCTGAAGGACATCTCGGAATACCCGACATGACCGTCATCGTTTCCGTGTTCTATATCTCCGGGCTCGTGGCGAACGCTCAGGGAGAAGCCGATGCCGTATCTTTATGGCTACGCGATGCGACAAAAGCCAATGGGTTCCGCCACATCGCCTACGAGAGCCGCGCCCCCACGGATGCACCGAATCGGGTACCCGGATGCAAAATCGCATGTTTAACCCTTTAACACCACATCTGACAATGCAAGAAATCAAATCAACAACCCACGACGCTATCGTTGACTTCTTCCTTGACATCTCATGCCAATGAGCGCAGAGCCAAGCTTGCTTGAGCTTTGCCGAATGCAGCCGAGATTGGCTGAAAGCACTTCCGCGCCTATATCTCAGAAGTATTCGGAGACAACCCTGAGCCACACTCGACTGGAACTCCGTCGGAGCCTGTTTCCACTACTTCGGCAACGACCGCACCATCCAGTTCCGCTTGTGGGAACGCTCCGGCCATCTCGGAATTCCCGACATGACACTCATAATCATCCGCATCAGCTTCCGAGGCGCACAAAAGGTCATCCACGCCGAGATGACCGCGTAGCAGAGGCGAGGCCCGACTGAGCCAACACTTCATCCACTGGCTGAAACAGACCGCCAAAGCTCACGGCTTTCTCCACTTCGCCGACGAAGACTGCCAGCCCCTCGCCGCCAACCCAGTCCCCGGCTGCCGCATCGCCTGCATCCGCCTATAACCATACCCTTACGCTCCTATAACCCTTTGACCTACGCCCCGACAAGACTCACCCTCTTGCCGGGGCATTTTCGTATTATTCATAAGTATTATACTTGGTAGGGATAATAATTCGTTGTAATTTTGTTATTGTATTATGGCATATGTGATGACACCGGAACAAAGGAGCCGCTGTATGGCGGCTGTCAAAGGGAAGGATACGAAGCCGGAGATGATTGTGCGGAAGTATCTTTTCTCCCGTGGTATGCGTTTCCGTGTTCAGGTCAGAAAGTTGCCGGGCACTCCGGATATTGTTTTGCCGAAATACAAGACCGTCATTTTCGTCAACGGATGCTTTTGGCATGGTCATGAGGACTGCAAGTATTTCCGGTTGCCTAAGTCGAATGTCGAGTTCTGGAAAGAGAAGATTAAGCGCAACATTGAACTAAACACTCGTAATCGAACTAGAGTGAAGGCACAATACAAGCAAAGTATCTGTGTTCGAGGTTTACTCACCCCTTTCTAATAGTACTTAATATTTTTCATTTTCAATGGCTACGAAGAAATCAAACAGATGCCTTTATAAGGCGGATTTCAAATCATTTGTTGTGGCTGATCCGCTTCACATCTTAGGTTGCATCGTCGATGCATACCATGGAAATGTGCAGACTACTTCCGAAGAGGCATGGATCGGTGAGATAAATCTTTTGCAGGATGTGCTGCTGCCTTGGAAAGACGAGGAGGCGGAAATTATTTTTGAATATGATATACCGCGTCTCGGTAAACGCATAGATATCGTTTTACTTTTGAGAGGAATCATTTTCTGCCTTGAGTTCAAAGTTGGGCAGAAGGATGCTTTGCAGTCAGACGTGGAACAAGTGATGGACTATGCGCTTGATCTAAAGAATTTTCATCGCTTTAGCCATGATCGCATTATTGTCCCGATTTTAATACCTACCAAGCACGAAACTTCGTCGAGACAGTTTACTGCATCGGTATATGATGATTCAATTTACAATCCTCTTATCACGGGAGAAGCAGGTCTCCAAGAGATTATTGTCGAAGTGCTTAGTCATGAAAATGCGAATATGCCAGGCACGATAAAAGACTGGATTATCAGCCCATATACTCCCACGCCTACGATTATCGAGGCAGCGCGTTCTTTATACGAAAATCATTCTGTAGAGGACATAATCAGACACGAGGCTGATAAAGTAACTACCGACGCCACTATCGCATATATTCTTGAAATAATAAATCGTTCGAAGAAAAAGGGTGAGAAGAGTATATGTTTTGTTACCGGTGTCCCCGGCGCGGGAAAAACGTTAGTCGGTCTTGATGTAGCTGTCAAACAATCTTACCAGGATGACGGGAGATTCAATGAGGATGACGGCGCCGTTTACCTTTCAGGCAATGGCCCTCTTGTAGCCGTTCTGACAGAAGCTCTTGCGCGTGACAACTATAGAAAATCGAAAGAGAATGGCGAAAGTAAAAAGCTTTCGGATTCGCGCCGGGAGGTGAGTAAGTTCATCCAGATTATCCACCGATATAGGGATAATATGCTTGCTAAGATCAAGAACCCGGTGGTTGACGGTAAACTCGAAATCGACCCCGAGAAAGCCGTGAAACTTCAGCAAAGCGGCTACGGCGAAGTGGAACATGTGGCGATATTCGATGAAGCACAACGAGCATGGACCCATAAGCGCATTGCGGACTACCTGAAACGAGGAGGCACATACGGCAACAAACTAAAAGTGCCTAATTTCCCTATGTCTGAAGCAGCATTTCTGATATGGTCACTCGACCAGAGGGAAGATTGGGCTACGATTGTCTGCCTCATTGGTGGAGGTCAGGAAATAAACACCGGCGAAGCAGGCATTTCGGAATGGATTGCCGCACTCAACGAGCTTTTTCCCCATTGGAATGTCTACATTTCAGACAAATTGACCGAGCCGGAATATGCCGAGGGAAAGGTGAATGAACTTTTTGCTAAAAATAGGAATGTAAAATTTTCGGATAAACTGCATCTCGGAGTGAGTCTGCGCTCATTCCGGGCCGAAAGGCTTTCGGCATTCGTTCATTCATTACTATCGTTTAATACAGACACTTCGGCGCTATACACAGATGTCGTCAGTCATAGCTATCCAATAGTTCTTACCCGAAGCATGGAAAAAGCCCGTGAATGGCTCAGACAGCAAGCGAGAGGTACGCAGCAGACAGGCATTCTCATTTCAAAGGTATCTGCCCGATTCAAGCCTTTAGCCGTGCATGTGCTTCCGCAAGACGAAGACAATGCCGTGCACTGGTTCCTTGAGGATAAATCAGACGTAAGATCATCGAATTATCTTGAGGAGGCGGCTACCGAAATACAGGTGCAAGGGCTTGAAGTAGATTTTTCCTGTGTGCTTTGGGATGCAGATATGCGTTATGAGAATGGCAAATGGACGTTCTGGAAATTCAACGGCCGGACTGAATGGAGGCCAGAAAGAAATCTTGAAGCGCAAAAATATATGCTGAATGCGTATCGCGTGCTGCTGACACGCGCCCGTCAGGGAATGGTGATATGTATCCCCGTAGGCAACGGGCATACAACTCCGGAAGGTTTTCCCGAAGACTCTACTCGTTTGCCGGGGTTTTATGATTGCACCTACCGCTACTTCAAAAGCCTTGGCATGGAAGAAATATGATGCTTCGAAATACAGTACATTATGGCGGATGAAGACAGATATAAGGAGTTTAAGCAGTATCTTGCTTCTGTGGAACTGGGAGTGGAGGGACGTGCGCGTAACTGGTTGATAGCTATCGGTTTGCAGGATGTGGAGCGGTTGAAACCGTCGGAGTTTCTGCTTGAACAGGTTATGAATATCAAGATTTTCTAATCTAACGTTTTTACTGATTTGCGAGCATTATGGCGAAGAAGTTTGAGATACGAAATAGCACGGCGGAGTTCCTGATCTTTCAGATTGAGGGGAAGGAGGACGGTGTGCAGGTTCTGTACCATAACGATTCTGTGTGGTGTACGCAGAAGGCTATGGCGCAGTTGTTTGACTGCTCTTCTGATAATATCGGTCTACATTTGAAAAACATCTTCAGGAGTGGTGAACTTCAAGAAGATTCAGTTACCGAGAAATTCTCGGCAACTGCTTCCGATGGGAAGAACTATATGACCAAGTTCTATAATCTCGATGCCATCATAAGTGTCGGATATCGGGTGAACAGCACCAGGGCGACGCAGTTCAGGCAGTGGTGTACTTTTGTATTGCGTCAGTTCGCCATCCGTGGATATGTGATTGACAAGAAGCGCATGGAGAACGGCTCATTTATAGGCGAGGACTATTTCGAGCATTTGTTGGCTGAAATCCGTGAGATTCGTCTCAGCGAGCGGCGTTTCTATCAAAAGCTGACAGATATTTACGCTACAAGCATCGATTACAATCGTGATGCTCCCACTACCCGACTGTTCTTCAAGAAGGTGCAGAATAAGATGCACTACGCTGTGCATGGTCATACTGCCGCTGAGCTGATAATTGACCGGGCTAATGCTGAAAAGGAGCATATGGGTCTGACTACTTGGGAGAATGCTCCCAACGGGAAGATCGTTAAGCCGGATGTCAGCATCGCCAAAAATTATCTCAAAGAGAGTGAGCTGGAGGATATGGGGCGGATTGTCAACTCATTCCTTGACTTGGCGGAGGATATGGCAAAGCGTCATATTCCTATGACAATGGAGGATTGGGCTAAGCGCATTGATAAGTTCCTTGATCTTACCGACCGTCCCGTTCTGACTGATGCCGGCCATGTATCAGCCGAACAAGCCAAGGAATACGCTGAAACTGAGTTTGAGAAATATCGCGTCATTCAAGACAAACTCTTCCAGTCTGACTTCGACCGCTTTAACGACAATAATCTTATTCCTTTAGACATCGAATAAACTCATAAAGAATTTTGAGATGAAAGCATTGACATATACCGCGCCGGGACGGTTTGAGCTGATTGTGAAACCGAAGCCGGAAGTTTTGAATCCGAAGGATGCCGTGGTGAGGGTTACTCTTTCGAGCATCTGCTCGTCGGACTTGCATATTCTGCATGGGGCTGTGCCTCAGGCGGAGGTCGGTATCACTGTGGGGCATGAATTGGTTGGTGTCGTTGAGTCCGTCGGTTCGGAAGTCACTAAGGTCAAGCCGGGCGATAGGGTTGCCGTGAATGTCGAGACGTTCTGCGGCGAGTGTTTTTACTGCAAACGGGGATATGTGAACAACTGCACCTCCGGCGGCTGGATGTTAGGCTGCCGCATCGACGGCGGTCAGGCGGAATATGTCCGTGTACCATACGCCGACAATGGTTTGACTCCGATTCCCGACAACGTGAGCGAGGAACAAGCTCTCTTTGTAGGCGACATTCTCGCCACTGGCTATTGGGCTGCCAAAATTTCCGAAATTTTCGAGGAAGATACCGTGCTGATTATTGGTGCAGGACCGACCGGTTTATGCACGCTTGAATGTGTGCAGCTGTATCAGCCACATAAGATAGTCGTTTGCGAGTCTGATAAGAGCCGCCGACATTTCGTGCGCCGGCATTATCCGAATGTCAAGGTAATAGAGCCAACAAAATGCCTTGATTTTCTCAAATCGATTACTGATGGTCGTGGTGCCGACCGTGTCATTGAGGTGGCCGGAAGCAAGGACACCTTTGAACTGGCATGGCGTTGTGCCCGACCGAATGCCATCGTCACGATTGTCGCTCTCTATGAGAAGGAGCAGATATTGCCTTTGCCGTGGATGTATGGCAAGAACCTGACTTTCAAGACCGGCGGCGTCGATGCTTGCGACTGCGACAAAATCATGCAGTTGATTTCCGAAGGCAAGATTGACACCACGCGCCTGATAACCCACCGTTACCCCCTAAGCCGCATTCAGGAAGCCTACACCCTGTTCGCCAACCGCACTGACAACGTCATCAAAACCGCCATCTATCCGAATTAAAGAGCATCGGTAACTTAACAACGGAGTCTCGTATGCGAACAAGACGCCGTTGTTAAGGTTGATGCTTATACCGATTCAAGCTGCTCGCGGATTACCCTCTCGGTCTCGCGCTTGGAATCGACACGACTGTATCGTTCGCCGGAACACATAGGGCAGCTGCAAGGTTGTCCTGTGGTTCTATACACCTGACACCATCTCACCGTCCGGAGTTCTTTCCACGTTTCGGCTTTACGTACTTCCCCGGTTGAGGTATCTTCGACGTATGCCGTAGAAAATGCTCTGAAGATTATGCGTAGCCGATTACGCCACACGCGTTTTCTCTGAATGCGTCGCCACGCACGAGTTGATGTTCCGTCCATCGTCACGTTCAATTATTGGTTTCGGGAACGTGATACTAATAAACAGATACTCTTTATTGATATTCATAAGTGTAGCTTTTATAATGATAGAACAGCAATAAGCGTGCCAAAATCCATTGCGTTAGATTTCTATTATGGCATCCCGGCGGAAGCTGCTTTGCTCGCCATGAAAGGTATAACCAAGCTGATTGCAGATACACCGGGTATTGCCGATGGTTTTGTTTATGTTTCGGTGTGAATGACCGTATATCCAGTAGTCGATACGGCTGCTGGCTATGAAGTCGCCGAGTTCAGATGTGAAAGCTCCGTTAATCGGACTCCCCTTGAACTCATCTGACATAAGTTCAAACGATGGCACATGGTGGGTGGCGACTATGATATGTCTGGCCTTACTCTCCACCACACTTCTCTCGATGAACTCACGACAACGTTCATGCTCCTGGTTGAAACGCTGAGCCGAAAGACGGAACTGTCCATTGCGTATGCAGTGGAAGTCAGTCACTCCGCGTTCGGTCTGATATTCATCCCACGGGTGAATCTTTGCCCAAAGAGTTGAAGCGATGTGATCGATATTGGGAGCCAACTGAATCACACAGTTATAGCAGGCTTTTACATTCGGACGTATTTCTTGCTGCCAGCCTTCGTGAAGGTCGTTGATGTCAAAGCTTTTGTATAGCTCATGGTTTCCGGGAATTACGATAGTCTGACGGAAGGACTCGGCGCACCAGTCCCAGAAGGGATGGTGCCCGTAGTTGTCATCACCAAGATAGCCGATGTCTCCGGCTAATATCAGGACATCCCCAGCAGCTGCCAGTGGATTATCTTTCAGCCAACGGCTGTTTTCATGAAACTCCAGATGGAGGTCAGATGCATATTGTATTTTCATAACTGTTTCTCATTTAGAAGTGTTAAGCGAGAGGACTTACCCTCTCAATCTTATTCCAATTAGTGTTTGCGATTATTTTCTTGATGACTTTCTTGTCTACTTCGTAAGCATAAGGGAGTTTCATCTGGCTACCAATATCATCGCCCTGCATATATCGGTACGCATAAGGGGTAATCTCAACGTAGTCAGTCTCCTTCAAGATTCCGAGTACATGATCTACTTCTCCCAATTCAACCGAGATTCCGGCATCAGACAATCCTACGACAGCCCGGAAGCAATCATCAAGATTCCAATAACTACCGGTGCCGACATAAAAATGCCATTGACCATTGGTATATGTTGGGTACAAGTGAACTCTCGCATACACTACATCAAAACCATGATAAGGTGAGACGTCGTTCTTCCATCTTCTGAAATCATCCTCAGAATCAAGATTATACTCCTTAATCTCATATCCTTTACTTGAATGACGGAAGACTTCAATATCATTTCCCGACATCTTGCCATATACAGCTTCATATGCTATGCGCCAATAGTGCATATAGCATCTGAGAGTCATCTCGGAAAACTGTGTAGGCTCGAACTGATTCTCGTACAGGTTGATTACCCGAGGTATATCTATCCCATCATAGCGATTGTCAGGAATCAAAGAGTTCAGGATAGACCTCTTTATCAACCCTTCTCTCCGGTAGTAACTCAAATATTTCTCAACATACGAATTATATTGTTCGGACGCAGACAAGATATTGTCAACGAGTCCTACAACATACTTCTCGACTTTTGAGAATATTCCAACGAGTTCATCCTCATAGAAACAATGGTGGGAATTACAATCTTCCTTGTCACAGAATACATGATGATCATAAGTATCTCCGGTGATATAGAGATAATGGCGATCCTTATAGGTTGATAACGACAAGCGATACCATTCCCATCCTTTGCCCCTGACCTCAAACCAAAGACTTCTCCTTTCATCATCGCCCATAGGAGCCAGACGACTCATCGCTCCGTGTATTCTGCGGATGATATAAGCACAAGTCCCTGATACAACAGTCACTTCAAGACCGCGACTGTCAGGAAAGTACTGAATGTCTGACTGAGTCAGAGCATTCTGGCGATATATTTTCTTTTGATCATTCAACTTCATTTTTTCGAGTGAGTTATGCGTCTTACGGCGCGGTTATGGAAATGTGTGTCCGCAGCTGATCGCGATGAAGAAGGTTATATCGGTGAGGACACAAAAAACGACTGTCGGGAAGCTTGGTAAGGACTTTCCGACAGTCGTTATATCTCAGTAGTCTGTATTTGTAGACTAACTTATGTCAGTTGGATTACTGAAACAAACCGGTCGGACAGCTCCACAATATGATGTGCATGTTGCTGACGGCATCAGCACATACGCATTGCGTTCAAAGCCTTTTAAGCATTGAATACCTTTGATGATTAGTATATTGTAATGCTGTCTTGCCATTTGTTTCGTTTTAATTGGGCGCAAAGTTGACACTTTTTCACAAATCCACCAAATTTATTTTCTCAGCAGCCTAAAAGTCCTATATATCATACTTCGTTCAGCCGATTTCAAAACTAATGATGACATAGCTGCCAAAAGTACGGTTTGTCATACTTCTATTTGGTGGTTTCAGAAATTCTCATTATTTTTGCGCGAAAGTTTATTATGTCAGACTATGGAACTGATGGATATAATGAAACAGCGTAGGGAAACACTCTCCCTTACCCAGCAGGATCTTGCTGAAATGTCGCAAGTGGGTCTTGCTACAATCAAAGATATTGAGCGTGGTAAGGGTAATCCTGCGCTCAAGACCGTGAAGAAAATTCTTGATGTTCTTGGCATTGAGATTGAATATCGTATAAGGCAGACCGTATGAAACAGCTTGAGGTATATTTCAATAATACAAAGGCGGGTATATTGACGGAGCAGCATCCGGGAATCGGATATTCTTTCCAGTATTGTGAAGATTATCTTGATTCTCCGATGCCCCCTATTTCTGCAACATTACCCAAAAGAACCGATGCTTATTGTTCTGAACACTTGTTCCCTTTCTTCTCAAATATGATTCCGGAGGGAGCAAATCGTCGTGTGATTTGCCGTTCGTTGAAAATTGATGAACAAGATTTTTTCGGACTGCTTGAGGCGATGGCAGACAGAGATTTTATAGGAGCCGTTAATGTAAGGAGGATTACCGATGATTGAAATAAAGAACTGTCCTTCTTCTCTTGTGGAAGGATTTGACACTTATAGCCCGAAGTCTGCCAAATTACTATTTGGTAAAACAAAAGTGAATCCAATACTTAGATTTGACATTGACGAGTTCCGAAATGTCGGCGAGATTGCGGATGCCATGCACCGCATATCGGTTTCAGGTGTTCAGGAAAAATTCCCGGCTATAATAAATGCTGATGCTATCAATATAGCAGGCGACAATGAGCGGTCGACACATATATTGAAACCTGCACCGTGGGACAAGACCCTTCGTGACCGCAAGATGATACCATCCAACGAGCATCTTACGATGCAGATTGCCTCACAAGTTTACGGAATACAGACCGCAGCTAATGGTCTATGTTTTACGCCCAAAGGACAGTCGGTATATATCACCCGCCGTTTCGACATTCTCCCCGACGGGTCAAAACTACCGATGGAGGATTTCTCCTCGATAATAGGCAAAAATGAGCAGACCGCCGGACTTCAATTCAAATATAACGGATGCTACGAAGATATTGCCAAAGCGATAAGAGCAAATGTAGCCGCATGGATGGTTGACATGGAGCGATTCTTTGAACTTGTGGTATTCAATTATATCTATGCCAACGGTGACGCACATCTGAAGAATTTCTCTCTTATGCTTGATGGACAGGATTACCGCCTGGCACCGGCTTACGACCTCATCAATACCAGCCTACATGTCAACGGCGATGACTTCGGTCTTGACGGTGGACTGTCATCTGATATAGAAAAGAGCGACGTTTACGACAGAACCGGCCACCCCTGCCGTTTGGATTTTGAGAGATTCGGCTACAAAATCGGCTTGGTGAAAAAACGTATAGACAGAATCTTAAACAAATATATCGGATTCCCTGAAGAAGCAAAGCGACTTGTTGACCACAGTTTTTTAACCGAAAAACTGAAACGCAATTATGTCCGCATCGTAAGCGAGCGCATAAGTCGCTTCAATAGGGTTTCCGAATAAATTCACTTTAATTGAACCAAAATGTCAAAAGCAAAATTAAAGAAACATCTGTCCGCTCTTTCAAAAGAACAGGTGGTTGATATTATGCTCCAGTTGTATGATGCAAGCAAGGAAGCTAATTCTTGGCTTGAGTTTTATCTTGAACCTAACAGCGACGCCGAGCTTGAAAAGTACAAGAAAGCAATCCGCAGCCAGTTCTATGGACGCAATGACTGGCCCAAAGATCCGAGTTTCAGAGAATGCAATAAACTGATAACCTCGTTCCAGAAGCTCATACCTGACCCTAATGCTATTGCAGATCTGATGCTATATTATGTTGAGCAAGGGTGTAGCCTTACCGCGCAATACGGTGATTACGATGATCCGTTTTATACCGCTCTTGAGAACAACTTCAATAAAGCAGTCAAATTCATATCTTCCAATGGGCTAATGTCAGAATACTCGCCACGCATGAAAAAGATGATTGAGTCTGTGGAATGTTGTGGATATGGCTTTCCGGATACATTGTGGAACATCTACTACGAATATGCAGAGGACTGATAAATTCTTTTTAACGCTTGGATTCTTCTGTTGAGTAAAACATGTATTACACTTTTTCAAACGAATAACCGAGGGGGTGCTACACTTTTTCAAACGAATCGGGATATAAAATCCTGACAACTGTCAAACTCCCGATTAATTCGTATATTTGTAAATAGTAGTGGTGCGATAAAAATCTAACCACTGTTATTAAAACATTAATATTTAGTCAAATACAAGAGTACATTGATTTTTTGATTTGAATTTGGTTTATTAGTCTTGTTGTTTAGATGCATCAAGATTATGAATCAGGGTAAATTTGTGTTCTCCCAAGTTGTCTCTTAAGTCAAATCCGAAATACGTCAACAAAGTTGTCGCTCCTACGTTGGAGCCGGTAAAGTCTATCGGCGGCTTTCGGACTGTGCCGGATTATTCTTTTGATACAATGCCCGACGACTATGCGGCTCTGGTGCTCATCGGTGGATTCGGATGGGCCACCCAGGTGGCCGAGAGGGTTGTGCCGATAATCAGGCAGGCGGTTGAAAGAGGTAAAATCGTAGGCGCAATCTGTAATGGCGCTTCGTTTATGGCAAAATGCGGATTCCTCAACAGTGTCAGGCACACGGGGAACGGTCTGGAACAGTTGCAGACATGGGGCAGTGAGAACTATACCAATCCAGCCGGATATGTCAATGCCCAGGCCGTCAGCGATCGCCGCATAGTGACGGCAAACGGATCAGCTACACTGGAGTTTGCAAGAGAGTTGCTTTTGTTGCTCGAGAACGATACCCCCGAGCGTATCGAGATGTATTATCAGTTCAACAAACAGGGATTCTGCGCTTTGTCCATAACCTCAAAATCCATTAAAAAACAATGAGACCCTACATAATATGCCATATGGTAGCGTCGGTCGACGGACGTATCGACTGTTCGATGGTCGTACATCTCAGCCCACTCTCTTCGACGGAATCGCCGACCGTCCCGGCTTTCTTCCCGCCCGTCTGGCTCTCAAATCTGTCGGGACAGTCGCCGATGGAGTCCTCTGGATAAAATATTCTGTCGTTCGCGACTGATTTTTCTCATCGGATTATTGCCGGAAATGACTATCTTTGCAGATTTATCAAATCCGCAAAGACAATGAATCAGGAAGAAATTATGGAGCTTGCTATTCAGAACCGAGAGAAAGCCCGGTCGGTTCTGAATGAATCGGGCATTGCCGACGTGTGGCGCGAAGCAGGATGTCGGGTCAACATCGTCGGCTCATTGCGAATGGGCTTTTGGCCGCTCACCGCGATGTCGATCTCCATGTCTATTCCAAAGGTATAACCATAGAAAGCAGCTTCGCGACAGCCGCGAAGATCGCCGCAAACCCGAACGTCGTCGAAACTAAGTGTATCAATGGATTGCATACTGACGAACATTGTGTCGCGTGGCATTTTCTCTATCGTTATGGTGGTGAGCTCTGGCAGTTCGACGTTATTCATATCGAAGAGCAGACCCGCTACGACGGCTTCTTTGAAAAGATGGCCGACCGCATCGTTGAAGTTATGACGCCGGAGCAGCGCGACACGATTCTGCGGCTGAAATTCGAGGCCCCCGCCGACGCCGACTGGCATGGTGTCGAATACTACGAGGCCGTTATCGCCGATGGAATAGCCGATTTGTCAGGCTTGACGCGCTGGATCGAAGTCCACAGAAAAAAGCCTCCTTACTATTGGATTCCCTGAAACTCGTCTACGTATTTCTCGGTCTTAGTTTTGTCTTGCAGACGCATGTTGGCGGCGGTGGGTCATGATTTTCGCCATGTTCTGCTGCGCCCATTCGGTCAACTGCATTATAAGAGGAATCAGCGACCGGCCCGTATCGGTCAGCGAGTATTCGACTTTTGGCGGAACCTGGGCATAGACCTTGCGGTCGATGAGGGCGTCGGCCTCGAGGGTCTTGAGCGTTGAGGATAGAACGCGCGTTGAGATGTCGGGAATCTGGCGCCCGAGTTCGTTGAATCTGACCGTGCCGTTGCTGTTTATGACGAGCAACACCAGCAGTGACCATTTGTCGCCGAAGCGGGCCACTACATTGCGGATCGGGCATATTTCGATGATGGAGTTCTGAGTCGCTTTCATTCCTACACTGCTTTACTTCGCAAAGTTACTGACAAATCCGGTTATATCCAATAAACCGCAAATTATGTCTGAGGCTTAACTGCTCAAGCGCAGCTATGATGCCCTGAAATTTTTTCAAAAAAATTTCAGCCGCAATTCGCTGATTTTCTGCAAAAGTTACCCGGAGGTTACTATGCGGCGAAAAAGTAACTTATTGACAGCGCGTCGTTTGTGCAGTAACTTTGCAGCGGAAATCTAATCAGTATCAAAGATTATGAAACAGATTCAGACAATCGAAAAAGGCGCTAATTTCAACGCAGCAGACTTCGGCCGACTCGCCGACATCAAAGACTATGTTCTCGAACTCGGGCCCGACGTTAAAATTCCCGGAAAGGTTTTCGGCGGACAGGCCGTCGGTGCTACCGGCGGTGACTTCTCCTTTCAGGTGTTCGGGCCCGGCCGGGAAACCGGATTCCTCCACACCCACAAGACCCATGAAGAGCTCTACTTCTTCCTTTCGGGAAAAGGCGAATTCCAGGTCGACGGGCGCGTTCTCCCCGTCGGTGAAGGAAGCGTCGTCCGTGTCGCTCCCGAGGGCCGACGCTCCGTGCGAAACAACGGCAGCGAGCCGTTGGTGATGCTCTGTGTCCAGTATCGCGGCAACACCTTCACAGCTGACGATGCCGCCGACGGGAACATTCTCCCTGAACCGGTCAAGTGGTAATCGCCGTATTGGAAATCTCAGTTGAGCGGTCATCGGCCTCAAAGCCGATGACCGCGCCCGTTGTTTGCCGGCAGTGAACAAAAAAAGCGGTTATTCGCTTTTTATTATAGCAAACTCATTCAAGATGGATATAAAAACAATCTACAGCCGGTTCTCCTGTTGGGCCGCGATTCAGCCCGACGCCCCGGCGGTGAGGGAAGACGGCCGTTCGGCGACATATCGCGATCTCGGCTATCGACTGCCCGACGGAAACATAGCCTTCCTTCGCCGCAAAGACCGTCAGATCATGATTCTTGGCAAGCGAGTCGAGCCCGAAGAGGTCGAGAATGTTCTCAATGAGTCGCCCTGCGTGGAGCGCGGCGTTGTCCGAGCCTTCAATGATGAGCAGGGCCTTCCCTATCTGACAGCCTATTTCGTGCCCTCCCGTAAGAACTGTCAGCTGAGCCGTATCAGGCAGTTCCTTCGTTCCCGGTTGGCTGATTTCATGGTGCCAGAGTTTTTTGTCAGGATGGATGAGATTCCGCTCACGGCGCGAGGCAAGGTCAACGAGCGCGCTTTGCCGGTAGTTATGAAAGAAGGGAGGCTGTGATGAATGTAACAATAAAAGAGATTACCGCATTGCCTACTCTGATGAGGTGGCGTGAAGAGGTCATAGAGAGCGTTTTCGGCGAAAAGCCTTCGAAGAGACTGCTTGTCGCCAACCGTCAGTATTACCGTTGCCGCATTGCCGATGGGTCGCATATTGCAGTCGTAGCCGAGACAGATGATGGCTGTGGCGTCGGATGCGGAGCTATCTGTCTGACCGACGAATTGCCTTCTCCCGACAACCCCTCGGGACACTGTGCCTACCTGATGAACATATATGTCCGTCAGGAATACCGCCGTCGGGGAGTGGCCCGTTCTATCGTGGAGCGCCTCGTCGCGAAAGCGCGTGAACTGGGCTGCGATAAGATATATCTTGAAACAACCGACGCCGGTCGTCCGTTATATAAAAGTATCGGGTTTGAAGAACTGCCCGGAATAATGAAATATGCCGACATTCACGATCGCGAATCTTAATATCAGAACTGTCCTCGGATCGCCCGACAGGATATGCTATCTCCTTTATCCGTTCGACCGGCTCGAGGAATGGATAGAGCGGGCCGCCCCGGAATTCGGCGTGTCGATAGCCGTTGTGACCGGCATGGACTGGGACAACGATCTCACTCCATGGCCTGCCAAAGGGCAGCCGCCCGGCTCGCCCGATTTCAGGGGAAATGCCGTGGAGTTCCTTTCGGTTCTCGTTTCCGAAGTGGTTCCCGAGGTCGAACGCCGGATGAATCTGGGTGCCGCTGTCGAGCGTACTCTGGCCGGAGTATCCCTGTCAGGGCTGTTCACGCTCTGGCAATGGATGTCGAACAATCTGTTCTGCAATATAATCAGTCTCTCCGGCTCGTTTTGGTACGACGGTTTTGTCACATGGATAAAAAGCCTGCCTGTCCCTAAGAAGCCGGGTCGGGCATATTTTCTGCTCGGAAGTCTCGAGGCCAAGACGAAAGTGAAAGCCTTTCAGCCGGTTCAGACCGACACCGTCGAGATTGTCGACTATCTCCATGACAATGGAATCAGTGACATCTTCGAGCTCGTGCCCGGCAATCACTACCAGTTTCCCGAGCAGCGTCTCGACCGTGCTTTCGCCCGGATGTTTCGGAAATGATGCAGCTTTTGGCTATCTTTGCGGCGTTAAACTCTGTCTGAATATGAAAGATTTCGCGGCTATAGATTTCGAGACCGCCAACGGGCGGCGCTCGAGCGTGTGCAGTGTCGGCATTGTCATTGTGCGCGGCGGGGAGATTATCGACCGGTTCTATAGCCTCATCCGGCCTGTGCCGAATTATTATTCATACTGGACAACGCAAATCCACGGTCTTACGCGTCGCGATACCGATGCCTGGCCGGCGTTCCCCGAGGTATGGGCGAGGATAGCTCCGCGCATTGCCGGACTACCTCTTGTCGCCCACAACCGTCCATTCGACGAGGGCTGTCTGAAAGCTGTCTTTGCCGAATATGGCATGGAATATCCCGGCTATGAGTTCTATTGCACCCTTGCCGCGTCGCGGCGGTGTCTGAAGATTCCGAGTCATCAGCTCCATCTCTCGGCTGCGGCATGCGGTTTTGAGATGGAAAATCACCACAACGCCCTCTGCGATGCCGAAGCCTGCGCCGCCATCGCCCTGAAACTCCTTTAGACTGTCAGGGAATCCCCGCCAGAGACGGACTTTTTCAGATAAATCATATCGCGGAGCCTGACCCCTTCTTCAATTATCGGGTCAGGATAATTGTCGGTGAAGAAGTCTGGGATACGATGGGAATATGTGAAGCCGCACGATTTATAAAAGCGAAGAGTCGAGGGGGTTTCTCCCGTCCCGATAAGGATGTTTTTTCCGGGATGCCGATTTTCGATATGTCGGAGCATCCGGCGTCCGTAGCCTTGACGTCTGAATCTATCTGCGACAGCAAGATTCTTTACCTCCACAGTGGTGGAATCGATGCTGACTGTCATGACTACTGCTATTGGCACTCCGTCAAGGAATCCGGCATATAGATTTCCCTGACCGATATATCGGTCGATCATCGTTTCCGATTCATCTCCGATCAGGAGCAGAGGTAGAAACTGCTTTCGGTCACTGTAGACTTCCGTTATGACAAATCGTGTTGTAGAGTTCATTCAGCAAATTTACAATAATTAGCATCCACAAATTAGCATTCGCTAAAATAAGGGAGATTTATTTGATTTTTTTGCTTGCGAACACTATTTGGTGTATTTTTGTGTCGGCTCCTTTCGGAAAGAGCGGGGGAGTATCAGTATTATTATGAGAACTAAAGCAAACATAGGGCTGCTATTGTTAATAGCTTTTGCCGTGGCATTGACAATAGGCGTTATTCTCCATCTTAAAAGTCATGGAATCATTGTCGAACCGCGCAGCGCATTGAAAGTCATTCACTGGGTTTTCGGTTACGCAATGACCGCGCTTGTGTTAGTCCATTGGGCTCAGTTCCGCAAAATGCTTGGAGCGATGAAAAAGAAATTCCGTTGGTTCTACGCCGATACACAGGCATTGATTATCCTGTTTTTGGCAACGTTGCTGACAGGAACGGTCAAACTGCTGGCGCCGGTTAAGATTCCTCATCTCGGGCTGTGGCATTACGCAATAGGCATAGCCATGAGTCTTACCGTTGTCGTTCATCTTTTCAAGGGCATTCCCGCATGGCTCAGGATGCGGAAATTGCAGGGATAAAGTTCTATGAAAGATATTATTTCGGTGAGGCGCTACGATTCGCCCTGCGGGCCGCTGACGCTTGGTTCGTCAGGCGATAGGCTGTGTCTGTGCGACTGGCGCTGCGCGAAGAATTCCGACAGAGCCGTCAGGTTTCTCGAATCTGCGCTGAATGCTGTAGTAGAAGAGTGTCAGTCGGCGGTTCTTGACCGGGCGGCCAGCCTACTCGAAAGGTATTTTTCGGGAGAAAGAGTTGAATTTGACATACCGCTGCTGTTTGTCGGAACCGATTTCCAGAAAATAGTCTGGAATGAACTGTTGGGAATCCCGTATGGGTCGACAATATCTTACGCCGCCCTGTCGGGGCGCGTCGGGCGTCCCGACGCTGTCAGGGCTGTAGCTAATGCTGTGGGAGCCAATGTGATGTCAATATTTGTTCCGTGTCATCGCATTGTCGGCAGCGACGATTCGCTGACAGGCTACAGAGGTGGAAAGGCTGCCAAACAGAAACTGCTCGATCTCGAAGCATAAGGGTTTGGTAAACTTTCGGCTGTTAAACTCCATATAGCTTTATTTGTTATCTTTGTGAATGCTGATAAATCTGACAGATTCGATATGACAAACGAAGAACTTATGCGCGAGGCCATAAGGCTCTCGGAAGAGAATGTAAACAACGGGGGCGGCCCTTTTGGAGCCGTCATTGCCCGCGACGGCGAGATTGTCGCTACTGGGGTGAACCGTGTCACGGCCAGTCACGACCCGACGGCACATGCCGAGGTGAATGCCATACGCGAGGCTTGCCGCCGTCTTGGCACGTTCGATCTCAGCGGATGCGAGATCTATTCGTCGTGTGAGCCGTGCCCGATGTGTCTCGGTGCAATCTACTGGGCTCATATCGGTAAGCTGTATTACGGCAACAATAAGACCGATGCGAAGAATATCGGTTTCGATGATTCCTTTATCTATGAGGAGCTCGAACTTCCGCGCGACCGGCGCAGACTTCCCTCCGAGCCGCTTCTGAGCGACGAGGCCGCCGAAGCCTTCAGAATGTGGATGGAGAAAGACGACAAGGTAGAATACTGACTGCCCCCGGACTGAGCTCAGCGCGACAGCGACAGATTGAACTGCAGGCCGAACGAGGTGTTGGTCGTGGGGTAGGATGTCGAGCTGACAAGGGGCGTATTGATCTGGTGGTCGAAGAACGCACCTATGGTCAGCCGCTTGCTCATTATGTAGTTGGCGGCAATGTTTATGTTGATTGTACGTGTGCCCGAGGTCGCCTGGGTGTAGGCGTTCTCGATGCGGCGTATCAGTGCTGTCGACTGGCTGTAGCCGAAGTCGGCGTTTATCGTCAGGTCGTTCGATATTCCCTGCTGCGACCCTTTCATTTTCAGCACGGTATTGAATCCGACGATCTTGTAGCCGAGTCCGACAGTTATTCCGCGCTGGTTGGCCTCGACGATCTGTCCGGCGGCTGAGTTCAGCGTCAGTGTGCGGCTGTCGCGGAAATCGGCATTGACGGTCATCTCGTTTTTGAGCGTGACTGCCACTCCGACCAGAGGGGCGAATTTCTCTGTTATGGCTACCGATGAGATATTGTAGGGCGACGACGGAACCGGGTTGCCGGTCATTTCGTCGATGATGAATCCTTTTGTGTCGCCGTCGGCCGATATCCAGTTCAGGTAGCTCGAATAGCTGCCGACCGAGTAGGTGCACTGATAGGCGTGGGTCAGGGTGAAGGCTTTGAACAGATTGCGCATATTGCCGAGATTGATCAGACCGTCGTAGGTGACGCGCCAGTTCGGCAGGGCGTGGGCCAGCGAGGGGAACGGATTGAGATACTGTTTCTGCGCGTCGACACCCGAGTAGGCGGCGAGGAAGGCCGGAATGAGCACGTCGGAACTGCTTGTGAGAACCCCTCCGATCTCAGGGTTGAACGGCTGTCCGGCGTTGACATTTCCGTCCATGAATCCTCCTTCGGGATAGGTGCAGCCGGAATAACCGGCGTTGATGCGCGAGGCTATGATCGGAATGTTGGCCAGGAACTGGTTGAACGCGTCGCTGTTGTAGCCGTCTTCGGCCTTCGAATTGCGAAGGGCCGTCTTCAGCGCTATGTGGGTCTTTGTGTAAGAGCCCGAGAGCGATGTCGGCATGTTGTCATACATGAACTGGATCTGGCTGGTGCGGTTGTCGGTGCGGTTGGTCGTCAGTACGATCTTCAGCCCCTTTATCGGCTCGAGGGTGAGTTCGAAGTTGACCTCCTTGGCGTTGCTCCAGAGGGCCGGCGATACCTGTCCGTCGGTTGTCATAAGCCATCCGCGTTCGCGGGCTTTGGTGATATAGCTTTCGTCGGTGAATCCGAACGCGAAATCGAGGCCGGGCGACATCGGGCCGTAGCTGGTGCTCTGGCCGAATATATTTCCGATATTGTTGGCGAACAGGGGCAGCTGGAGCGAGCGGGTGTTCTTGAAACGGGCTGTCACGTTGCGCGGCGTCATCAGCAGGCGCGTGGCATATTCGCCGAGGTTGCGCAGGAAGCTGCGCTCATCTTTTGTCACTTCGGTTATTGTGAATTTAACGTTCTGTGTGCCCCGGTTGAGAATCTCGACGGTGTTGTTGTCGACGATGCGCGACTTGACGGCGAAAGGCTTGTTGTCGGCCGTGGCCGTTATCTTGATTTTCTTTGCCCGCAGGTTATGTTTGATGGTCGTTGTGGTGTCCTCCTTGAGCGCTATTGTCCGCTCGAATTTCTTCGGCTCTTTCTTTTTGTCGGATTGCGCGGGCCGTTTGTTGGCGAAGCGCTTCTCGACATCTTTGATGAAGGGAATCTTCTTGTAGAGCGACTCGAAGTTGAAGCGGCCGTCGGCGTTGAAAGCCGCCTGATTGGCTATGGTGTTGCCGACGAAGGTTCCCTCGACTGTGGCGCCGCGGTCCCACTGGTATGTGGCGTTATAGCTGACGTTGGCGGTCAGGAAGTCGAGTAGGGGAATTCGCGAGAAGGGCGCTTTCCACGATGCCGTGAATGTCTGGTTGTAACTCCAGGGGGTTCCCATGCGCAGCAGCGACTGCATGACGGTGTCTTTCCATTCGCGGTATTGGTCGGGGAACAGCTTGCGGTTGACGGCTCCGACTGGCTCTTTGATTCGCGCCGAGGTATTGGAGTTAAAGCTGAGGTTGATGGTTTTGGTCAGATACCATGTCAGCGAGAACTGGCGGTCCCAGAGGAAGTTCTTGCTGACGGTGACGGGCAGGCGGAAATCTACGTCGGTCTCCGAACGGGTCTGCTGCTCGTAGTAGTAGCGCGATAGCGTCGTCAGGAACGATATGTTGTTGGGAAGATAGTTGATTTCCCATTCCTTGAGGAACTTGACGTTCTTCGACTTCGACTTTATCCATCCGAATGGCTTCACGCCGCGCACGTAAGGCGTGTAGCTATACTGGAAGCTGCCGCGGTAGTCGTTGGTATATTCATATTCTGTTGTCGGGTCGTGGCGCTCCTGCTTGCTGAACGAGAAGTTGAGGGTGAAGTTCGCGGGGTCCCAGGGCATGGGTGTTTTGCTCTTCACGCCGAAGTTCAGCCCCGAGATCGAGAAGTTCTGGGTCGTGAGGCGCTCGATGGCGTAGTCGCGTATCGAGTCGCGCTCATGTTTGGTCGTCGCCGCGTCGAGGGCGTCTTTGAGCAGCACGTCCTGATCGAGAGGGTTATATTTCGGCGATGTCTTCTCTTTTGTCATAGAGTAGAAGACGGGGGCTTTCAGTTTGGCTTTCTCGGGCAGGAAACGTCCGGCGTCGACCTGAACGGCCACGTTATATTGTTCGTAATCGTCGAGGCGCCGGGCCGACAGCGACTGGTCGACGCCGCCGAATCCGGCGGTCTCGACATGGGCGCCGAAGTTCACCGTGGCGATGTCGCTCATGGCCAGGTTGACATTGGCCTTGGCTGCCCAGCCGCCGTCGCTGTTGAAATCGGTGACTTTAAGTTCGTTGAGCCATACAACGGCGTCTTTCGTTGTCGAGGCGTTGTTGCGCACGCCGACAAGCATGACCCTGACGTCGCTCAGCGACGGATTTCCTATCACCGAAATTGTGTTCCGTTCATTGTCGGGGTCGCGCTGGCTGAACAGAACTCCGTAGCCTACGCCCGATTCTCCGGCGCTCTTGGCGTGGTTTCGCGCTTTCTTGACGTCGACGAGATGGTTAAGCACGAAGTCGAAATAGTTCGAGCGCGGCCATACCTCATAGCGGTCGTTGGTGTCGTCATTGTTATAGTTGCCGGGAGGGGTGAGGGCCAGCGGAACAGCATATTCGTAGTAGTTGCTCTTGACATCGCTTCCCAGACGGATGAACACGCTCATCTCGCCGCTCTTCAGCGATGTCGGGTTGTCGATGAGTGCTTCGCCGTGGACCCACATCTGCATTCTCTCGTAGTTGCGCAGGTCGAGCGCCGTGTTCTTGTAGACGCCGCGGGCATCGCCGGCCTGGATGCCGGTCAGGGCGAGCGACATCGACTGTTCGTTGAGCTGGGTTATCTGGGTCTGTCCCGGATCGGTTATTCGGGTGACACCCGGAGGCAGAACGTAGTTGACTGGCTGGCGTTTGGTGTTTTCCTCAATGTTGACGACACTCATGTCTATGGTGCCCTGGGCCGGAGCGTCGCCGCGGTTGTTGAGGTTGAAATCGTAGGGGCGCCATTCGCCGCGCACGAGCTCGAGGGTGGCGAAGCGGAGGTGTGTGACCTGTTTGAATCCGGTCATGAACATTCGCGCGAAGCGTATGCTCGAGAACCCGTTGATCGAGCCTACCGCTTTCTCGTAGCCTGTGATTGGAATCTTGAACTGATACCATTCGACCTCCTGGGCGTTTCCGTCGCGGGTCACGACGACACTCGTCTGTTTGTCGGCTATGAAGTTCTTGCCGACAACGAAGTCTTCGGGGCGGATAGATACATGATACTGGAAATAGCGCTCATATTCGTTGAGGGTGTTGTCCTGGTTGACATCCTCGACGTCGGGCAGCGAGCGTGACGACTGGTAGAGCGGCTCGTCGGCGTCTTCGGGCGACAGCGAGTTGCCTTCGACTCCGTTATAACGCTTGTAGCGCTCGAGAATCGACAGCCGCTGGTCGTCGTAGTCATAGCCGCGGAAGAAGTGGTAGTTGTCGCCGGCAGGGTCATTGAATGGGGAGAATTTGTCGTCCTGCATCGCGGCGACTGTAGCGGCCGGAAGACGCTGGCGCAGCTGGTCGAGATAGTCCCTGTAGGAATCGAACGTAAACTCCATTTCGTTGGGCAGTCCGTCGAGCCCGACATCCTGGACGAGGCGAGAGCCCGAGTTGTTGTCGAAAGCGTAGGTCAGGGAGTTCTGCGACGACACGCGTCCCCAGACTGTCGACTGGAGATATTGGTCGTTGCCGTCGTAGGGGATTCCGTTCTCATAGGATTTCAGACCGTCTTTAAGAATGTCTTCCGATATTTCTCCGAGATTGAAGTAAAGGTCGCCGCCGTCGAGGTTGTTCTGCTCCATGAAGGGGTTCATGAGCCAGAATTCGATATACTGGATGTTCGACTGCTCGAAGTTGGTGTTGTCCATCTTGCGCATGATGCCGCCCCACCGCTTTTCGGGGTTGAGAAGGTTGCCCGAGTCGTCGATGTTGGTGGCGTCGAGATTGTAGGGGCCGCGCTCGGTGGGATAGAACGAGAGGTTCAGGGTCTGTATCGTCGACGATTCGCCGTAGGTCAGCTGGCGCCCGGGGAACACTTCGCGGGTCTGGACTTCGCGCACGTAGGGGTTCGACAGCTGCTCGACGTCGCTGCGGATATAGCCCGGGCAGAGCGACGAGTTACGGTCGGTGAACATCCTGTCAATGAAATACCAGTTCAGAAGGGCGCGGTTCTTGCCGTAGTCGACGTTGTTGCTGAGCGCGGCTTCGGGAAAGAGGGCATCGGCGGCCGGATCGTAGGGGGTCGAGGCGAGGAACCACGAATAGGGCGACCGCAGGTCGATGGCGCTTTGCGATGTCTCGAAGTCGTCGATATAGCTGCTGCCCTTGTTGGTGCCCGACTTCTGTTTGTGGGGAATGAGCTGGGCGAACTCGCCGCGCACGCTCAGGGTCGACGGTGCTGTGGCGTTGACGGTCGGAATCTTGTTCAGAAGATTTGTCAGCCACATGAAGTCGGTGTTGTAGTCGAAGTTGATGCCCCAGATGGTGTTGTTGACGGTCTCGTCGCCGATGTTGACCTTCTCGGTCAGAGCTTTCTCGCTGAAGTGCATGACGGTGGCGCCGATGTTGAACCGTTTCGAGAACTTGTAGTTGATGTCGAGTCCGAGAAGCGTTTTCCGCTGTGTCGAGAACATCGATTGGTTTTCGAGAGTGACGTTGATGCTCTGTCCCGAGTCGATTATCGACTGGTTGGTGATGGTCACTATGCCCATGGCGTAGTCGACCGTATAGTCGCTGTTTTCGGTCAGCACGACGCCTCCGGCGGTGACGACGACCGATCCGCGCGGAACGTTCATGGCTTCGAGGCGTATCTGCGCTCCGTTGCTGGCCTGATATTTGCCGGCGAGGACGAATTTGTTCTTTGTAGCGAACTGGCGAGCTACTACGAGGGTGCTGTCGTAAAGTTCCTGATAGCAGTATTGCTCGGTCAGAACGGGGTCGTTGATCTTACGGGCGAGATTGCTGCCGAAAGGCTCGGCGACGGGGAAGATGATCTTGCCCGATTGCGATATTATGGTGTAGCCCTCGAGAAAGTCGAATATTCCGTCGGAATTAGCTTCCTGATTCGAGTCGAGGCGGTCGAGATTCATTACCTGCAGAAGGGGCTTGTCGGAAATCGACGGAACGGGCAGATAGTTGATCTCGGTGCCAGTGGTGTCGTTGAGATACTTGATGTTGAGGCGGAAGTTCTGTTTCTGAACCTGATATGCCCCCAGAGAGTAGACATTTTTCATCATCAGCTTCCAGGCCGGCAGGCGTGGGTCGATGGTGGTGGCCTTGAGCATCTTGACAAACAGGGCCTGGTCGTTGCCGGTTATGTCCGACGAGAATTCGCCGACGCGGTAGACCTGTCCCTGCCAGGTATACTCGTAGGCCACGGCGAGGACTTCGTCGCTGTTCAGGGCGCTTTTGACCGAGATATAGCCCAGCGAAGAGTTCAGGGTGTATTCGCTTTCGCCGAGCAGGCGGGCGCTCTCGACCTTTTCGTAGTCGCGTCCGCCGGTGATTCCGAAATCGGCCAGAGGCTGCAGTGCCTGGGTGATGGTGTTGATATTGCGAGCTCCCGGATATTCAGTCTTGATAGTCTCGAGCAGATTGTTCGACTGGTTGCTGGGCACGGGTGGATAGTTGTTCGTCAGCCAGTGGCCCGAGGTCATGACCTCGCTCTCGCCGATGTCGGCGAAGGCCACGAGGTTGCGGCTCTGCGAATAGTTGCTCTGCTTGTTGGTTATCCAGACTTCGATGCGCGTTATCTGTATGCCCGACGACACGTAGGGCAGCTTCGACGCGAAGTTGTCGTAGTTGTCGCGGAAATACTGGGCCAGAAAGAAGTGGCGGTTCTCGTCATACTCGTCGGCGCGTATCTTGAAGTCGGTTGTCTGGGCACCCCCTTTCGAGCTTACGCTCTTCGATTCGCTGTTCTGCTGCGACACGAGGCCGGTCACCGTCAGTTTGCCGAACTGAAGCTGGGTCTTGATGCCGAAAAGCGCCGTCGAGCCGCGTATGAGCGACGATCCTGTCGTCATGCTGACATTACCGGCTTCGATGGTCTTGACGATGTCGTCTTCTTTCCCCTCGTAGGCCAGCTTGAGGTTTTTCGAGTCGAAGTCGAAGGTGGCGTCGGTGTTGTAGGTCATGTTGAATTTCATGCGGTCGCCGACGCTGGCGTTGATGGTGGCCTGGATTTTCTGGTCGAAGTCGAAGAATGTCTTGCGGCGGGAGGTCAGCGACAACGAGGGATTGTCGGTCTTGTTCGACGTTATCCCCATCTTGACCTGCACGTTGCCCTGAGTCTTCAGCTGAACGCCTCCGGGGCCGAATATCTTCTCGAGGGGCCCTAAGGCGAAGTTCATGTCGAAGATATTGAACGGCTCTTTGTCTTTGTTCTGGGCCTGGGCCAGATTGCGCTCGCGGTAATATTCGGTCATCTGCTTGCGCATCTGCCAGTCGTTGTATTGCTGGGCCGACAGCATGAAAGGGGTTACTATGTCCATGTCTCCCAGACGGGTGTGGACGATATAGCAGCCTGTGGCCGGGTCATATTCGGCCTGGGTCGTGATATTCGACGGAGTCTGGAGGTCGGCCGAGAATTCGTCGGCGACGAGGTCTTCGTAGCTCTGCGGAATGAATTGCCCGACGGGCAGCGGAAGCATTATCGAGTCGGCCGCGTTTATCGGGGCTGCCGGCATTACCGGGGGCGGAGGCGTGAATCCGGGGGTGACGAACGGGCTCTGGCTGCGCGCGGTGAATAAAACGGCGGTTACGACAACGATAGCTGTCGCAACTGCGGTTTTCACTATATTTGACGCACTGATGCCTTTCATCTGTCGGGCCGGAACGCCGTTCTTGATGTCCGGAACAATCAGAGCATTGTAAGTGCTTTTCTGATAGCTCCCTCGACTTTTATCAGCGGGTCGGCGTCGAAGATTCTGGCGAGGATTTTTGCCACAGCCTGCTTCGGATATCCGAGCATGACCAGGGCCGCCTTTGCTTCGTCGAAGACTTCGCCTCGGTTTTCCGGCTGTTGATTAAACGTAGTGTCTGTGGCTTTTATTTTGTCGCGCAGGTCGACAATGATTCTTTCGGCAGTTTTTGCTCCTATGCCCTTGACGCTTTTGAGCCGGGCGTGTTCGCCTCCGGTGATTATCGAGGCCAGCTCGGCGGGATTATAGGCCGAGAGGATTGTGCGCGCTGTGTTGGCGCCTATGCCGCTGACGCCTATGAGCAGGCGGAAGAGGTCGCGCTCCTCGGCTGTGGCGAAGCCGAAGAGGTCGCGGGTGTCTTCGCGGATAATCTCGTGGATGAGGGCCTTGACTTCGGCGCGGTTCTCGAAAGCGGCGTAGGTCGTCAGCGATATTCCGGCAATGTAGCCGATGCCTCCTGTCTCGATGACAACGTAGGTGGGGGTCAGCTCGGCGACGGCGCCGCGGATATATTCTATCATGGCGTCAGTCGAGTTTGAGAACGGCAAGGAATGCTTTCTGCGGAACCTCGACATTGCCGATCTGCTTCATGCGCTTCTTTCCTTTTTTCTGCTTTTCGAGAAGTTTGCGCTTTCGCGAGATGTCGCCGCCGTAGCATTTGGCTGTCACGTCTTTGCGCACAGCCTTGATTGTCTCGCGGGCTATGATCTTGGCGCCGATGGCGGCCTGGATGGCAATGTCGAACTGCTGGCGCGGAATGAGCTCCTTGAGCTTCTCGCACATGCGGCGTCCGAACCGCTCGGCGTTGTCGGCGTGGGTCAGTGTCGACAGGGCGTCGACGCTCTCGCCGTTGAGAAGAATGTCGAGCTTGACCAGACGGCTCGGACGGAAGCCGTGGAGGTGATAGTCGAACGACGCATATCCCTTCGAGATCGATTTAAGCTTGTCGTAGAAGTCTATGACGATCTCGCCCAGCGGAAGGTCGAAAGTTATCTCCATTCGGTTGCCCGAGATATATTCCTGCTTGACGAGCTCGCCGCGCTTGCCGAGGCAGAGGGTCATGATAGGCCCGATATAGTCGGCGGCGGTAATTACCGTGGCGCGTATGTAGGGCTCTTCGATACGGTCTATCAGCGTCAGGTCAGGCAGCCCCGAGGGATTGTGGACCTCGGTCATGTTGCCCTGCTTGTCGTAGACACGGTAGCTGACGTTCGGAACCGTTGTGATGACGTCCATGTCGAACTCGCGGCCGAGACGCTCCTGGATGATCTCCATGTGGAGCAGGCCTAAGAAGCCGCAGCGGAAGCCGAAGCCGAGTGCCGCCGACGATTCGGGCTGGAACGTCAGCGAGGCGTCGTTGAGCTGAAGCTTCTCGAGCGAGGCGCGCAGGTTCTCGAAGTCTTCGGTCTCGATAGGGTAGACGCCGGCGAAGACCATCGGCTTGACTTCCTCGAAGCCCTCGATGGCTTTTTCGCAGGGACGCGAGACGTGGGTTATCGTGTCGCCGACCTTCACTTCGCGGCTGGTCTTGATGCCCGAGATTATATATCCGACATTTCCGGCCGAGAGGGTCTTCTGCGGAACCATGTCGAGCCTGAGGATGCCGATCTCGTCGGCGTGGTATTCCTTGCCGGTGTTGACGAACTTGACGAAGTCGTCGGTCGAGATCGTGCCGTTGACAATCTTGAAATAGGCTATGATGCCGCGGAACGGGTTGAACACCGAGTCGAAGATCAGTGCCTGGAGCGGAGCCTCGGGGTCGCCCTTCGGGGCGGGGATGCGCTCTACGACGGCGTCCAGAACCTCGTCGACGCCGAAGCCTGTCTTGCCGCTGGCGCGCAGAATCTCCGAGCGGTCGCAGCCCAACAGCTCGATAATTTCGTCCTCGACCTCCTCGGGCTTCGCCGAATCGAGGTCGACCTTGTTGATGACCGGAATAATCGTCAGGTCGTTCATCAGGGCCATGTAGAGATTCGAGATCGTCTGGGCCTGGATTCCCTGGCTGGCGTCGACAATCAGCAGCGCGCCCTCGCAGGCAGCGATAGAGCGCGACACCTCATAGGAGAAGTCGACGTGTCCCGGAGTGTCGATAAGGTTCAGCGTATAGTCTTCGCCGTCTTTGGCGCGGTAGTTCATCTGGATGGCGTGGCTCTTGATCGTTATGCCGCGCTCGCGCTCGAGGTCCATGTCGTCGAGAACCTGAGCCTCCATATCTTTAGGAGCCACGGTGGCCGTGCGCTCCAGAAGCCTGTCGGCCAGCGTCGATTTGCCGTGGTCGATATGGGCTATTATGCAAAAGTTTCTGATTCTTTTCATTCCGCTGCAAAATTACGAAAAAAATCCGACATCGCCCCGTTAGCCGGCAATCCCGATTAATCGGGGTTGGCCGGGATTAATCGGGATTGTTGTGGTGCGGGCGGGAGCGATCAGCCGCCCACCGACTTCTGGAGCTCGCGCGCCGAGTCGAGGAATTCGGCGGCGGTCATCTCCTTGAAGAAGAGCAGGCCGTGGGTCGTGCGGATGCGCGGACTCTCATTCTGATAGAAGAAGGGCTTGCCGAGAACGCGTTGTACCTGCGACAGCTGGTCGACCCATATCCGCTTGGCCAGATCGCTGAACTTGCCGTCGAGCTTGTAGCTCGGGAACGAGGCGTTGACCTGACTGGCATAGCAGTTGCTGAATGCGTTGTCGAAAACGCCCATGGCGTTGAGCGACACAGGCACGATATGCGTCGCCTCCGACGGCAGGAACCTGAACCATACGTTGCGGTAGCCCCATATCTTAAGGTTGCTGAGGTCTTCTTCCTTGCCCCATTCGCGGACGGCCTCGGCTATGGTCTGGAGAACCTTGTAATGGGTGTCGGGGCCGCTTCCCTCGGGATCGAAGGCGAGGCTGATGACGGTCGGGCGGATGGCGCGCAGCTGTTCGAGCACCGGCATGACGTCGCGGTCGAGAGTCGGCTGCTGGGTGAAGATGTCGCCGGTGTAGAAGCCGAGGCGAAGGTGGTGGATGCTGTCGTCTTTGATGCCGAAGAATCCCCAGACCATCTCTTCCTCGAACTCGCGTATCATGCCCTTGAGCAGACGTATTTCAGCCGACATCTTTTCACCGGCGTAGCTGGCACGGGTCTCGGCTATGACCTCGCGCAGCTTGGCTTTCAGCGCGTCGACGCTGTCGATGCCCCAAATCTCGATGAAATCGCGCACGAGGCGGTGGGCGAAGCCGCGGCGCCGCTCGTCGGTGTTGCCCGAGGCGACGTGGATCAGGCAGTGGTAGGTGTCCTTGCTGCGTTTGAGTTTATAGCCTTTCTCGAAGAAATCGGGGTAGCGGAGCATTTCGATGCGCCCCTCTTCGATAAAACGCAGCGTATCGGTCAGGGCGTCTATAAGGAAGTCATTGGTGACGGCGTTGAAGCCCGAGGTCATGACGGCGAAGTGCGACTTGTTGGTCTCGTTGCGCGATATGCGGTGGATATGCGGCAGGAAACCGAGCATGATGTCGTCGTGGTGGGGGCCGGTGTGGAAAAACATCTGGCCGCCCGGCGAGGCCGTGCCGAGTTCGATCTTATGTTTGAGCGAGTCGATAACCGACTGAATGGTGTGGTCGCCGAGGTCGGGAATCAAGCTGCAATATTCGTCGCGGCGAAGCTCGTCGACGGTGACCTTGTCGGCATATTTGCCCGCGCGGTTGCAGTATTCGAGCACGGCGCGATCGGTTTTCGCCTGAGTCCAGGGCGATGAGGTATAGTAGTCGTAGACCGATTCGTGAAGCATCGACGCCGCACCGCGCGTCAGGTAGAAGCGGGCGGCTGGCAGACGCGACAGAACCGATGCCGGATAGAGATTCGACGGTTTTTTCTCGAGGGCGTCGGCGACGACCTCTGCTTTCGCCTCGCCGGCGGCAAAGATTATCGCCACACAGTCTTTGTTATAGGTTATTGTGTCGAGCCCGATCGTGATGACCGGCTTTGTGCGCGACACCTCGATTCCGCCGAGGTCGCCGGCTGCGGCGGCCTGTGTCTCGAAATTGGTGTGGGTAAGGCGCGTAGTCGAATGGGGGTCGCTGCCGCGGGTGTTGAATGCGATATGTCCGTCAGGGCCTATGCCGCCTAAGAAGAATCCTATGCCTCCCATGTCGCGTATGCGCTGCTCGTAGGCCGCACACCAGTCATCGATCATGAATATCGACTGTTGCTGAAGCTCTTCTGACCGGCTTTTCGGCTCACGGTAGCGGAGACCGAGATCGACAGCTCCGTCGGCGAACACCTCAGTGAATCTCCGGCCTCCCGGAAGAGGAATCTCATCGCAGTTGATAAACTGACCTCTCTTCGGGTCTAGTCCGAATCCTCCGACATAATATTTCTGAACGTAATTATAAAAGCTGTTGTGCTGCCGGGGATCGATGGGATAGAACTCGTCGATCTGCACGAAGCGCAGGCCGCTGAGGTCGGGTCGGCGGTCTACGGTCAGCCCGCTTTCCTCGCGCATGAGGCGTCCCTCGGCGCTGTCCCACCGCTCGAGCGCGCGCCTGACCCATTCGATGAAATATTCCGGAGTCTTCCCCGTCGGAAGGCTGATCACACCCTCGGGGTTGTCGCTGACCCACTCCAGAAATCTCATCGCGGCAAGCTTGCCTAATTTCGGAAAATTGTCGACCGTGACATACGGCACATTGGTCGGAAACCGATGAGTCGCACCATTGTTGTAGACTCTCTCTACATTGCTTAAAATCCTGTCCATAGTTATTGCTGTAATTGTGTCATGGTATTAGCCACCGCAGAGCCGTGGCGCCGTCTCTACGGCTGGCTCCCGCGGATGTCCGACGCAAATATAGCTTAAATTTCGCTAAAACATTACGCCGCGCACGAAAAAACTCCGGCCGGGGCGGCTATTCCTCGGGGCCGCGTCGACGTGGCAGTCGGGCTGCGATTATCAGCAGGCGCAGCGAGGTATTGAAGGTGAAGTAGCTCCAGATCCAGTTTATCAGCACAATGACGCGGTTTCTCATCCCGAGCAGCGACATGAGATGGACAAACATCCACATCAGCCACGCCGCGAGGCCGCCGACGTGGATACGGCCCATGTCGACGACGGCGCGGTTGCGCCCGATGGTCGCCATAGTCCCCTTGTCTCTATACCGGAACGGGCGCTCGAATTTTCCGGCGCTGAGGCATTTCGCGAGATAGACACCCTGCTGAATGGCCACCTGGGCAAGCTGAGGCAGTCCGCGCGGATGGTCGTCGGTGATATGGATGCCGATGTCGCCCAGAGCATAGACCCCTTCGGCGCCCTCGACTCGGCAGCAGTCGTCGGTCACAAACCGTCCTCCGGGCCCTTGCCTGAGGTCTGATCCCACGATTTCAAAAAGTGTCCCGGTTATTCCGGCCGTCCAGATAACGGTTTCGGAATCTATAGTGGTACCGTCGGCGAGAGTTATAACTCCATCTTCGTAGCTTTTCATCAGTGTGCCGAGCCTGACGTCGACCATCAGCGAGCCTAAGTCGCGCAAGGCGTCGTGCTGCGCTTTGGCGCTCATTGCTCCTAACAGACACGGCGACCCTTCGAGAAGGATTATCCGCACTTCTTCGGGCCTGATTCGCGGATATTCACGTTTTATTATATATCGCTTCATCTCGCCGAGCGCGCCGGCCATCTCGACTCCTGTGGGCCCTCCGCCGATGACGACGAAGGTCAGCAGGCGCCTGCGCTCCTGAGGGTCGGACGAAACCGACGCCCGTTCGAGCCTTTCGAGAACGGCGTTGCGGCAGCGTAGAGCTTCGGAGGTCGATTTCAGGGTGTAGACATGTTCCCTCAGGCCTGTGTTGCCGAAGAAGTTATTGGTCGTTCCGGCGGCAATGACGAGCTTGTCGAACGGCACGGTCTCGAACTGGGTGACTACACACCGACGGGCGAGGTCGATCGTCTTCACGCAGCCATAGTTATATTTCACTCCCTTTATGCGCTTCTTGCGCATTTCGCGCCGGAAGGGAAAAGAGATCGAGGCCGGTTCGAGGCCGGCCGACGCCACCTGATAGAACAGCGGCGGGAAGCTGTGGTAGTTATTGCGGTCAACGACAATAACTTCAAACCGTTTACGGTCGATATGCTTGATGAAATTCAGTCCGGCGAATCCTCCGCCTATAACAACGATACGTTCCATATTTTACATACTTTATAACAACAACGCCGCACCGCGCCGTCAGGTTCAATCCCCGACGGGCGGTGCGGAACATGTCTAACCGGGAACCCGAGGCAGCTTGACCGAGGCAGCCAGATTCGAGAAGACACTGTAGAGGCGCTTCTGAAGCAAGGGCTGTAGGCGGTCGGCGTCGTTCGGCGAAATCATGCGCACGTCGGCGTAGCGGTTTTCATTGTTGATATAGTCGATCAGCTTTCCGTCGGGGGCGGCGCAGTCTACGGTCAGCGGCTCGGCGGCTGCCGGGTTATAGCGCACCAGAGGCCAGTAGCCGGCGCGGACGGCATCGCGTTCCCCGACTATGGAATGCGACATGCCGTCCGCGTATTCCGTGGTTGATGCAGGGGCAGTAGGCCACGATTATCGACGGCCCGGGATAAGCCTCGGCCTCGCGCATGGCGGTGATGATCTGGGAATAGTTGGCTCCGAGGGCTACGGTGGCCACATATATGTTGCCGTAGGTCATCATCATGCGTGAGCCGCCGTTCAATGGCGGCTCACGATGAGTCTGGAAATTTGACAGAAAGGAATTAGAATTTATCAGTAGAACCTCGTTATGCAGGCTTCGGTTATGGCGATCCATATCGGGCACATGAACATGAAGCAGATAACGGAGAGGAACAGCGAGCTTGTTCCGGTTGCCACGTAGGTGTTATAGCGGCTGGCGATGATAATGCCCGAGAAGGCAGGCGGAAGGGCCGCGCAGACAACGAGCATCTTCAGGTTCGTCGGATCCATGTGGCAGAGCAGGCCGACAACGAGGATTGCCAGAGGCATAGCGATAAGCTTCAGGATCACACCTGCCCATGCCTGCCAGTTTATCTGGATCTTGACCGACGACAGGGTTATACCGGCTGCGAATACCGCACACGAGGCGTTGGCGCCTTTGATAAGGTCGAACGAAGGGTTGAGATAGTCGGGCCATTCGACACCGAGCAACACGAGAATCACCGCTACGATAGGCACCCATGCCACAGGCTCTTTCAGGGCGTTCAGAACGGGCAGCCATGCGCTTGGCTTTTTGCCTCCGTCGGCGGTAACACCCTTTTCGGCGTTGCCCATCTTCAGAAGAGCGAGGCCGATAGGAATTCCGATGGCGTTGACCTCGATCGAGACGATGGCGACCACGAGGCCCACTGTAGGCAGCGTTCCGAAGATAGGCTGAAGAACGGCAAAGCCGAGGAATCCGATTGTCGGCGAACCACTGATAAGGGCGCTGACGGCCGATTCTCCGACCGTGTCCTTGAACATATAGCGGAAAACCAGATAAACCACGAAGAACATCGCTATCAGAACCACGAACGAAACTATTGTCAGCTTCAGATCGACGGCGAGCATCTCGCGGTTGGCCTTGATGATCGACACGAACAGGGCCGCAGGAAGGGCGTAGTTAAGAACGACCTTGTTGAGCGTGCGTGCGTCGTTGCCGTTGAACGACCCGGCCTTTCCCGAGAAGTATCCCAATGCCATGACCACGATTATCGGGACTATGGCGTATAGTATTATATGTTCCATACTTCGAGTTTTACGGCTGTTATACTTCGATGTCGATCAGCGGCGACGGATTCAGATAGCCGATGTGTCCGCTTTCCTTGCCCGAGTCGGCGGCGAGCTGAACGTCGATGAGGCAGGGCTTTTTCGAGGCTATGGCCTCGGTCAGGGCTGTGGCGAACTCTGCCGGAGTCGTCACATAGTAGTTCTGTGCGCCGAAGGCTTCGGCGAGCTTGTCGTAGCGGGCTTTGACATCGAGGGTTGTCGGGGCCGGATCGCCGTCGTTGCTGAGGCTCACACCGATGCCGTTGTAGATGCCGCCGTTGTTGAAGATACAGACGGTGACCGGCAGATTGAAGCGGCATATCGTCGAGAAGTCCATGCCGCTGAAGCCGAACGCGCTGTCGCCTTCGATTGCGACAACCTGCTTGCCGGTAGCGACGGCGGCGCCGATGGCCGAGCCCATTCCCATTCCCATGATGGCCCAGGTGGCGCAGTCGATGCGGTGGCGCGGCAGCGACATGTCGATGGCGTCGCGCGTGTCGTCGAGGGTGTTGGCGCCTTCATTGACCAAAATGACGTCGGGGTTGGCTTCGATGACTTTCTTGGCGGCCGAGAGGGCGCTCCAGTGGGTCATCGGTGCGGTCTGCGGCTCAAGCCGTTTGGCGAAAGACGCGTTCTTGGCCACGGTGATGGCCTGAATCTCTTTGACCCACTGCGGGTCGGCCGAGAGCTTGCATCCGGCCAGAGCGGCCGATAGGGCGTCGAGCGACAGTCCGAGGTCGCCGACAACGGGAGCGGCGATATGGCGGTTGCAGTCGATTTCGACCGGGTCGATGTCGAGCTGAACGAACTTTCCGTCGGGATTCCATTTGCCATGGCCGCGCGACAGAAGCCAGTTAAGGCGGGCGCCTACGAGGACGACCACATCGGCTTCTTTCATTATCGTAGAGCGGGCCGACAGGGCGCTCAGCGGATGGTTGTCGGGCAGCAGACCCTTTGCCATCGACATGGGGTAGTATGGAATGCCTGTCGATTCGATCAGATTCCTGATCTTGTCGTCGACCTGAGCATAGGCGGCTCCTTTACCCAGCAGGAACACCGGCTTACGGGCGCCGGCGATGAGGTCGGCCGCACGCTTGACCGAATCGGCATTGGGAGCGACTTCGGCCACGGGGTCGACCGGCGGAATCATGGCGTCGATGAGAGCGTTGGCTTTGTCGGCGTCGATGACACCTCCGAGGCTCGCTACCGTCATGTCGAGATAGACGCCGCCGGGGCGTCCGCTGATGGCTGCGCGATAGGCGCGCACAACGGCCGTCGGGATGTCTTCAGGCTTGTTGACGCGGTAGGCGGCTTTGACAAGCGGGCGCGCTACGGCGAACTGGTCGAGTTCCTCGTAGGCTCCCTGCTGCATGTCGACGGTGTCGCGGTCGCTCGAACCAGAGATCTGGATCATCGGGTAGCAGTTGACGGTGGCGTTGATGGTAGATGTCAGGCCGTTGAGAAAACCGAGAGAGCTGACTGTCAGCAGAACGCCCGGTGTCTTTGTCAGGAAGCCGTGGGTGGCGGCGGCCATGCCGGCCTGCTGCTCATGGCGGAAGCCGACAAACTTGATGCCCTCTTCCTGAGCGATATAGGCGACTTCTGTAACGGGAATGCCGACGAGACCATACATCTTGTCGACGCCGATCTTGTGGAGCGACATGGCAAGCACGCGCATTCCTGTGACCTGATCCGGGAAGGTCGGCCCTCCGGTTGCTGAGGCGGGAAGCGGCTGGCCCGGCTTTATGTTGAGGGGTTGGTTAGCCATTTTTTTTCGAAGCTTTAAGTTGAAACTGTGGTTGTTGATTAATAGTCGTTTTCACGGGAGGCTGTTGTGGCCTCCCGTGATTGTAGATAATTGTCAGGCTTTTGTGGCCGGAGCGTCGGTGGCCGGCAGCGGCGCGGTGGTGCCGTTCTTGGCCATCTCGGCTATCTGGTCGGCGCTGTAGCCGAGCGAGGTCAGAATCTCGTCGGTGTTGCCGCCGAGAGTCGGGCAGGGGCCGTAGGTCGGCTGATAGTTGCTCATTGTGAAGGGCACACCGACGGTCACGAATTCGCCGACTTTGCCTCCCTGATTGATCTTGACCAGAGTGTTGCCGTCGTAAAGGGTCGGGTCGTCCATAATTTCCTTAGTCGAGAGAACGGGGCCTACGGGAACGCCGAATTTCGACAACTGCTCGGTCGCTTCGAATTTTGTGCGGGTCTTGCTCCATTCGGTTACGCGGGCAATGATTTCCTCTTTGTGACGGTCGCGGGCGTCGGCGGTGTTGAAGTCGGGGTTGGTCAGCCAGTCTTCGAAGCCGAATGCCTGACAGGCTTTTTCGAACGATTTGGCATCGCGCTGGAAGATGATGTAGACATAGGCGTTCGGGTCGGTTTCATAGCCGAGCGATGGATAAGTCCAGCCGAGAACGCCGCTGCCTTCGGTGTTGCCCGAACGCGGAACGAAGTCGCCGAACTTGCCGTTGGGGTACTGGGGGAACTGGGTCAGATAGCCGAGCTTGTCGAGGGTCAGCTGGTCGCGGGTCTTGATTCGGCAGAGGTTGAGGCAGGCGTTGTGCATCGACTGGTAGACGAATACTCCCTCGCCGGTCTTTTCGCGCTGGACAAGAGCGGCCAGAAGACCGATTGTCAGGTGCATGCCGGTATTCGAGTCGCCAAGGGCGGCACCGCTCTGGGTCGGGATGTTGTATTCTCCCTCATACCAGCCTGTTGTCGAGGCGGCTGCCGCCGTTACCTGAGCCACAGGTTCGTAGGCTTTGAGGTCTTTGTATTTCGATGACTGGGGGAAACCCTTGATTGTTCCGTAGATACAGCGCGGGTTTAGGGCATGGACGGCTTCCCATGAGAATCCGAGCTTGTCGGCTGCTCCCGGATGAAGGTTCTCTACGAAAATATCAGCCTCCTTGATGAGTTTTGTGAGCACCTCCTTGCCGTCGGGCGTCTTGCAGTCGAGCGAGATAGATTTCTTGTCGCTGTTGAGCTGGAGGAAGTAATAGCTGGGGCAGTCGGGGTCGAACTGAAGTTCTTTTCGGGTTGCGTCCCCTTTTCCCGGACGTTCGATTTTTATGACTTCGGCGCCAAGCCAAGCGAGAAGCTGTGTGCACGACGGGCCTGATTGTACTTCTGTGAGGTCAACTACCTTGATTCCTTGAAGAGGTGCGGTGTTCATAATAGTAAAGGTGTTTGTTGTTAGTAATTTCTATTTTAGAAAACACTGCTCACACCGCTATTGTTGGACACCGCCTGGCGTTAAACTACGTTAACCTGCTGTTTTCTTATGTCGCCTGCCACTGCGATATAGAGGTTTTCGGGCGAGAGATAACGGCGGGCCATTCCGGCAAGACTCTCTGGAGTCATCGATGCCAGAGCCCGCTGCAGGCGCGCGAAATAGTCGGCCGGAGCGCCGACGTCGTCGAGAACGGCGTGATGGTTCATGATGGCGAACGGACTGTCGAGCTCTGCAGTGAGCAGGGTAGTGACGAAAGAGCGCAGGCGTTCTATTTCGTCGGCGTTGAAGCTGTCGGGACTTTGCAGACGCAGCAGCTCGGCGCGGATCTCGTCGATGACGCTGTTGGCATAGCGGTTGTCGCACTGGGTCGAGATTCTGAGGAAACTCTCGTCGGGATAGCCCATCAGAGAGGCCCCGATGCCGTAGGTATAGCCTTTGTCCTCGCGGATGTTGAGCATCAGGCGGCTGCCGAAATATCCCCCTAAGGCGACAACGGCGATGCGAAGCATCTCGTAGTCGTCGTCGCGACGGCCTACGGGGGTGGCTATGCCCGCCGAGATGGCGCTCTGGAGCGCACCCGGCCGCGGGATGTCGACACGTCGCGGCTTGCCGTCGGCTTTGAAGTCTGAAGCAGCCGGCCCGACCCCCTCGCCGTGCGCTTTCATGGCTTCGAAACGCGAGGCTACGGCGTCGACGATATGAGGCGTCAGCCGCCCTGAGAGATAGACCGTCATGTTGAGCGGATTGAACGCCCGGCGGTAGGCCCGGCGCAGGTCGTCGGCTGTCAGCGCCCTCAGCTCGTCGGGTTCGGCGACGCGGGCAGACCGGCTCCGGCGTCCTTTCAGAAGCCTGTTCACTTCGTTGTCGGAGTAGAACCGCTCTTTTTCGCGTTCGAGTTCGGCCTGACGCGCGCTTTTCTCGCAGCCGACAGCGCTCTCGTGGTCGGGAAATACCGGCGACTCAATGATGTCGGCGATAACCGGCAGAACGTCGTCGAAGCGGCTGTTGAGCGAGAAGAAATGGCGGGTTGAACGGTGGAGACCGACATTGCCCGATGTCCACGAGCCGTTGAAATCAAGCACTTCGGCAATCTCTTCGGAGGTCATTGTCGTTGTGCCGTCGACGGCCACTGCGTTGGTCAGCGATGTCAGGCCGGCAACCTCCTCTTCGGCTGTGCCCCCTCCGATGGCCACTGTCAGGCTGTTGACGTCGGCGTCGCCGCCGGAGTAGCACGCCAGACGCGCGCCGTTGGCGAGAATCAGCGATTCGACAGGGGGCATTATAAGGTTTCCCGGAACAGATACTTCCGGGGCTGTCCGGCGGTCGGGTTTTGTCATTGTTGTTTCAGTGGTTGGTTATGAGATTGTCAATGGTCGGCGTTGACGAAAATAGAGTCGAGTTTCTCTTCGATCAGCGAGCCTAAAACCGCCGCGCGATGGTCGCTGTCGGGCCTATTAGCCTCATTAGGCTTATTGGCCCTATTAGCCTTATTGGTCTCATTGGGCTTATCAGCCTTGCCCGGCCTGTCGCTCCCCATCTCGGCCACTCGCCCGCAGGCCAGAAGCCGTTCCGAATAATAATTGTCGACGATCGCGCTGACAATAACGCCACGGCTTGTCGATGAATGAAGCATTTCTCCGCTTCCGAGATAGAGGCCGACATGGCTTACCTTTCCGTTGCGGTCGCGCGAAGTGTCGAAGAAAAGGAGATCGCCCGGCTGTAGGTTCTTGATGTCGACGCGCCGGCACCATTCGCTCTGCTGCCGCGACGTGCGCGGAAGTTTTATGTTAAGGGCGTCGCGGTAGATGGCTACCATCAGGCCCGAACAGTCGACACCGTTGCGGTCGTTGCCCCCGTATTTATAAGGTGTGCCGAGCCATTTGCACCCCTCGCTGTAGAGCGAGCGCCAGCTGTCCGGGGCGTCGGCCTCGAGCCGTGGCGGCTTCAGTGACGGCTCTTTCTTCGAACCGTTGTTTTGACGCCGGGTCACGACCGACGCCGCCTGTTTCGATGACGAGCAAGAGGTCATGAGGCCGGCTGCCGGACCGGCCAGCGCGACAATTGTCATGACACTGACAAGGGCTTTTGTGAGCTTCATATCTGCAAAAGTAGCTATTCACCCCCGACAATGCAAAAAGAATTGAAAAAACATGGCCAATGTTTAAAAATTTTTAAGCAATCGTTGTCGACGTGTAATAAGGCGCGGTTTTTGCCGTCATAGTTGAAAAAATGCTCATTATTTTTGATTATGAACAAGAACCAGTTTAAACAGCTCGCTCTGACAGCCGCGGTAGCCATCGTGTGCAGCGGAGCCACAGTTTTCTCTATCGGCCGTCTGTCGGCCGCTACCGGACTCCCCGGTGCGAGTCTCTTCACTATGAACAGTAATTCCGAAGGCACTCCCGCGGAGCAGGCCGCCGGGCAGAACAAGTTCTACCGTACGGCCGCTGTTGCCGCTCCGGCCAACACCGACTTCACCAAGGCCGCCGAGTCGACCGTCAACGGCGTAGTCTCGATCAAGAGCTTCGCCACTCCGCGTATGCAGTATGGCAATCAGGGCGGATTCAACCCGTTCGGCGACGACCTCTTCGACTTTTTCTTCGGAACACCGCGCCGCCAGCAGCCTCAGCCTCAGCCCCGTCAGCGCGGGGGCGACAGCGACGATGAGTCGGCCCAGCGTCAGCTCGGACTGGGATCGGGCGTCATTATCAGCGACGACGGCTATATCGTCACCAACAATCATGTCATCGACGGTGCCGAACGTCTCGAAGTGACTCTTAACGATAACCGCACGTTCAACGCTACCGTCGTAGGCTCTGATCCCACTACCGACCTCGCTCTGATCAAGATCGATGCCAGGGAACTGCCTGTCATCCCCATGGGCGACAGCGACAAGCTGAAGATCGGCGAATGGGTGCTCGCCGTGGGCAACCCCTTCGGCTTCACCTCGACAGTGACCTCGGGTATCGTGTCGGCAAAGGCCCGCAGTATCTCGCAGGTGACCCACTCGCGCAACATGGGCATCGAGAGCTATATCCAGACCGATGCCGCCGTCAATCCCGGCAACAGCGGCGGAGCTCTGGTGAACCTCGCCGGTGAGCTTGTCGGAATCAACACGGCAATCTATTCGAACACCGGATCTTATTCGGGCTACTCGTTCGCTATCCCGACATCGATTGTCAAGAAAGTCGTCAGTGACATACGCCAGTATGGCGCCGTGCAGCGCGCCGTGCTCGGTATCACCATCTCCGAGCTTAACTCGAAGATTGCCAAAGAAAAAGGTATCACGGCTGTCAACGAAGGAGCTGTCATCGAAGAGGTCTCCGATCTCTCGGCCGCACGCGAGGCCGGCCTGAAGAAAGGCGACGTCATCATAGCCCTCGGCGGTCAGCCCGTCAAGACTATCGCCCAGCTCCACGAGCAGGTCGCCCGCTATCGTCCCGGCGACAAAGTCAAGGTGACCTACGTCCGCGACAACAAGACAAGCGAGGTCATGGTGACACTGCGCAACTCTCAGGGCAACACCAAGGTGACCCAGCCCGGAAGCGTCACCGAGCTCGGTTGCGCATTCCGCGCCGCCAGTGAGGAAACCTGCCGCTCGCTCGGCATCCGCGCCGGTCTCGAGGTCATCGGTCTCAAAGACGGCCTGTTCAAAGACGCCGGCATCAAAGACGGCTTCATAATCCTCGACATCAACAATTCTCGCGTGACCGACGCCGACGATGTCGAGAAGCTTTACAACGCCATCGTCAAGAGCGACAGCGATCCCGTAATGTTCATAACCGGCATCTATCCGACCGGCCAGAAACGCTACTACGCCGTCCCGCTCTCAAAAGACTGAATCCCGCCAATCAGATGATAACAAGGGGCTGTGCTTTCCGGCACAGTCCTTTGTCTGTTTAAGCGTATTTAACATTCGGGGGGGGTAATTTGTAAATTTTGTTATGTATTTGTAGCTGAATACTTTTTTGATTATAAAATCTATTTTATGAAAAAGCCTTTTTATTACCTCGTGATGCTCTTCGCCGTCGCTTTGTGCTTCCCGCTGGTTTCCTGTTCCGACGATGACGAGCCCGATGGAGGAAACTCGTTCACCGTTCCCACCAACGTTCAGTTTATCGAAACTATGGAGGGCGTATGGCTCGGCGAGCAGGACATGTCGTTCATGATTTTCACAACCACCAACTGGCCCCAGGCGTTCGGATATAACCGTTCGGCTGTCAAATGGGGCAGCAGCTATTCTTGTGTAGGCGGCAGTATGTCCGGTATTCCTGTCCGTGAAGGCGACCATTATTATCTGAGTCAGAGCAGCGGCTTGTTCAATGATATGTGGATAACCGCCTACGACGGAAAGAAAATCACGATGAAGAATTTCAAGACCGACGAGTCGAAATCGTTCGTCTTCAGCCCCTCTGCCGGTCTATGCCGTGTCCGTCTGACCGAAGAGCTCCCCTGTGGTTTTATGTCGTCGGTAGATATTACGGTCGACATCTACGTCAATAACGACGACGCAGAGCCCGACTACAGCATCGCTCTCGGCGAAATGAACGGCTATGAAGGGGGAGTATCGGCGCCGTTCTGGGCCGGCGGTCATAAAGTTGTCGCAAAGTTCTATGACTGCACAACAGGCAAACTGTTAGAAACCGCCACCTGGGCCGACCTCGACATGAACACGATCTACAACCTCAATTACTGATGGAACAGTAAAACCATAAACAGTAAGCGGCCGGCGCAAATCGCGCCGGCC
>HF985560.1:0-23580 GCA_000431215.1 Prevotella sp. CAG:1031
GCGTCCTGAGACTTCATGACACTGTAGAAGCTGCGCAGAACCTCGCGGTTGTTCTCTTCGAGCCCCCTGTCGCCGAGAACGTCGAGGATAGGCTTGTCGTATTCGTCAATTAGCACGACGACCTGACGGCCCGTCTTCTCAACAGCGTTCTTTATCACCGCCCCAAAGCGGAGGGCATAGGACATAGAGGCGTCAGACGCGCCATATTCGCGTTCCCATTCGCGCAGACAGCTTTCCAGGACCTCACCCACCGATGTCTTGGAATCATACAACTGTCCGTTAAAGTCGATATGAAGCACAGGGTGGGAGGGCCACTCGCCCGGCTCGAGCCTGTCGATGGCCAATCCCTTAAAAATAGCACGGTTCCCGATGAAATACTCATGCAGAGTGGAAATCAGCAGGCTCTTTCCGAACCGGCGCGGCCGACTCAGAAAATAGTATTTGCCCGTATCGACAAGCTCATGCACAAGGGCCGTCTTGTCGACATAGATGCTGCCGATACGTAGTTGCGCCCGTTAAAGTCGATATGAAGCACAGGGTGGCATGGCCACTCGTCCGATTCGAGTCTGTCGATGGCCAATCCTTTGAATAACTCCCGGTTACCCTTGAAATACTCGTGGAGCGTCGAGATCAGCAGGCTCTTCCCGAACCGGCGAGGCCGACTCAAAAAATAGTATTTGCCCGTATCGGCAAGTTCATGCACAAGGGCCGTCTTGTCGACATAGATGCTGCCGAGAGAACGAATCTCTACAAAGCTCTGTATTCCGATGGGATATACGATATTTGCCATAATCAGAAAGATACGATAGCAAAGTTATAAAAAAAAACGCAAATCCGCCCATTTATATAGAATATAGCCCAAAATATGGGCAGAGTTGCTCATTTGACGAAAAAAAGCCAACTTTGCAGCGTGTTACTTTTTGCCATAACAACCGAGATCTGCGTTATTGCGCTATTTATAGCGGCAGCAGTCATAGCAGCCTGCGTGAAACCCTCATCGTCGGGGCCCGTCCGCGAACAGCTTATCGCGGGAGGGCTGGTCGACGATCCTCTTTCCGAACCGTGGCTCGAGCTATCGGTCACCGATGACCTTCTTCTCGCCGTGACACGCCGTGGAATCCCCGACATGACAACCGCCGGAGCCGTCAGTCTTGCCGTGACAATAAAAGGATATGAAGTCAATATTCAGGAACGGCGCGTAGAGCGTCAGGGTGGAGAGCCTGTCAATTGCGCCCTGTTTTGCATCGAGGGGCTTGCCGAAGAACGCTACCATATAACCTACCGCCGCGACGGCAGCGAGATCGCAGCCGTATTCACTTTGCATGTAAGGCCCGGTATGCGGCGGTCATTCGAGCGATGAGGCAACTACGGCAATCGCCTCAGTCGTTTCAGTAACGGCAAACAGTCTCGACTGGCGCAGCCCCTCGATCCACAGCAACTCGCCGTCGCGCGTAAGCACGCGGGTGCGTCGCCGATCATCGTGTGACAGATGCAGATCTTTGAGAATATCGCTGACCAACCGCGAGCCGTTCATTCCGAGCAGTTTTATACGGTCTCCCCGGTTCCATAGGCGGAAGACCCAACGATGGTCGCCATCGAGAGCCGAGGCATCGAGAATAAGATGACGCCCGTCGGCGAATTCTTTCATTCTGTCGCGGGGTAAAACCGACAGATCCACGATATCGCCGAGCTGCTCCGACTCAAGTACAGGGTATTCGGCCGTCTCGAAAGGCATAAGGCGTTTGCGCTCGAGACGCCACGAGCCGAAACGGCGTTCTCCCCCCAGAGGGAGCGCGGTAAGAATGGCGTCGGTCGACGCCCTGTTGAAGCCCGACGGCGCGAGAATCTGATAAAGTCTGGCTGAAGCCAGCGGATCAGAGAGGTCGAACGTCGAGAAATCCCACCCGTTGCCCCTGCGGAAACACTTGCGGAGCCCGGCCGCATAATCGTCGAGCAGCCGCGAGTCTTCATCAAGAATCGCCATTGTCCGGCGCAGGCCGTCGAGCGCGCCCGGGCAAACCGACTCCAATGCCGGAACGACATGATGGCGCACGCGGTTGCGGGCGAACCCGTCGGCAGCATTTGTCGAGTCGTTGACAAAACCCGCTCCGGTGGATGCGACATAAGTCTCTATTTCGGCACGGGTAAGCTCTATAAGCGGACGGACAATATGACCGTTGACGCGCGATATACCGCGCAGACCGCGCACCCCTGTCCCACGACTGAGATTGAGAAAGAAAGTCTCGACGGAATCCTCACGATGATGTCCTACGGCCACATAATGCGCCCCGTAGCGACGCCGCAGCTCTTCGAACCATTCATACCGTAACTCACGGCAGGCCATTTCGACCGAAATACCATGCCGTCGGCAACGTTCGCCGACATCGGCCCTCAACACCTCAAAAGCAGCGCCGAATTTCCCGGCAACCGCTCTGGCATGAGCCTCGTCTCGGTCTGACTCCGCACCGCGCAGCCCATAGTTGACATGGGCAGCGACGACACGACAGCCCGCACGGGCGAGCAGCGCCGTCAGAGCTACCGAGTCGGCCCCGCCGCTGAGCCCAACAATGACAGGCTCGCCCGGCTTGAGCGGTTCAATCGAAATCAATGTCGGGATAGATGACTGTTCCGTAGCGCAGCTTATCGACAACGATTGTCGCCTGGGCCAATGCATAGAAGCCGTAGGGAGGACGCGGGCCGCCTATACGGAACCACACGTTGAACTCGATATTACGCGATGGATCATTATAATAATCGTCGTAGTCGATGCCATAGCTATAGTCATAGCTGAGGACGTTCCATTCGCTGTAGGCCGTCAGTACGACGATGCTCGAATAGCGGAAGTCGACATCGAGAGCGTCGGGATATTCGCGCAGCTGAGCCTCATTGTAGTAATAGAAGAGGTCGTCGTAAGAGTCGATAACAGTGACAGCTCCGTCGAATTCGTCATACCATGCATAGCCGTCAGGCGACGACGGATTGACCTGCGGGGGACAGATCGGCGGCATCATTATCGGAATCGAACGAAGTTCCTCGAAACCTCCGCCCGGATAGGGAGGCGGCGGGTCATTGTCGTCACACGACTGCGACAAAACAGCCACAAGGGCTATCATCAGTATCTTAAGATATTTCATAGTTTCAGAAAATATTAACGTTACAGGTCATCTCCGTCAGGAAACGACTCGACATCTTCGAGGATATGCGCCTCATGACGGTGTCCGCGGTCAATGACATACTCATTGTAATATGCCAGAAGCAAGGTCGTCAGCGGAAGCGCTACGATAAGGCCGAGCAATCCGAGAAGCGAGCCCCATACGCTCAGCGACAACAGAATAAGCGCGGGATTAAGCCCCATCGTCTTTCCCATGATCTTAGGGGTCAGAACAAGATCCTGAATAGCCTGAACTACACAATAGACGGCTATACATTTCCCCATCATGGGCCAGAATGGGACTCCGCCGCTCACCGAAGCCACAAAGCAGAGCACCACTGCCGGCACGAGAGAGACAAGCTGAAGATAAGGCACCATGTTCAGCACGCCTATGAACAGGCCGAAGATTATTGCCATCGGCATCTCGATGATCGAGAATCCGACAGCGAAGAGGACTCCCACGAGGAAAGCTATCAGCGCCTGACCGCGGAAGTAGAGGTTCATCGATGTCTTGATATCGTTGAGAACCTTGAACACGTTCTTACGGTAGCGCGGCGGCACAAGATTGCGCCACAGGCGCCCCAGACGGTCATAGTCGACCATTATGAAAATCACATAGAGCAGCACTATACACCATGAGGCCGCGCTTATGATAAATGTCACACTGCCGGCAAGCACGTCCCAGGCCGTTGAAAGCGTTTGTTTGATTGTCTCGGTCCAGTCGAATGTCGATAGCATGTGGGAAACCTGCCGCAGATTGACGTTTCTCACGACAAAATCGTGGATCTGCGCCGGAAGATAAGGCAGATTAAGCTCTGACGATGCGTATGCCGAAAGCATCTTGCCCATTGAATTGACCTCGCTGACTATCATCGGCACTACGAAATAGCAGGCGATCGCAATAAACGTCATCATTTCGAACAGTGTGACAAAAATAGCCACTATGCGCCCCCTGAGATGAAGGAGGCGTCTGTTGAACTGTACGAACGGCTCGAAGATATAGGCAATGAGCGCCGCCACGAAAAACGGCAGCAGAACATCTTTGAGATACCTCACCAGCAAGACCACAATCACGAGAGTGGCTATGTTCAGAAAAAGTCTGACGGTGCGGTCGAGAGTATATGGCTTGCGGGTATACATTTGTCAAAAAACAGTGAGGGCCGTTATCCGCGGGCTTTCGGAGCTTCGGGATGTGCGTCGATATGCGACGCTATCTTCGAGAAGATGTCGTCGACCGATCCCTTGCCGTCAACGCCGTGGTATTTTCCGGCGCGGGTATAGAAATCTTTCAGCGGACGGGTTGTGGTGTGGTAGATGTCGAGACGGTGGTTTATGGCCTGAGGATTGTCGTCGCTGCGGCCACTTTCTTTTCCACGCTCGATAAGCCTCTGACGCAGCTCGTCGTCGTCGACCTCCAGACCTATTACCCCGTGGAGTTGGGTTCCCCGGCTGCGCAGCATCTTGTCGAGAGCCTCGGCCTGGGCTACTGTACGCGGAAATCCGTCGAAAATCACACCTTCGCCGGCAGCCGGATGGTCGAGCTCGTGAGAGAGGATGTCGATCATCAGGTCGTCGGGGATCAGACCGCCGTTGGAGATATAGCTGTCGGCCAGACGTCCGAGCTCGGTTCCTTTGGCGATCTCACTTCTCAGGAGTTCGCCCGTCGAAATATGGTGAAGCGGGTATCGCTCGATGAGTTTTTCGCTTTGGGTGCCCTTTCCACTGCCGGGGGCACCGAAAATAACAAGGTTATACATTTCTTGTAACTATGTGGAAACTAAAAACAGACCGATCAATCTTTCTGCTCCTTGAGCACCCAGATGTCGGGAAGGTTACGGGCCAGGCCGTCGAGGTCGAGACCGAAACCGATTATAAATTTCTTGGGAATTTCGAAGCCTACATAGTCGGGCTTCACGGGATGTTCGAGGGCTTCAGGCTTGAACAACAGAGTCGCGACCTTGAGCGAAGCCGGCTTACGGGCCGAAAGGTCATCGATCAGATTGCATATCGTGTGGCCGGTTTCGATTATGTCTTCAACGATAATCACGTCGCGCCCCTCGATGTTGTTGGTAAGGTTCATAACCTTGCGCACAACGCCCGTCGACGACGTTCCCTGATACGACGAAAGCCTTATAAAGGCAATCTCGGCATCGGTGTTGATTGCGCGGAAAAGGTCGGCCGCGAACGGGAAGGCGCCGTTTAGCACGCAGATAATCAGCGGACAGCGTCCGCTGTATTCTTCTGTTATTTCGGCGCCGATCTGGCGGATACGGGCCTCAATCCGATCATTATCGATATACGGCACAAACGTGAGGCCATTATAGGTCACTTCTTTGCTCATCATCAAAGTAGGTATATTTTCGGCAAAAATAACAATTCTTTCGCAAACCGCCAACCATAGTGATTATTAGAAAGCGCCGGCGAGAGCCATGACGGCCCGGCGCGACTCGCCGTCGAGACGCGTTGTGACAGTTGCGGTGCCGACGATGTCGATTCCTTTCAGTGTCGACAGTGTCGACTCTATTGCGCGTGCGGCGCAGGGCGACCACGAGCCGTTCTCGACAATAGCGACACGACGGTTGCGCCATCCTTTTGCGGCAAGACGGCTGAGGAACGCTGCCATAGGCGGAAACACGCCGCCGTCGTATGAAGCGGCCGCAAGAACTATGTCGCGGCAACGGAAAGCCTCGGCCACTGCGAAACTGACGTCGGTTTTCGTGAGATCGACGATTCGGGCGCGCTGACCAAGTTCCGAAGCAAGCTCGAGAGCGGCTTCATAGGTATTGCCATAGATCGACGCCACGGCGATAAGAACATCCTCCTCACGGTCAGGCTCATAGCGGCTCCAGAGATCATAGAGGCGAAGAGCTTCAGCGAGCGCATCACCGCTGAGCTGCGGGCCGTGAAGCGGCAGAATGCGCTCTATGTCGAGTCCTGAGGCTTTTTTCAGCACGGTCTGGACTGCCGGCCCAAACTTCCCGACGATATTGAAATAGTAGCGCGCGGCCTCGTCGGCCCAGCAGGGCTGAGGAAATTCAGGCACCCCGAAGGATCCGAAGCCGTCGGCGCTGAAAAGAGTTTTTTCAGAAGCGAGGTAAGTCATCATAACCTCTGGCCAGTGAACCATCGGAGTCATCATGAAAGTGAGACCGCTGCCGCCGGCGAGATCGTAAGTATCACCTTCGCCAACTGTTATCAGCCGTCCGGCATAAGCCTCCGCATCAAGAAAATTAGGGAGCATCGATGCCGCACGCGAGCTGACTATAAGCGACATCCCGGGATAGCGGTCGAGAAGCGCACGCAGCGAACCGCTATGATCGGGTTCGAGATGCTGGCAGACAAGAGCTGCCGGCCGACGTCCTTCAAGCGCTTTCTCAACGTTAGTCAGCCACTGAAGCGCAAAAGCCGCGTCGACACTGTCGACAACAACCGGACGCTCGCCGAATATTACGTATGAATTGTAAGTAATCCCGTGCTCAACAGGATACTGTCTCTCAAAAAGGCTGATGTAACGGTCGAAAACGCCGACATATCTGATCTCACTCATTTCAAAGATAATTTTCCGGCTGCAAAATTACCCCATCATCGCCAAAAAAGCAATAGTCGGCATATACTTTAGAAAATTGGACAAGGCCGGCGAATCTTCAGAGAAAAGAATTTCGCCGGAGCCTTGTCCGAGATTAATTTTGCATCTTACAGACGGTTAACCACCATTTTTTCGATTCGCGAACCACGGCGGCATATTACGATTTGCCCCGGCGCAGGCTCTGCGAGCCGCAGACCTTCGAGGCTGTAGTATTCTACGGACATATCAGAATCATCGACCGAGATTTGCTCTAAAGCATCGGTGGCATCGAACGTAAGCGTGAGGTCAGTGTAAGTGGCTATTTCCGACCCGTCGCCGATAATGAGATTGATCTCGGGATAAGATATAGTCATTTTGTGACCGCCGTTTCTCTTTAAAGTTCCTTCGGCGGCATAGTCGCCCGAAGGATTCATCGAATCGCCCCAGTATATCGGAGAGCCCTGGGCATAAAGCGCCAGATTGCACAGGCCGGTTACCTCGTCACCATCGGTCACGCTGACCAAGGCGCCCATATTGTCAGACACGCCGAAAGCCATATAGCCGCTTCCGAGGCTGAAGTCAGAGAACGGAGCGACATAGCAGTCTCCACCGATAGGGACAATCTCAGGTGAGCCGTATTGCGATGAGCCCTCCAGTGTGCCTTCATAAATGGCATTCGGCTGGAAATACATCGGTTCAAAGAAATTCATGCCTATGGACGACACCTCGCCGTTATACATACATCCCATGGCAATTCCGGTGATAGCCGTTCCGGAGACAGTCCCCCCGCCTAACCAATATTGCTGAGTCTGCTGAAAAAAGTCGCCGCTCTCAGTAACATCAAATGTCACCGGCGTGGGCGCCCATCCAACAGTAGTGTATCTGCCTGTCGAGGGATTGATGTCGGCTACTGCACATCCTGCCACAAACACGTCGGCAGTGATAGTGCCGCCGTCGGCGGTATGAAGTTCGACATCTTTCAGCACAACTGCCGAACCGTCGATAGGAATACCCCAGGAATAGGCATAGTCGGGGTCGGCGGCATCTGTCTCGATTATCTGAAGAGGCACCGACAGGGGATTCATATTCTGAAGCACGCCGCCGATACCTAGCTGAATAGAATAGCCTTCATCGGTCTTGACGATAGAGCATTCCTGCGGTTTGATACTGTAGTAACCATCGGTAAAGTCATAGTCGTACAGTCCGAGATACTCACCCGTCTTAGGCTCGGGCAGATTTTCGCCAGCCCGCGAAAACACTTTTCCCGCTGCACGGACTCCATTTGGAGTAAGCAGCGGCAGGTCAGTTATAGTAAACTCGGGAACAGCCGCTCCCGCACCGAGTGCGGCTGCCATAAGAACAAAAGTAAAGATTGGTTTCATTCGATGCTGAAATTTCATGACTGCGCCCCGAAAGTCGGAATCTTCGGGGCGCAGTGTCAGATACATGTGATTATTACTTGATTATCTTTTCAACCTTGTCGCCGGTGACTTTAATAAACGCGCCATTCTGAGCATTATTTATCCTCATGCCATGCAGGTTGTAGTAAACAGGCTGCGCTTCTGCCTCTTCAACGATTGCGACGCTCTCTATTCCGAGCTCTTTCTCAAGATACACGGGTTTGCTGTAACGGCTAAAGACAGCGTTGGTCGGTTTGGCGTCATAGTATTCATAACGTACATTCACACCCCAGACCATCAGATTCTTAAACGGAGCTGCGGGAGTCTTGAAGGCGAATGAGCCGGTAGTTTTTCCGTTAGTGCTGACATTGCGCGACAATACCGGTTTATAGAAAATGGCTCCGGCGGGCAGTCCGCATGTGACAGTGAGATCTTTGAAATAAACCGTGCTTAAGCCACCAAACAATAGCTCGAAACGGGTAGCCTCAACAGGAGTAAGCTCGACTTCATAATCAGCATAATCTTCAGTAAGTGTCACATATTTATAGTCGGCGTTACCGAAACTGTGATTATCGTCAACATCAACAGCAGCCACTTTCACCAAGCAGGGGCCGTCGGCCTTGGCAGAGAATCTGACTTTCACGTTGCCTGTGATTCCGCTGAAGTCATAGGCACAGTTCGAATTGACAAGCATCTGACTAATAGAAGTGTTTTGCATTGTTATCGCACCGTTTTCAATAGCGAGCTGAGAACCCTCTATAGTCCATGTGCCGTCCTGTCCTTCGAATGTCACGAGGGTTCCTGCGTTGGCACGGTCTTCCATGTCGGCGGCCGACAGGGCTGCAACTACGTAGTTGTCGGTGGCCTCTTTGACTTCTTCGCCTTTGAGCACATTGACCTGGGTCAGTATGTTGTTGGCCGGGACTTCCCAGTCAAGACGAATATTTCCGCGCTCGTCTTCTGTTATCGGATTGAATTCGGGAGACGCCATATCAATCACGCGTAGGCTTGTGGCCACTGAGCGTGTCTTTTTGCCCAATGCGAACAGCTCTACTATTGTAGCGCTCTTCTCGACATTCACAGGCACTTCGACAGAAGTCTCATTGAGACGATACTGCTGATAGGAGCCCAGATCATAGGTATTACCGTAGCATCTTGTGTTGCTGTAGACACGCACTACATATTCGGTAGCGCCATCCACGGCATCCCACGCGATGGTAGCTTTGTCATCGGCATATTTCTCTACGCGGGCATTCGCCGGGGTGTCGAGCACCGGAGTAAGACCGGTCACTGTAATCTTACGGACAAGCAGATTGCTATAGTAAGCAGACCTTAGGTAAACCGATGCGCGATCTATATTGTGTTCGCCATATTGGGTTCCGTCGCCGTTTGCCGACCAGAGCATCTTAGGTTCTGACGGAATATCGCAGATCCAGTTTGCGGTAGCCTCTTCATCGAGACGCATGAACCCCTGGAGCGATTTATCGGTATAATAAACGGTCGGCGCATAGTCTGCGGAACTCAGCAGCAGATAACCGTCAATCCAGTCCATGCCGGTAATTACAGACGAGAATTCGGGTGTGGTATAATCAACGCTATACCTGATTCGTCCGTAACCTTTAGTATCGACAAATGCCGGAACCAGAGCTGCTCCGTTGCCGGTGCCGGCGAGCGAATTCTTGATGAGCAGGCCTTCGCCGGCTACGGAATAGACTTCGTAACCGATCCAGCCATCGAGACCTTCGAGCTGGCCGAATGGATTGACTATGTTTTTAGGTGATTCCATAGTGCCTTCGGTAAGGGTTGTGAGATCCTTTTCCATCAGCACCTCTTCCTCATACCTGATTTCGTCTTCTGAAGGAATAGGCACGGCTCCGGGCGAAGAGATGCGCAGATTAGACATCTGGAATCCTGACTTACCCATTGCGTGAAAGCCGATATGATATGTACCCGTGCGACTCGGAACAAAATAATAGCCGCACTGCTTATTGGCCTCACTGTCCTGGATAAAAGTGAACGGCTCAAACACCACTTCTGTCATTGCCTCGCGGGTAGGTTCAGCGCCAGCCTTAACTTCCATCTTGGATGCGGTGAACCAGCTGTCGGTATCGGGAAGCTTGAAACTGATAGTGTATTGTTTGCCGGCCTCAAGTTGGAGAGCAGGTGTTATCAGCCATTCATCATAGTCTTCACTGTCGAAATAGTTGAGAATGGCTGCCGCGCCGGCATACGGCGAGAAGATCCAGCCTTTGCCGTTGCCGATCACCGGATCTTTCGTGTTGATTGTGATCATACGGTCGAAATCTTCCTGCGAATCGAGGGTCGCCTCGAATGTCTCGGCATCGGCGGCCTCGATATTGCCCGGCAAACCTGTTGTCGGATCTTTTTGCGGGGCACGCATTCCGGCCGGCATCTTGCTTGCATTAATCATGGTTTTAGACTCCGGCGCATTAACCGCAGGCTTAAAAACTGTTGCGTTTCCAAGAACCGTAAACGCTGCTACGCCGGCTAACACGGCGATTGCTGTAGTAAAATTGCGATTCATTTAGATTAAGGATTTGTGAATAACTCTGAAATAACTTTGATATATTAAAGTGATTTGGCAAAAATAAATAATAACATTTACCCCCCCCCTCCCCCATTAACACAGTTTAACTTTGTTTTAACCTTTGTTAGTGTCAACATTTTGTCAGCCACCATCCGGCATTCCGGGAGCAGACAGCAAACGAACGCATTTCTCACGCCCACTTCAGGCAGAGATATATTTGGGACTGAGAAAACTAATCTATAACTTTGTGGCATAAAGAGCAATCATATGCGAAGATTATCAACAATTATCTGCCTGTTTACGATGGGACTGCTGTGCATGGCAAAAGAGATAACCATCATCCCGAAATTTGCCGTAGGTGACACTCTGAGGTATCGGACTACGGCACAAGTAATCATGCACCATGGAAATGACTCGCTGGTTTCGCTGACGAAGCTGTTGCCGCAACTTATCGTAGAAAGCAGAAACAACAAGGGCTTCATAATCAGAACGACCAACAGTCTGGAATCATTCGACATCACGTGCACCGACCCCGAATCCGAAGGCCTGCTGCCCGACAAGACAGATGAGCTGAACGATTTTGTGGCATCTGTGAAACTCAGAATACAATTGGACGCCGTCGGCCGCCCCGACTCAATTCTGAACATCGATGAGGTGAAAGAGACTATGCTGGAAGCCTATATCAAAATGTTTAAAAAAGAACAGGGCATTGATATCGAAAACAGCGACGAATGGGAGATCGACACCAAGCCGTTTCTTGTAAGCGCCGTGGATATGATATGCGCGCCAAAACATCTGATCGAGCAGCAGTTCGGCAACCTGCCATACTTCAACTTTCTCGGCATTCCTCTGAAACCGGGAAAAATCCCGGCATCGATGATTCTGACCGATGAGCTTCAGGCAATGCTTCCGGAAATTGAAGAGCTTAAGATGGACGTAAGGCAATTGATCAATACAACGGAGCTTAACCTCAGCGAAGAAGATGGTTTTTACGTAATAAGAGTAAAGGGCAAAAAACGGAAGACAGAAGTTGAAGGAGAACTATTGTATGCCGGCGGAATATTAAATCACGGCTATCTGTCGGTAAAACAGGTATCAGACGCCGACAAGCTCATAACCAACTTCATAATCGACGCAATAAAATAACCGACTGATAAACACCGATTTATTCAAGATTATTTGCCCATCTCCGAGCTATTGATTATATTTGTATCATAATAATAGCAGTATTATGTTTCAAAGCGCAAATAATAACGATATATTATCATTATTAGATAGCTTTACGCTGGACAATGCGAATGATATTATCAGGCAGGTTGCAGAGAATTTCCGCAAACGGCGTGTTGAGAAGAATATTACCCGGCAACGCATTTCCGAGTTGTCGGGAGTACCACTGTCCACTGTAGCACGCTTTGAACAAAAAGGGCTTATAGCCTTCGAATCACTTGTCAGATTAGCGATGGCTTTGGGATATGCCACGGATATACGGGAACTATTCGACACGCCCAGATTCGAGACAATGGAAGAGCTCGATTTGATTCGCCGTAAAAGCGGCGACAAAAGGGCATACGCAAAAAACAAGAAGCAATGAGAATGACCGAAAAGCTGACAGTCAGATTCCGCGGGCACACGGTTGGCTCATTGTCGTTTACTCCTGATAACCGCCTCAATGTGTTCGAATACGACAAATCCTGGATCACCGCCGGTTTCAGCATATCTCCGTTTGAATTGCCCTTGAAGCCCGGCATATTCATCGCCAAGCCTCAGCCGTTTTATGGCAATTTCGGAATATTTGAAGACAGTCTGCCCGACGGCTACGGACGGTATCTTCTTCACAAGGCATTGCGTCGAAAAGGCATAAATGATTCGGAATTGTCGTCATTAGACCGGCTCGCCATTGTGGGCGACAGCGGAATGGGCGCACTCACCTACTCTCCGGCAATTAATCTCAGGCATGAAGAGCCTGTAACCGATTTCGACAGGCTACAGCAGATCGCTCTCGAAGTATTGAAAGAGCAACAGGATAAAGACGCCGGACTGCTGCTCTTCAACAGCGGCAACAGCGGTGGTGCACGGCCGAAGGCCATATTTTCAGACAATGACGGCCATTGGATTGTCAAGTTCAGACATACATACGACCCTTCTGACATGGGTGTTCAGGAATACCACCACAATTAAACGGCACGAAAATGCGGAATCACTGTGCCTGATTTTCGACTCGTAAGCGATCGCTATTTCGCCTCGCGCAGATTCGGCATTGACGAAAACGGCAACAGGCCACTTCCGTCAATGGGGCAGGTCATCCCGAATTATCCGACTTTATCGCCGTAGGCACAAAAATAAAGTTGCCCGAAACCCGATGTCGCGAAATAATTGATGAAGTTCGGTCAGGCTGCCGCGAGCTGACTCGCTACGACATTTTGCCATAAAGGCGCATAAGAAAAATGGCGCCACTCCCGACAAAGAATTTTGGATAAACGGTAAAATAAGCGTAAATTTGCACAATTAATCACAAAACGCCCCGACGGAGATTCGATTTAAATAGTGTATCTACGCAAGCTACTGACGCCGATAGCGATGTTGCCGCTCGCCGCAATGATGGGCGGTTGTGCCGACGACAGCTCTCCCGACGCCTATAATGGGACGGGAGCTCTCGATGTGTCGCTGGCGATTGTAGCTCCCGAGGGGCTTGATGTCGACGGGTCGGCAATGCCGGCAACAGGCGATTTCGCGCTGACGCTCACTTCTGCTGCAAACGGCGCCTCTCACCGCTGGGCATCGTTCGACGACTACGAACAGGGGAGTGGCTTCACGGCCGGGGAATACACCGTATCGGCCATCTATGCTCCGTTAAACCGTGAGGGAATGCCCGACGCCTTGCGCCCGGCCTTTGCCGCCGAAGAGAAAGCCGCCATTTCAGAAGGGCAGACGACCTCTCTCCTTCTCAGGGCTCAGATGACGTCGGCGGTGGTGACCGTCAATGCCTCAGACGGATTCATCACGCGGTTCGGCAATGACGCCGTTACCTTACACGCTCTCAACGGCGGCTTCGTAAAACCCGCCGGCCTCGCCGGCGAATACAACTACCTCAAGGCGGGAAGCGTAGGATGCGGCGTGACAGTCGAGGGCGCTTACGGCCCGCTGGCTCTCATGCTTCAGTCAAACATCGAAACCCGTTCAGGAGAACTGCTTCCTTTCAACCTCGATTACGACCCCACGACCCTCGACCTGACGGCGACGTGGGGCGACGACGGAGCGACGACCATCGCCGTCACCAAGGAGCTTCTGTCGGCGCGCGCTCCGATTGTGACAGTGTCGGCCGACGTTCTGGAGCTGACAGAGCACACCTCCGGCGACAAGCCTCTGACATTCACCGTCGAGCCGTCGACCTCGGCTCCGCTGGCAAATGTGTTTCTGAGCATTTCGTCAGCTTCGCTCTATGAGCAGGGGTGCCCTCCCTATATCGACCTTGCCCATCCCTCGGAAAGCGACCTCGCGTTTATGAAATCTGTCGGCATGGAAGTGCCCCGGTTCGAACCGGGGAAAACAACCGTCATCAACCTCGACAACCTTATCGACAATCTCGAATACAGGGCCGACGGCAACAACACGACTCAGATGTCGATAAGCGCCGTCGACGCGATGAGAAGAACGAACACTCCGGTCGCGACGTCGGTCGTGACGCTCCCGGCCGAACTCGCTGTCGAAAGCGTGTCTGACGCCGTCATAGGCGTGAACCGCGCCGACATAACAGTGGTTTCTCCGAGCCAGAACCCCGAGAAATATCTGACCGTAAAAACCGGCGACACAACGTTGCCCACAGGGCCCGGCGAGCCGCTCGGAGAAGGCCGTTACCGCATCAGTGTAACTTTGCCCGAAGGCAACGAGCCTGTCGACGTCGACATCCTTTACAACGGAGTAGTGAAAGCCACAGCCACAATCAGGCGCGTATCGCCCGACTACAGTGTGGCGATCGACGCTTTCGCGACATACGCCATGCTGCGTATCGACATGGCCGACGACGATCTGCGCGACATCGTCACCGACAACCTCAGTGTATGGATAGACGGCGCTCAACATCCCGTCTATGCCCGCGACACAGAGCGGAACGCCATCTATGTGATGGGGCTGACTCCGGCCACCCGCTATTCCCTGCGCACTTCGCTGCTGCCGCGGCCGTCTGAGAAAGACCCGGAGTTCAATTTCGTCACAGAAAGGGCGGCCCAATTGCCCAATCCGAGTTTCGAGGACGTCAAACACACAATCGAGCTCGACAAAATCAACAGCGGAGGTCGATATTCACAGACCTACGCCGAAATCTACAACTGGCAGAACACTTCGTCGTTCGACGAATGGACTCCGACAAAATGGGCCATGACCAACGCCAAGACGTTCAATAAGTCGGCCCGAAACATGAACACCTGGTATGTCCAGCCGTCGGTAGTATCGACCCTCGACGCCATGGATGCCGACTACGGCGTGGAGCTCATCAGCGTTGCCTTCGATCCCGCAGGCCCGGAGATTGCGCCCTACCGTCAGGAATCGGAGCCCTACGTGCGCTACTCACGCAACATTCCTGAGATCGCCTACCGCGCCGCCGGCCGCATATTCCTCGGCAGCTACAGTTTCGACGCAGCCTCGATGACCGAGACATATAACGAAGGACTGCCGTTCGCATCGCGCCCGACAAGTCTCAACGGATTCTATCAATACCGCCCGGCTGCGGCCAATCCCGCCGACCGCGGCCTCGTCGAGATAGAGCTCTTCGGCGAAGAAAACGGCCGCGAGGTTGTAATCGCCTCGGCCAAAACCCGGCTGTCGCCGGCAACGGGCTATGCAGCCTTCAACATACCTCTCTCCTACAACCGGTTCGGAATAAAAGCCACCCGGATAAAAGTAATGTTCAGCTCGTCGGACACCCCGACAGGCATTGCTACAGAATCAATAAATGTCAAGACCGACGACGACCCCGTCAGCGCCACCTCAATCGGAAGCCGTCTGAAGCTCGACAACATAACATTAGCCTATTAACCCACGACTCAATGGTCAAGAACCTGAAAATAGCGTTACCCCTGATTCTGATTGCCGCGTTCGCCCTCGGCACGCACGCTCAGGAGCATTTCAAACGCTGGCTCGAGCAGATTTCGTTCGTGCCCAAAGGACAATGGATCGGAGGCGTCTCAGTGAGCTATTCCCAGAGCGACTTCGAAAACTATCAGTTTCTGATAGTAGAGAACCTCAACGGCGACACTTATACGTTCAAAGTGAGCCCGATGGTGATGTTCTGTTTCAAAGACAACCTCGCCGCCGGCGGACGACTGTCTTACAGCCGCTCGCGCACCCGGCTCGACGGCGCCTCGCTGGTGCTCGGAGCCGACACCTCCTACGACGTCGACAATCTATATTCCATTTCCCACAACTACCACGGAACCGCCATGTTCCGAAACTACATATCGCTGGGGAAGTCAATGCGCTTCGGATTCTTCAACGAGGTTGACCTGTCGCTCGGAGGCGGCCAGTCGAAACTTGTCAACGGCACCGGTGACGAACTGACAGGAACCTACGAGCGCAATTTCAACCTCAACATCGGCCTGACCCCGGGAGTGATTATGTTTCTGAGCAACTACTCGGCCTTAGAGGTGAGCATCGGCGTCTTAGGATTCAATTATACCCATACCCATTCGATAAGCGACCAGATTTATCATGCCGAGCGCAACCGCAAATCGGCCAATTTCCGCATCAACCTCTTCTCGGTGCAGTTCGGAGTCGCATTCTATATCTGATCACCGTATGTCAAGATTAACGATACTCATAGCAGCCCTGCTGCTCGGCATAGCTTCGGTCGAGGCGGCGCAGCCAAAACGGTATGTCGGCCCCGTCGAAATTCCCGACTCTACGATCGCGCTGAGCGAATTCTCGTCGCCTGCCGAACTCCACCGATATATCAACGATGAAAAAGTCATCGTGGGGAAAGACACAATCAGCATGATTCTGCCCGAACGCAATTTCGGACGGTATGACCGCGGACTGTTCAACTTTCTGTTTATCCCTAAAGGGCAGTGGGCTTTCGGCCTCACGGCCGGTTACGGCGAATTCAACACCGACGACGTTCAGGTTCTTTCAATACTGAAAGGTCTGACTTTCAAAGGCAAGCAATATTCCGTCAGCCCCACTGTCAGCTACTTTTTCCGTTCGAACCAGTCGATAGGTCTGAAATTCAACTACTCGCGCGGAACCGCCGACCTCGAAGGGATGTCGGTCAATTTCGACGACGACCTCAACTTCACACTCTCTGACGTCAGCTATTATTCCCAGAGCTACGGAGTATCGGCGTTCTACCGCAACTATATCGGTCTGAGCTCTCTGAAACGGTTCGCAATCTTCAACGAGATCGACCTGTCGGTGTCGAGCGGCCTTTCGCGTTTCAACCGGCTCTATAACGGCGAACCTAAAAGCACCCGCACAGCCAACACAACCGCGGCGCTGAATTTCAGCCCCGGCGTGTGTATGTTCATCATGGACTATATCAGCTTTCAGGTTTCCTTCGGAGTTTTCGGTCTGAAAATAAGCCACGACCATCAGACGACAAACGGCGTCGACGAAGGCTCGCGCACTTCATCGGGAGCCAATTTCCGTTTCAACCTTTTCAACATAAAATTCGGCATCGGTGTCCACATATAACAAGCTTCTCACAATCCTCGGGCTGACAGCCCTGACGGTTCTCTGCGGATGTATCAGTAACGACATCCCCTATCCGCGGATTCAGGCCAACTTTGCCTCCTTCGAAGTCGAAGGACAGATTCAGGCAACCGGCATCGACTCGATAAACCGCTCTCTGACAGTATATCTCGACGAAACGGTCGACATTCAGTCTGTCCGCCTGAAATCATTCGTGACAACTCCCGCCGGAGTCACCTGGGCCGACAGTGCGACGTTCGCTTCGGGAATCGATCTCAGCAAGCCGGTCACCACCACCCTGCGGCTCTATCAGGACTATTCATGGGTTGTCAGCGCAGTGCAGAACATCGACCGGTATTTCACTGTAGCCAACCAGATCGGAGCGTCGACAATCGACGTGCCGGGCCGGCGCGTCGTGGCCTATGTCCCGATGCAGGCCAACATAACAGCTATCGAAGTTCTGACAATGAAGCTCGCCGGCCCCGAGACCACCTATTCGCCCGAGATTACCGGAAAGCGAATCGACTTCTCGACACCGTTCGAGCTGACCGTCACCGAACACGGCCGTTCTGAAAAATGGACTCTCTACGTGCTTCAGACCGACGCCAGCGTCGTACTCGAGAGCGTTGACGCATGGACTAACGTCGCATGGCTCCACGCATCGGCCGAAGCCGGACGCGATAACGGCTTCGAATACCGCCGGGCCGATTCTCAGGAATGGACTAAGGTGCCAGACGAATGGGTTACTCAATCCGGCGGGGCAATGACTGCCCGGCTCGTAGGCCTGACGCCTCTGACGACTTATCAGGCCCGCGCGCGAAGCGACCAGGACTATAGTATCGAGGTCGAATTCACCACCGAAGACACCTACACACTGCCGAACGGCAGTTTTGACGACTGGTGGCTCGACGGCAAGATATGGTGCCCGTGGATCGAGGGTGGCAGCCCCTACTGGGGAACCGGCAACAAAGGCGCCACAACCCTGGGATCGAGCAACACATATCCGACCGACGACACTGCCACAGGCTCAGGACAGGCTGCCTGCCTCGAAACTCGCTTTGTAGGGATCGGCGCACTCGGCAAACTCGCTGCCGGCAATCTCTTCGCCGGCGACTACGTCAAGACCGACGGCACTAACGGAATCCTCGATTTCGGCCGTCCATTCACACAACATCCGACTGCCCTGCGCGGTTATTATAAGTATACGACAGCTCCGATAAGCCACACTTCGTCGGGCTTCGAGAATCTCGCCGGTCGCCCCGACAGCTGCATTATCTGGATAGCGCTGATCGATGCCCCCAAACCTTTCGAGATTCGCACAAACCCGGCCAATCGGCATCTCTTCAACCCCGACGCCCCCGATGTCATCGCCTACGGCTCTATGGAGGTCGGATACGATGTCAACAACTATATCCCCTTCAGAATCGAGCTGAATTATAAAGACACGGCCCGTAAACCCCGCTACATGCTGATAGTGGCCTCGGCAAGCAAATACGGCGATTATTTCACAGGCGGCAACGGCGCCAAGCTCTTCATTGACAACTTCTCACTCGATTTCGATTACTAACCAACCTTACAACATACAATGAAACCTACTCTATTCGTTCTCGCCGCCGGCATGGGAAGCCGCTATGGCGGTCTGAAACAGCTCGATCCGCTCGGCCCTCAGGGACAGACCATAATGGACTATTCGATATTCGACGCTATCCGCGCCGGATTCGGCAAAGTCGTTTTCGTTATCCGCAAGGATTTCGAAGAAGATTTCCGCCGCTCTATTCTCTCTAAATACGAAGGACATATACCCGTCGAGGTCGTTTTCCAGTCGACCGACAAACTTCCCGAAGGATACACCTGCCCCGAAGAACGCACAAAACCGTGGGGAACTAACCACGCCGTCATGATGGGCGCCGATGTTATCAATGAACCCTTTGCAGTCATCAACGCCGACGACTTCTACGGACGCGACGCCTTTGCCGTTATTGCCGCCGACCTCATGCGCGAGCGCACCCGCAAGGGCGACTACTCGATGGTAGGATTCCGCGTCGGCAACACTATGAGCGAAAACGGAAGTGTTTCGCGCGGAGTGTGCTCGGTCAACGCCGATGGAAATCTGACAAAAGTCGTCGAACGCACAGGCATAGCCTACGACGAAGATCACCGCATATGCTTCCTCGACGAGAACAACGAGACAGAATATCTCGATCCCTCGACCCCCGTGTCGATGAACCTCTGGGGATTCACGCCTGACTATTTCAGCTATTCCGACAGAGAATTCCGCCGGTTCCTCGACAAATGCCTGACAACGCCGAAAGCCGAATTCTACATCCCGACAGCCATCGACACCCTTATCAACAGCGGCGAAGCCACAGTGAAAGTGCTCGACACGACATCGCGCTGGTTCGGAGTCACATACGCAGCCGACCGTCAGGGTGTAGTCGACAAACTCGCTGCCCTTCATGCCGCCGGCGAATATCCCGACACGATGTTTTGACATTTCTCCACTCCCATATCATACTTACAATCACAGAACTATAATGAAAAAACTTATCGCAATAGCTTCGGCAGCGCTTCTCGTTGCCGGAGCTACACCAGCCTCCACGCGCAAGAGCCGCGCCGACAACGACATCATACTCCACGCCTTCACATGGTCGTTCGACACCATCGCGGCAAACATGAAGCAGATTGCCGACGCCGGATTCACCTACGTGCAGACCTCTCCGGCCAACACCTGCTTCGTCGGTGAGGACGGCGGAATGGCCCTTTTCAGTCAGGAAGGCGACTCTGTCAAAGGTAAATGGTATTACCACTACCAGCCTATCGACTGGCAGATCGGCAATTACCAGCTCGGCACCCGCGACGGCTTCCGTGCTCTGGCCGACAGCGCCGACCGCTATGGCGTCAAAATTATTGTAGACGTTCTGCCGAACCACACTGCCTTTGACCGCACAGCCGTGCTCCCCGCGCTGAACAATGCCGCCGGAGGACATGAGAACCTCTACCACGCCAACGGATTCAACAATATTACCGAATGGAACGACAGACTTCAGTGCACAACCGGCGCTATGGGCGGGCTTCCCGACGTCAACACCGAGAATCCGGGCTTCCAGCATTATTTCCTCCAATATATAAATGACCTCATCAACCTCGGCGCCCGCGGTTTCCGCTACGACACCGCAAAACATATCGGGCTCCCCTCCGACCCGCTCGACCCGCGTTCGAAGCAGAACGACTTCTGGGACATAGCAACGGGGCGCAAAGGTGTGAGAGGTCTGTCGCTGCTGATGCCCGACTCTCTGTTTATCTACGGCGAGGTTCTTCAGGACAAAAATGTCAAGGAGAAAGAATATGAAGAATACATCGACCAGACAGCAAGCGCCTACGGCCATGAACTGCGTCAGGCTCTCGAAAACGGCAAAGCCGACATCGCCGCGCTCTCCGACTGGCACCATCCCGCCGATCCTTCCCATCTGGTCACCTGGGTCGAGAGCCACGACACCTACGCCAACGCCCATGAAAGCGCCCATCTGACCGACGACATGGTGCGCCAGGGATGGGTATGGCTGACGGCTCGCGAGAAAGGCACCCCGCTCTTTTTCAGCCGTCCAGCCGGACGCACTCCCGAGAAATACTGGGGCAACAACCGTATCGGAGCCCGCGGCAACGACGAGTTCTTTCATCCCGAGGTCGTCGCCGCGAATAAATTCCGCCGGTCGATGGCCGGTCAGCCCGAACAGATCGGAACCCTCGACGACGGCACTGTCCTCTACGTCGCCCGCGGCTGTAAAGGGCTGGCTCTGATAAACATATCTCAGAAGCCGCAGAAGATCAAAATGGAGACTGCTCTCCCCGACGGCACCTACACCGACAGCGTCCACGGCCTTACATTCAAGGTAAAAAAAGGAGTCCTCACGGGAAAATTGACACCGACAAGCTCGGCCCTTATATTTTAAGATTATTTAACCATTTCGGTTTGCAGGCATTTTCCGCCTGAAAAACGACACTTTCAAAGCGCAATCAACCCCGTTAACATAAAATAGTAGCAATTTGCAATAAATCGCCCGCCCGAAAGGCGGGCGATTATATTTTTTGTTGCAAAATGTTGTTGACTTTTCGAAATAAGTATTTATCTTTGCGATGTCGGGTTGCAAAACGGTTGCAATCCGACAAGGATAAATTCGACAGGAAAGAGAGACAGAGAAAGAAGGAAATAGACAGAATAGACAAGGACTTTTTCATTGTACATTAAAAGACATCAATAATCCACTGACGTTAAGTACTATGTGTAAGCAGCGACGCGTGTCCGTGAGGCCACGCGTCGATTGTTTTTCGGCATTTCGAAACGAAAGATCAGCCGCCCGAAGAGTCTCAGGCTGCTCTCGGACGGCCTTACGCAAGTGGCCTAAAAAGTTTTTTTGCAAAAAAATATCGAAATATTTCTTTAATCAGAAAGTAAGTGATATATTTGCGATGTTAACACCATACATCGAAACCAATTAAACACCCAACGACATGGACAGAAAGAAATTAAGGTTCCGCGACCTCACAATGCGCGACGGTCAGCAATCACTGTTTGCCACCCGCATGAGCCAGCAGGTCATTGACACTCTTCTCCCCTACTACGAAAACGCAGGCTTCTACATCATGGAAGTCTGGGGAGGCGCAGTGCCCGACTCAGTAATGCGCTACCTCGACGAATCGCCCTGGAATCGCCTTCGCGAATTCAGCAAAGCAATGAAAGGCAAATCGCTGCTCAGTGCCCTCTCGCGCGGCCGCAACCTCTTCGGATATGTCCCCTATCCCGACGCAGTTCTCGAAGGATTCTACAAAGAAGCCATCAAAAACGGCCTCAACGTCATGCGTATCTTCGATGCCCTCAACGATATCGACAACGTTAAGGAATCCATCCGTCTGATTAACCAGCTCGGCGGCATTCCCGACGGCGCCGTATGTTATACCGTCGACCCGAAAGACGAAACTCCCGCAGCCGCTCCCGTCGAAGAGAAGAAAGGTTTCTTCTCGCGCCTCTTCGGCAAAAAAGAAGAGCCGGCAGCCGCTCCCGAAGTCAAGAAAATCTTCACCGACAGCTACTTCGTCGACAAGGCCAAAGAGATGCACCGCCTCGGCGCAAAGATAATCACCCTCAAGGACATGGCCGGCCTGGTCAACCCGATGCGCGCCGCCTCGATTATCTCCAAACTCCGCGCAGCTCTGCCCGCCGACGTTCCCGTAGACTTCCACACCCACTGCACCCCCGGCTATGGTCTGGCATCGTCGCTGATGGCCATCATCAACGGCGTCGACATTCTCGACACCAACATCTGGTGGTTCGGAGGCGGCTCGGCAGCTCCCGCAATCGAGCTCATTTATATCTTCTGTAAGAAACTCGGCGTTGAAATGGAAGTCAACATGGAAGCCGTCGGCCGCATCCGTGAAAAACTTCTCGATGCCCGCAAGACTCTCGCCGCATTCGACCTCCACAAAGACGACATGCAGCGTCCGTTCGATCCCCTCAACGACAAACTTCCCGCTGAAGTCGACGCCCTCTTCGACCGCGCTATCGAAATGGCTAAAGCCGGCAATGAAGACGCCCTGCTCGAAGCCTGCCACGCTATCGAGAAATACTTCGGTTTCCCGAAACCCAACGAAATCGTCAAATTTGCCGAAGTTCCCGGCGGTATGTATTCCAACATGGTCGCCCAGCTCAAGGCTCTCAAAGCCGACGACCTTCTCGACGACGCCATGCGTCTCATTCCGAAAGTACGCCGCGACGCAGGTCTGGTACCTCTGGTCACACCTACAAGCCAGATCGTAGGCTCGCAGGCAGTGTTCCTCGCTATCGACCGCAAAAACGGCAAGCCCGACTACTCGAACAAGTCGAACCAGTTCATCTCGCTCGTCAAAGGCGAATACGGCAAGACCCCCGTTCCCGTTGATCCCGCTTTCCGCGCCCAGATAACCGGAAGCCCTGAAGAGAAGGCCTACGACGTTTCATCTTACAAGAAACCCGAAAATCCCGTCATCGAAGAGTTCGGCGGAGTGAAACTCGCCTCTAACGACGAAGAATACCTGCTTCTCGAACTTCTGCCCAACGTTGCCAACACCTTCCTGCGCAAACGCCGCAAAGAGGAATTCGAAGCAAAGAAAGCCAGCGAACCGAAGAGCTCTGCTACCGCCGAAGAGAAGACCGACGCCAAGGCTCCTGTCACCGGCCCGACGCTCAAGGCTCCCATGGGCGGAC
>HF985560.1:23631-25715 GCA_000431215.1 Prevotella sp. CAG:1031
GCGACGAAATCAAACGCGGACAGACTGTGATGGTCTACGAAGCAATGAAGATGGAAAACGACATTGCCGCCGACCGTGCCGGAAAAGTTAAACGCGTCCTCGTCAGCGTCGACGACGTTATAGGAACCGACCAGCCCCTGATCGAATTCGAATAATCCGACCGATACACCAACATTCAGGGCGCTCCGCCGATGGCGGGGCGCCCTGCTGTTTATCCGATGCCGGAATTATTTGAGCTTGAACTCTACGGGAAGTGCGAACGAGCAGCTGACAGGCTTTCCATCCTTGAGAGCCGGAGTCCACATTACATTCAAGGCCCCGACTGCTCGGACTGCTTCGGCGTCGAGTTGCGGATCAACACCTTTAATGACCTTGAAATCCGACATTCTGCCGTCGGTGCCGATATTGAAACCGACAACCACGCGCCCCTGAATCTTGGCTTCGTAGGCCTCGGCAGGATACTTGATATTCTCGCACAGAGCCGCCATCAGCGCAGGCATACCGCCCGGAAACTCGGCCATAACATCGGGGAACTCCCCATCTCCGTTCTCATCTTTGACGCTGCGCACACTCCCCTTATCGGAAGTTTGCCTGTTCGTCGAAAAACCGCTAACTTTGTCAGTGAGTCGGGCCGATGACATTTCTGTCATTGCGCCTGAGATTGACGGCACATTAAGAAGCGACATGGCAAGTGCCAGAGCCGGCACTGCGGCCAGCGCACGGAATCGGCGCGCTGGCTTTGTTCTGGTTTTACACATCATAGTGATACGTTTTTTAAGATTACTGTGATTCAGACTGTTGGCGAACGACTGGAATCTGACGCCGACAGTCTTTTTTATTAGCAAAATCTGATATTGATGGATATTGGCGCCGGAGTCAATAACCGCCCGGTCAGCCTGATATTCATGAACAGCCTTCAGCTCGGAAAGCATAAGCCACGAAGCCGGATTATACCATTGAACAATGCATACGACCTGCGCCAGAATCAGGTCGTAGAAATGGCCCATACGTATATGGGCGCGCTCATGACCGACAATAAGATCAATCGCCCGGGCCTCTTCAGAGCGGCTGACAACAATGAAACGTCCCCAGCTGAACGGCGCTATGTCATGCCGGTCAATGACTACGAGAGTGCATCCGCCGATAGGCGTGCGTTCCCCGCTATTGACAAGTCGCCAAAGCCTCAGAAGCGTATACAGAGTTGTCGCTCCTACAATAATCATTCCCGTGAGATAAACCCACAACACTATTCTGACGATCGGATTTGCTTGATTGCCGGCAGAAACTGCGAGAGCCTTAATCCCGGCAAAGGCAGCTACAGCCATAACGGATTCACCCGTCTGACCCACTACAATCCGGCATAAGGGCAACAACAGCGCCATGACATATAAGGTCAAAAGTGCCGCTCGGTTGAACCCCGGCTGATTATCATTCGCCAGCAACCACTTATAAATAAGATACCCGGCGAGAAGAAAAACGCCTGATGAGAACGAATAAACAACAAGCGAGCCCATTTCAGTCGTTTTTATGCTGTTCTACCATATCGATAATCTGCCTTAGCTCATCGATGCTGATTTTTTCATCTTTCACGAGAGCCGAAACTGCCGCAGAAGCCGAACCGCGGAAATAACTCTTGATGACCTGCGCCAACGACCGTCCTGCAAAATCGTCCTGCGACGCGATAGCATGATAGCGGAACGAACCTCCTGCCGGCTCATGACCGACATAGCCTTTGCTTTCGAGGATACGCACCGTTGTCGATACAGTATTGACGTGGGGTTTCGGATCGGGATAGCGCGAGAGCATCTCGCGCACGAACAGCGGGCCGTTTTCCCACAGCATCTCCATTATTTCGGTCTCGCGCTCGGTAAGTCGCGGATAAGCCGGTTTTCTACGAGTCATAATCTTTGCATTAAGGATTCCATTCAACTAAAACATTAGTTGACTTCGCAAATATATAACTAAAATTTTAGTTGGCAAAACTTCAGATAATAATTCTTATAAAATTTATAAATCTTATAAGAATTATAAAGTATTGGCGCGCGGCCATGCAAAAAAAAGCCCCGGGGCTTGGTGCCTCGGGG
>HF985561.1:0-16522 GCA_000431215.1 Prevotella sp. CAG:1031
CAGGATAATTTGCTCGGAAGAATTTTAAGTCAATAGCCTTAGAGGCATGCCTTTGGCCATAGTCCCTGACAGATTTTCCTGCCAATTTATGCTGACGTATTTGGCTGCCTGAATTTTGGCCGTGCACATTCGATACCCCTCAAAAGCACGGATAACAAATCATTATTGTTTCTATTGTCAAGCGCGGGACGCGCTTGATGGTGAATGGTCTGTTTGAGGTGGTCAGTCTGTAAGAAAATGTCAGTACGATAAACTTAAACATGCTCGGCGGCTGAACTTTTCGGCGTCGGCAGACCTTATATATTTGACTTCTAACGGATGCGGCATGGCCTATGCCGCAAAATAAAATGCGATATATTATGAAAAAGACTATTCCGGCTTGCGGCCTGATGCTTATGCTTCTTGCCACAGCCTCATGCTGCAACAACCATCGGTGTGCCAACGGCACTCCCGCCAAAGGAGATGTCGAAGAGACCTACACAGGCGTTCTGCCCGGCGCCGACACTTCGGGAATCCACTACACGCTGACCCTCGATTATGACGACGACAGCCGAGCCACCACCGGCGACTATGACCTTCTGATGAGCTATACCACCAACGACGGACGTTCGGTCACCGACCGCTCGGAGGGGGACTTCAGCGTTGTCACACGCGAGAACGAGACATTCGTCAACCTCTCGCCCGAATTCAAATTCAGGACTGCCTCGGCCATGACTTTCAAAATCACGAGCGACTCTACCCTTCTGATGGTAAACGACAATTACGAGGCGCCCGACAGTGTCGCCCACTACACGCTCCATCTCAGCCATGTCGACCGCTGACACTGTCTCGAAGCTGTTTGACCTCACGGGGATGACTGCGCTTGTCACCGGCGGCGGCGACGGCATCGGGCGCGGCTGCTGCGAGATTCTCGCTGCGGCAGGGGCCAATGTCGTTGTCGCAAACCGTACTTACGCCAAAGCCGAAGCTGTGACGGACGACATAAATGCCGCCGGAGGTCATGCGCTCCCGGTCGGCTGCGACGTGACCGACACTTCGGCCTGCGACGCTGCCGTCAAAGCCGCCATCGACAGCTATGGCGCCCTCAATATCCTTGTCAACAATGCCGGACACGGGGGCGGAGGCACCGAGAGTCCGTTCAACATCGATCTCGACTACGTCGAACGCATATATCGCGTCAATGTGTTCGCGCCATGGTATCTGACAAAGATTGCGGCTCCGCTTATGCAGACTGCCGGATATGGCTCGGTTATCAACATAACGTCGATGAGTTCGGTCAACAACAGTCCCGGAATGTCGATCTACGGCTCGTCGAAAGCCGCTCTGAACCACATGGCCGAAAACCTCGCCTACGACCTCGGCCCTATGGGAATCAGGATAAACAATGTCGGGCCGGGAGCTACGCGCACTCGCGCTTTGTCCACGGTAATGACCCCTGCTCTCGAGCACCGTATGCTGGCCCATACTCCGATAAAACGGCTCGGCGAAGTCAGCGATATCACCGCTGCGGTACTGTATTTCGCTTCCCCGGCCTCGGTCTGGGTCAGCGGTCAGACCATCATGGTCAACGGCGGTGGCGTACAGACGCTCGACTGACACTTTTTCAACGCGAAAATCAGGTTTTTCCGCTCTTTTTCGCTAATTTTGGGTCGATGAAAGAAACAGATGTCCCGCACTATATCTACGAACTCACAATGGATGTTCGCGACTATGAGGTCGACTACGAAGGCATAGTCAACAATTCAGTGTATCTCAACTATATGGAGCATACACGCCATGAATTCTGCCGCCGGGCAGGCCTGACCTTCGAAGCCATGCATCTCAGCGGCATCGATCCCGTTGTGCATCGCGCTGAAATCGACTATCTGGCCCCTCTGCGCTCAGGCGAGAGCTTCGTCTCGAAACTGGCGCTGGAGCGCCGCGGCCCGAAATTTATTTTCCGTCAGGATCTCTACAGGCTTCCCTCGGGGGAGCTCGCCGTCAGCGGACGTATAACAATAGTGTCAATTGTCAACGGGCGTCTGAGCCGCGGCGACGAACTTGGCGCCGCGTTCGCCAAAGAACTGGAGCGATGACCGACAGGCTTTATAAACTTGCCTTTGCGCGGCTGCGCGGCATAAAGCTGTCGATGGCCAGGATGCTTCTTGAGCGGTGTGGCTCCGAAGAAATGTTCTTCACGATGACGCCCGCTCAGATCTCGGCCCTGATGGGCACCGGCGCCAAAATATTCGCCGACAGCCATCGCCGGGAAGCGCTCGAAGAAGCTCGCGCCGAGATGCCGTTCATCGAAGCGAACGCTGTCAGGATGCTATATTTTACCGATCCGGACTATCCCCGGCTGCTTCTCGAATGTGACGACGCGCCCGTGGTTCTCTTCGCTCTCGGCGACCTCGATCTGAATGCCGTCAACTGCCTGGCTATCGTAGGAACGCGCCATGCGACCGTCTACGGCAACAACATGACCCCGCAGATTGTCGGCGGAATTGCCGAAAAGACCGATTCTCCTGTCGCCATCGTCAGCGGACTCGCTTTCGGCATCGACGTAGCGGCTCATCGGGCCAGCCTGAACGCCGGACTTCCGACAATAGCTGTAGTGGCCCACGGACTCAGCACAATCTATCCGTCGGCCCACCGAGGAGTAGCCGCCGAAATCATAAAGAAGGGGGGCGCCATTCTGACAGAATATTTCTCGTCTGACCCCATCCATAAAGGCAACTTCCTGGCCCGTAACCGGATTGTCGCCGGAATTTCACAGGCTGCCGTCATTATCGAGAGCAACATAAAAGGGGGCGCTATGTTCACCGCGCGCCTCGCCTCGGAATACGGCCGGTCGGTGTTCGCCCTGCCTGGACGCGTGACCGACAGCTTCAGTTCGGGGTGCAACAAGCTGATTTCCGACAACATCGCTCAGTTGTTGACCGGAGCCGACGACATAATCGATGATCTGCGATGGCACCGTCGGCCGGCCGCGCCCAAACAGCAGGAACTGTTCGAAGAAAGAGATTCCGACACTCAAAAAATAATCGATCTGCTGACCCGGAAAGGAGAACTGAGCATTCAGGAAATCTCTCTGGCAACAGATATGCCGGCTCCGAGGCTTATGGCAAAGCTTATCGACATGGAGTTCGACAAGCTCATCGCCTCGCTTCCCGGTTCACGCTACCGTCTTGTTTAACAATCAAAAAACATTCCCCTGCCATGAAACGCTTCATTGAACCCAGCGAAATGATTATCAATCCCGACGGATCGATATTCCACCTCCACCTCCGTCCCGACCAGCTCTGCGACCGCATAATCCTTGTTGGCGACCCGGCCCGCGTCAATATCGTGGCTGCGAACTTCGACACCCGCGATTTTGAAGTCCAGTCGCGCGAATTCCATACTATCGGAGGCACCTTCCGCGGCCAACGCGTTATGTGTCTCAGCCACGGCATCGGGCCCGACAATATCGACATCGTCATCAACGAGCTCGACGCTCTGGCAAATGTCGACTTCGCCACGCGCGAAATCCGGGCCGAGAAACGCGTGCTGACAATGGTGCGCATCGGAACATCTGGAGCCCTTCAACCCGAGCTCGACCTCGGCACACCCGTCATCGCCGAGAAAGCTATCGGATTCGACGGTGTGCTGAACTACTACGCCGGACGTAACAGCGTAGCCGATCTCGACTTCGAGAACGCTTTCACCGCCGACACCGACTGGAACCCGCTCTGGGCGCGCCCCTACGTTGTCGACGCCGACTCCGAACTCGTCAGCCGGATCGGGCGCGACGACATGGTGCGCGGGAACACAATCTCGGCTGTAGGGTTCTACGGGCCTCAGGGGCGTGAGCTGCGCCTTCCGCTCGCCAATCCCGGACTGAACAGGTCTATCGAGGACTTCCGTTTCAACGGACGCAAAATAACGAACTACGAGATGGAATCGGCCCCGCTTCAGGGACTGTCGCGCCTCATGGGCCATAAGGCTATGACTGTTTGCACTATCATCGCCAACCGCATGAACGGGAATGCCCGCCCGAACTATAAATCGGCAGTCACCGACCTGATATCGACCGTTCTCGACCGCCTTGTCGACTGATTTTATCGGCCGGTCAGTCCGAAAGCTGAACCACAACGGCGCCAAAGGTGTTTTAAAGCTGTTACCAAACCTCTAAAAAACAACCGTTATGACACCTACTAATGATGACATCGCACGCCAAGACCTGAAAGTGTCGAAGCAAGCCGCCGAGCTCAGTGCCGAAGCCGCCAAAGAGGCCGCTGCCGCCCATAACTCCGCAGTTAAAGACAAAATCAACGACATCAAGGACTCTGCCACAGAGAAACTCTCGGGACTGGGCGAAAAGGCCAAAGGTATGGCCGCCGAGGCCCTCGAGAAGGGCGCCGACTTCGCCCACGGGCTCGCCGACAAACTGAAAGGCTGAAACAGAATCACCGTTTACAGGCAGCTCCCGGCCCACCGGCAAAGGGAGCTGCTGATTTTATCTGCCGATTTGCCCGGAAAAGAATCTGATCATGCGCACTATGACCCACATTCCGGCCAATGTGAGCACGATCAGCGCCGAAGCCGGAACGTCTATCACAGCTCCGAGAAACAATCCGGCAGTGCAGCCGACAGCACTGACAGCAACCGACAGCCACAGCAGCGGCTTCATGCGCCCGACAAACATCTCGGCGATCATAACGGGCAATGTCAGCATCGACATAAGAAGCATTACGCCGACAAGTCTGATTGTCAACACAATGCAGACAGCCGTAAAAAGAGTCATTACCGTAGTCACCCGAGTCACCGGCAATCCGCTGACACGGGCGAAATCACGGTCGAACGCACAGGCCGTTACAACCGGGAAACGAACCGCGTAATAGCCGGTCAGAACCAGAGTGAAAACAGCGAAAGTCAGCAGATCGGTCCGGGTGACCGTCAGTATATTGCCGAACAGGAAAGCATTCAGCTCGGGGACATATCCCGGAGTAAGGAAAACAAACAGAACGCCCGCAGCCATGCCCAGAGCCCAGAACACAGCAACCGCCGAATCGCTTCTCACCTTCGAATGACGCTCGAGCCAGTCGACGCCAAGCGACGACCCGACAGCGACTATACCGGCAAGCAACACAGGGTTGAAGCCGAGAAAATATCCGAGACCGAGGCCGCCGAAACAGGCGTGGGTAACACCTCCCGCTATCGACACCAGGCGCCTCGTAACGACATAACAGCCTATTATAGCCGAAGCCACACTGACGAGCAGCACGGCAATCAGGGCATTGCGAAAAAAATCAAGTTCGAGAACGTTCACTTAATTCACTCTGACATTATCATTAAAACTTCGTCGCGAAGCGGTTCGGGGAGCGCTATGTGACGACTGACAAGACTCTCACACCATCCGGATACGTCTTCGGAGCGCAGTGTCAGCAGAATATCGCGGAACAGCTCGATTTCAGCGTCTTTGTATTCATCGGCCGGGCGACCGGCGAAAACGTCTAGCTCTTCGTCATCATAATAGACCGGCTCGTCGGCCGGAAAGCCCTTCTCGCAGACTGCATGACGGCCGCAGCAAAACGGGCCGTGAGATACTTCGGTTGCCTCTGCCGAAGGCGCGTCGGGTTCTGCCGGGTCAGGACGGTGAGTAAGGCGCAGGATAACGCCCACAACAACGACAACAGCCAACAGAATCAGCGCTCCGGTCATGCCTCGCCTGTTTCGACAGGTTCAACCCGGAATCCGGCCGCGGCCAGATCGTCCCAGAACGAAGGATAACTTTTGTCGACAACCTCGGCATCGCGAACGATGATTCCCGGAATATAGCATGCCACAGGCGCGAGCGACATCGCCAGCCGGTGGTCGCCGTGGGAATCGAAAACCGGAAGTTCGGCCACCGGCTGCAAAGCGCCTTCCCACGACATGGTGTCGGCATCCGATTCGATGACGGCCCCGACGCGGGCAAGTTCCTCAATCAGTGCGGCAATGCGGTCTGACTCTTTATAGCGGAGAGTGGCTATGCCCGTGAAACGGAACGGGATCCTCAGCATGACGCAAGTCACAACAGCAGCCGGGACGAGGTCGGGTGTGGGTGAGAAATCATGACGCAGACGCGGTGACAGGTCAGGCGAGCCACAGAGGTCGGTGAATCCTTCTTCCCCTTCGAAGTCGGTAACCACACCGAGATCGGCAAATAGTCCGGCGGCGGCGCTGTCGGGCTGCTTCGAATCTTCGCTAAGGGTGTCGAGGCTCAGGAAGCCGCTCGTCAGAGCCTCTATCTCATACCAAAAAGCGGCGGCACTCCAATCGGCCTCGGCTTCCTGACGGAAGGGTTTATATCGGCCAGGTTCAACCGTTATCGACGCTCCTTCGCGCGGCACCTCCTGTCCGTGGTCGACAACCATGACCATATTCTCGCGGTCGACTATGGCTCCTGCGGCTTCCATCATGGCTGTCGTCAGCCTGATATAAGGTTCCGAGGCTATCTCGCCTACCAGTCTGAGCCGTAGCGGCGAAGTCATTGTCGGTGCCACCATCAGCAGAGCCGATGCGAACTGGCTCGACATCTGCGGATCAAGATCTATCTCGCCTCCGCTGAGGCGGCGTCCGCGAATGCGCAAAGGCGCAAAACGCTCGGTCTCGGCGTATTCAATATCGGCGCCACAGTCGCGCAGAGCTTCGACCAACGCCGCTATCGGACGCTGACGAAGCCGCTCGTTGCCGTCAATAACGACGTCGGCGCCCTCGGTGGCCGCGAAAAAAGCTGTCAGAAAGCGTAGGGCCGTGCCACATCCGTGGCAGTCCACCCTACCCTCACACCGGCTCAAGGCTTCGATAAACACACGGGTATCGTCGCAGTCGGGCAGACGGTCGGGCGCTATGCCTCCTTCGGTCAGCGCAGCGATGACAAGAGCGCGGTTGGCCACGCTCTTGCTCAGAGGAAGCTTCACAGTTGCCTGCAGAAGATCCTCGGGGGGAAAAATACGCAGATCCATCAGTCGTCGAACTCAAGATCGCCGTTGACGATCTCGTTCCAGGGAAGGCCGTCTTTGGCAAGTTCGGCGAGGAAAGGATCGGGATCGAATTCCTCGACATTGCGCACGCCGGGGTTAACCCACTTTCCGGTCAGGAACATCATGGCGCCCACCATAGCCGGAACGCCGGTGGTGTAGCTGACAGCCTGCATTCCTGTTTCGAGATAAGCCTCGTGATGACTGCAATTATTATAGATATAATATGTCAGAGGTTTGCCATCTTTGTCTTTACCGGCTATGCGGCAGCCGATAGAAGTGTAGCCCGTGTAGTTCTTGCCGAGATCCTGAGGGTTGGGAAGAACAGCTTTCAGGAACTGAAGCGGAACAATCTTCGTGCCGTTGTAGTCGACCTCGTCGATGCGCGCCATTCCTATGTCCTGGATAACGCGGAGATGAGTCAGATATTCCTGGCCGAAAGTCATCCAGAAACGGGCGCGGCGGATAGTCGGATAGTTCTTGACAAGCGATTCGAGCTCTTCGTGATAGAGCAGATATGAATCGCGCGGGCCAATTTCGGGATAATTCAGCGAGCGGTGGATTTCCAACGGGCCGGTTGTCACCCACTGGCCGTCCTGATAGAAGCGGCCGTTCTGGGTTATCTCGCGGATATTGATTTCGGGATTGAAGTTTGTGGCAAAAGCTTTTCCGTGATTTCCGGCATTGCAGTCGACAATGTCGAGTGTCTCCATTGCGCTGAAATAGTGTTTGGCGGCATACGCCGTGAACACTCCGGTAACTCCCGGATCGAAGCCGCAGCCGAGTATTGCTGTCAGTCCGGCCTTCTTAAAGCGGTCGGCATAGGCCCACTGCCATGAATATTCGAAATGGGCCACATCGCGCGGCTCGTAGTTGGCCGTGTCGAGATAGTTGACGCCACATTCGAGACAGGCGTCCATAATCGTCAGATCCTGATAAGGAAGAGCGACATTGATGACGAGCTCGGGCTTGTGGCGGTTGAAAAGCTCGACGAGCTGTTCCACCGAGTCGGCGTCGACGCTGTCGGTGGTCACGTAAGGCTTGTTTATCTTTGCGGCCACGGCGTCGCACTTCGAGCGTGTGCGCGAAGCGATTACTATCTCACTGAACACCTCAGGGTGTTGGGCGCATTTATGGGCTACGACGGTGCCCACTCCGCCACAGCCGATGATGATGACTTTTGCCATTTTTCGGGAAGGGGTTGAAGGGTTGAACAGATTATTGGCGTCAAAGTTAGCGATTTCCCGCCACACGGCCAAATCGCGTTTATCAGTCGAAAGAGCGATCCCAGTCTTTCCAGACAGGCTCATAGCCCATCTGACGGATCTCTTCTGCCACTGCATGGGGCGAGCGGCTGTCGGTGACGGTGAACTGCTCGAGTTCGTGGCCGGCGGCAGCATAACCGCCAGGCTCGGTGCGACTTCCCGCGCTCATCGAAGTGACGCCCAGACGCATCATGTTGCGGCGGAACACGGGGTCTTCGCGGGTCGAATAGCTTATGTCGACATCGGCGTCAAAGAGCCGGAAGGCCATAGTGACCTGAGCCAGCTCGCGATCCGACATGACGACTTTCGGCTGATAGCCTCCTTCGGCCGGACACATGCGCGGGAAGTTAACGCTGTAGCGCGTCTTCCAGTAGTTCCGGCGCAGGTAGCGGAGGTGACGGGCCATCATGGTTATGTCGGTGCGCCAGTCTTCGAGTCCGATAAGAACTCCCATTCCTATCTTGTGGACGCCGGCGGCTCCCATGCGGTCGAAACCGTTGACACGCCATTCGAAGAACGATTTCATTCCGCGCGGATGATAGTCGCGGTAGCGCTCGCGGTGATAGGTCTCCTGAAAGCAGACAACACCGTTAAGCCCCGAGCGGACAAGCCGCTCGTAGTGGGCCTGCTTCATCGGCATGACCTCAATCGTCAGATTATTGAAATAAGGGCGCACGGTATGGAGGACTTCCTCGAGATAGTCGACGCCATTGAGACGCGGAAACTCACCCGATACAATCAGCAGATTCTCGAAAGGCGCGAGCCGGCGTATTGCCTCACACTCGGCCTTGACCTGCTCCTGGGTCAGGGTTATGCGATGAATCGGATTTGCATGGTTGAAGCCGCAGTAGACACATGAATTCGTGCATGCGTTCGACACATACATCGGAATATACATCGAGATCGTTCGCCCGAAACGCTCAAGCGTCATTCTGTTGGCTTTTCGGGCCATAGGCTCGAGATAGGCTCCGGCTGCCGGAGAAATAAGGGCCATGAAGTCGTCGATGTCGAGATGTTCGCGCGAGAGGGCGCGCTCGACATCGGCGGCTGTCTTGGATGAGATGGCGGCGGTTGTCTCGTCCCACTCCCATTGTTGAAGTTCGTCAGAAAACATTATTTGGGACAGTCTTTAGCCATTTCTTTTGATATGCGCATGGCGCAGAAGTTGGGGCCGCACATCGTGCAGAAGTGGTCGTCGCTTTTGTGGCTCTCGACATAATACTGACGGGCGCGTTCGGGATCGAGCGACAGGTTGAACTGATCTTTCCACCGGAAATCGTAGCGTGCCTTGCTCATGGCGTCGTCGCGAACCTGAGCGCCCGGATGTCCTTTGGCGAGGTCGGCCGCATGGGCGGCGATCTTGTATGTCACGACGCCTACGCGCACATCTTCGAGACCGGGCAGAGCGAGATGTTCCTTCGGAGTGACATAGCAGATCATGGCTGTTCCGTAGCGCGCGATCTGGGCTGCGCCGATGGCCGAGGTTATGTGGTCGTAACCGGGGGCGATGTCGGTGACAAGCGGGCCGAGCGTATAGAAAGGCGCCTCGTGGCATTTCTCGATCTGCCTGTCCATGTTCTCGCGTATCTTCTGCATGGGGACATGGCCGGGGCCTTCGATAAGAACCTGGACATTGTGGCGCCATGCTATTTCAGTGAGTTCGCCGAGAACGTCGAGTTCGAGGAACTGGGCCTCGTCGTTGGCATCGTGAATAGAGCCGGGACGCATTCCGTCGCCGAGCGACACGGCGACATCATAGCGGGCCAGAATCTCGCAGATCTCGTCAAAATGAGTATAGAGGAAGTTTTCCTCGTTGTGGAGAACGGCCCAGCGCGTCATGATCGAGCCGCCGCGCGAAACAATGCCGGTCAGGCGTTCGGGAGCCATTGTGGCGTGAGCTTTCAGAGCGCCTGCATGGATGGTGAAATAGTCGACCCCCTGCTCAGCCTGTTCGATAAGCGTGTCGCGGTAAATTTCCCACGTGAGATCCATGACGCTTCCGTTGACCTTTTCGAGAGCCTGATAGACCGGCACCGTCCCTACGGGCACGGGGCAGTTGCGCACGATCCACTCGCGTGTCTCGTGGATATGGTCGCCGGTCGAGAGATCCATCAGCGTGTCGCCGCCCCAGTAGCAGCTCCAGACAGCTTTCTCGACCTCTTCGTTGATTCCGCTCGAAAGGGCTGAGTTGCCGATATTGGTGTTGAGCTTGACCAGAAACTTGCGGCCGATAATCATAGGCTCGGCTTCGGGATGGTTTATATTGGCGGGGATGACGGCGCGTCCTGCGGCCACTTCCTCACGCACTGTCTCCGGCGTTATATGCGTAGCGATTCCTAACGCCTTTGCGTTCATGTTCTCGCGGATAGCCACATATTCCATCTCGGGAGTTATGATTCCCTGACGTGCGAGAGCCATCTGGGTTATGGCGCGTCCGGGCTTTGCGCGGCGAGGAAGATGGCGGTTGGCGAAGCGGATGAAGTCGAGCGACCTGTCGGCTTCGCGTGCAAGCCCGTATTCGCTGGTTATCGAAGGCAGAAGCTCGAGATCGTCGCGGCGCTCTATCCATGATTCACGCATGCGCGGCAAGCCATTGTTGATGTCGATTTTTATATCGGGATCGGTATAGGGGCCGCTGGTATCATAAACCATTACAGGAGCGTTCTCTTCTATGGTGCGGTTTCCGTCGGCATCGACCGTGACAGTTGGCGTAAGGTTCACCTGACGCATGGCCACACGCAATTCAGGGTATCGCTCTCCTTTAAGATATACCTTTTCGCTGCCGGGATAGGCGCGGAGGTTGATATTGTCGATTGTCATGATTCGGTTATGTTGGTTTATCTGTTTTTCTGAGGTCAGTTAAGGAAGTCGGTCAGCGGACTCGAAGCTACAGCCGAATGGCTTACCGACCCGAGACCGGCGAGATATGCGCGGCGGCCGGCCACTGTGGCTTCAGCGAAAGCGACTGCCATCTCCACAGGATTTCCGGCAACCGCGATGGCCGTGTTGACCAGAACTGCATCGGCTCCCATCTCAAGAGCCTCGGCAGCATGGGAGGGCGCTCCGAGACCGGCATCGACAACGACGGGCACACGGCTCTCGGCGATGATTATCTCGAGAAGTTCGCGGGTTTTCAGGCCTTTGTTGGTTCCGATAGGAGCACCGAGAGGCATAACAGCGGCCGTGCCGACCTCTTCGAGGCGTTTGCAGAGCACAGGATCGGCCTGAACATAAGGAAGCACATGGAATCCGAGGCGGGCAAGCTCTTCCGTAGCTTTCAGGGTCTCGACGGGATCGGGAAGCAGATATTTCGGATCAGGATGTATTTCAAGCTTGATGAAGTCGGTGCCGAAGACATCGCGGGCAAGCTGGGCGGCAAGCACAGCCTCTTTGGCATCGCGCACGCCGCTCGTGTTGGGCAACAGCTGAACATGGTCGCGGTTGAGATGGGCGAGCATTTCGTCGCGCTCGTCGTGTTCGAGATCGATGCGTTTCATGGCCACTGTGACCATCTGCGAGCCCGAAGCTATGATGGAATCGAGCATGAGCCGGTTTGAGGCGAATTTGCCGGTGCCGACAAAGAGGCGTGAGGTAAACTCGCGGCCTCCGATTTTGAGAATATCTTTCATTTCAGTGAATTTTCAAACGTTTCAATCACTTTAGCAGTATAAAACTCAGGGTTCTCGGCCTGCAGAATAGCTCCGCTCATGGCCACACCGTTGACACCGGCGGCCATCAGTGCGGAAACATCTTCGGCCGTAACGCCGCCTATAGCGACAACGGGAATTGTCATCCCGGCAGCTCTGACTTCCGACATGACGGCTGCCACTCCGGCAGTTCCGAGTATCGGCGAGAGATTCTTCTTGGTCTGAGTCGGTTTAACGGGGCCGAGGCCGACGTAGTCGACATCTATGCCGCGAAGGGCGAGGATGTCGGCGGCAGTGTTGGCCGTGCAGCCGATTATAGCGTGAGGGCCGAGCTTTTCGCGGGCCTCGCGCGGTGACATATCGTTCTTTCCGAGATGGACGCCGCTGACGCGCAGCTCATCGACAAGTTCCACACGGTCGTCGATGATGAGGAACGTATCGGTTTCGCGGCATAGAGGAATCAGCTCAAGGGCTGTTTTCCGCACTTCTTCGTCGGTAGCGTCTTTCATTCTGAGCTGAATCCAGCGACAGCCGCCGTCAATGACCATTCTGGCCTGTTCGAGCTCTGAATAGCACTCTGAGGGATGGGTAATATATTGTAACATAGTGAGAGATTTATCTGAAAAGTGAAATCTGCCGGGCCATATCTTCAACCGAAAGTGTCCATCCGGCCGAACCGAGCACGGCATATCCGGCAAACCTATCGAGCCGCCCGACGTTTTCGGGGGTCACACCCCCGAGAGCCAGAACTCTGACACCGGCCGGAAGCTCTATCGCTGCGGCATCGAAAACACCGCGATAGCCGTGCTTCGAGACGCTGTCGAAAACCGGGCTGAGCGTGACATAGTCCATGCCACGTGCATCGGCGACTTCGGCGAGCGAATGACAGGTTTTCGAGAGCGATCCACTATAATAGGCCGGAGGCTCGGGACATCGGCCGTTGAGATGAAGTCCGCCGAGATTGAATTCCGCGGCAAGATCGAAATGGCCGTGAAGACGCAGTCTGCTGTGATAGCGCTGCGGAATGCTCTCGATAAGGTTAAGCATGTCGCGCCGCGATGCTCCCGGATGGCGTAGATGCACGAAATCCCAACGGGCGTCGAGCAGCAGAGCCACGCGGCGAGGCTCATCGGGCAAAATCGCCTCGGGCGTAATCGCTACGCGTAGCTTATCCGCCATAAAACGCCTTTATTATCAGAATCTTGTCGCCGTCTGACAGCTTATGCGACTCGCGGTCGGAGCCTTTGACCACGACTCCGTTGACAGCCGTAGCTATTCCGCGCGGTTCTATTCCGTTGGCCTCGATAACTTCCGAAAGTGTGGCGCCGTCTGAGGCCTCGACAACGCTGTCGTTGATATATATCTTCATATTCGTTTGATTTTCTGTCGTTTCGGATCAAAGCCATGACAGACAGGGCCATGGCCGCCACCTGTTCTTACATCTGCTCCGGCGCGCAGAGCGCGGGTGACATAGAGTTTACCGCGGGCCACAGCCGTTGCCATATCGTCGCCGAGAGCGAGGCGCGCTGCTATGGCGGCCGACAGAGTGCAACCCGTTCCGTGGGTGTTTTGCGTCGGAACGGCATCGGCCCGAAGTTCCACAAGCTCGTCACTGCCTGAGTCCATAAACCTGTCCACCTTAAGCCCGGGAACTGCATCACTGTCGCCCCCCTTGAGCAGAATTGCCCGACATCCCATGGCGCGCAGCGCGCGGGCCTGAGCCACCGGTTCTTCCTCACCGGTAAGAACGATGGCCTCGCTGACATTGGGAGTCACGAGAGCCGAAAGCGGGAAAAGCCGAGTGCGCATTATCTCGACAGCATCGAGCTGAAGAAGCATATCGCCCGAAGTGGAAATCATAACCGGGTCGACAACGAGGTTTTCGAGCTGCAGACGCTCTATCGCGCCAGCGACAGCTTCTACTATTCCGGCATTGAAAAGCATTCCGGTTTTCAGGGCAAGCGGCCTCACGTCGGCCGCTACGGCGCGGATCTGAGCCTCGACAGCTTCGGCCGGAAGCCCCCACACGCCCTCCACTCCCATGGTATTCTGAGCGGTAACAGCCGTTATGGCCGACATTCCGTAACAGCCCTCGGCGGCAAATGTCTTCAGGTCGGCCTGAATTCCGGCGCCCCCGCAGCTGTCGCTGCCGGCTATCGTCATAACGGGATAATAGGTATTAGTCATGAGTGCAGACATTTAGGGCGATGACCCACGGAGGCTGACTCACATACTTGCGACTCCCTTCGGCGGCATTACCCGCATCAGGTTATATGGGTATAAATCTCAGCCACACCGTCGTAGGGTTAGAATCAGGCGTAGCACCCCGCTGTCATCAAAAATATTCGCAAATATATCATTTTAAGCCCGAAAAGACATTTAGTTAAAATATATTAACAGGCGCGGGCAAAAATATTGCCCGAACGTCGTCATACTTTTGCAGCATAATCAACAAACTCTCTTCAAGATATGAAACAGATAACATCAAACGACACTATTTTCGCCACCGTCCGCGGCCGCAACAGCATCATCGCGAACCTCCGCCTCTGTGGCATGAATTCTATGGCAGACGTCGTAGCTTCGGTGCGCGATGCTGTCGGCGAAGGTTGCGGTCTGCTGACCCTGACACTGCGCAATGGCTCGCAGGGCTGGACCGACCGCCGCTCAATCCTGTTCGCATAAATCCCTTCAATACTCAAACACACCCGGCAGGGCGCCCCTACTCAATAAAAGGGGCGCTCCGACAATCTTTTTCGGGAACAATCGGCGCCCCGCATTTGTATTATATAAAAAGCGTTAAACAATACTGATATGAAACAGAATTCACAATGGTTCTCGGCAGCACTGACGCTGATTGCCGGCATCGCACTTCTAATTATGGCAGGACACACGTCGCTGCTGAACTTCGTAGTCCAGATAATCGGTGTTCTTATAGGAATCGTTGGATTAGGCGCATTTCTGGCGCAATCTTTACAGCGCAAGGAACGGCGCAATCCCTGGTGGATGGTTGCAGGCGTAGCCGCCGTAGGCATAGGACTGTGGCTGATGTTCGATCCCGAATTCTTCGTCAGTTTCACCGTTTATCTTCTTGCCGTCGTCATAATCCTGTCGGGCTTATGGCATATTTTTTCACTCGCGGCATTCAAGCGGCAGATCGCCGTGCCTATATGGCTGTGGATCGTTCCGGCCCTGCTTATCGTAGCCGGCGTCTCGTGTCTTGTATTCGCAATCAAGATAACGGTGTCAGCAATCGTGCTCATAACGGGTATATGCCTTATTTTCAGCGCATTCAACAGCTTTGGCGAAAGTGTCAACAACATGCGCAACAAACAGTTGCCGACATCGGCGAAAAGCGTCGGGACGGCCGAAAAGAAGTAGCGCGCCAATATTTGGCGGTTGGGAATTAATCGCTACCTTTGTCGTCGTTATGAAAGAGTATATTATCGAAAACGCGGCCGACGTCGACCGCGTGGCCCGCGAATTTGTCGCTGAAATGGGCGACGAGACCGTCTATGCCTTCTACGGCGAGATGGGGGTCGGAAAAACAACGTTCATCAACGCCCTCTGCCGGGCTCTCGGAGTAGACGCCGACGAGACATCATCGCCGACATTCGCCATCATCAACGAATACCGCTCCGACACAACAGCCGAGCTCATCTATCATTTCGACTGCTACCGCCTCAAAGACTACGAGGAAGCTCTCGAGATCGGCGCCGACGACTATATGGAATCAGGAGCTATATGCCTTCTCGAATGGCCGGAGAACATAGAGGAAATCCTTCCTGACGATACAGTTAAAGTCCGGCTCGAGGAGCTCGCTGACGGCCGTCGGCGCATGACGGTCGCTCTTCCCGAATATGAGGATTGATCTCGCCGAGACAGCCTCGACAAACAGCGCCATGGACGCCGACGCGCCCCACGGCACTGTTGTCAGCGCCTACAGCCAGACCGCAGGGCGCGGTCAGCGCGGAAACAGCTGGGAAAGCGCTCCGGGCCTCAACGCAACGTTTTCGGTTATGCTGAGGCCCCGTAATATGCGCCCCGACGAGCAGTTCGCCGTCAGCGAGGCAGTGGCTCTTGGCGTGGCGGATGTCGTCGAGCGATATGTCGGCCCTGACAGCGTCGCCGTCAAATGGCCAAACGACGTCTATGTCGGCAATCTTAAAATCTGCGGTATCCTGATCGAGAACAGCATTGTCGGACAGGAACTGGCATCGTGTGTGGCGGGAATCGGCCTGAATGTCAACCAGGAGAGATTCGTCAGTGACGCGCCTAACCCCGTGTCGCTCTTTCAACTGACGGGGCGGCGCTACGATGTCGGCGCGATCGTCGACGAGGTTTCGGAAGCCGTTCTCGACAGATTCAGCCGCTGCCGCGAGCTCCACAATGAGTATCTCGGGCGGCTATGGCGCCGCAGCGGCCTATACCTATGGGAAGAGCCGGGCGGAGAGCCGTTCGAGGCGTCGATAGCCGACGTCGCCATGACCGGACATCTGACTCTGCGCCTCGCCGACGGCACCCTCCGGCGCTATTCATTCAAAGAAGTGCGTCCTGTCGGCTATAAGAACTGATTACCGGTTTGCGGGATAACCGATCGGATTATTGAGAACGGGAATCTGCGACGGGG
>HF985561.1:16593-104994 GCA_000431215.1 Prevotella sp. CAG:1031
CACGGTAGCCAGTCCGGCAGCTGTCACCGCAAGATTCAGATTCTCGCAGGCTATGCCGGCGTCGATAGCGCAAAGGCTCATTGCCATCTGATCGCTGAGCTCGGGAAACCGCGAGCGGTCGGCCACAAACACAATCGAAACAGGCGCCTCATTGACAAACTCCTGAACCGGAGTGCCTTCTCCGCGCGAGGCGAGCAGTCCGCGCAGATCACCCCCGGCCACAGGTTCGAGAGTGTTTGCAACATTGTCATAGCGGTAAGCGGCCTCGGCGGTAAGCACGTATGCCGAAATCTCCTGGGCGTTAAGTCCGGTCGGGCTTGTCAGCTTCGACTGTCCGGGACGGTTCACACCGACAGCGCTCCACAGAAGCTGGCTCAGCTGTTGGGGACTGACTGTGCGGCTGCTGTCGAATTCGCGCAGGCTATGGCGCTTGTTAAACACTTCATTGACAGGCATTCCCCCTGTAACGGCGGGAGCGGGCAATTTGATCTGTGAGGTTGCTGATAATGACATTGAGACAAACAATAAAGTTACGATAATACTTCTCATTTATTCTAAATAGAATGAAGTGCAATATGTTTTGTCGGCATACAAAGTTACAACGAAAAGGGCACCGCGGCTGTTAAGGAGAGTTAAAACAGCCGCCTGTTTCAAGAATTTGAGGTAAATTGCCGTCTCAAACATCGCAACCTAAGCCAATATGAAACTCAATATAATACGCAATACAGCACTCGCGGCATTCATGGCAATTTCTACGGCGCTCCAGGCCAAGGAGCCCGGAAACGTCACTTTCGCCCTCGTCGGCGACATAATGATGGGCACTACTTTCCCTGAAGTTCAGGGCGATCCATATCTGCCGGCGAACCAGGGCCGGAATCTTTTCGACGACGTCAGGCCCCTGCTGGTCGGCGCCGACGTCGCCGCCGGCAACCTCGAAGGAGTTCTGCTTGAGAAAGGTGTCGGAAAAGCCAAGAACTGCGTCAATCCTACGCAATGTTTCGTGTTCAGAATGCCCCCCTCGTATGTGCGGAATCTGTCAGACGCCGGCTTCGATCTTCTCAGCATAGCCAACAACCATGCCAACGACTTCGGTGCCACAGGCGTTTCATCGACAATGAAGACCCTCAAGGAAGCCCGCATAATGTATTCGGGCAATCCGCAATGTCTTTATGCCATCGTCTACCGCGGAGGCAAAAAAATCGGCTACGCGGCTTTCGGCCACAGCCGCGGGCTTTCGTCGATAATGGATCTTGAAGAGATGAAAAAGCTCGTGTCGAAGCTCGACAAGGAATGCGACATCGTCGTTGTTTCATTCCACGGTGGAGGCGAAGGTAAAAGCTACACCCACGTCACAGGCCAGATGGAAAACTTCTTAGGCGAACAGCGCGGCAATGTCAGGGAGTTCGCCCATGCCGCCGTCGACGCAGGCGCCGACGTCGTCTACGGACACGGCCCGCACGTCACCCGCGGCATGGAGCTATACAAAGACCGCCTCATAGCCTACTCTCTCGGCAACTTCGCCACGCCCTATCGGGTTACGCTGACAGGCATATCGGGACATGCACCGGTTCTGACGCTTGAGACCGACGGCGAGGGCCGCTTCGTGACCGGCAAGGTCAATTCGTTCATCCAGCAGCGCGGACGCGGCCCGATGACCGACCTTTCGAACTCCGTGGCCCGGCAGATCGCCAATCTCTCGGCGGCCGACTTCCCCGAGTCACCGCTTATGTTCGGCCCCGACGGCACCATTTCAGTCAGAAAATAACCGCTACGCGCCCGTTCGACCATGAGCGACACAAGAGCAGAATCGGCCCCATGGCCCGTCAGAGTAATCAGATTCTACGTCGACGGCTTCCGTCAGATGACCGTAGGACGCTCTCTGTGGCTGCTCATAATAATCAAACTGATAATAATCTTCGGCGTCCTGAAACTCTTCTTCTTTCCCGACATTCTCGAAAGCCGCTACGACAGCGACGCCGAACGCTCAGAAGCCGTCAGGTCGTCGCTCATCGACAGAAGCCGCTGACCGGCATTATCCCCCGCTATTTCCCTTACTACCATAAAAAACCAACAGTAAAATGGACAATTTAATGAGTCTGGTCGACTGGTCGAGAGCGCAGTTCGCCCTGACAGCCATGTATCACTGGCTGTTCGTGCCGCTGACGCTCGGCATTTCGATCATTGTCGCCGTCATGGAGACTATCTATTACCGGACACGCTCGGAGCGCTGGCTGGCAATAACAAAATTCTGGATGCTGCTCTTCGGAATCAACTTTGCCGTAGGCGTCGCCACCGGCATAATCCTCGAATTTGAGTTCGGCACAAACTGGAGCAACTACAGCTGGTTTGTAGGCGACATTTTCGGAGCGCCGCTGGCCATCGAGGGTATTGTCGCTTTCTTTATGGAATCGACTTTTATCGCCGTCATGTTCTTCGGATGGAAAAAAGTCGGCCGCGGCTTCCATCTCGCCTCGACATGGCTCACCGCATTGGGAGCTTCGCTGTCGGCCCTGTGGATTCTCGTAGCCAACGGCTGGATGCAATATCCCGTCGGCATGGAGTTCGACCCCGAACAGATGCGCAACGTGATGACCGACTTCTGGGCAGTCGCATTCTCGCCTGTTGCCGTCCACAAATTTTTCCACACGGTTTTCAGCGGCTGGACACTTGCCGGAATCTTTGTCATAGGTGTCAGCTGCTGGTTTCTGCTGAAAAAGCGCAACCGTCAGATGGCCCTCGACTCAATAAAGATCGGCGGCATTGTCGGCTCGGTCGGACTGCTCATAACCCTTTGGATGGGCGACAGCTCGTCGGTCGACGTGGCCCGTGTCCAGCCCATGAAACTCGCCGCTATGGAAGGTCTTTATGAAGGAAGCTGCGGAGCTCCGCTGACAGCCGTCGGCATCCTCAATCCCGAAAAGAGCTACAGCAATGACGCCGACCCATATCTTTGGCACATATCAATTCCGAAAGGGTTGTCTTTCCTCGCCAACCACGACATGGACTCATTTGTCCCCGGCATCAACAACCTTGTCGAGGGCTATGAGATAAACGCCTGCGGCGACACCGTCGCCACTACATCCTACGCCGAACGCATAGCGATCGGCAAACGCGCCCACGAAGCCCTGCGCGCTTTCGACCGTGCCATGGCCGCCGGCGATAAAGCCGCAATGGACTCTGCCCGGCTCGTCATCAAAGAGAACTACAAATATTTCGGCTATGGCTATCTCGACAGCCCCGAAGAAGCAATTCCGCCGGTGGCCGTCACCTTCTACTCGTTCCACATCATGGTTATCATCGGCGGCTATCTGGTTGCTTTCCTCCTGCTGGTCATGATTGCCGTCTATAAGAAGCCGTCGATGTTCGACCGGCGCTGGCTCCAGTGGCTCGGAATAATCTCGATTCCGCTCGTATGGATATGCAGTCAGGCCGGATGGCTCGTAGCCGAGTTCGGCCGCCAGCCATGGGTCATTCAGGACATAATGCCCTGCAAAGCCGCCATTTCGGCCATATCGACAAGCGACGTCATCATTACTTTCGTTATCTTCGCTGTAGTGTTCACAGCCCTTCTCGCCGCTGAAATCAGCATAATGTGCCGCCAGATATCCAAAGGCTCGAAAGCCGATTATTCACCCTCAAACACCGCTGAAAAATGATGATCCATCTTCAGACCTACTGGTGGCTGCTCGTCAGTGTGCTCGGAGCAGTGCTCGTGTTTCTTCTCTTCGTTCAGGGCGGCCAGACACTCCTGCTGACCTCCGACCCGCGGAAAGACCTGATGGTCAAATCGCTGGGGCATAAATGGGAGCTGACATTCACGACCCTCGTCACTTTCGGAGGCGCCTTCTTCGCATCGTTCCCGCTGTTCTACTCGACAAGTTTCGGCGGAGCCTACTGGCTCTGGATGCTGATTCTGTTCAGCTTCATATTCCAGGCCGTCAGCTATGAGTTCCGGGGCAAAAGCGGCAACATATTCGGCACGCGCACCTACGACATATTCCTGTTTGTCAACGGCTGTATGGGAACAATCCTGCTCGGTGTAGCCGTAGCGATGTTCTTCATTCCCAACGACTTCACTATCGATATGAACAACCTCGTCGGAGCCCGCAGCAACGTAATCAGCCACTGGGGAGCCGCCCACGGGCTTGAGGCCATCTGCAACTGGTTCACGATTCTGATGGGCGTCATGGTTCTCTTTCTGGCCCGCACTCTCGCATCGCTCTATTTCATCAACAATATCGAAGCCGACAGCGCTTTCTACAACCGCATGAAACGCTCTGTCGCCGTCAATGGCGCAATATTTGTGGTGCTCTTCCTCGCTTTCATGGCAGCGCTCCTTTTGAAAGACGGCTATCAGCTCGTCGAAGGAAGCCGCAACGAATTCGAGATTGTAGGAATGAAATACCTGACCAACTACTGCACCCTCTGGTGGACAGCCGTCCTATGGGTTGCCGGAGTTGCCATGGTTCTCTACGCTCTCGGACGCACAGTGTTCTCGAAAAAACTCTATAGAAAAGGTATCTGGTGGGCCGGAATAGGCACGATACTTGTCGTGCTGACGCTCTTCTGGGTTGCCGGATACAACAACACCCCCTATTATCCGTCGGCCGACATGGCCTCGTCACTGACAATCTACAACAGCTCGTCGTCGGAATTCACCCTGACAGTGATGAGTTGGGTTTCGATACTCGTGCCTTTCGTTGCCGGATACATAGCATACGTCTGGTATGCCATGGACCGCAAGAGCAACAGCTGACCGATCCAACCAATAAAAAAAACAATATAAATCACAGTTATTCTTCATTATGAAGAAAAATCTTCTCTGCAATTGCCCTTCTGGCAGCTGTGGCTTCAGGCAGCGCAGCTCCGGGCTATCATTCGATGAGGGTAAACCTCAACGACGGCAGCAATGTCGAAGTCAATCTTGCCGCAAAAATGAACGCGTCGTTCACAAAAGATAACTTCGTTATTTCCGGCGGCGAAAACGACATCAAGGTTCCGCGCGCCGACATCAAATCGTTCACTTTTCATGAGGCAGCCCGCGACGGCATCGAAAACGTCGGAGCCGACAATGCCGCCCCGGTCATCGACGGCGACAGCATGACGTTCGGCAACCTTCCCGAAGGATCGGTCATCGCTGTCTATGCCGTCAATGGCGCGCTTCTGTCGCAAGTCACCGTTTCGGGCAACTACGTCCTCAGCCTCTCATCTCTGCCGGGCGGCACGGTTATCGTGAATGTTAACGGAATCAGTTACAAAATTGCCCTGACGAAATGAAAAAGCAGCTTATGACAATCGGCGCCCTCTGCGCCGCCACCATGGCCATTTACGCAGCCAGCGACCGCCTCGACATATTCGACAAAGCCGGGAATTTCGTTTCGGTAATGGTCAACGACATCAAGAGCATAACCCTCGGCGAAGGCAACGATGCCGACGGGTTCACCACAGTCAATGTCTCGACAACCTACGGCGACAAGAACTGCGAAATCTCGTCGGTCGACAAAATCGCCTACACCCCCGTCGACGCATCGATTCCCAACGAAATCGCCATCTCCGACGCTCCGAACGCACGTGTAGTCCTCTACGACTGGCGCAACAACACCGACTATAACGGCGAAGCCACCCTCGACCCCGACAAACCCGCCGACTGGCACGGATGCTACGCCGACTGCAATCCCCATTTCCTCATCAAGACCGACAAAGGATTCGCGTCGACTTTCGGTGTGCGCGGACAATATACAGGCAAGATCTATACCGACGACCCGAACTTCATTTTCTGGAGCGACAAAGATTCAAATCTCCTGGACCTCGACTCATATTCGTTCGATATGCCTTTCGAACCTGTCGTGATCAACGCCAATTCCGAAGAGCTGACTACTTATGAAGGCAAGCCCTTCTTAGGCACCTACACCGGCGCGATAATTTCTACCGGCGACCGACGCCTCACCCACAAGGCAGCGGTCTCGCTCAACGCCGAGTTCAAGGCCAACGGAACATACGTCATGAAGTCGACCGACAGCAATAACTTCGACTTCCTCGATCTCTATACCTGGAACGAAGAGAATAACTCGTTCGAATATGTGCCATACTCAGGGCCGCTTCTCAACGAAATCGACCTCGAGATCAAGACAGGCGTCAAAGGTCGCTTTGTCGAAGGGGATGTGCTTTTCGCCGATTTCCACAATATTATCACCGACAAGCCCGAGAACACTGTCCACTATATCGCAGCCAAAGGCAACTACGAATACACAATTGCATCGGCCGACGATTTCGATAACCGTGTCTGATTCAGGCAATGCCGACCGACGGCGGAAATGCCCGCTATTACTTTATCGAATACGGCGGAGCCCCGATAGAAGTAGCAATGGAGTATGTCACGGGCAGCAACATCGGCGAGAGTTCTTCGGCATTCGCAAGCGCCAACGGCGAGAAACTCTTCAAATATGACAACAACGGCGACGGCAATCCCGTCTTTACCTTCCGCGGTTCGGAATACGGCACATACACCGGCTCGGGCAACGCTCTCGCTCTCGACGGATTCGGCGGACTGACACTGGGCCAGACCACAGGCAAATACACCATCAGCGGCGGACTCGTCACCGCCACCATCGGTTCGGAGACACGCATCTTCGTCATCAACAAAGAAGCCAAGACCTACACCGAAATGACCGCGGACACCTGGGACGGTCAGCCTCAATACACCAAGGAGGATGCTGTCGGCGCATACGCAGCCGAAAATCAGGCAAGCGAGAGCTCAATGTCCATCGACTTCGACAAGAACTTCGCCGGCAACGATGCTCCCGGAACGGCCTCGGTAAGATTCAAGGTCAAACGTCACGACGGCTTCGGAAACGGCTGGAGCGACCTTATTGCAAGTTCCGGAAGCTATATCTACAACGCCGCCTCGAAGACTATCGTTATAACGAACGTATATATGGGCACCTCGGCTACGGCATCGGGACGCCGCAATATCGTGCTGAAAGTGTCTGACGACCTGCTGTCGATGTGGATCGATGACACCGATGAAGACCGTGTCTACGGCACCGGCCGCGACGGTTCATATCTACTCACCGGCACTACCAACACCCTGACGGCACCCGCACCCGCTATCGAGCTCGCCGCCAAATATACCGGCAAGCCGAACATGTCGGCATTCGGAAACCCATCTCCCACAGATGCTACACTGACTTTCGACCCGGCTACAATGAAAGCCCACCTGACAGTCAACGCAATGGGGGCTACGCTCGTCGATCAGGAAGTTACATATACACTCGAAGGTAATGAGGTAACGCTCGTCGATCTCACCCACTACCCTAACGAAATAGATCCCTATACAACGGCAAAAGTAAATCTCGTCTTTACTATAGATGATGACGGCAACCTCAGCTCAGCCCAAACAATCGGCGGAGCTGCCATGGGGATGCAATTCCCCGTCGACTTCTCGTCCGACACGATGAAGCCTGTCCAGTAAAAGATTTCATACTGATATTCACTGCCGCCCGGCGCCTCAGAGCTTCGGGCGGCATTTTTTTCGCCTTACAGGGCAATTATGTCGGCCTTTTTGTTTAACTTTGCAGATAATAATTGTCAGCCCTTGAAAGTCAAGATCCACAGAGAAGGTATTAATATTCTGCTGATGCTGCTGCTCATATTGGCGGTGGTCAACACAACTGCGTGGCTTTTCATCCGTCCCGCGGTACTGCCTATCATACTGTCGTCGCTTTCGGGAGCTGTTTTTCTGCTGATTCTGAATTTCTTCAGATCGCCGCGTCGCGTCTATCCCGGAAAGGCTACCGACGACCTTGTTGTATCGTCGGTCGACGGCACGGTGGTTGCCCTTGAGGAAGTCAACGAAACTGTCTATCTCAAACAGCGTTGCATTCAGCTGAGCGTGTTCATGACGATTTTCAACGTCCACGCCAACTGGTTCCCTGTCAAGGGAGAAGTTCTGAAAGTACGCCACTTCCATGGCCGCTTCATGAGCGCCTATCTGCCGAAATCGAGCCGCGAAAACGAACATTCGAGCGTGCTGATAGCCACAACGTCCGGCCAGCAGGTTGTTGTCAATCAGGTTGCGGGAGCCGTTGCCCGCCGCATAGTGACCTACGCCGAACCTGGCGACGACTGCGACATCGACGAGCACATGGGATTCATCAAATTCGGCTCGCGCGTCGACATCTTCCTTCCTCTGGGCACTGAAATCCTCGTGAAAATCGGCGACAAGACCACAGGCGGCATAACGCCGGTGGCCCGCCTCAAAACTTCGAAATAATGGGTATCAAACGCCATATTCCCAACACTATAACGTGTTGCAATCTCATCAGCGGCGCAATGGCCTGCATCGCGGCTTTCCACGGCTCGGCTCCGTTCTGGGGGCTCACGGGCTATCAGTGGGCTTTCATCTTAATCGGCGCCGCCGCTGTCTTTGACTTCTTAGACGGTTTCGCCGCCCGCCTTCTCCACGCCTACTCGGCCCTCGGCAAGGAGCTCGACTCGCTCTGCGACCTGGTCAGCTTCGGGCTTGCTCCGGCAATGCTCGTCTACAACGTCATGGCCGAGGCAAACGGCGGACGATGGACATGCTGGCTCGCAATATTCATCGCCGTCATGGGCGCCATGCGGCTCGCCCGATTCAATATCGACGACCGCCAGACGACCTCGTTCATAGGGCTTCCGATTCCCGCTAACGCCATTTTCTGGATTGGAGCGGTAGCATGGACGCAAGCCCACGGCTATCCCGGCGACGGCCCTGCGATTCTCTTCATAATCGTCGTTTCGCTGCTGATGGTAAGCAATATAAAGATGTTCTCTCTAAAGTTCAAGACATGGAACTGGCGTGATAACTTCCGCCGCTATGTTCTGATAGCGGCAACCCTGATATTCTTCATTACCGACGGAATTCCCGGACTTGCATGGACAATAACATTCTATGTTCTGCTGTCGATTCTGCTGGGACTGCTGCTTCCCGGACGCGAATAAATCCTCAGGTTTATTAACTCTCTAATCCTCTGATGTTTACGCTTTAAAAGGGCGCACGGTCAACCATGAATCCATTCGTACATCTCCACGTCCACACACAATACTCCCTTCTCGACGGTCAGGCGGCCATCAAAGACCTGGTTGACAAGGCTATAGCCGACGGAATGCCGGGCATCGCCATCACCGACCACGGCAATATGTTCGGCATCAAGGAGTTCACCAACTACGTCAAGAAAGTCAACTCCAAGCGCGAAAAAGACCAGCAGTTCAAGGCTATCGTGGGATGCGAGATGTATGTTGCGCTCGAATCGCTCCACAAGCAGGTCGATAAAAAAGACACAGGCCGCCATCTAATCGTTCTGGCCAAAAACCTTACGGGCTACAAGAATCTTATCAAGATTGTATCGCAGGCCTGGACCGAAGGATTCTACATGCATCCCCGAACCGATCTCGAGGCACTGAAAGCCCATCACGAGGGACTGATTGTCTGCTCGGCATGTCTCGGAGGCCAGCTTCCGCGACTGATTCAGGCCGGGCGCATAAAGGAAGCCGAAGACCACGCCCGATGGTTCAAAGAGGTGTTTGGCGACGACTATTACATCGAACTTCAGCGCCACAAGACCGACAAACCGGGCACCACAAACACCGTCTACGAAATCCAGCAGCAGGTCAATCCCGTTCTGATCGACATCGCGCGCAAACTCGACATAAAGATCGTGGCCACAAACGACGTCCACTTCACCAACGAGGAAGACGCCGAGGCCCACGACCGCCTTATCTGTATCTCTACAAACTCGAACCTGACCGACCCTAACCGAATGCACTACACAAAGCAGGAGTGGATGAAGTCGACAGCCGAGATGAACGAGATTTTCGCCGACATCCCCGAGGCACTTACCAATACTCTCGAAGTTGTCGGTAAGGTCGAGAACTATTCCATCGACCATCCGCCTATCATGCCATTCTTCGAGATTCCCGCCGATTTCGGTACCGAAGAAGAATACCGCAGCCGAATAACCGAGCAGGAACTCTTCGACGAGTTCACGCGCGACGAGAACGGCAACGTCGTTCTCTCACCCGAAGATGCCCGGAAGAAGATCGACAAACTCGGAGGCTACGAGAAGCTCTACCGCATAAAATTCGAGGCAGACTATCTGGCCAAACTCGCCTGGGAAGGCGCTAAAAAACGCTATGGCGAGATAACGCCCGAGCTGAAAGAACGAATCGTGTTCGAGCTCCATATAATGAAGACGATGGGCTTCCCGGGCTACTTCCTCATCGTGCAGGATTTCATCCGCGCGGCCCGCGAGGAACTCGGCGTCAGCGTCGGCCCCGGCCGAGGATCGGCAGCCGGAAGCTGTGTGGCCTACTGCCTCGGAATAACCCAGATCGACCCCATAAAATATGACCTCCTTTTCGAGCGCTTCCTGAATCCCGACCGAATCTCGCTCCCAGATATCGACATCGACTTCGACGACGACGGCCGCGAAGAGGTTCTGCGCTATGTCACCCGGAAATACGGCGAAGAAAAGGTTGCCCATATCATCACTTACGGCACAATGGCTGCTAAGCTGGCCATCAAAGACGTTGCCCGCATCGAGCAGCTGCCTCTGAGCGAGAGCAACCGGCTGACCTCGCTCATCCCGGCCCACATGCCCGAGGTTAACGGCAAGGAGCTGAAACCGACGCTGAAAAACTGCTATGAGCACGTGCCTGAGTTCAAGCATGAGATGGCCGTCGGTCAGCCGCTGGTCAAGGAGGTGCTTGAATTTGCGCGGCGACTCGAAGGAAATGTGCGCAACACGGGCGTCCATGCCTGCGGAGTCATCATCTGCCGCGACGACATAACCGACTGGGTGCCTGTTTCGACCGCCGTCGACAAGGGCGCCAACGGCGAGAAGAACAAGCTGATCGTAACCCAGTATGAGGGCAGCGTCATCGAAGACACCGGCCTCATAAAAATGGACTTCCTGGGGCTTAAGACACTTTCTATAATAAAAGAGGCGCTCCACAATATCAAGCTCACCACCGGCGAAGACGTCGACATCGACAACATCAGCCTCGAAGACCCCAAAACCTATCAGCTTTACTGCGAAGGCCGCACAGTCGGAACGTTCCAGTTCGAGTCGGCCAATATGCAGAAATATCTGCGCGAGCTCCAGCCCTCGACCTTCGAAGACCTCATAGCGATGAACGCCCTCTACCGGCCGGGACCTATGGACAACATTCCCGACTTCATCGCCCGCAAACAGGGGCGCAAGCCGATAACCTACGACATTCCGGAGATGGAGGTGTATCTGAAAGACACCTACGGCATCACGGTTTATCAGGAGCAGGTCATGCTGTTGTCGAGACTGCTCGCCAACTTCACCCGAGGCCAGAGCGACACCCTGCGCAAGGCGATGGGTAAGAAGCTCATCGACAAGATGAACGCCCTGAAGGAGCTGTTCTTCGAAGGCGGCCAGAAAAACGGCCACCCGAAAGAGATTCTCGAGAAAGTATGGACAGAATGGGAGAAATTCGCCCAGTATGCCTTCAACAAGAGCCACGCTACCTGCTATTCATGGGTAGCGTTCCAGACCGCATGGCTTAAAGCCAACTACCCGGCCGAATATATGGCCGCCGTGCTTACGCGCAACCTCAACGACATCAAGAAGCTGACTGTGTTCATGGACGAGTGCAAAAAAATGCACATCAAGGTCATGGGCCCTGACGTCAACGAGTCGTATCAAGGATTCGGTGTGACCAGACAGGGCAACATCCGTTTCGGCATGGGCGCCATCAAAGGTGTCGGCGAAAATGTCGTAAAAGGCATTGTCGATGCCCGCTCGCAGGGAGGCCCCTTCGAGTCGATATATGATTTCGTCGAGCGCGTGCCCTCGGGCTGCCTGAACCGGCGCGTACTCGAATCGCTGGCCATGGCCGGAGCCCTCGACTGCTTCGGCGAAGCAAAGCGCGAAGACTATTTCGGACAGAACGCCCGCGGCGAAACACTGTCGGAAACACTCATCCGCTACGGGCAGGCATTCCAGAACGACCGCCACAACGCCGCCATGTCGCTCTTCGGAGACGACGAAGCGGCCAGCTCCACAGCCGGCCGCCCGCAGATCAGTCCCGCCATAGAATGGCCGGCGGCCACCCGTCTGGAAAAAGAACGCGATCTGGTAGGCATGTATCTTTCGGCCCATCCGCTCGACCCCTACTACATGCAGCTCAACTACGGCTGTTCGATGTCGATGAAGACCTACAACGAAGCAGTTCCCGTTGAAGGCAGCGAAGTAACAATGGGGGGAATGGTCATAAGTCTCGAAGAACGAGTGTCGCGCAAAGGCGGCAAGTTCGGCATTCTTAAAGTCGAAGATTACAGCGGCTCGGCAGAATTCAGGCTGTTCGGCCAGACCTTCATAAACTTCCACAACTATGGAGTTCCGGGAACTCCGATACTTATACGCGGCAAATACGAACGTCGCTTCCGCGACGGCGACGTCTTCTTCAATATCCTTCAGATAAGCCTTCTCAGCGAATCGAAAAACGATGTCGCCAACAAAATAACAATCAACCTCTGCCGCAACGACCTCAACGGGCCGATATGCGAGCTGCTCCACCAACACCTCGGCTCGTCTGACGAAAACTGCGGTGCTCTGGCCTTCAACATCTACGATCCTGAAATCAACCGTAGCATCATGCTGACCTCGCGCCACAAAATACCAATAAACCGCGCGCTTGTCGAAATGCTCCAGAGCGAAGATATTCAATTCAAAATAAACTAATTAACCTCAAAACATAAAAACCATGGCTTTTCAATTCACCGACGAAAACGTTAAAGAACTCATCAACAGTGGCAAACCCGTAATGATCGACTTCTGGGCAACCTGGTGCGGCCCCTGCAAGAAACTCGGCCCGACCATCGACGAACTTGCAGCTGAATACGAAGGCAAAGTTGTCATCGGCAAATACAATATCGACGAAGAGGGCGACCTCGCTACAGAATACCGCATCATGTCGATTCCGACACTGATGTTCTTCCGCGACGGCAAACCTGTCGGCGACCTGCGCCTCGTCGGTTTCCAGAGCAAAGAGAAGATCGCAGCCAACCTCGACGCCCTTCTCGGCTGAAATCCGCTGACACGATACTGAAAAACCGCCGTAGCCCGATGGCCGCGGCGGTTTTTCAATCTTATCATCTGCCGGAAGAAAATCTGCCCGATATGCTCACCGCGAACGCGGGCTTGAATCGGCTGCTGCCTTCCGGCCTGCAATCATCATTCTGATATATCAACAACTCCCGCACCCGAAAAGTTCGCCCCCAAGCATTTAAACGCTTGCGATTTCCGTCGAAAAAGTTAACTTTGCGAAAAAGTTACCATGATATGAGCAAGATGCGATGCCCTTCGTGCGGCCGTAAGGTCGACAATTCCGACAATTTCTGCCGCAATTGCGGCACTCCGCTCCACCAGAGAGGAATCCCTACCATCGGCGACAACGGATATTACGACGACGAACCTGAAGAACCGCGCCGCAACTATGGGCCGCGCATCGCCGCGATTGTAATTGTTTTACTGGCCATCATAGGCGGCTCGGCATGGTGGTGGATCGACTCGACCAACCGCGAGCAGGCGGCCGAAGAGCTTCGCCGCCAGCAGGCTCTCGACTCCATCGAAGCCGCCGAAGCCGCTCAGGCAGCCCGCGACGCCGCGCGCGACGATTCGCTGCGCCGCGACTCACTCGCCCGCACTGCCCTGACTCCTGATCTGGCTCTTTTCGAACTTCGCGGAGCTGTGGAGTCGGTCGTCAGCCGCCTCTCGGCCGACGACAGCTGTGTGCCCTATCTGCGCAGGCTTTTCAACGGCCGCACAATCATATTCGACAACAGCGGGCGATGGGTGAACCGCGACCTGAATTTCGGTTCTTTCGACGAACCGCTGATGGCTGATGTCACTTCTGACAGCGGCAACCGCGTCAACACCATCAGGCTCGGCGACAATTCCTACAGCATATTCTTCACCGGCGACTATCCCACGCGAGTCAGCTTTCTCGGAGCCGGCACCAACGGAGCCGACGATATAGCCATGGCTAACGGGAATGCTTCGGGAATTGCCGTTACGCGCGCGGCCGGCGACAACGAAAAGAAATGCGCCGTAAAAATCTCTTACGCGGCCTTCGACGAACGCGGAAACTGGACTCACCGGGTTATGACAATAGGCACCGACGCAAACGATGCCGTCAAGATTTCAGAGACGCGGACAATCAACTACCGCTGAACAGTCAAAGGCGCCTGCGCCGCAGTTTGCCCGAAGCTGTAAATTCCATGCCGGGATCCACGATAACATCTTTCGGAACGGCATGTCGCGGAAGCAGACGACGGCAAATAGAGTCGACCGCTGAGCGGTCAACTTCGCGATCAACAACCATCACTACTTCTTCGCCCCACAATTCTGACGAACGCGAGGTCAGATAGAAACGCGCGTCTGAAACCACCGCCATCCCGCCGGAGATCAGCCGTTCCATCTCTTCGGGCGCAACTTTCAGGCCGCCGGTAATGATTACATTGTCGGCACGTCCGAGCCAACGGAAACGTCCGTCGCCGCGCAGCTCGACAATATCATTGGTGACCATGCCGTCGACAATAAGACAGCCGCGGCCGTCCAAAGCAGTCCTGACGCCGGGCATAGGAGTAAACCACTGTCCGTCATGGCCTATCCGGCGCAAAGCCACATGGCTGCATGTCTCTGTCATTCCGTAAGTGGCAAATGCCGAAAAAGGCGCATCCGCAGCCATAGCCTCCTGAGAGTCGGTCATTGGCGATCCGCCGATAATGACATTCTTCACGCGCGCGGCCCTGTCGCTGCGCAGAAGAGGTTCGAGCTGGGCTGGCACAATAGGAAGAAGATCAATCGTCTCGACCGAGTCTGGCAGCTCTGAAAGAATACTCTCGCGATGTGGGGTGAGCATCCACAGCTCCGCGCCTGCCTCTATGGCTCTGACAACCATCATCTTGCCTGCTATATAGTCGACCGACAGCGGACAGACGAGCGTCGAACGGCTGTCGATGCCGAAAAAGGAGTTTGTGGCCTGCGCCGACCGTCGCATCTGTTCTTTGGGAAGCCAAATCACCTTAGGGACGCCGGTCGAGCCGCTTGTGTGCGCCTCGATCACCGGCGACTCGTCGTCCCAAAGGTCAAGAAACGCGCCGGCGCCGTGGATCAGGGTTCTATCCATTGAAGCTGAGGTATTTCCCAGCGGCCGTCGGGGTCACTGTAGAGACGGTCGCCGTCAAGCCGGAGCGGCGAAACGATATTGTTATGATAAAGCTGGCCGGTGCCGAGTCCCTGAGGCATTTCGACATCGAGCGACGCGGCCCATTGGGCTATCGCGTTCAGGCCGATATTCGATTCGAGAGCCGATGTTACCCACCATCCTATGCCGAGAGCTTCGGCAGCCTCGATCCATGCCATCGATGACGCAAAGCCACCGGCAAGTGTCGGCTTAAGAATGATATACCGGGGTCTGACGGTTGAAAGCAGCCGGATCTTGTCGCGGTCGTCATCAATGCCTATAAGCTCTTCGTCGAGGGCGACAGGTATAGGCGACGCCCCACAGATACGGGCCATTTCTTCGGCCTGTCCGGCGCGCACCGGCTGCTCTATAGAATGAATGTCGAACCGGGCAAGCCGATCGAGCCGGTCGAGAGCATCGGCGGGACTGAATGCGCCGTTGGCATCGACGCGAAGAGTAAGGCAATCGGATCCGAAAGCCGAACGGATATGGGCAATGAGTTTCAGCTCATCTTCGAAACCGACGCCACCGATTTTCATCTTCAGGCAGCGGAATCCCGACGACAGTTTCTCGTCGATACGGCGCAGCATCTCGTCGGGCGACCCCATCCATACGAGCCCGTTTATCGTCAGCTGACCATCGCCATAAACCCAGGGGCTGTCGAAGACTATCCGACGGCCACCTCGCGCGAAGTCGGCAAGAGCTGTCTCATAGCCCATGGTAATAGATGAATAGCCTCCTGCCGAAGGTTCTTCGCCACGGTTTATGGCCCGGCATAGAGCGTCGAGCCGCTGCTCATAGTCAGGCCGGTCGTCGGCACTGAGGCCGCGGAAAAGACCACACTCCCCTATCCCGAAAACCTCAGGGGCAGTGTCGTCCCAGAGTTTCAGAAAATAGGTGTCTTTCGATGTCATCGTCTCGCGTGACGTCCGCGCTACGAAACGGAAATCAAGCCTGTAGCGGCACCAGGCGGCACGTCTGCCCATCAGCCCGGAAATTTGGGGAACTGATCGAAGTCGGGATCACGTTTCTCAAGGAATGCATTTTTGCCTTCCTGAGCCTCATCCATGAGATAATAGAGCAAAGTGGCGTCACCGGCAAATTCCATAAGTCCTCGCTGACCGTCAAGCTCGGCGTTGAGAGCGCGCTTGATCATCCTGATAGCCATCGGAGAACGCTTCAGAATGGTCTCACACCATTCGACAGTCTCATCTTCGAGACGTTCGAGAGGAACAACCTTATTGACCATTCCCATCTGTTCGGCCTCTACAGCCGTATACTGGCGGCAGAGGAACCAGATCTCGCGCACTTTTTTCTGACCCACGCAACGTGCCAGATAACTTGATCCGAAACCTGCATCGAAGCTGCCTACCTTAGGCCCTGTCTGACCGAAGCGGGCGCTGTCGGCGGCTATGGTAAGATCGCATACAACGTGGAGCACGTGGCCTCCGCCGATGGCATATCCGTTGACCATGGCGATGACAGGTTTGGGAATCGAACGGATAGCTTTATGAAGATCGAGCACATTGAGCCGCGGCGTTCCGCTCTCGTCGACATAACCGCCGACACCTTTCACGTTCTGATCGCCACCGGAGCAGAAAGCCTTGTCGCCTGCACCGGTGAGGATAATGGCCCCGATATCCTGAGCTTCGCGGCAATAAGCCATGGCGTCGAGCATCTCGCGGTTTGTCTGGGGGCGGAAAGCGTTGTATACCTGCGGACGGTTTATAGTTATTTTGGCAATACGGCCATATTGCTCAAAGAGTATGTCGGAATACTCCTTGATGGTTTTCCATTCTCTCATTGCTTAAGATTATTGAAATATTGTTGGTATAGTTTTGCTGATTCAGGGCCGTCGGTATGGACAACAAGCATAGCGGGGCGCCCGGACGCGGCAAATTCAGCGGCTACGCTATCTAACTCGACAAACGACGACGCCTCGAAGAAATCGAGACCGTATGAGCGCGCGACGTCGGCCCACGACACACCCACCGGTTTATGACACGCCAGAAATCGTTCGCGTTCGTCAAGCGACCGTGTGTTGGCGACGATACGGAATATATTACCGCCCCCATTGTCGATTATGGCGATGCGGAAACCTGAGGGAAGATCTGTTGAGGCAAGCCCGGCTATGTCGTAGAATGCGCTCGTGTCGCCGGTTATCAGTAGCGTCGGATGTTGCGACGCCAGGGCCGCCCCGACGGCAGTCGAAGTCGAGCCTTCGATTCCGCTGATTCCACGATTGCCCGACATGCGGTGTATTCCGGAATTATCGAACAGTGCCGCGTAACGCACAGTCATACCGTTGCTCAGTTCAACGTTCCAGCCCTTGCGGCCGGCCAGACGTAACAGACGGCCTACGGCCATGAAATCGGCCCACGGCATGCGGCCGAGCAGGTCATTGCGCCTCCCGACAGCCGTGAGATAAGCTCCGGCCACAGAGTCGCGATAGTTTGTCGCGCCTGATTTCAAAGCCCCGGCCAGTTGCGAGAGAAAAACGGCCGGATCGGTATTTATCCGCATAGTCAGATGGCGGAACGTGTCGGACGTCAGGCTGTCATATCCCAATGCCCAATGCTCCATCGATTCGGGAGCGGCACGCAGCCAGTTTTTAAGGCGCGCCGACACGACAGGGAGTCCGAACGAGACGACGACATCGGGATAAAACGACTCGGCAACGTCATCCGTAACCGAGGCCAGCAGAGAATCGACATCCCCCACAAGGCCGCGGACATGGAGATTAGACGTCGGCTCGCCCACGACAACGACATCGGGCATCGACGCCATTCGCCCCAGCGCTCTGTGAAGACGAGGTGAAGGCGCGCATCCTCCGGCCACAATCAGGATACGTCGGCCGTTAAGCTCTTCGCCAAGAGCTCTGACCTGTTCATACCGCAAGTCGCCTCGGGGTTCCATCATCCGAATCACCCGGGGCAGGACTTCGGCCTCTTCGATCCGGCCAAGAGGAGGCGCGAGCTGAACATTAATATGGACAGGGCCCCGCGGCTCCTGAAGTGCCGAAAGAACAGCCTCATTGACAAGGCGGTCACCGACAACCTCAGAAGCATCAACGGCTATGTCGACACATTTTTTCGTAACCGAAGACAAAGCACCGCACTGGCGCATCGTCTGGGAATCGGCCTGATCGATCCATTCCGACGGGCGGTCGGCCGACACGACTATCAGCGGAACGTGGCGGTAGAAAGCCTCGGCGAGAGCCGGGGCATAGTTGAGAAGCGCCGAGCCCGACGTGCAGCAGATCGCCACAGGCACGCCGCTACGCGCGGCCATTCCGAGAGCCACAAAAGCCGCCGAACGCTCGTCGACAACCTCGGTCAGAGCAATATCGCGCTGACGGTTCAGCGCGACAATCAAAGGAGCATTGCGGCTTCCGGGCGACACGACGGCCCGCCTGACACCATGAGCCGAAAGCAATGCGGCCAGATTGCGGCAAACCGATTTCGTAGTGGTCGTAATCATACGGCAAAATTACAAAATTCCGCTATCCCTGACAAAATGTCGTCGCCCTACTCCCTGCGCAAATTAAAAAGCCATATCCTCAGGTTCATCGGAATTTTTCGTATCTTTGCAAGGTGAAGTTCATCTATGTCATATTGATGATATTGCTCGGCCTTTCAGCCTCTTCTGCCGAGTTCTCGAAAGGGGATATGGAAAGGGCTCTGACGCAGCTCGACCGCGAAATCGAGAAGCGCGACAGCTACGTAGCCGTCCGTCAGGCATATCTCGACTCGCTGCGCCGACGCCTTACAGTTTCGCCACCCCCGACCGGCGAGACCGTCAGGCTGATGCTTGAGCTCGGCAACGGCTACACAGCTTTCAACAACGATTCGGCCCTGTGGATGTTTGAACACGGCGCCAAAATTGCCCGTGATCTCGGAGACGATAGTCTGGCGACGGTCTTAAAACTCCGATATGCCACTTTTCTGCCGCTTGCCGGATTCATGGCTCAGGCTGAAGAAACCTTCAACAGCATCGACACCACAGATATGTCGCCGGCGATAGCACGCCTTCGTCTGGCAGCCGGCCGCCAGATGTTCAGCTACATATCGACATGCACACGGAGCTACCCGACTATCTCCGAAAAATATTCGAAACTGTCGAACGATATGGGTCACCGGCTTGCCATGATGCCCGACGACGGTTCACTCGACTGGCGCCTGAACCTCGGCGAATATTATTACAACCACCAGAACTATCAGAAAGCAGAACAGATTCTGCGCAGTGTGGCAGAAAGCGCCGGAGAAACTGACAACCATTTCGCCCGCGCTGCCCACATGCTATCGGGAATTGCGCGCGCACGCGGCGACAACAATGCCGTAATAACCTATCTCGCAAAATCAGCCATAGCCGATCTGAAGACGGCCACCCTCGAGATAACATCGCTCCAGCAGCTCGGAATGATGATGTATGAGAACGACGATATCTCACGCGCAAACGAATATCTCGCGGTTGCTCTCAAAAACGCCGTCGACTGTCACGCCTCGATGCGCGTTGTCGAAACAGGCGAGGTAATGCCGCTCATAACCAGCGCCCACGAAATCGCCCAGGCACGAAACCGGCATATGCTCGTCGGCATTCTTATCGCCATGGCCGTTCTGTTGGCCGGACTCGCATCACTACTGCTGGTGATTCGCCGCGAGATGCACCATCTGAGCATAATGAAGGAGCGGCTGTCGGCGGCAAACCGCGTCAAAGAAATATATCTGACGCAGTTCCTCAACCTGTGCTCGGTCTACATGGACAAGCTCAGCAGCTTCTCAAAGACAGTCCACCGAAAACTATCGACAGGTAAAGCCGACGACCTTCTTAAACTCACCAAAAGCGGAAAATTCGTCGAAGAACACAGCCGCGAATTCTATGAGATGTTCGATGACGCTTTTCTCCACATCTACCCGACATTCGTTGACGACGTAAACGCCCTGCTGCGGCCCGAAGAACAGATCGAGCTGCGCGACGGCGAGCGCCTCAACACCGATCTGAGAATTCTCGCCTTCATGCGCCTCGGAATAGAGGAAAGCACGCGCATAGCCCGTATTCTGAACTACAGCGTCTACACTATCTACACCTACCGCAACAAACTGCGCAACAGGGCTATCAAGCGCGACAGCTTCGAGCACGATATACTCTCGATCGGGGCAATCTGACACCCTTTTAAGTCGAAAAATCATAAAATTTCGCGGCAAGCCTTGCAAAGCTCCGCCAAAACCCCTACCTTTGTTCCCCACAAAAGGAATGATGCTCGAGTGGCTGAAGAGGCACGCCTGGAAAGCGTGTAAACGTCAAAAGCGTTTCCCGAGTTCGAATCTCGGTCATTCCGCAAAAACGGACGTAGTCCTTTTTAAGGACTGACGAGATGAGAACGAACCGAGTTCGACATCGCCCGAAGGGCGCTTGCATGGCAAGAATCTCGGTCATTCCGCAAAAAACGGACGAAGATTGCAGAATTTCGATTCTGTATGGTTTTCCGCACCTTGAATGTGGTCGTGTGCCTTTGGCCATAGTACGAACCTGACATTTTCTTACAGACTAACCCCATCAAACAGACCATTCACCGTCAAGCACCGGAAGCGCGATATCTCTTCAACCCACCGCGATAGCCGTGGGTCGGAGAACCAGCGAGATCAGCGTGCAAGCCGCGGTAGCGTGCGCAGTCACGCTGACGGCGATAGCCAAGGCCCGCGACCAGTGCTATCGCGTTTCGCGGCAGCGCGCACTGCTGTGGCTTGCCGCGAATTTGTGGGGTGAGCGGTGGTTGCCGCCAGCTATCGCAGGCGTTGTAGAGATTTCGCGCGTCCCGCGCTTGACAACAGAATCAGTAATGATTTGTTAATTGTCAGGCATTGTATGTATTTTTATCTCCGGGAACGGCAATAACTCATTGTCGCACACCACTGCCCAATAAAGCCAATAATAATCAAAACGAGCAAACTGGCGGGAAAATAAATCAGCAAGTCAAGATTAAACAGAAAAATGACAAATCCACCATAGCTTTCAATAACAAATGCCAATAAAGTTATCACTATAGAAACGGCTGACAATACAATCAACATAATAAGGGAAAGACTATACCAATTTTTGCCTTTCCATATTTTGCAGGAGATAGCCGATGAGACTGAAAATATAATTGATGGATAAATCGAGAATACGGCGGCAGCTTTTAAGATTTCATTCCTTAAAACAAATGATGGCGGATATATTATATGAGATAGAGCCATGACAATAAAGGTTACAATCGGAATTGTAATCTGAAAAATCAAATAATTCTTGCTTTTCAGTGTCATTGTCAATCCTGATTAATATCCTTTGAAAATCTATTTACAAAATATTTTCCGATCAAGCCTATTGCTACGGCATTTACTAAATTGGCTGGAGCGCCCAGAATATAGTGTATTATCCCTATCCACGCAATCACGAATGCTGCATCACCAACTACCATATTAGACAGGATAAATAAAACCGCGGCAACGATTGTTATTGCGCAAAAAAACAATAATGAAAGCGATAACCAGGACTTACCGTGCCACAATTTCCAGACAGGAAATAAAGTAATCGCAAAAGCTATAACCGAACAGATGCTAAAAAGCAGACCGGCAAACAGATCCGTTGGTTCAGAAATTATGAATCCTGTTACATACCAGAAAATACTCTGAATGACAGCTGAAACAAACGCCACTGCAAGTTGAAAAGTCCAAAAGGCTTTTGTCTGTATCTTCATTTGGCAAAGTTACTTAAAAAATAAGATTTTTCTAACTTTGCAATCTATAAATGTGTAAATTTGCATATTGGCATACAATCATATCATATGCAATGGCAAAAATAATAGTATATGGATAATCACCGAGGTTCTGATATTGTCTTTCTGTGGTCATGACGTGATATTGTGTAGTCATTGGGATGACGCCATATTGGTGTTCGGCTTATGTCAGCCTTTAATGTTTGTTCTGACTTTATTCCGAAAAAGTCATAGTAGCGGAGCAATAATAAATCTTATTATTGTTTTGGCATATTCAATTTTTGCAGGCTATTTGAGGATTAGCTTAGGGGATGGCATTATGTATTGGATATTATTCATGACGGCATTGCCTAATATCCAGCTCTTGCTTCTTTTGATTTATTGGGGAATCGAAAGAATATTGAAGCATAAAGCCGGTAACATTGTTTGAACAGCAGATTCAAAATATATACTATATTGCCGTTTGGGGAAGTTTTGGAAATTTTTCAATAGATTTTTCGATAGATATAGGCAGTCAAGCGATAGATTTTGCCGTAAAATCTCTACTTTTGATATGCAATTTATAAATGTAGAGATGATCCGATTTTATCTGATGTTCATTCTGGCAACCGCGCTGGCCTCTTGTTCATGCAACGGCGCGGGCCATCATACAGACCAATTACCTGTCGATCCGGTCGAGGCACTTCCTCCGTCAAAGGCCTACTCTGAATATCTTTCGCGCCTGCGTTCTTCACCGGCCTCCGACGGCTATATCTACCACAAGGCATTCTATTCTGCGGTCGACGCCGACTCGCTCAGGCACTTTGCCTCTTTCCTTGATTCCATGCTGTCTCTGAATGCGAGCAAAATCAACACAAATTATATAGTATCCCACCGGCTGCTCTGTTCCTATATGTTGTCGCTGCCCGATATTGACGCGCTCAAAGACAGCGCCACCTCGATGAAGCCATCTTCCGACCCCACACAAGAGGAAGTGTCGTCACACGTGACGGCCAAGACCATGGTAGCGAGCGATCCGCGGCGCGCGTTCGACATGCAGTTCAGGGCGATAGAGGCAATGCGCCACGGCGGCACTTACCGTCCGGCTGAAGTACTCGCCCAGGCTGCTCTGATATGCACCAATCTGGGCCGCTACCAGATGGCCATGGATTATATCAACGAGGCTACCGACACCCTGATTGCCCATGACTGGCCCAAGCGCGAGACTATATTTGTTCTGGGAAACAAAGCAAATCTCTATCAGACGCTTGAGATGATCGACTCGGCGCTCAGCGTAAACAGCCACGCCCTCGAAGTGGCTGCCGACAGCCCCAGTATGCTCGCCGATCTTCTCGGCTGGCGCGCCGAAACCTTTGCTCAGGCGGGCGAACGCGATTCAGCATATTTCTATATCGACTCGGCTCTACAGGTAGTATCGAGCCTCGACCTCTCCTATAAGGCCATGTTTGCCCGACATCTGCGTGCACGCCGCGGAATACTGACCGTAGGCGACTCGTCGGCCTCGAACCGACAGATAAGCGAAGCCGTCAGTGACATTCGCGAGGCTCTGAACGACTGGCTTATACCCTGGGAAGAGCGGTTTGCCATAGCTTTGGGGGAGTTCCGGCTTGGCGACCACGAGGCCATCTCGCGCATGGAAGAGGCCCACGACAGCCTTGCGCGGCATATCGACCCGCGGGAGCAGCTCTGGATCAAACGGGCTCTCATCGACGCTTACACCGCCACCGGGCGCACCGCCGACGCCTCGCGCGAATATGCCGCCACCTTCAGGCTGATGGACACGATAGACACCCGCTATGCCCGCTACCTGTCTATAGCCAACGACATACAGTATCATGCGCGCGAGCGGCTACAGGAAAACGTCAGGCTGCGCAGCCTCCACCAGCGCGACAGCGCTCGTGTCTCATGGCTCACAATAATCTGCGGTATGATATTGCTCCTGCTTGGCGGAGCGACATGGCTCATCATACACTCTCACCGCCGTCACCGCCGCAGCATCGAGGCCCATAACGGGGAAATCGACACCCTGCGCCGCAACAACGGCGAACTGAGCGAGCACATCGAAGAGCTGAAAGCTGCCGGAAAGGAGCGCGAAGCCTCGGAAGAATGGGACAAACTGACACCTCCGTCAATGACATCGGAAGACAATGCCCGTTTCAGACACGCGTTCAGAAACCACCTTCCCGACTTCCTTGACAGGCTCAACTCACGCTGTGAGGGCCTGACACCCGGCGACGAAACTCTCTGTATGCTTATCCGCATCGGCCGCGACACCGACGACATATCGGTTGCCCTCGGCATATCGCGTGCGAGCGTCAACTCCGCACGCTACCGCATCCGACGCAAAATGAACCTCGCCAAAGAAGAGTCGCTCGACGATCTGATCAACTCGCTCTAATAGATTTTTGCGTCGATTTGATAGATTATCGCACGCAATCATTGCAGAATCTAATGCAATCTATCTATTACAGCCTATATTTGCACATCATCGTTTTTCACCAACAATTCTCAAAACCTTTCCAAAAACATTACGTTATGAAGAAGATGCTACTATGCCTTGTGACAGCTCTGGCGGTATCTCCGGCGATGAACGGACAGCTTCTGGCTCCATCGCGCCCCGGGAATGCCTCCACTGCCTACAACAGTCCTCTGGGCGTCACGGCCAAAACCAATCCGCCGGGCCACAAAGCCCGGGTCAGTGTCGACAGCCGCACGACAGCCGACCCTTCCAGGATCATGCGCCGGGCGACGGACGCCGTTCCCGAACCGGGCCTTCAGCTATGGGGCGTTGTCGGCTACAGCGACCACAATGAGGAAGGCACCATGAATGCCCACCGCGGATTCTATCTCATCAGCGGCGAAGGGCGGTTCACAAAACTCGACGCCATCGACATCCCGTATGCCCGCAGTTCAAATTATGGAACAACGCTGATCGGACGCGACTACTATCTCTATTACACTCCCAAATTCGAAATATGGTCGACAAAATCATGGACAAACACAGGCACGATCGCCGTCGGCAAGGGCTTCAGCAGCTTTGCCACCGCCTACTGGGCTCCTGACGGACTCGTCTATGCCTCGAAAAAAGACGGCACGACCTTCAAGCTCGTCACCCAGAACTATGAATTAGGCACCGAGACCGAGATTGCCACACTCGAGACTCTATGGTTCGCAATGGCTTTCGACAAAGACGGGACTCTCTGGGGACTCGACAGCTCATGCTCGATCTGGAAAGCAACTCGCGAGGGCACTGTAACGAAGGTTCACGACAAGGTCATTCCCTGCGAGATGCCCGACTACTTCAATTCGATAAGCTCGGCTGTCATCGACAACAGCAATAACACGATGATCGCCAGCATCCTCGGCAACAACACCGACCTTGAGGCAGCCGACGACAACGGTCTCACCGCAGGTCTCTACCGAATAGACCTCGCCACCGGCAAAGCCACACTGCTCGTCCACTGGACCTACAACGACGAGGTCCTCGGTCTGGCATTCCCACTCGGCACCACCCCCGGTATTCCTGCCGACATGGCCGCGCCCGAACTTGACTTCGGATCCGGCTCGCTGACCGGAAACGTGAGCTTCACCTTGCCCTCGGAAACGACCGACGGCTCGGCCGGAGATGGCGAGCTGACATATACGGTCTATGTCGCCGGCAAAAAAGCCGCCTCGGGCACCGGCGCCTGGGGTTCTTCGCAGAATGTCAGCGTAACCGCCCCCACCTCGGGCTATAACTATTTCTATGTCGAATGCTCGTCGACAGCCGGAAAAGGCATCGGTGCAGGAAAGTGGATGTTTACCGGCAAGGATGCTCCTGTGGCCCCGTCGAGCGTCAACGCCCAATTTATGGCAGGGGGCAGCATGGTCATGGTGACATGGAGCAAAGTGACCGAGTCGGTCAACGGCGGCTATATCAACCCCGACGAAGTCACCTACACTCTTCGCCGCTACACCGGCCCTGACGACACCGAAGGAGAAATCTGGAAAGAAAATATCTCTATCACAAGTGAGGCCCGTCCTATGGCCGAGCCTGATCAGATCACCGACTATACATGGGGTGTGACCGCTACCTACGACGGCAAGACATCGGCCGAGACACGTTCGAACGCGCTGCGCTCGGGATACGTCACTCCGCCCTGGACCTACGACTTCAGCAATGAGGCCGACATCTTCAACACCTTCACGCGAATAAACAACAACAGCGACACCGAGTCCTGGAAATACTATTCCAGCGGCTTCGGAGCAAACAAGAACGGAATGGTGTCGGTGCGCCTCAACAAATATCAGGCTACGGGAGAAGACTGGGACAAATGGCTCGTCTCGCCCAACGTCAAGCTGATACCGGGCAAAGCCTACCGTTTCAACGTCAAGGTCAAAGACCAGAGCAACAGCACCACGAGTCCCCACCGCGTCGAGGTGAAACTCGGCACCTCGTCGAGCGACATGGAAACCATGACACTTGACATCGTGCCTCAGCAGGATGTTACCGGAACGACATGGAAAACCCTCGAGGGTTATATCCGCGTCGACACCGAGAACAAATATTTTGTCGGAATCCACGTCTGCACTCCCGCCAACAACGGCGTCGCCGTTTCACGCACCATCTACTTCGACGACTTCACGATAGGACTTCCGCAGGAAAGCAGCACTCCCGGCCAGGTAGCCGATTTCTCGGTGACACCGGCCGCCGACGGCTCTCATTCAGCTACAATCAGCTTCAAAGCTCCGTCGACCGACTTCGCCGGGCAGAATCCTCTCGCATCGCTTGACAAAGTCGACATCTACCGGGGCGAAGAACTGATAAAGACCTTCGAACACCCCTCGTTCGGGCAGCAGCTCGAATATATCGACAACACCCCCTCATTCGGCGAATACACCTACCGCGTCGTCGGCTCGAACGAGAACGGCGAAGGAAATGCCATGTCAGCCACGGTGTTCGTCGGTGTCAAGCTTGCCGCATCGCCTGAAAACGTCACTGTTTTCCAGACGTCAAATCCGGGCGAAGTGACCCTGTCATGGACACCCCCGACAAAAGACATCGACGGCGGCCTTCTTCCCGCAGGAGGTGTAACAGGCTATTCGGTTGTCGAGCTTCTCGGAAGCGCACAGAACTGGCTTCAGGATGTCGACGCCTCAGTCAACAGCGTAACCTTCAGAGCGATCGAAGCCGATGCGGCTCAGGACTTCAAACGCTACGCGGTATTCCCGATAACCGAGAGCGGCACAGGCCGCGGCCGGGCCAGCGAAATCATCGTGGTCGGCAATCCCGACCAGCTTCCCTGGAGCGAATCGTTCAACGACGCGGAGTTCCACCACAACTATATGATCGAAGGCACCGGCGGCAACTGGTTCCTGTTTAAAGACGAAGATCTGTCGGGCCTCTCCGACTGCGACGGCAACAACGGATTCATCGGCATGCAGGCCGAATTTATCGACGACTGGTCAGCTCTGGTTACAGGCCGCATATCGCTCGCCGGCACAACCAATCCCTATCTGACTTTCAATACCTACAATATCGTCAACTCACTCGGCACACCCGATCAGAACAAACTCGAAGTTTTCGTAGTTGCTCCGGGAGAAGAGGTCAAATGCGTCAAGACAATCGTCATGGCCGACGACTGTGCCCAGCAGGGCTGGAACCGCTTCCTCGTCGACCTCTCGGAATGGGCAGGCCGCGACATACAGCTCAAATTCCAGGCCACCGCAGTAAATCTGCAATACACCTTCATCGACGCCGTCAAGGTCAATGAGGCCCGCGCCCACGACCTCACCGCCCTCTCAATCACAGCTCCCGAGAAAATCCGCGCCAACGAAGAATTCAAAGTGCGCGTCAAACTTGAGAACTCCGGTTCATCGACCGAGGGAGACTACTCGATCAACCTTATGCGAAACGGTCAGCCCGAGGTTACGGCTCAGGGGCGCACCGTCCATCCCACCGAAACAATGTGGGTCGACATTCCTGTCACAGTCGGCGTTATTAACGAAGGCCCCCAGGAATTCAAGGCCGAAATCGTGCTCGCCACCGATGAATATACCGACGACAATATGACCGGCACAGCTATCTCCAAGCTGGTGCTTCCGAAGCTTCCCGTAGTCAACAATCCCGTGGCTACGACTGACGGCAACGGCTCAGTTGAGCTTCAATGGGAAAAGCCGACCATCGACCGCACTCCGCGACGCATCACCGACACAATGGAAGCCTACGAAGGCGGCACAAGCGAATGCGACGAATGGATAATCATCGACGGCGACGAGATGCCTGTGCTCGGTTTCGAAGACTTCAGGATGCCCGGAGTACCCTCCGGTTCAAAACGCTCATGGTTTGTCATTGACGAGAGCGACCCGGCCTTCGGCGACATCGACTCGTTCTATGCCCATTCAGGCAACAAGAGCCTCGGATTCTTCGGCGTCGACGGCACCTGTGCCGACTGGATCATCTCTCCGCAGCTCTCCGGTCAGGCCCAGCAGGTATCGTTGTGGCTGCGCGCCTATCATCCCTATGTCAGCGAAACAGTCGAATTCCTCATCTCTGGTGAGAGCAACAACCCGTGGAACTTCACCCGAGTTGCCACCTACGATCTCATCGGAGCCGACTGGACCGAATATATCATCAATCTGCCTGCCGGAGCCCGCTACTTCGCCATCAAGGGCGCTACAGCCTCCGGGCTGCTCGGAATGCTCGACGACGTCTCGTATATCCCTCTGGGCAACAGCGCTGTCAACCATCGCGGCTACAATATCTACCGCGACGGCGTGCGGCTCAATGAGTCACCTCTCCGGAAGCCTGCATTCAGCCACGCTGTCAGCGGCGATGCCGTAGGCTCAGTCTACCGTCTTACCGCAGTGTATGACGAAGGTGAATCAATTCCTGTCGATGTAACCGTGACACAGGCAGCTGCTCTCGGCATGACATCAGCCCCGTCGGTAGCCATCGCCGGAGGCCGCGGAAAAATCACCGTCACCGGTGCCGAAGGCCTTGAGGTCATCATCGTGTCGCCCGACGGAAAGATTGTCTACAGCGGCATAGCCTCCGACAACAACCTTTCGGTATCGATCGCCAACCCGGGCATCTACATCGCCAAAGCCGGCACAACAGCCGCTAAAGTGACCGTCAGATAACCGTTCCCTACCCGTATAATCGACCGCGTTCCGCAAGCCTTGCAAAGGGCTATACGGAACGCGGTTTTCTATGTCGTCACCCGGACGTCAGACTCCGAAAAGAAACATTAGCGGCTTTGAGTCGCGCATCTCGCCAGCAGCGTCGCCCGAATATATCGCGCCATTTGTCAGAGTGAGTTTCATGACCTTGTTGCCGGCATTGAAATCAAGCTTTCTTAAATCAATCCAGAAAATATCGGGGCTTAGCGTAGACTCGAAATAATAAACCAGATTCTTCTGATCGGCGACAGTGCGCCAGCGGGTCGAGGCGATATTCGGCTGCGACGGGATTGAGATTCCCAGTGGCACCGACACATTGCGCATAACGCTGAAGACTCCGGCCACAGCCTGACGATAATCAGAGGTCCGGGGCAAAGCCTTGATATAGAACGAAGCTCTCACAAACCTGTCGGATGCCCTGTTGGTACCCGGCAGCATGACAAGACCGCCGATCTGCTCCCAGTAATCGTCGAGAGTCTGCTGCTTGTCGTAGGTCGGAGAATTGGTCATCACCTGACATTCACGTCCGTGATGGATCACGAGGTTGCCGTTGATATATTCAAAAATCGCACTGTTCCCCGTAGGGTCGGAGATAGAAAGATGCAATGTCGATTTCGCACCGTTGGGAAGATCGGGATCATCTATCCTGAACAGTTCCTTGCCAAGTTCCTCGACAGCCTCATCAACGGTGGCGAAATTATCGAGCACATATTGTGTCCATATACTCAGCCCCATGACAGGCCGGTTGTCGTCGGGTCGGTGGTAATCTGATTCCGCCAGAAAAAGCAGATTGGCCACAAGCCCCTTCTCGTTCATGCCGTCGCAGACCCCGATGTCATATCCGGCAGTCACCACACTGCCGTAGGCCGACGTCCATCTGACAGTATTGTCAGTTTCGGCTCCGCGACGGGACATACCCCTCGGAAAGAAATAGATGTTTGAATGCGGATCTTCTTTCCAGTCCATCGTGCGTCCCGTGACAATCATGTTGTCGGGGCCCAGATAAACGGCCCGTGTGCAGGCATCCGCCAATCCCGGCAAAGCTGCCGACCCTGCAATAACACACGCCAAAGCGGCGATTCTCAAATACCCTGTTTTGTCAGTCATATCAGTATATAAATCAAATTCTTATTATCCACAAAAATTGCGACCTCAACACTTTTATAACGTCTGAAGAAAGAAACGGTTTAAATTTTAGCAGAAATTCCGACACGCGCGTTTTGTAATCGAAAGATAGGGCAAAATCTCAGATTATATTATAACTTTGTCAAGTACAGCGTACATAGGTTCTTCTTTATGAATGATTTAAGCAGCCATAATATAGCAAGCAAACTTATTTACACGTTGTATTTCAACACTTTAACTACTTACTTAAGAACTTGAAACTTGAAATAAGTTTAAATCACTTTATTATATATTTTATGGAATACTCAACTAAGCGTAAAGGAATAATTATTATAAGTTGTGTTGCAGCTACTGCTATTGTTGGCGTAACCGTACTTTGGGTTATAAATAAATACCGAAATGAAAAGTTTTTAGATGAAGGAGAGGCGATACTATTTGACGAATGTATGTATGCGTCCTATCCTTTAATCGCTAATTACTCTAATGTGCTATATGAACAGGCAAGTATATTTGAGTATAATGCACAACAAGCGAGTGCTATGAGTAGAGATTTAGATGAGTTCCAAGAAAACTTAATTAATCTAAACAGGCCATATATTAATAGTCGGCGAGATTGGTTTGCTGTATCTATGGAATATAGGATGTTTATAACATCAGTGCCATATAGTTATCTATGTATTAATCCTAAACTTCGCAAGAAAGAATCTGCCGCCTTTGGTAAGACAATATATTCAGAGAATACTCTAAAAAAATGGGACGAAATGGAACCAGACTCATTAATCCACGCTTGTCAAGAGATAAAAGTATGTCTCTCTGAAGCCCTAAGAGATTTGGATAGATATAGAAAGCCTAACCAAGAAATTACTGCATGGCGAGAAATTTCCCCAAATCAAGGGCGAGATTTATATAAAAAGTATAATGAGCGGAAAAACTGGCCTTTTTCGTTTCTTAACAAAAAACAATACTGAACAGCTCCTTGCCAAGTTCCTCGACAGCCTCATCGACGGTGGCGAAATTATCGAGCACATATTGTGTCCATATACTCAGCCCCATGACAGGCCGGTTGTCATCGGATCTGTGGTAATCTGATTCCGCCAGAAAAAGCAGATTGGCCACAAGCCCCTTCTCGTTCATGCCGTCGCAGACCCCGATGTCATATCCAGCAGTCACCACACTGCCGTAGGCCGACGTCCATCTGACCGTATTGTCGGTCTCGGCTCCGCGCCGGGCCATACCCCTCGGAAAGAAATAGATGTTTGAATGCGGATCTTCTTTCCAGTCCATCGTGCGTCCCGTGACAATCATGTTGTCGGGGCCCAGATAAACGGCCCGTGTGCAGGCATCCGACAATTCCGGCAAAACTGCCGACCCTGCAATAACACACGCCATAGCGGCGATTCTCAAATTCCGCCCGATGAAATTTTCAGCTACCCGACAATGATTTCTGATGAATAAGTTGTATTTTTGCGCGATTAAATATTTATCACAGATGTCAAGGAAATTCTTTATGACGGTGATTCTGGGCTGCGCGCTTGTTCTGGCGGCCTGCAATCATCTGAGCGATGAGGCAAAAGAGATTGCCGGCAATTACTATATCAGCGAGATTTCTCAGGACGAGCCTCTTATGGAGCTCAACAAAAACGGCAAATGCAAGATCAGAGCCATCAATCCCGGGGTCCTGACAATGACTGTCGAGGGCAAATGGAATGTCGAGGGCAACAAGCTGATTCTTGATCTCGACCCGTCGACTCTGCTCACCGAAGGCGATTCGACCCTCGTCGGAAAAATTGTCGGCCATCAGGAGAAACCGATTGTTGACTTCAACGGAATCACACTGACGGTCAACGACCACGGCAGCAACTTCATGTATCATCGCCGGAATGATGTCAAATAATCGTCAGGGAATGGACTGGCGCGATTCTCTGCGTCAGCTGCTCGACCCCGAGCAACAGTCCGACGTAGACGGAGCCGATGAGCCTGTCCAGGCTCCCGCTGAGCCCGTTTTCGGAGGCAGGAAGCTCGACATCGTGCTCGACAAAAAAGGACGGCGAGGCAAACAGGCCACTATCATCGCAGGCTTCGACACCGACAACGACACCGAGGCTCTGGCTGTTGCCGCTCGCCTCAAACAATCTCTCGGCACAGGAGGCTCAGCCCGCGGCGGAGAGATTCTGATTCAGGGCGACCGCAGAAAAGATGTAGCGTCGCTGCTGACAGGGATGGGCTATAAAACGCGCATAATCTGACCGCGGATGCTCGACGTCTACAAAGCTTCGGCTGGCTCGGGAAAAACCTACACTCTGGCCAAACGCTACATTCGGATGCTCCTTGGCTATACCGATTCCAACGGGCGCCGGCATCTTTACCGCCATGCTCCGATGGCCCATCGTTCTCTTCTGGCAATCACGTTCACCAACAAAGCCACTGAAGAGATGAAAAACCGAATTGTCCATGAATTGTCACTGCTGGCTCTCAATCCGGCGACAATGGCGGTTCTCGATCCGACGGAGCGAAGCCCCTACCTCAAAGAATTCATGGCCAACTTCAACGCCTCGGAGGAAGAGATCGCTGCCGCGGCCTCTGAAGCACTGAAGCAGCTGCTCTACGATTACGGAATGTTCAGCGTTTCGACCATCGATTCTTTTTTCCAGACAATTCTCCGCGCGTTCGCCCGTGAGGCCGAACTCGACGGCAACTACGAGGTCGATCTCGACGAATCGACAGCTATCTTCAACGGCGTCAATGACCTTCTCAACAGCCTCGACCACAATACCGACGCGGAGACACGCCAGCTGATGGGATGGGTAACTGAATACGCTCTGACACGCTTCAACGAAAGGAAGGCATTCAATGTCTTCGATCGCGGTTCGAACACTTTTTCTGAATTCCTCTCGTTTTTCAAGACCCTGTTCAACGAAACTTTCGAAGAGAATATCGACAAGATGCTTCGATGGCTTTCTGACCCGGCGCGAATAAAACGATTCCGCGATGGCCTGACCTCCCGGGCCGACAACCTTATCGAAGTGGCCCGGTCAGCTTCGCAGAAGGCTCTTCGGACTGCGTCGGGACACGAACAATTAATCTCGGCCAACGCGTTCAAGCTTCTCAACTCATGGGCTGCGGCGACACCGTCGAATTTGCCGGGACTTAAACTCAATCAGACCGAACAGAATCCGGCCAAAGCATTCAAAGGCAAAACAGAACCGCCGGCAATACTTGTAGCCGACGTCAGCGAAGCCTTCAGTGCGATCGTAGAGGCAAAAAAGATGTGGGAACTGCTCAACAAAATGAGTGTCAACGTCTATGCCATGGGGCTGATCGGCAACGTGACCGACTCTATCCACAAGATTCTCGAGCAGAACAACTCGCTCCTTCTCAAAGACACCAACTCGGTTCTCCACCGCATAATCGCCGACAACGATTCGCCTTTCATATTCGAGCGACTGAACCAGTATTACCGCCATTTCCTTATCGATGAGTTTCAGGACACCTCGCGCCTCCAATGGGAAAATCTAAGCAAGCTCATTGCGGAGAGCGTCAGTTTCGGCAACGAAAGCCTCGTCATCGGCGACGAAAAACAATGTATCTACCGTTTCCGTAACAGCGACCCTACCCTGCTGACAAACATTGCCGGTGACTTTCCGGGGAACACTGCCATTACAGGCAACGACGTGGCAGGAAACACAAACTGGCGCAGTGCCGCCGACATTGTCAGATTCAACAATGTTCTTTTCAAGTCGATGGCCGAAGCCGCAGGCCTTGGAGATATCTATGCCAATGTCGTTCAGAGTGTGGCGCCGAAACGCCGTGAGCTTCAGGGATATGTGCGGATTTCCGATCTGAGGTTCACTCTCGGGACAAAAGCTACCTCCGAGGAATTCATAACCCGATCATTCGAGACAACCATCGGAGAAATCAGGCGCCAGCTGCGTGCCGGTTATCGCGGAGGTGAGATCGCAGTGCTTTTCCGCACAAACGACACAGCCCGCAGCTTTATCGAGACATTGCTGCCGGTGCTGTCGTCAGATCCCGATTTCAAGGGTGTAAAAATCTCCAGCGACGAAGCCCTCGCGCTGAAGAACTCTCCGGCGGTCAGAGTTGTGATGAGCATTCTGAAAACCATGACAGCGTCGGATTTCGTCACCTCCGACCGGAATGTGTCGATGCGTGAGATCGCCATTCTGAACAAAGACTATGAAGAAGAATGTGCCGCCGGCCATCCTGTCAGCGAGGCCTTTGCCCGTGCTGTCGGAAATTATATGCGCCGCCGGCGTGAACGTGCCGAAAATCCCGAAACGGCAATCGATCCGGCGCCGGTGAATCTCGGCAAAGGAAACTCGCTTCCGTCGGTTGTCAGAAACATTATAGCGTCGCTCTCCGAAGAGCAGCGCGTCAACCAGAACGCATATCTCACATCCCTTCTCGATCTGGCGATCGACCACAGCGAGAAAACCGGCGAAGGCGACATCGCGTCGTTTGTCAGCTGGTGGGAAAACTATGGGAACAGAACGGCAATGGTCGATACCGACGCCGACCCCGACGCAATCTGCGTCATGACTATCCATAAATCGAAGGGGCTTGAATTCCCCTGTGTCCATATTCCATATATCGACAAAAAGAACCGCGAACGACTCCGTTGGTTCAGGACTCCCCAGATCGAAGGCATCAACGATGACGACCGCCCCGAACTGGTGCCGCTTATCCCGTCGAAAGCAATGCTCGGCACCCCCTTTGACGAACAATACCGCAAATATGACCGGGAGGTATTGTCGGACATGATCAACGTTCTCTACGTTGCTTTCACAAGAGCCGGACGCGAGCTATGCGTCAATATCGGAGCAAAAGGTGGGAACGGTACTTCGCTCGTCGAGAATGCGCTCGAACTCGGAGGCTTCGTCGCCGATGCCGCCACAGGAAATATCATAGCAGGAGCGCCGACCTCGCCGGTTCGCGAAAAAAGCAAGCGCAGCGTTCTCGAGCCCGTCGAGTCGTTTTTCATTGATCCGATAGGCGCAGCCACGGAAAATCGCGATATATGGGCCGGCGTCACCCTCGACGACGACGAATCGCCTTCAGAGAGCTACACCGAGCGCTTTATCGCCCTTCTGCGAAACCGGCGCAGCGCTTCGGCAATCGGCAAGGAGATCAGACGGCTTGCCGCACAGCATTTCATCGACATCGCCACCGCCGACAGGCTCTCGGCCGATATTTCCTCGGCACTGGCTGACACTACCGTGGCCCGATGGTACGACTCAGACTCTTCTGTGACATGCCATGCGGCCGTCAACTTCGAGAATGGCGGTTCATGGCTCATCGACAGGCTTGTTGTTCTGCCGGGAGGCGACATCCATGCTGTTGAGATTGTCGACGATCCCGACCGCTATCCCGACATTCCGTCGAAACGCCAACGCCTCCACCGACTGACAGCAGCCGTGCGCTCGGCTCTCGACGCTACCGAAGCAAAGCGCGTCACGGCGTGGCTTTGGACTCCGGGCCATCCTCCTGTCCGGCTGTAGAGGCGGCTTTGTCGGCTCCGGCAAACAGCTTCGAAAGATAGCGTTCTAGAAGGCGTTCCATCAGTTCCCAGAAATTCGGCACGAAAAGCGTTCCGACAATGGCGTTGACCGCCATACCGAACACGACCGCCGTTCCGAGCGACACACGGCTCGCTGCTCCGGCGCCGTTTGCGAACAACATCGGCATGACGCCGAACACGAAAGCGAGAGCGGTCATCATGATCGGCCGGAAGCGGATCTTGCCGGCATCGAGCGCCGCCTGCCTTATGTCATTGCCCGCCGAACGGAAATCGCGGGCATATTCAACAATCAGAATAGCGTTTTTGGCTGCGAGACCCAACAGAAGGATAATACCGATCTGGGTGTAGATACTGATGCTTTGACTGAGGAATATGCAGCCCATGACCGTTCCAAGAAGTGCCGTCGGCATTGCCATAATCACGGCCACCGGATCTGTCCAGTTCTCATATTGTGCGGCCAGCACAAGCAGAGTCATCACTATGGCGAAGATCAGCACAAGCGAGATCGTTGTTCCGCTCTGCGTCTCCTGATATGCTTCGCCGGTCCAGGCGTAGTTATAGTTTTCGCCGGCGACCTCTCTGACAAGATTCTCCATCTCTTCGATTCCTTCGCTCGAACTGACGCCGTGGGCCGGAATTGAGCGTCGCCCCGAAACCTTTCTCAAACCAGCGGTAGATGAAGAATTTAGCCTGTTTCTTCTTGCGCAGAAACAGGGCACACATCGCCGGCGTGAAAGTCAGGGCGTTGAATCCCGAGAAAGCTGTCGACACAGCGATTGTGAGCGCGAACTGTTTATAGAGCTGACCGGTTATGCCGCTGATGAAAGCCGTAGGGATGAAAACCGACAGCAACACGAGCACCTCGCCAATGACCGGTCTCTGAAGTTCCTGCATAGCCTTCTCGGCGCCCTGACGCGGCGTCAGTTTCCCCTCATCGACCAGTCGGGAACAGTCTTCGACAACCACTATCGCGTCGTCGACCACTATCGCGATGGCGAGAACAAGACCGAAAAGCGTCAGGGTGTTCAGAGTGAATCCCAACAGCTTCATGACGGCGAAAGTCGCAATCAACGAAACCGGAATAGTTATCATCGGTATGATTACTGCGCGCCAGTTCTGGAGGAACAGCAGAATGACGATCATGACAATCAGCGTTGTCTCGACAAAGGTGACCAGTACCTCGTCGATAGAAGCAGTGACAAACTCCGTAGTGTCGAGCACGACATCATATTTGACTCCGGGCGGAAAATTCTGAGCGAGTTGCTCGAGCCGGTCGCGCACCGCATTGGCAACACTGAGGGCATTGGCTCCGGGCAACTGATAGATTCCCATGAGCGCACATTCATGGCCCGACACTTTCGAGACAGTGCCGTACTGCTGGCTGCCGAGATCTATCCGCGCAACATCCTTAACATATTTCAAATACGTTTTAATAACTTAACCAGTTTTGCCACTCGATTGTTTAAGAAATCTCAGAATTCGGCCCTGCTCTGCCGAGATTCTATAGCGAATATAAAACGCCACTATCGAATATAAATTTACGCAATAATCAATATGAAATTTGCAAATACAAAGGAAATGCTATCTCTTTGTGAGAGATCATCACAATTATTATTGATTATGAAAATTTCATTTCTTGCTCTGTTAGCAGCCGCCACTGTCGCGCCACTGTCGGCCGCACCGCCGACACCGCTTGTCGACGCCGTTGCCGGAACACCGGCAATAACGAACCGCCATGCCACTCCGGCATCAATGAGAGTAATCTCTAACCGCCAGCTCGGCCCGTCGGCAAGGCTCCAGATTCTGCGCGACGCCAACGGCAACTCCGTCAAAAAATTTGTAAAAGGTTCCATGGCTATCACTCCCCGGCTGCGCAACCTGCCGGCGGCAGCTCCCGACGCTAATGGAAACGTCCTCAGCGAAAACTTCGAACACGACGGAGCGACTCCCGACGGATGGGCCGTCGATTCCAAAAACAATCTCGAAAGCGATCTGACCTGGCACGCCGACAATCCGGCATTGCTGTTCATGACCGGATTCGAGGGCGATTATGCCTTCTACTGCCCCTTCAACGGCGACGTCGACCTTAACGAATGGCTCGTCACTCCCGAGATAGAGCTGCCCGAAGGATGGGACTTGACTTCCTTCTATATGCCGACGCCGTCTTCTTTTTCAGCATGGATAATGTTAATTGGGACACCTATGAATATATCGGCGACCCGGTCGTTATCGGCGATTTTAAGGTTAAAGTATCGGCCGACGGCGGAACGACATGGAACGATCTATACAGCACCGTCGAATCGAGCAAAGACAAATCTTTCGAAGAACTGCTCAATGAGTCGGGCCAGCCGGCTAAACAGATTTCCGTCAGCCTCGCCGAATATGCCGGCAAGAAGGTTAAGATCGCTTTCGTCAGCTCGGGAAAAGACACCAATTCTGTCTTCGTCGACGCTGTGCGCGTAGGCTATCCCAGACTTTCGGCGTCATACGCCCACCCGGGGGGCACTCTCTTCTTCGGCTATGACAAAGAAATGACCGGACTGACCATGCCTGTGGCCGTGAACGGAGTAAACATCCCTCTGACATGGACAGCCACGAGCGACGACAGCGGCGTCGACTTCGTCTGGTCATACATGAATAACGAGGGGGAGACAATGCCGGCCGACGGCGAAGAGCTGACCGTCACCTATCATCCCGACTACACGTCGGAATTCACCACCCGCAACAACCTGTTCCCCGTGCCGGAGGTTACAGCAACCCGCGACGGCGCCGCTCCCGGCTCGTTCAGCCACGCATCTTATATCCAGGTCGGCGGACGCCCTCAATTCGAGGCAAAAGTCGATGGAACTCCGACTCTGCTTGAGCTCGGGCTTATGTCATTCCCATATACCGACGGATTATACAATCAGCTTGGCGGCGACGACATGACAATTCCCGTTCTGGGTCACAGCCCCGGAACCGATGCCTTCTGGACCGACTACACCTTCAACGGCGATCCCGAAGACGGCGACTACTCCAAACTCATCTCTCTCATCAATATGTATACGACAACGGAAGCGCCCACGGTTGTGCGCGGGCTGCACTTCGGTGCTTACGCCGACTTTGCCGACGGTGCCGAACTGACAGCTGAGATTCATCTCGCCGATATTGACAAGGAAACGGGCGGCTACATCATCCGACCGACTGCCCTCGCCTCGGCAAAGAGCGTTGTCAACACCGTTATGGAGGAATCGACAGGCAAAGACCTCGTAACAATCATGTTCACGTTCGACAAGCCCGTTGTGCTTTCCTCTGACGTTGCTCCCGGATATGTCGTTAAAATCATAGGGTTCAACAGTCCCGACGTCAATTACTTCTCGCCGTTCGTCGGCATGGCCGACGACTATCGGGGCCTCGCCTACGGATGGATCGAGAAAGAGATATGCTACTCCGGCAACGAACCGCGCACGACTCTCAGTCCTATCGCATACATGACCGGGCTGATGAACTCATTCGCATTCGTGCTCGACGCCGAACTGCCATGGCTGACCGGGCCCGAAGAAATCGGAGTTATTCCCGCTGCGCCGACACGCCTCGTTCTCGACAGCTTTTACGATGCCCCGGAGCTGACCGTCGAAGGGCTTCCAGACGGGGTCAGCTGCGCCATCGAAGGACGTTACGACAAATGCACGGCTACACTGACAACAACGCGCACCGACAAAGCCACTGCCGACATAACCTTCAGGGCTCCGGGCGTAGAACTGCCCGTCAGACTTCTGATCGGAACGGCCGCGATAGACAATATCGAGGCCGGAACCTCAGCAACGGTCGCCTTCTACGACCTCTGCGGACGCCGCATCTCAACCCCGACAACTCCGGGAATATATATCGAAAAACGCGCCGACGGCTCGACCGTCAAGCAGATTCTCCGCTGACAGCTCCGCTCTCCCTTAACAGACCCTGTCCGCCTCACAGCGGCCGGGGTCTGTTGCATTTGACAATATGTTAGTCATATTTAACAACATAGGGCGGGAAGTTCGATATTATTTGTATCCATTTGCAATCAAATTAAATATCTTTAACTACAACCAGTCTTTCACAATGAGATTCAGACATCTGCTTTTCGGCGCGACCGCGCTGATAGCCCTCGCAGCGGGAGCCGTCGATCTGTCCGCCGACATCTCACTGCGCTATCCCGAGTCCGAAGCCTCGGCCCGCTCCTACAATCTTATCAACAGCGATGCCCTTCTGTTCAAACAGCCGGGCTTGGGCATGACCGTCAGCTCCGACAGCCGCAACGAACGTCAGGCAATACGCCCGCCGATGGCACCGCCGGCCCCCGGCTATAATGTTAAGCTCCGCGGCTGTAACCTCAGGCCCGCCAATACCAATAACACGGCAATCGTCACCTTCCGGGCCAACCCCGACTACGGAATGACTACCCTCGTGACCGGCGACCAGTTCCGCGCCAACGGCGGCGGATGCTATAACGGCAACGACTATTACTATATCGGCTACACCCAGCTTTTCGGCTCAAGCATTGCCCAATACTACCATTACAATGCATCGACCTGGGAGATGCTGACCGTCAGAGATGCCCCGGAGGGATGTATAGGCTACGATATGACCTACGACTCGACCGACGGAAAAATCTACGGCATTTTCTACACCGATGACATGACGGGCTATGTGTTCGGAACATTTGACCCCGAAACGGTAACCCGAACCGCTATTGCCACTCTCCCCTGTGAATACTTCGCCATCGCCGCGTCGCCTCAGGGCGTCATTTACGCGATCGACGAAGACGGCGACCTCAACACTCTCGACAAGACTTCGGGAAAGGCAACACTCGTCGGTTCCACCGGCGTTAAGCCGCGGTTCAAACAGTCGGCCGACTTCGACGACACAACCGGCCGCCTCTACTGGGTTGCCGCGAAAGCCGACAACACTTCGGCATTCTACGAAGTCGCGCCGCAACGAAAATCTTCGATCTGCCCGACGAAGACCAGATCGTGGCCCTCGACGTCATGACGCCCGAAGCCCTTCAAGGCGCTCCCAACACCGCCGATGCCCTGAAAATCGACATTACCGACGGATCTCTGAAAGGAAAACTGACTTTCACCGCGCCCGACTACACCTTCGGCGGTTCTCCGCTGACCGGCAATCTCAGCTATGAGGTGACCGTCGACGGAACTGTGTCAGAGACAGGAACCATAGCCGCAGGCGCTACAAAGACTGTCGAAGTCGAAGCCACCACTGCAGGCTTCCACACTCTCGGGGTCACCACCTCGAACTCCACCGGAAAATCTCCCGTGCGCGAGCTCAAAGCCTGGTTCGGCAAAGACACCCCCTCGGCAGTGACGAATATGCGGCTGACCTCCGACAACACCGGCCTCACGCTCAGCTGGGACGCCCCGACGCAGGGTGTCAACGGCGGATATATCGACGCGGCAGCCCTGCGATATACTATAGTGCGACAGCCCGACAATGTCATCGTTGCCACTTCGCAGACTGCCACAACTTTCTCAGAGCCATTCACGGCTTCGGGCACAGGAGTCTGGTATGACGTCACCCCTGAAGCCGACGGCCTCACAGGTCCGACAACCTCATCGCCGAAAGCTCTGACAGGGGGAGCCATGTCGGTTCCCTACAGCGAGAATTTCGACAATTCCTCGGCCAACGACTTCTTCACTGTCATCGACGTCAGGAAAGACGGCAAGACATGGGAGTTCGTATACGACGAAGACTACAACGAAGGCGACATGCAATGCAAATATTCGTCGGAGAATGCTAAAGACGACTGGCTGATAAGTCCGCCCATACGTCTCGAAAGCGGACGTCTCTACAATATCTCGCTCGATGTCAGGGCCCGCTCCGGCTCGCTCTATCCCGAGACGATGGCGATAATGATGGCCACCGCCGCCACGGCCGAAGCCATGAAAGCCGACAACGCCGTCACGGTCATGGAGGAACAGACATTCCGCTCGTCGAGATTCACTACCGTGACCAATCTCGTTCAGGTTCCGGCCGACGGAATATATTATATCGGAATCCATGCGACAACCAAGGCCGACAGTGACGTGCTCGCTATCGACAATCTCAAAGTGACGCAGGAAGCCGGCTCGAACGCCCCGGCCGCAGTGACCGACATTAAGATTGTTCCCAATCCCGACGGCTCGGAAGGCCTGACACTGACTTTCACGACGCCCTCACTCTCGATTGCCGGAAACAACCTCAGGTCGCTTTCGAAAGTCGAGATCTACCGCGGCGAAACTGTTGTCCACACCGTTGCGCCCGTCGAGCCGGGCAAAACCTACACATGGTATGACGCCACTCCGGCGAAGGGCCTCAACACCTACGACCTCCGCGCCTTCGACGGTGATCTGCGCGGTCTTGCCGGAACAGCCTCGGGGTTCTCGGGATTCGACGTGCCGGGTCGTCCGAGAAACGTGCGCGTGACCGAGAAAGACGGATTCGTCGGACTGTCGTGGGAAGCCCCGACCGAAGGCGAACAGGGAGGCGTATTCGACAAGAACGATCTCTCATACATAGTGCTCGACTCGGAAAGCAACATAATAACGCGAGTTCGGGATAACGATATCCAACTCGGCGACATTACAGTTAGGCATGAATTATCAGGCGGCCGGTCATTGGGCGCCTGATTTTTCAACCGGTGCAGTTTATTGCCAGAGGACGAGCTGCCCGTTGGACTCAGGCACCTCGTAATCGAAATTGACTTCCGGCTTTGTGGAGAAGAAGCAATACGCACCCATTGCCGCAAGCAGGTTCATGATAAAATTGTGGACGCTGCGGTGGCGGGAATGCACCAGCCGGGCCACGTTCTTGAGCATGTCGTTTATTGACTCGATGATGCTTCTCTTACGTAGCATTATCTTGTCGTAAAGCGGCATGAGGCGCTGTTTCATATTCGAGCGCAGGCCGGTCACGATATGCACCCCGTTGTCCCACAGATGTCCGAAAAGCGATTGCGAGATATATCCCTTGTCGGCGTACAGCTTGCCGAACACCTTGTCTGTCAGCGTGTCAATGACAGATTCTTGACGGTCGTCGACGTTTGCACGGGTGAGGACGAAGTTCACAAGTTCCCCCTTTTCGTTACACAGAAGATGCAGTTTGAAGCCTACGTACCATCCCATGGTACTCTTGCCCTTGGCCGCTATGCCTTTGAACACCTTCATGTTGAACTCACGCTTGTTGTGTATCACCGGAATACAGGTGCTGTCGACAAAGCTGATCCCGGTGCATTCTCCGAAACAGGCAAGACGCAGAAACATTGTCAGTGTCACGAAGCAACGCGGCATGACCTCCACAAAACGATTATACGAGAACCGGCGCGGGAACAGATGCCTCCACTGTCCGCACACGCATGACAGATAATAATGCTTGAAGTTGCGGTAGGTGTTGAAGTGGAAGCAGATCAGAATCGTGATGACCTCCGCATCAGACATTATGCGCTTCCGGCGCCGTTTCGGGGCGTCAGGGGAGGACGGAAGGGAGTTTTTTGCCATCTCGACTTCAAATTCCTTGCAAAAATCATCGGCAATACAGAAAATTTCAGTAACTTTACTCTCGGTAATCATGATATAGTACTTATTGTTTGTCACCTCTAAATTACTAAATATCAGTGATATTGCCAAGAGAATCGGCAACTTTTTAAAGCTGCCGATTCAACTTTTTAGGGTATTTCTTATCCCGAACTCGCGTTAATAAGTCACACAAATCTGAAGTATCAGTCTGTCGAAAAGCGACAAACTGATTCCCGGCGGCGACGAATCATCGCTGAAGATAAATCAATATGGATTCAGGCCAGCTCGTCGAGTTCAAGCCAGCGGAGTTCTTTGGCGTCGAGCTCGGAGCTGAGGGCCTCGTATCGCCGTGAAGCTGCGGCGAAGTCTTCAGCCGTTCCGTCGGCGAAAGCTGCCTCAAGAGCCTTTTTCTCAGCTGTCAGAGCGTCGATTTCGGCAGTCAGCGCCTCATATTCCTTGCGCTCTTTGAAACTCATGCGCGCCGGACGTTCGCTTCGGGGCTTCGTCTTTTCGGCCGGCGCCGACGGCTCGTTGCGCCGTTCTTCGCGGGCCCGTTCGTCGGCCCAGCCGCGATACTCTGTATAGGTACCCGGAAAATCCTTGACAACTCCGTCGCCTTCGAGAACAAAAAGATGGTCGACGATAGAATCGAGAAAAAACCTGTCGTGGCTGATAACGATAGCGCATCCCTCGAATTCGCGGAGATACTCTTCGAGAATGGCAAGCGTAGGAATGTCGAGGTCGTTGGTCGGCTCGTCGAGAATAAGAAAGTTCGGCCGGCGCAACAGAACCGAAGCGAGATGGAGGCGGCTGCGCTCGCCGCCGCTGAGTGTTGAAATATATTTTTGCTGGTCGGCCGGATCGAAGAGAAAACGGGTCAGGAACTGCATCGGCGAGAGTGTCCGGCCTCCGTCGTTGAGACTGACCTCTTCGGCCTGGCGGGTAATCGCGTCGATGACGCGCATTCCGGGATCGAAGGCTATTCCGTCCTGGCTGTAATATCCGAAACGCACCGTTGTGCCGACATCGAAATGTCCGGCATCGGGACTGACAAGCCCCTGAAGCATCTTGACAAACGTCGACTTCCCCACCCCGTTGGCACCGATGATGCCGAGCTTCTCGCCACGGGCGAAAACATAATTGAAACGGTCGAGAATTCTTTTCGGGCCGAAGCTCTTCGACACGTCGACCGCCTCGAAAATTTTCGAGCCGATATAGCTCGAACGGCTTTCGAGACTGACATCGCGCTGTCGCAGGTCGACACGCGAACGCTCCTTGAGGTCATAGAACGAATCGATGCGGAACTTAGCTTTCCCGGCGCGCGCCTGAGGCTGTCGGCTCATCCACTGCTGCTCGCGGCGCAAAGTGTTGCGCACGCGGTCGAGTTCGGCGCTCATTGCGTCGAGACGTTCGGCGCGGCGTCGCAGATAATAGTCGAAATTGCCTTCGTGGACGAAAGCGCTCTTATGGTCAAGCTCGATTATCCTTCGGGTTACACGGTCGAGAAAATAGCGGTCGTGGGTAACCATCAGAAGCGTCAGGCGCTGACGCGACAGATATTTCTCGAGCCATTCAATGGCGGAGATGTCGAGATGGTTCGTAGGCTCGTCGAGAATGAGAAGATCGGGACGCGACAGAATGACGGCAGCAAGAGCCACACGCTTGCGCTGTCCTCCCGAAAGAGTATCGACCCGGGCGTCGGCGTCGGCGAGTCCGAGCTGCGTCAGTGTGCGCCGCGCATCGTCGGGCAATGTCGGCTCTTCGGCCGCTACTTCGGCATCAATAAGGCTCAGGCAGGCTTCTATGGCCGTCGCCCCGTCGGGCAACGGAGGAATCTGCTGGAGGAATCCTATCCGCAACCCGCGCGAACCGACAACAGAACCACTGTCGGCCTCTTCGAGGCCGGCGATGATTCTGAGCAGTGTGGATTTTCCCGTTCCGTTGCGGGCTACGATACCGATCTTGTCACCTTCTTCGATACCGAAGGTGACATCGGCAAACAGCAGGCGGTCGCCGTAGCTCTTGGTAAGGCCGTCGACCTGAAGGCGGATCACTGACCGAGGTAGGGTTTGAGAAGTTTGCTGCGCTGGCCTTTAAGCCTGCGGATAGCCTTTTCCTTGATCTGGCGCACGCGCTCGCGGGTAAGATCGAACTTGGCACCGATCTCTTCGAGTGTCATTTCCTGACAGCCTATGCCGAAGAACATCTTCAGTATGTCGCGCTCGCGTTCGTGGAGCTGACGCAGAGCGCGGTCGACCTCTTTCGACAGCGATTCCTGAGTCAGGGTGGCGTCGGCCATGGGAGAATCGTCGTTTGTAAGAACGTCGAGAAGACTGTTGTCCTCTCCCTCTACAAACGGAGCGTCGACAGAGATATGACGGCCGCTTACCTTAAGGGTATCGGCGATTTTGTCGACAGGGACATCGAGCCGTTCGGCCAGTTCCTCGGGCGACGGACGACGCTCGTTCTCCTGCTCGAACTTGCTGAGAGCTTTACCTATCTTATTGAGTGAGCCGACCTGATTCAGCGGAAGGCGCACAATGCGGCTCTGCTCGGCAAGTGCCTGCAGAATCGACTGACGTATCCACCAGACGGCGTATGAGATAAACTTGAAACCACGCGTCTCGTCGAATTTGCGGGCGGCCTTTATAAGTCCGAGATTGCCCTCGTTGATTAGGTCGGAAAGGCTCAGACCCTGATTCTGATATTGCTTGGCTACCGACACCACAAAACGAAGATTAGCACGGGTCAGCTTCTCAAGGGCGCGCTGGTCACCCTGACGGATACGCTGAGCCAGTTCAACCTCCTCTTCTACCGAGATAAGCTCTTCACGGCCAATTTCCTGAAGATATTTGTCGAGCGATGCTGTCTCACGGTTGGTGATTGACTTTACTATTTTAAGTTGTCTCATTCTTCTTTGGCTGGTAAATTTCGCGCGAATTTACGATTTTTCTGTTAATATTCGGTTAACGACGGCTGAGTTTTCACAATATTTAGCAGTGTAAGTCTTGTATTATTGCCGTCAGTAATATAACGTATGTCCGGCCCGCAATGTGGCGCCGGACACACGTTATTTAACTAAAAGGGGCCTTTTTTATTTATATTTCACCCAACGCATCAGCTCTTTAAGATTCGGTTTCTTGCCATACATGAAGATTCCGACACGATAGATCTTTCCTGCCATCCATATAATGAACAGAGTCGAGACTATCAGTATGGCGATCGACAGCACAATCTCCCAGGCGGGGATTCCGAACGGAACGCGAGCCATCATTACCATGGGCGACGTCAGCGGGAACATCGACAGCCAGAAAGCCACGGGTCCCATCGGGTCGTTGGCAGCCTGGAAAGAGAATATCAGGCCGAGGATGATTGGGATAGTGATAATCGTAGTGAGCTGGCTGGCATCCTGAATGTTGTCGATGGCCGACCCGATTGCGGCGAACAGAGCCGAATAGAGAAGGAAGCCGAACACGAGGAAGAGCATCAGCACAAACATTATTCCCATCATGTAGCCGATATTGCCGAACATTGCGAAAGCTTTCACGAGATCGATGTCGGAGCTGACGGCGTCGAGATTTCCGGCATTGGCCGAAGCTATGTCGGCGGCAAGCTCAGGCGGAATGACAGCCGGCAACACAAACGTGATCATCGCTCCCATCAGAACAGTCCAGATGACAATCTGGGTCAGCGCCACCAACGCGACACCGACAATCTTGCCCATCATGAGCTGAGAGGGCTTGACACTCGACACAACCAGTTCGAGCACACGGTTGCCCTTCTCTTCGATAATCGAGGTCATCACCATCTGACCATAGATCAGCAGGAACATATAGAGCACGAATGTCAGCAATATGCCGAGTCCAAAGCTCAGTCCGGCCGACGATTCCTCGTCGCTCTCCTTGTCGTTTCGCTTGCTCGAAAGAACGATTTCGCTGTGGACTTTGTCGAGAATCTCCGACAGATTGTCAATATTATACTGACGCAGACGGATATCCTCGATAGTGGAGTTGATCTGGCCGGTAATATTCTCTTCGAGCGATATCGAAGAAGGGCCGTTGGTGAAGAGCCGCACTTTGGCATTCTCAGCCTCGACGACATCGCGCGGAATCACCAGAACACCCGTGCAGTCATCGCGGCGGAGAGCCGAGTCGACAGAAATGCCTGAGGTGGCGGTGTAACGCACATTCTCGTCACTTTTAAGATGAGGGACTATCACTCCCGAATTGTCGATTACAAGTATATCGCTCTGCGACTGGCCACCGAAGAAGAGCATGGCCGAGGGCGCGACCATCAGCATCAGCATCAGCACGGGCATCAGCAGAGTGGTTATCAGAAAACTTTTCTTGGCGACGCGCTCGCGATATTCGCGTTCAATAACAATGCCGAGATTATTCATTGGTAAGCTGATTTTCGGATTCAACATTCGCGCCGGCATTGTTGCTGCCGACGGCGCGGATAAACACATCGTTCATCGATGCTGTCGCAGGTGAGAACGAACGCAGTTCGACAGCCTCGTTGGCCGCAGCGATAAGTTCACGCTCGTTTTTATCGGGATTGATCTTCAGCGACAGCTCGAAGTAGTCTTCAGGGAGTTGCTTTATGTCGAACTCACCGGCCAGCGGGGTCAGCGCTCTGACAAGCCCGGTGGCGTCGCCGCGGAACCTGAAGGCATATCGTCCGTGGCAATAGGTGCGCCGGATTTCTTCGACACTGCCCGTCAATATGTTGTGGCCGTTGTTGATAAGCGTGATATTGTCGCATATTTCTTCGACACTCGACATATTGTGGGTGCTGAATATGATTGTCGACCCATTGTCGCGCAACCTGAGAATCTCATCTTTCAGAAGATTGGCGTTGATCGGGTCGAAACCGCTGAAAGGCTCGTCGAAGATAAGCAGTTTCGGCTCGTGGAGCACAGTGACAATGAACTGCACCTTCTGGGCCATACCCTTCGACAGCTCTTCGATTTTCTTGTTCCACCAGTCCGAAATGCCGAACCGCTCGAACCATGAGCGCAGACGGCGTGTGGCCTCTGCCTTGCTGAGCCCTTTGAGGCGAGCAAAGAACACAGCCTGATCCCCCACTTTCATTTTTTTGTAGAGACCGCGTTCCTCGGGCAGATAGCCTATGTTCGAGACAAGATCGGCGGTCAGCGGCTTTCCATCGAAAAAGACTTCGCCGGAGTCAGGTGCCGTGATATGGTTGATGATACGGATCAGTGTGGTCTTGCCGGCACCGTTCGGACCGAGAAGACCGTAGACACTGCCACGCGGCACTTCGAGCGACACATCGTCGAGAGCCACATGGTTGGTGAACGCCTTGGTGACGTTTTTGACAGACAGGATTGATTCCACCTTAATAAAAGAATAGAGAATAGATTACTTGTTACTTTTACCTCATTAGACGCAACTTTTCCCCGAAAGTTTCACCGGGCAGTTATAAAATTTATAACTCTTATAACTTAGGGCAGGCTGTTGAAAAATAATGCAGCAGGGCGGCGCTCAGCGCCGCCCTGCCTGTGTCAGTTCTGGGGAGTTCGGTTATCAGTCTTCGGGCTTGAGAAGCTCAAGCATCTTGATAGCCGAAGTGGGAATGCGTGTGCCGGGGCCGAAGATGGCTGCTACACCTGCCTTGTAGAGGAAGTCGTAGTCCTGGGCAGGGATAACGCCGCCGGCGGTGACCATGATGTCGTCGCGGCCGAGTTTCTTAAGCTCGGCGATAACCTGCGGAATGAGCGTCTTGTGTCCGGCAGCCAGAGAGCTGACGCCGAGGATGTGGACGTCGTTCTCGACAGCCTGACGGGCTGCCTCGGCGGGAGTCTGGAACAGCGGGCCCATGTCGACGTCGAAACCGCAGTCGGCATAACCGGTTGCTACGACCTTGGCGCCGCGGTCGTGGCCGTCCTGACCCATCTTGGCGATCATGATACGCGGCTGACGACCTTCGCGCTTGGCAAATTCCTCACACATCTGACGCGCTTTCTCAAAGTCGGCGTCGTTCTTTGTTTCGTTTGAATACACTCCTGAGATTGTTCTGATTACAGCTTTGTAACGTCCGACGACCTCTTCGCAGGCCGACGAGATTTCACCGAGGGTGGCGCGTACGCCGGCAGCCTTGACGGCGAGGTCGAGAAGATTGCCTTTCTTTGTGCGCACACATTCTGTGATTGCTTCGAGAGCTTTCTTGACGGCTTCGTTGTCGCGACGGCTCTTGAGATCTTCGAGGCGGGCAACCTGTTCGTTGCGCACTTCGGTATTGTCGATCTCGAGAATATCGATGGGATCCTCGTGTTCGAGACGGTATTTGTTGATACCGACGATGGTCTGGCGTCCGGAGTCGATGCGGGCCTGGGTGCGGGCCGAAGCTTCTTCGATACGGAGCTTGGGAAGACCGGTCTCGATAGCTTTGGCCATACCGCCGAGCTTCTCGATTTCCTGAATATGCTCCCATGCGCGGTGGGCGATCTCGTTGGTGAGGGCTTCAACATAGTAGCTGCCGGCCCAGGGATCGACCTGCTTGGTGATCATCGTCTCTTCCTGGATATAGATCTGGGTGTTACGGGCGATACGGGCGCTAAAGTCGGTAGGCAGTGCGATAGCCTCGTCGAGAGCGTTGGTGTGGAGGCTCTGAGTGTGTCCCAGGGCGGCGCCCATGGCTTCGATACAGGTGCGTCCTACGTTGTTGTAGGGATCCTGCTCGGTGAGCGACCATCCCGATGTCTGCGAGTGGGTGCGCAGGGCGAGCGATTTGGGGTTCTTCGGGTTAAACTGCTTGACGATCTTTGCCCAGAGCATGCGGGCGGCGCGCATCTTGGCGATCTCCATGAAGAAGTTCATGCCGATAGCCCAGAAGAACGACAGACGCGGAGCGAACTGATCGATGCTCATTCCGGCGTTGACACCGGCACGCAGATATTCGAGACCGTCGGCCAGGGTATAGGCCAGCTCGATGTCGGCCGTAGCGCCGGCTTCCTGCATGTGGTATCCCGAAATCGAGATAGAGTTGAATTTCGGCATATTCTGCGAGGTGAACTCGAAGATGTCGGCGATAATGCGCATCGAGAACTCGGGAGGATAGATATAGGTGTTGCGCACCATGAACTCCTTCAGAATGTCGTTCTGGATTGTACCGGCCATCTCGTCGAGTTTCGCGCCCTGCTCAAGGCCGGCGTTGATGTAGAAGGCGAGCACGGGGAGCACTGCGCCGTTCATTGTCATCGAAACCGACATCTTATTCAGAGGAATACCGTCGAACAGAACCTGCATGTCTTCGATCGAGCAGATCGACACGCCGGCTTTACCTACATCGCCTACAACGCGCTCATGGTCGGCGTCGTAGCCACGGTGTGTAGCGAGGTCGAAGGCAACCGAAAGGCCTTTCTGTCCCGAAGCAAGGTTGCGGCGGTAGAAAGCGTTCGATTCTTTTGCGGTCGAGAAACCGGCATACTGGCGAATTGTCCAGGGGCGCATGGGATACATGGCGCTGTAGGGGCCGCGCAGGAACGGGGGCAGGCCGGCTACATAATCGAGGTGTTCAAGCCCTTCGAGGTCGTCTTTGGTGTAGACGGGCTTCACGGGAATCATCTCGGGGGTGAGCCAGTCTTCACCCTTGGGCAGAGGTGCGTGCTTGTCGCCGAAAGCGTCGCGCGCAATATCGATAGTCTTAAAATCGGGTTTCATTGTTATCGTTTATAAGGGTGAAGATGGATTATTTCAAAAGGCGGCGGTTGAAGTCGAGCAGTGTGTCGAGGACATTGCAGCGGACATGAACGAAGTCGTTGATGCCGATAGCTTTGAGGTCGTCCATGCAGGCAGGAGCACCGGCAACGACAAATTCTGCGCGGCCGTCGAGATATTTGAAGGCTGCGGGAGCGAGTTCGGCATATTCGTCGTCGCTCGAGCAGAGGACAACGATGTCGGCTCCGGCTGCGAGAGCGGCGTCGACGCCTTCTTCCACGGTCTTGAAGCCGTTGTTGTCGATAATCTGATAACCGGCACAGCCGAAGAAGTTGCCCGAGAACTGGGCGCGGGCCAGACGCATGGCGAGATTGCCGATCGTGAGCATGAACACTTTCGGACGTTTTTCGGCATGTTCGGTTGCAAGGCGGAGAGCTTCGAAGGCACTGGCCGCACGGGTATTGGGAAGGCCCTTGGCCGAAGCTGCTTCTTCGCCGTGGCCGCATCCGCAGGCATTCGAGCCGGCGTCACAGACGATCTTGTCGGCGGCCATTTCGTTGACATTGGGGAACTGGTTGGTTCCGAGCAGGCTTTCCTTGCGACGGGCGACGTCGGTGTGGCGTTTGGCCGAGGTCTCGCGGATAACGCTCTGAATCTTGTCGTTGTCGATGTTGGCGAGGAAACCGCCGTTCTCTTCGACTTCGAGGAATACTTTCCATGCCTGTTCGGCGATTGCTACGGTGAGAGTCTCAACATAATAGCTGCCGCCGGCGGGATCGACAACCTTGTCGAGGTGGCTTTCCTCCTTGAGAAGGAACTGCTGGTTGCGGGCTATGCGCTCGCTGAAATCATCGGCGGGCTTATAGCAGACATCGAACGGAGTTGTCGTTATCGAGTCGACACCGGCCAGAGCAGCCGACATTGTCTCGGTCTGGCTGCGCAGCAGGTTGACGTAGGCGTCGTAGATAGTCTGGTTGAAGCGCGAGGTGATAGCGTGGACGTGCATCTTGCAGCTGCAGTCGCAGGCGGGCTCATATTTCTTGACGATCTGAGCCCAGAGCATACGGGCTGCGCGGAATTTGGCAAGCTCCATGAAGTAGTTCGAGCTTACACCCATATTGAATTTGATGCGCTTTGCTACTGTGTCAGCGTCGAGACCGGCCTCGGTAAGCATTGTCATCCACTGTGCGCCCCAGCTCAGAGCATAGCCGAGTTCCTGATAGATATAGGCACCGGCATTTGAGAGCACATAGGAGTCGACTGCCAGAAGGCGCAGACCCTTGACATCGGCGGCGGCTTCGATCATCTCTTTTGCCATTGCGGCGATATCGCCGGCGAAAGGTTCGCCGTGACGAAGGGCGCGACGCATCGGGTTGAAATCGATCGAACCGCGAAAATCGGCTGTCCAGCCTTTCTTCCCGAGGAATTCAACGAGAACGCGCGTCAGGCGCAGAGCTGTTTTCGGGCAGCAGCTGAAGTTGATTTCCACAGCGGGAACATCGATGTCCTTCAGGAGTGTCTCGAGAGTCTCGACAGTGGGCTCGCCTTCGATCTTGAAACCGAGAGAGGTGATGCCTTTCTTGAGCACGTCGAGAGCCGTGGCATTGCACTGCTCGGGGGTCTCGCCCTGAATCTCCTGGCGTGTCAGCCAGTCGTTGTCGGTGCGTGTGCCGCGTACAAAGGGATACTCGCCGGGGAGCGATCCTGTTGTTTTCAGGTCTTCGATGTCCTCGCGACGGTACATGGGCTGCACATTGAACCCTTCGGATGTGCGCCAGACAAGTTTCTTGTCAAAGGGGGCACCTTTGAGGTCAGCCTCTACCTTTGCGCGCCATTCCTCTGTCGAAACAGGCGGAAACATGTCAAACAATCGTTCTTTCTTTTCTTCTGCCATTGTAATAATGAAGCGTTTTTTATGACGGGACAAAGCGCCCCGTAGATAATAGGTTAACTTTGTGACGCAAAATTACAAATGTTTTGTTTCCTCGCAAAAAATCCGGCCAAAAATCCGCTAAAAATACCGTTCCGGAGCCCGTGACGGCTCAAAGATAGCGCGGTTCGGAGGGTTCGGTCGCCGCCGGATAGAGTCTGACACACCCGTCGAGGTCTCGGGGCGTTTGGTCGACATACTTCACGCTCCAGCGGAACATATATGGCAACAGCCTCCAGAGATTTATTTTCAGGCCCTTTTCAATAGGCTCGATCGCGAAGCGGCTTTCGCTGTCGGTCAGGCGCAGCGTTATGTCGCGCGGACGGCAAAGAGCGGTTCCGCGATCGGTCATGTCGGTGTAGATCTGCCCTATGTAGGTGTCGGCACGGGCTGTCGCCGCGAGATAGCCCATGACTGTTCCGGGACGCACGGCCCGGTCAGGGCTTTCAACAACTACCATAGCATATACCGAGGCACCGGCCGCTCCGGCCCTGAGCTGTCGGCGCTCTATAGCCACACGGCCCCCGTCGGACGCAAAACGCCACAGACCTTCGATGCGCTCCATGGCGCCGGCACCGAGTCGGGCAATAACCAAGCTGTCGCTGTCATAGCCTTCGAGACGTTCGGAAACATCAGGCAGGCAGGTCTTCGAGGCGTCGGGACGGACGGCCTGACAGACAAACGATGTCAGCAAAGCTATTGTCAGCAGCAGAGTCCGGCCCATGAAGTTCAGAGTGTCGAGAACCGATAGTTGAAGCCGAACGACAGGACTTCGTTAATCTGCCACAGATGCCATCTGGAATTCTCCACGCGCGGCGTCGACGAGTCGTAGCGCAGTCTGAACTGGAGCTGGGTCGACAGGAACCGGTTGATGTCGAAGGTGACGGTATTCTCCCAGTCGCCCTGAATATAGCTGTAGTCGGTGAAGATGAACAGCCGCGTGGTGTAATGGATATTATAATTGATAGTAGCCTCGAACTTCACCTCGGCCGAGCTACCGAATTCGTGAGCCACACGATGACCGGCGTCGATATTGTAGTTCACAGGATCCATCCTGCGGTTGAGGCAGGTCTTCATATTCCACGACAGCGGCGACACCGAGGCGTCGAACTTCACCGTCTTGCGCTTGTTGACATTGCTGTAGGTCATACCGAGACCGACATTCAGCTCGCCCGGCGACATGAACGCTGCTTTCAGATCGGGATTGTTTATCTCGAAAGAGTGGAAAAACTGGGTCTTGAACATCGCCGTCACCGAATAGAACCATTTTTTCGCGGCGCGCACACCGAATTTGGCATTCAGCTGCAAGAGGTCTTCGGCAATATTGTAGTTCCTCAGCGAGTCTTCGGGGGTTCCGTGGATATTAAGCTTGTATGAGGCAGAAAACTCAGCCAGAAGATTCGGATGATAGTTGCGGTTCAGCTTGACGTCGAAGTTGAGATTGACGAGCATTGTCAGGTTGTTAGATCCTCCCTGATACCAGTTCGGCGACACGTAGGCCTGGGCGAACTGAAGGCGCCCGTCGAAGAGATGTATCCAGTGGCGTTTCTTGATTTCGTCGGCCTTGAGCTCGCCGATTTTCGGGGCCGTGATAATTCCGTCGTCTTCAACGAACGTCAGCCGCGCCGTCAGCGGATCGACAACTGCATGATATTTTCGAGGCGGCTCGGGCAGAAGCGCCTCTACGTAGTGCACCTGTTCCGGATTGGCTATCATGAAGCGCTGTCGCGCCTGACGTATCATGGCGTTCTGGAAAACGGCATCGTCAAGCCAGTCGAACGCTGTCGACTCGAACAGCGAGTCGCTGGGCGATGGGGTCGTCAGCGACAGCGTGTCGCCGATGTCATAACGGTCGAACACTGCCGTGCGCAGCTCATAGTCGGGAAGCTGCCTGTGATGCCTGAGCGTTATAAGATAGGGATTGGCCACAACCGAGTCTTCGGCCGCGAAAATGTCCTGAGCTGTTGCTGAGCCAACAGCGGCGAGCAAGAATGCGATGAAAAGTTTCAGTCTCATAATCCGCTGCAAAGTTAGCGAAAAAACGCGCCCTGCCAAAAACCAACAGGCTATATGTCGTGATTCTGAAAACAACGTGCGCGGCCTGCAAAGCGGGGCCGCCCGATGGGCAGCCCCGTAATGGTCTGGGATGTGTGGGAGGCCTCAGGAGGTCTCTTCACTGTTTTTCGAGCGTTCTTTGGCTTTAGTTTTCGATTTTGTGGCCGACGAGTCGACATCTTTCTCTTCTTTAAGGTCGATCTCTTCGCCATTTTTGTCGACGACACGATATTGAAGATAGGCCAGCGACTGATCGGGCATGACACGGAATTTATTACCGTATTCCATTCTCCAGCGCCGATACATGCTGATAAGTCCTTTCTTCAGATATGCGTCGACGAAAGGATGGACGTAGAGAATGAACCCGCTCTGGCGCAGATCGCCGGTCAGATATGCCACTTTCTCCTTGAGGACGTCGGTGAACAGCAGCGACGGTTGCACTTTGCCTTTTCCGTAACACGACGGACAATCTTCGGCTGTCACGATGTCCATTGCCGGGCGCACACGCTGGCGCGTTATCTGCATCAGTCCGAATTTACTGAGCGGCAATATGTTGTGGCGGGCGCGGTCATTCACCATAAGCTCGCGCATGTGGTCGTAGAGCTTCTGGCGGTGTTCGGCCTTGTTCATGTCGATATAATCGATGACAATGATGCCGCCCATGTCGCGCAGGCGAAGCTGACGCGCTATCTCGTCGGCGGCGCGCATATTGACTTCGAGAGCGTTGGTTTCCTGATCGTTCGAGGCCTTGGAGCGGTTGCCGCTGTTTACGTCTATGACATGGAGAGCTTCAGTGCTCTCGATAATAAGATAGGCGCCGCTTTTGAACGAGACGGTTTTTCCGAACGAAGATTTTATCTGCCTGGTTATTCCGAAATGATCGAAGATCGGCTCGGGCTTCTCGTAGAGCTTTACGATATCGGTGCGCTCGGGGGCGATCAGTTCAACGTATTTGCGAATCTGGCCGTAGACCTCTTCGTTGTTGACATGAATACTTTCGAAAGAGGGGCTGAAGACGTCGCGCAGCATGCCGACTATGCGGCTTTCTTCTTCAAACACAAGGGCCGGAGGGGTCGCCTTGCGGGCTTTGGCAAGCGTTTCTTCCCAACACTTGAGCAGTGTTTTCAGCTCGTTGTTGAGCTCCGCGACCTTTTTACCTTCGGCCGAAGTGCGTATGATTATGCCGAAGTTCTTGGGCTTGATTGCCTCGAGTATGCGCCGCAGGCGCAGCTTTTCCTCTGTAGTCTTTATTTTCTGGGATATCGAGATCTTGTCACCGAACGGAATGAGAACCATATACCGGCCTGTGAAAGTGATCTCTGTTGTCAGGCGTGGCCCTTTCGACGAGATGGGCTCTTTAACAATCTGAACCAGAAGCTGCTGCCCCTGCTTGAGGGCGTCGACGATTGTGCCGTGTTTGTCGATGTCGGCTTCGCGTTTTATGCGCGACACCTGAGGCATTTTATTTTTATCGTCGAGGGCTTCTTCGAGGAATTTGGCGTATGTCGAAAACTGAGAGCCGAGGTCGAGGTAGTGAAGAAACGCATCTTTTTCATGGCCAACATTGACAAAGGCGGCATTCAGGCCGGGCATGAGCTTTTTAACCTTTGCCAAATAGATATCACCCACAGCATAGGCCGTAGTGCGCCCCTCTTTCTGGAGAGACACCAGACGCGAGTCTTCGGTCAGAGCTATGGCCACATCCTTTTTCTGCACGTCGACAATAAGTTCGCTTTGCATGGGGACAGTGGTTAGGGGGTGGTGGAAGAGTTGGTGGTTATGAAAAGTGTGTTATTATGTTTCTCGCCCATTCTCGGGCTCTTCTATAGTGGGGCTTATATTGACAACACACCGTCGCCTCCGCCTTGCAGGCGGACCGGCGCGGTGGTTATTGCCTTGGGGGAGAGGGATGTTTTTCTGCGCGGATCCGGCGCCCCGCGCCGGATGTCCGCTGCCGTCGAATCAGACGGCAAGGATGGGCCCGCCTTACTTCTTCTTATGACGGTTCTTGCGCAAACGTTTTTTACGTTTGTGAGTGGCCATCTTGTGGCCTTTTCTTTTCTTTCCGCTGGGCATTGTTGTTGCTTGGGTTAGAGGTTGGACTTCAGGTTTTAAGCGCTAAGGATATTAGCGGACATCTTCCATGAACACTTTAGCGGGCTTGAAAGCGGGGATTTTGTGTTCAGGGATGGTGATGGTGGTATTCTTCGAGATATTGCGGGCAGTCTTGGCGGAACGAACCTTGATGATGAAGCTGCCGAAGCCACGGAGATAGACGTTTTCGCCATGAGCCAGCGAATCCTTAACGACTTCCATGAACTTTTCGATAGTGTCGAGCACATTGGCGCGGTCGATACCGGTAGACTTTGAAATCTCGTTTACAATGTCGGCTTTTGTCATTGTGATAATATTTGAGGTTTGGTTAACGAATCAAAATAACAGCGCCCCTGAGGCAGGGCGTTTTTCGGGTGCAAATATCGTAATTTTTTTCGTAACTGCCGAATTTAGAGCGAAATTTTTTCGAATAAAGTTCAAATCGGGGCTCTTTGAACAGGCGGTTACTATATAGAACAAGGTGTCAGGCGGCGGGGGTGACGGCCTCGATCGTCTTCAGACGCCTGACAACGATACGCGTCAGCGGGAGCACTGCGACTTCATAGGCGGTTTTCAGCAGTGCCTGGCTCACCATAAGACCTACCAGCGTCGAGGCATCGACAACTCCGGCGAAAGCTATCGGAAAGAACACCAGCGAGTCGACCCCTTCACCCCATAATGTCGACACTATGGCGCGCAGCGAGAACGAACCGCGGCCGCGCTCTTCGGCGCGACGCTTCATCCGGCTCATAACCCAGGCATTGACCATCGAACCGGCAAGGAAAGCGGCGAAACTGGCGGCAAGGATTCGTGGGACGGCTCCGAAAACTGTCTCCATAGCCGCTTGTCCTTCCCACCCTTCGATTCCTGGCAGCAGAAGCCCGATCTGAAGCAGGATGCTGACAAGCAGGTTCATGGCGAATCCGAGCCAAATCACGAACCTGGCCTTGTCGAAGCCATAGACTTCGACAAGGCAGTCATTGATAATATATGAGATCGGAAAGACAATCATTCCGGCAGTAAGGGTGACGCCGCCGAGCGGCACCACCTTTATCTCCATCAGATTGGCCACGATAAGGCAAACACAGAACAGCACTGTCATAACTGTGAATGTCAGGCTGACCGGCTTGCGCATATTCGATGAGAACCTGTTCATAGGTTTATTCGGCAATTCGGTTCAGGGTCTGGAGCAATCGGTCGGCAAGCCCTATCGAATAACCCTGCGACGAGAACACGACTCGATTGAATGTATCAGCGATAACGAAGATCGGACGCTCAGACTCGTGGGCGCTGAGGCGCAGATTCTCAATGAGTTCTTTGGTTATGGCGCCGTCTATATCCGTTCCGAAAACAACGTTCGACGGCAGTCCGGGATAAGCTCGGGCGTTGAAGCGCGACATCTCGTCGGCGTCGGCGAAGAGAAGCACAATCTTGCGCCCCGTCGCCTCAAGGCGGTCGGCCAGGGCTGTCATTTCGTTGAGAGCGTGGGCCGAAGGCTCATGGTTGGGACGTATGATACCGAGCACATAGTAACCGCGGCCTGTTGTCGACAGCAGGCTCTTCTCTGACTTCGCGGCGGCATCACTGTAGAGATTCTCGGAGTTGAACGAGCCGATGACCTGCACTTCGCTGTTGTCATACCTGACGACAAGCGGACGGGTGACAACCGAATCGGCCGGGACCTCGAAAATATCGGTCCGGGTCATAACCGAGCCGTCGGCCAGACGCTGCCCGGTGACGAGCATATATCGCCCGGCATCGAGCGAGATGCCGTCGGCATTCAGCTGCGAGGCGGGAGCGGCTTCGTCGAATTCAAGAAGCTGCGGAACGCCATTTTCGATTTTTGAGAGCGCGAACTGCATATAATATTGCGGATCGACAATATGTCCGACGGGGTTCACTTCGAGCACGAGCTTTCCTTTGGGGGTCGCCGATGTCTTGGGCGCAGCAAAAAGAGCGTCAATCCAGTCACTGTCGCCGACAGCATACTGAGGCTTGCCCGTCACCGGGTCGACGCGCGAAGGTATGCCAAGGCTTCGGGCCATAGCGACAAAGAGAATTGCGCGCGAGCGTCCGTCGGCTATCCGGTTTTTATAAGCGGCACGCGGGTCTATGCGGTTACCGGTGCGGTTCCAGACGGTATCGACTGCAATCTCCCGGCCTATCCACTCGACAAGCGCCGCCGGATCGGCCTTGAAGCGGCTCTTGTCGGCACTCGGGATGGCCTTGGCAAAGAAAGCCTTGAAAGGAGTCAGTCCTTCTGTCTCGATTCGCGGATTCATAATATAGGCGTCAAAAAGAGGCGAGCCGGTTTCGGCGGTGGCAAGCGCGTCGGCGAGAACTTCGCGCGACACATCGCGCCTGTCTTTCTCACTTATGGCTTCAAGCAGCCGGATGGCTTTGCCGCGGTCGGCCGAAGGGGTAGACCGCAGGAAATCGGTTATCATGGCGTGATTGCCTCGCGACTCCACAAGGATTCGTTCAAGGGGCGCTCTGTCAACTCCGAGCTCGTAAGCAAGGAGAGCAGCAAACTCCGGCGTGGCGAACGTCGAGACGTAGGCGTTGCGGATAGAGTCTTCGCGGGCGAACCGTATGTCGTTGGCCCGGCGCTGCGCGGCGGTGGGCGTCGGGAGCGAGGCCGACGGAGCGGGAGGTGTCAGATTGAACTCATCGACACCGGTATAATCTTCATCGCGATTGAGAACAACAATGACATCATCACCCGGGCGTCCCTTGACATAACCGAACCTGCGGCCGTCGGAAGCCCAGATAAGCATCTCCCCTATTCCGGTTGTGAGCTGAGCGTGACCGGCGGCATCAGTGGTTTTCACTGCGGTCGGATAGAATTCGGCATAGTTATAGAGGCAGAAACGCACCTGAGCGCCGTTCACCGGCTTCCCAGAAATATCTGTGACCTTCACTTTCAGGGGTGCCACCGGAGCATAATTGGCAGTCACATTGATAACCGTAGAAGCAGGCTGACGGTCGAGCACCTCTTCGGGGCCGTCATAGTCTCCGAACACTTTGGTAGTCATCAGCATACCGCGTGAGGCGGGCGCGTTGAACCATGCGAGATCGAGAATCGGTTCAGGCTCGCATGCGCCGAGAAAATGCCAGCGGCCGTTGGCCCATGCCTCGACCCAGGCATGATTGTCGTCGGTATGGGCCCAACGCGGAGTGTAGACCTGACGCGCAGGGATGCCGACCGCGCGCAGAGCAGCCACAGCGAACGTAGATTCTTCGCCACAGCGTCCGATGGCCTGACTGACCGAACTGAGCGGAGAACTCGTACGGCCGTCGGATGGACGGTATGTCACCTTTTCATGGCACCAGTGGTTCACTTCCAGAATCGCATCTTCGATAGAAAGTCCGCCGACACGCTGACGCAGTTCGGCATAGAAAGCCGGACGCGACATATCGAGATTCTCGTTGTTGACGCGCACAGGCAGAACGAAATGGCGGAATTCGCGTTCAGGCACCGAGGCGCCCCACGGCATCTCGCGGCGCGCTTTCAGCGACGCTCTGACATTCTCCAGGAAAAACTCGGGCGGATAGCCTATGCGGTCAGACGTGGGCAGATAACTGTAGAGGAACTCCATGGCGGAGCGCTCTTCGGGATTCATTTCGAGTCGGCCGAAATCGGGAGCCGGACGTCCGGCTTCAGCTGTCAGTATCGCAAACAGAGCGATAAAATATGTCAGTGTCTGTTTCATTATTCTAATGCTTTTATTATGGCGGCCACCCGCGAGGCGTCGGTAGTCGCGCGTGAATATTCGTCGGTATCGGGAGTGCCCATGCTGACATCGGCACGCCGAAAACGCATTGCCGAACCTACGGTGTGCTTTGCCGACGCATGAAGCTCTTCAACACCGGTCAGCCTCACTATATCACGGCAGTTTTCGGCAGTGACACCACCACCGGCAAGAATTATTATCTTTCCGTCGGCATCTTCGACGAGCCGACGAATAAGCGCCGCCCCCTCAAGGGCTGAAGCTGCCTGTCCGGAAGTCAGAACCCTGCGGCATCCGAGGGCTATCAGATCGTCGAGCGCCTTGCGCGGGTCGCGACAAAGGTCGAACGCACGGTGAAACGTGAGCGGCCGGCCGTCGGCTACAGCCATAAACCGCCTCATGACGTCGATGTCGACATCGCCGTCGGCGGTAAGCGCGCCGACAACTATGCCGTCGGCCCCGGCGGCAACGGCGTCGGTAATCTCGGCTTCCATCTGAGCCACCTCGTCGGCGCTGTAGAGGAAATCGCCGCTGCGCGGGCGTATCAGCACATTGACAGCCGGGCCTCCGGCGTCAACAGCCATGCGCGTCATTGCCGGCGTCGGCGTGAGACCTCCTTCGGTCAGGGCCGAACAAAGCTCTATGCGTGCGGCCCCCGCGCTACGGGCTGCGCCGACACTGGCTATATCGCCGCAACACACTTCGAGAAGAACGCTCATCTTACGGTAAGCTCAACGATATTGTCAATATCTTCGGTGAGTTCGGGAAGATGGAGTGTGACACTATCTTTCGAACGAGAGAATTTGACCTTTGTGCCGTCGGCGAACATCTTCGCGTGCCAGACGCTGAAACCCTCGGTAGGAATCACAATATCTTTCGATTCGGGATTGAGGACATGGATAAACAGGCGTTCCCCTTTGCGGGTCGCGGTTCCCCAGGGCTGTTCGGCAAACGGAGAGCCTTCGGTTCCGTAGATCGTCTCGCCGTGGGCTCTCATCCATTCTCCTATTTCGCGAAGACGTTCGAGCGCCATTGCCGGGAGCTCGCCATTGGGCTGCGGGCCTATGTTCAGCAGCAGGTTGGCACCTTTTCCGGCCGTCTTAACCAGATAGTGGACAAGTGTGCGCGTATCTTTATAATCTGTATCCTCGATACGGAAGCCCCACATTCCGTTCATGGTGTCACAAGTTTCGAGAGGCAGCTGGCTTATAGCCTGTCCCGAAAGTCCGGCCGTGTTCTCGCCCGGCATATCGCGTTCGAAAATCTGTATGTCCTCCCCTTCGAAAGGCGCCTGATGATGGTTGTTACCTACCAGACATCCCGGCTGAAGGCTGTGGATAAGAGCGTATTGCTGAGGCAACTGCCAGTTGAAAGGAACTGAATCCTGATCGTGGTCCCACCATCCGTCGAACCATATTGCGCGAATCGGGCCATAGCCTGTCAGCAGTTCGCTGAGCTGACGGTTCATGAAAGCATAGTAGTGAGGCCAGTCGCTCTTCAGGCTGTCTTTGCCGGTCGTGCGGCCGGTTCGCCCTGCCGGATAGTCATCGCGCCCCCAGTCAATATGAGAATAATAGAGATGGAGCTTAAGGTCGTTTTTCTGACAGGCCTCCGACAGTTCTTTCAGCACATCGCGCTTGAACGGCGTGGCGTCGACGATATTGTAGTCCGACTCCTTGGTGCCGAACATCGAGAACCCGTCGTGATGGCGCGTCGTGAAGCAGATATATCGTGCGCCTGAATCCTTGATAGCTTGTGCCCAGGCTTCGGCATCGAAATCGGCCGGATAGAAAGCGCGGGCCGTCTTGGCATATTCGCTCTGCAGAGGTCCGTAATTCAGATACCACTCACCACGGGCAAACATGCTGTAAATGCCCCAGTGGATGAATATGCCGAAGCGGTCAGCGGCAAACTCTTTGCGTGATTCCAAAACCTGAGGTGACGCTACATACTCGGCCGAAGCCGGCAGAAGCATCAAAGCCGTCAATACTGATAGGATTAATCTTTTCATGGATCGATAATTGGTTTACCGCGCAAAGATACTACGAAATCCCGTGCGATGCAAGCCTTTTGCCGCCGCCGGGTTGGAGGTTAACGCGCTTTGGAGTATCTTTGCATTACTTATGAGCACAAACGTCAAAATATTCCGGCCCGACACGTCGACAGAACTGCCTCTTATCTACGCCGACGGCGGCATCCGCGCCGGCTTTCCGTCGCCGGCCCAGGACTACATATCCGAAACAATCGACCTCAACAAAGACCTCATATCCAATCCGGCGTCGACTTTCTACGGCCGTGTCGTCGGCGACTCCATGATCGAGGAAGGCATCACCGAGGGCGATATTCTTGTGATCGACCGCTCGGTCGAGCCTGAGAACGACGATCTGGCCGTCTGCTGTCTCGACGGCGAATTCACGCTGAAGCGAATCCATATCTCCGACGACGGCCATATTCAGCTCGTTCCGAGCAACCGCCGTTACCGCCCTATCGACGTCGATGAAGGCGACGAACTTATAATCTGGGGCGTCGTAATCTATACCATCAAGGCCAACCGCCGTCCGCGCTTCGGCCATAGGTTCTGAGCTGACATCCTCCAAAACCGACACCCATGTATGCTCTTGTCGACTGCAACAACTTCTTTGTTTCCTGCGAGCGCGTTTTCCGCCCCGAACTCGAAGGAAAGCCGGTCGTTGTCCTGAGCAACAACGACGGGTGTGCGGTGTCGATGAGCAACGAGGCCAAGGCTCTCGGCATAAAGCGCGGCTCCCCCTATTTCAGATTCCGCGACCTCGCCGAGGCCAACGGCGTCGTATGCCTCTCGGGGAACCACCGCCTCTACGGCGACATGTCGCGCCGCGTGATGCTCACTCTCAAAGCCCATGTCGAAGACCTCGAAGTCTATTCCATCGACGAGGCATTCATGGCCCTCGGCAAAGAAATCGGAGAATATGACGGATTCGGCCGCTATCTCGTCAGGCGCGTTCGCCGCGACACAGGCATCCCCGTCAGCATCGGCATAGCCCCGACAAAAACTCTCGCAAAAGCGGCTGCCCGATTTGCTAAAAAATATAAGGGATACAAGGGCGCCTGCCTCATCGACAGCGATGAGAAAAGACGGAAGGCTCTCTCGCTTACATGGATAGGCGACGTGTGGGGAATCGGCCGGCGCAACTGCCGCCGCCTTATTGAATACGGAATCGACACTGCGCTGAAATTCGCCGACCTGCCCCGTCAGCAGGCCGAGTCGCTGTTCAACGTCGTCGGCGTCAGAACATGGCGCGAGCTCAACGGCGAGCCGTGCATTGAGCGTGAGATCCGCGACCACAGGAAGTCGATCTCATCGACGCGCACCTTCGCCTCGGAGCTCCACACTTTCGAGGAACTGCGTCAGGCTATAGCCGGATTCATCAGCATAGCCGCCCGCAAACTGCGCGAAGACGACGGTTTCGCCGACCGCCTGTCGGTTTTCCTCTGCACAAACCCGTTCCACGAGCGCGACCCGCAATATTTCAACGAAGCGTCGGCCTCGCTCCAGTTCGCGACCAACGACACCGGTCTGCTGCTCGAAGCGGCGCTCGATGCCCTCAGAAAGATTTTCCGCGACGGTTTCGGATATAAAAGAGCCGGCGTAACACTGACCCACATTACGCCGCGCGAAGGCACCCAGCAGAGCCTCTTCGCCGACACCGACGCACTGCGCAAGCGCGAACGGCTGATGCGCATTGTCGACGCCATAAACGCCTCGCCGAAATCCGCCAACACCGTTACAATCGCTGCCGCCGGCGCCGGTCTCGACCCGCTCGTGCGCCGCGAGAAGCAGTCGCGCCTCTACACCACCCGCATCTCCGACATCTTCGAAATCCACACCCCCGGCCGTATTATTCCCGATTAATCTCGAATTATCCTGATTAATCCCGATTAATCCTGAATAATTTGTATCTTTGCGGCAAGGCCATGAGCCCCGTTAACAGATTTAGAATGATTATGAGCGAGAATGTGAACAAGCTGATGGCGTTCCTCGACGCCTCACCGGTAAATTTCCTGGCTGTGAAGACAGCCGAGAGCCTGCTGCAGGCCAATGGCTTCAAGCCTCTCGACAAGCGCGACGCATGGGTTCTTCAGCCCGGCGACCGCCGCTATATCGTGAAGAACTCGAGCGCTCTGATGGCGTTTGTTGTCGGCCACGGCGGTTCCGAAGCCGGATTCCACATTATCTCGGCTCACAGCGATTCGCCCGGCTTCCGCATCAAGCCCCGGGCCGAGATGACAGGCGACGGCGGCGTAGTACGGCTCAACACCGAGGTCTATGGCGGCCCGATTCTCTATACCTGGTTCGACCGTCCGCTGTCGATAGCCGGGCGTGTGGTGCTCCGCAGCTCCGACCCGCTCAATCCGCTGACGACGACCGTAGATTTCCGCCGGCCGCTGCTGACGATACCCCATCTGGCAATCCATTTCAACCGTGCCGTCAACGACGGATACAAGCTTTCTCGCCAGAAAGACATGATGCCCGTTCTTGGCTACATAAAAGACTGTGCCGAGGCCGACGGCCTACTGCTGCGTCTCGTGGCCGACGAACTCGGAGTCGACCGCAAGGAGATTCTCGACTTCGATCTCAGTCTCTACGACACCACCCCGGCTTGCCTCGTCGGCCTTCACAACGAGTTCATAACATCAGGGCGTCTCGACGACCTTTCGATGGTTCACGCCGCCCTGACGGCGCTGACCGCCGAAGCCGACACCCACACGGCTGCCACGCGCGTCTGCGCCATCTTCGACAACGAAGAGACTGGTTCGGGAACGAAACAGGGCGCCGCTTCGCCTCTGCTGGCCGACCTGCTGCAGCGCATCAATTTCTGCCTCGGAGGCAATGAGGAAACATATCTGCGCGGAGTCGACGCCTCGTTCATGGTGTCGGCCGACAATGCCCACGGCGTCCATCCGAACTATGTCGAGAAGCAGGATCCCACGAATCATCCCGTTCTCGGCGGAGGCCCGACTATAAAGATCAACGCCAACTGCAAGTATATGACCGACGCCGAATCGGCCGCGGTATTCGCCGAAGTTTGCCGCCTCGCCGACGTCCCCTGCCAGTATTTCGTCAACCACAGCGATGTTGCCGGCGGCTCGACCTTAGGAAATATCCTGACAGGCCAGATTGATCTTCGCGGAGTCGACATGGGAGCCGCAATATGGGCCATGCACTCGTGCCGCGAAACAGCCTCGGCCATCGACCACGACTATATTATCGCGGCCTTCTCTAAATTCATGACCTTATAATCCAACACCAAAAAATATTGCAATGATAGAAATATCGAGCTTAGTCAATTCGCTGTCGCCGAGCCAGACTCTGGCTATGTCACAGAAAAGCGCCGAGCTTCGCGCTCAGGGAGTCGATGTCATCAATCTCAGTGTCGGCGAACCTGATTTCAACACTCCGGCCCACATCAAGGAGGCTGCAAAACGCGCTATCGACGAGAACTATACGCGCTACACACCGGTGGCCGGCTACAAAGAGCTGCGCGAGGCAATAGCCTCAGATATGCGACGCCATCCCGGAGTGGATTTCACCGCCGACGACATCGTTGTCAGCAACGGCGCCAAACAATCGCTCTGCAACGCCATTCTGGCCACCGTCAACCCCGGCGACGAGGTTATCATACCGGCTCCGGCATGGGTTAGCTACAGCGAGATGGTAAAACTGGCCCACGGCGTCTCTGTCATAGTGGAATCGGGCATTGAAGACGATTTCAAGATGACTCCCGAAAAGCTCGAAAAAGCCATCACGCCCAAAACGCGAATGCTGCTGCTGACCTCTCCGTCGAACCCGACAGGAAGCGTCTATACCCGCGCCGAGCTTCAGGACCTCGTCGACGTTCTCGCCCGCCACGAGCGCGTTCTCGTTCTCGCCGACGAGATATACGAGCATATCAACTTCACAGGCTCTTTCACCTCGATGGCTGAGTTCCCGGAACTGAAAGGCCGTGTCATCATCATAAACGGTGTGTCGAAAGCCTATGCCATGACAGGCTGGCGAATAGGCTTCATGGCCGCTCCGCGCGAACTGGCCAAGGCCTGCACCAAACTCCAGAGCCAGTATACCTCAAACCCGTCGTCGATAGCCCAGAAAGCCGCCGAAGCCGCCTACACCGGACCTCAGGACTGCGTGACGGAAATGAACAAAGCTTTCGAACGGCGCCGCGACCTCGTCGTCGAGCTTGCGCGCACGATTCCCGGATGGGAAGTGAATGTGCCTATGGGCGCCTTCTATCTGTTGCCGCGCGTGACCGGCTGCCTCGGCACAACAGCCCCCGACGGGCGCCGAATCGAGACATCGGGCGATCTCGCGCTCTATCTTCTTGAGAAAGCCGCCGTGGCCACCGTCGACGGAGCTGCCTTCGCGGCCCCCGGCTATCTGCGTCTCAGCTATGCCACAAGCGACGACAATCTGCGCGAAGCCTTCCGCCGCATCGGCGAGGCCGTCGCAGCCCTCAAACGTTGAATATATACTTTATAACTACACATTTTACTACGATGAATTTTGTTGAAGAGCTCCGCTGGCGCGGCATGATCCACCAGATGATGCCGGGCACAGAAGAGCAGCTACAGAAAGAGATGACAACGGCCTATCTCGGAATCGACCCGACAGCCGACAGCCTCCACATAGGCCATCTCGTCGGTGTGATGATGCTCAAGCATCTGCAGCGCAGCGGCCACAAACCTATCGCCGTTGTCGGAGGTGCCACAGGTATGATCGGCGACCCCTCGATGAAGAGTCAGGAGCGCAAGCTTATTGACGAAGAAACCCTGCGCCACAATCAGGAAGCCATCAAACGTCAGCTCGCCCACTTCCTCGACTTCGACAGCGGTGCTCCAAACGCCGCAGTAATGGCCAACAACTACGACTGGATGAAGGACTTCACCTTCCTTGACTTCATCCGCGATATCGGCAAGCATATCACCGTCAACTACATGATGGCCAAAGACTCGGTAAAGAAGCGCCTCAACGGCGAGAACTCCGAGGGAATGTCGTTTACGGAATTTTCATATCAGCTCCTGCAGGGCTACGACTTCCTCCATCTCTACGAGACTATGGGCTGCAAACTCCAGCTCGGCGGCAGCGACCAGTGGGGCAATATAACTACGGGCACCGAGCTTATCCGCCGCATGAACGGCGGCGAGGCTTTCGCCCTGACCTGTCCGCTGATCACCAAGGCCGACGGCAAGAAATTCGGCAAGACCGAACAGGGCAACGTATGGCTCGACCCGAACCGCACCACACCGTTTGCCTTCTATCAGTTCTGGGTCAACACTTCCGATGAAGACGCCGCCCGCTATATAAAGATTTTCACCGAACTTTCGCGCGAGGAAATCGAAGCTCTCGAAGCCGAACAGGCTGCCGATCCCGGCAAACGTCCGCTGCAGCACCGTCTGGCCAAGGAACTGACCACCATGGTTCACTCCGCTCAGGACTATGAGACAGCCGTCGAGGCCAGCCAGATTCTATTCAGCAACAAAGCTGTCGACATCCTCCACAAAATCGACGAACCTACGCTTCTGGCAGTCATGGAAGGAGTGCCGCGCTTCACAGTCAGCCGCGACCTGCTCAAAGGTGAAGGTGTGAAACTTATCGACCTCTCTACCGAACACGCCCCTGTTTTCTCGTCGAAAGGCGAGATGCGCAAGCTCGTTCAGGGTGGCGGCGTGTCGCTCAACAAAGAGAAAGTGGCCGACCCGAACCGCGCAGTGACCGAAGCCGACCTTCTCAACAACAAATACCTGCTGCTCCAGCGCGGCAAGAAGAACCACTACCTTCTGACCGTAGAATAACCCCCGAGCGTCAGAAAGCCCTTTCACCCCGCCGCGGCATCCCTCCCGGCGGGGTTTATTTATTCTGTCCCTATCAGTTGTGAATTTATCCCATAAAGACTATTATAAGGATAACGTATCTGCACATAGCTGAGATACAAAATAAAAGTGTTAACTTTGTATATGGAAACAGTCGTTCGTATTCATAGCGAATCAGAGTATAATGAAATACTGAGACAGGCCGTCGCAGTTATTGAAGCCTCACGAGACAATGCCGCCCGTGCTATTGTCAGGACATCCAATGAAATGCACTGGCGGATCGGTCAGCTGCTATATGAGCGCAAACTCGACAGCGCACACGGAGCAGGGGTTGTGACAAGACTATCATCAGACCTCAAAGCTTCCTATCCAAAAATGGGAATGTCGGTGAGCAACTTATGGAATATGAAACGTTTGTATGCGCGGTTTCATAAATCAGGCCCAAAACTACAACAAGCTGTTGTAGTTTTGCCTTGGGGACATATCAATCATCTCATTACTAAATTTGGAGATGATGACAATGCTATTCTTTACTACGCCGAGAAAACTGTTCAGAAAGGCTGGAGTCGGGCATTATTGGTCAATGCTATAAAGCTGGAGATGCACAAGCATCAGCCGGAAGCCAACATGTCAAATAATTTTGCCGTCGCTCTTCCGAAGACTCAGGCAGCATACGCCAACGAGATTTTCAAGGATTCTTATTGCATGGGATTTCTTGGCGTGACAGAGCCACTCTTTGAACTGGAGCTTGAGCGGAGATTGGTTGAGAAAGTAAAACATTTTCTCCTTGAACTCGGTCAGGGATTTACATACATCGGCAATCAGCACGTTCTGTCTTACAATGGTAAGGATTATAAGGTGGATATGCTTTTCTTTCACCGCGGACTTAGGTCGCTCGTTGCCGTTGATTTGAAAATATCCGAATTCATGCCCGAATATGTCAGCAAGATGAATCTCTATCTCTCGTTGCTTGACAGGCTTGAAAGAGGGAAAGACGAAAATCCCTCAATCGGTATAATCCTGTGCGCTGAAAAAGACAACGTGGAAGTAGAGCTGGCGCTTGAAGGGTTTACAAAACCTATAGGCGTCGCCGAATACAAACTTATCGTCCCTCAAAAAGAGCTGAAACAGCTAATCTCCGACGAAATAAAGACCTTCAACAAAGAAGTCGCCGATATATCAGCACAACAATGAGATGGGGAAGCCTTTATATTGCCTATTAGCTTACTTGTCGGCCAAATTCCTTAATCGGACTTGTTCCAGAAAAAGAGGTTGAAGAATGACGCTCTGAAATTCATCTCTTTCCTTACGCCGGAAAAAGGCGGCTGATTATTTATTGTTAACAAATGCCGCTGTCCCGAATCGGGATGTTTCCGCGGAAAAATTCGTAACTTTGAGGCCGTAATGGAAAACCGCCGCAAAACGTCTGACAGATGAAAGGCATAGTATTGGCCGGAGGCTCCGGCACCCGTCTCTACCCTATCACCAAGGGAGTAAGCAAGCAGCTCTTGCCGATTTTCGACAAGCCGATGGTCTATTACCCGATCTCGACACTGATGCTCGCCGGCATAAGGGATATTCTGATAATCTCGACACCGGCCGACCTGCCCGCGTTCCAACGTCTTCTGGGCGACGGCAGCGACTTCGGAGTAAGCTTTACCTACGCCGAACAGCCGAGTCCCGACGGACTGGCTCAGGCTTTCATCATAGGCCGCGATTTCATCGGCGACGACGCCGCCTGCCTCGTTCTGGGCGACAATATATTCCACGGCCCGGGATTTTCGCAGACCCTGAAAAAAGCTGTCGACGCAGCCGAAACAGAGGGTAAGGCAACAGTCTTCGGATACTGGGTCGACGACCCCGAGCGCTACGGCGTGGCCGAGTTCGACAGCAGCGGAAACTGCCTCTCTATCGAAGAAAAGCCCGAAAAGCCCAAAAGCAACTATGCCGTTGTCGGACTTTATTTCTACCCCAACAAGGTTGTCGACATTGCCGCATCGATAAAGCCGTCGGCCCGCGGAGAGCTTGAAATAACGAGCGTCAATCAGGAGTTTCTCAGCTCGGGCGAGCTGAGGGTGCAGACTCTGCCGCGCGGATTCGCCTGGCTCGACACCGGCACCCACGATTCGCTGGCCGACGCTTCAATATATGTCGAAGTTCTCGAGAAGCGTCAGGGACTCAAGATCGCCTGTCTCGAAGGAATAGCCTACCGCCAGGGCTGGATTTCGCGCGAGAAGATGATAGAGCTGGCAAAGCCAATGCTGAAAAACCAATACGGGCAGTATCTTATGAAAGTTATCAACGAAATAGACCGTTCGGGCTACAGCAATCTCGACTGACAATGAATGTGATAAAGACAGATATTGAAGGTGTGGTCGTCATCGAGCCGAGAGTTTTCGACGATGCGCGCGGATATTTCTTCGAGTCGTATTCGAAGCGCCGGTTCGACGAGGTTGTCAGGCCCATAGAGTTCGTTCAGGACAATGAGTCGATGTCGACGCGCGGAGTTATCCGCGGACTCCATTTCCAGCGGCCCCCCTTCTCTCAGAGCAAACTCGTCAGATGCGTCAGAGGTGCCGTGCTCGATGTCGTCGTCGACATCCGCCGCGGCTCTCCGACCTACGGACGCCATATCGCCGTTGAACTGACCGGCGAAAACAGGCGCCAGCTGTTCGTGCCGCGCGGTTTCGCCCACGGCTTCGCGGTTCTGAGCGACGAGGCCGTCTTCCAGTATAAATGCGACAACTACTATCATCCCGAATCGGAAGGAGGCATCTCCATAGCCGACCACTCGCTCGGCATCGACTGGCGCATCGATCCCGCCGAGGCCATTCTCTCTGAGAAAGACCTCCGCAACCCGATGTTCAGCGACTTCGAGAGTCCTTTCGACATAACGGTTAGCCTTTACGACGAATGAATATACTTGTAACAGGGGCCGACGGCCAGCTCGGACGCTGCCTGCGCGACGTCACAGCCTCATCGGCCGACAACTATATCTTCACAGATGTCGCGCAGCTCGACATCACTGACCCTGCAGCCGTCAGGCGCGCTGTAGCCGACAATAAGCCTGCGGTCATCATAAACTGCGCGGCCTATACCGACGTCGAACGCGCCGAATCCGACCCCGCGACAGCCGAAAAGCTGAACGCCACGGCCGTTGCCGTACTGGCCGAAGAGGCGGCCCGCACGGGAGCCACGCTGTTTCACATATCGACCGACTACGTGTTCGGCCGCGAACCCTATAACACCCCCTGCCGCGAGGACCAGCAGGGCACGCCGACAGGCGTCTACGGACTGACAAAGCTCCACGGCGAGCAGGCGATTGCCGCAAGCGGCTGCAAAGCTCTGATTTTCCGCACGGCGTGGCTTTATTCGGAATATGGCAAGAACTTCGTCAGAACTATGCTCGGTCTGACCGCATCACGGCCTACGCTGAATGTCGTCTTCGACCAGGCGGGAACCCCTACCTATGCCCGCGATCTCGCCGAAGCCATCGCAACCATAATCGCCGGCCGCAGTTTCGAGGGGCGCGAAGGAATCTACCACTATTCCAACGAAGGAGTATGCTCATGGTTCGACTTCGCCAAAGCTATCGCGACAATGGCCGGCAACAGCAACTGCGACATCCGTCCCTGCCATTCCAACGAATTTCCGTCGGCAGTGAAACGTCCGGCATACTCCGTGCTCGACAAAACAAAATTCAAAACGACATTCGGTCTCTCTGTCCCCTACTGGACCGACTCGCTCGCCGAATGCCTGAACAAACTGAAAGGCAATGAAGCGTAACATACTTATCACCGGAGGGGCCGGATTCATCGGCAACCACGTCGTCCGCCTCTTCGTCAACAAATATCCCGACTATCATATCGTCAACCTCGACAAGCTGACCTATGCAGGGAATCTCGCTAACCTCAGCGATATCGAAGACCGTCCGAACTACACTTTCGTGCGCGCCGACATCGCCGATCTCGACGCCATGCGCCGCATAATCCGCGAGCACCGGATCGACGGCATTATCCACCTCGCCGCCGAAAGCCATGTCGACCGATCGATAAAAGACCCGTTCACCTTCGCCCGCACCAACGTCATGGGCACCCTCGCCCTGCTTCAGGCGGCCCGCGAATACTGGGAATCGCTGCCCGAGCGCTATGAGGGCAAGCTCTTCTACCACATATCGACCGACGAAGTCTACGGTGCTCTCGAACTAACCCACCCCGAAGGTGTGGAGCCCCCCTTCACAACCCTCGCATCGAGCCGCGACGACAAAGCCTACGGCACGGAATTCTTCACCGAGGAAACTAAATACGACCCCCACTCCCCCTACTCTGCCTCGAAGGCGTCGAGCGACCACTTCGTGCGCTCCTATCACGACACCTACGGAATGCCGACCCTCGTCACCAACTGCTCGAACAACTACGGCCCCTATCAGTTTCCCGAGAAACTGATCCCACTGTTCATAAACAATATACGCCACCGTCGCCCGCTGCCCGTATACGGCCGCGGCGAGAACGTGCGCGACTGGCTCTTCGTCGAAGACCACGCCCGGGCGATTGATCTTATATTCCACAAGGGACGGGCTGCCGAAACCTACAATATCGGCGGCTTCAACGAATGGAAAAATATCGACCTTATAAAGGTAATAATCAAAACTGTCGACCGTCTATTGGGAAATCCCGAAGGCCAGTCGCTCGACCTCATAACATACGTCACCGACCGCCCAGGCCACGATATGCGCTACGCCATCGACAGCCGCAAACTTCAGAGCGAGCTCGGCTGGGAGCCGTCGCTCCAGTTCGAGGAAGGCATCGAGAAAACCGTGCGCTGGTATCTCGACAACCAGGCCTGGATGGACAACATAACATCCGGCGAATACGAGCGCTATTACGACGATATGTATAGCGGCCGATAACCGTTTTCAGCAACTCAACCGCATGACAAGCCTCGATTCACTGACCAAAGAATCTGTCGGACGTCTTCTGTGGCGCTATTCGCTACCGTCGATAGTCGGTATGCTCGTCATGTCGCTCTACAACGTCATCGACCGCATCATACTCGGACAGGTTGTCGGAGCCGACGCGCTTTCGGGACTGACGATAACTTTTCCGGTCATGAACCTCGCCACGGCTATCGGCGTCCTCGTCGGCGTAGGAGCCTGCACACGTGTCAGCATCTTCCTCGGAGCCGGCAACCATCGCGAAGCGTCGCAGGTGCTCGGCAACGCCCTGGTGCTGACCATCGTCAACGGCATAATCTACATCAGCCTTTTCGCTCTGTTCCTCGATCCGCTGCTGCGGCTTTTCGGCGCAAGCGACGTCACAATCGTCTATGCCCGCGACTTCATGAGGTGGATTCTTCCGGGGCTGCTACTGATCAACATCGCTTTCGGTTTCAATAATATCATGCGGTCGTCGGGCTATCCCAACAAGGCGATGGTCACAATGATACTCGGAGCAGTCTGCAACATCTTTCTTGCGTTTCTGTTCGTTTATAAACTGCGCTGGGGCATCAAAGGCGCCGCAATAGCAACCGACATCTCCATGGCCGTTACGGCAACTTTCGTGATACAGCATTTCATAAGCCGCAAGTCGAGGCTCCACTTCGTCAGGGGAATCTACCGTCTGAAAAGGGATATTGTCAGGCAGATCGTATCTATCGGCATGGCACCGAGCATTATAAATGTTGCAGCCTGTCTGATAAACATTCTCATCAACAAGACCTTGCTGGCCAACGGCGGTGACATAGCGATTGCCACAGCCGGCATCTTCGTGACCTTCACGTCGCTGATAACCTGCGTTGTTCTGGGTGTCAATATGGGAATGCAGCCTATAATAGGATATAACTACGGCGCCGGAGTCTATTCCCGGGTCAGAAGCACCATGCAGCTCGCGATGGTCTGGGGAACGGCGATATGCACTCTCGGATGGATCGGGGGCACCTTTTTCCCGTCTGAAATAGCGTCGCTGTTCACTGTCGACCGTACTCTTATCGAAGTCACTGCCGAAGCGCTTCCGAAAGCGATGTCGGTATTCTTCGTCGTAGGCATCCAGATTATCGCCACGGGAATGCTTCAGTCGATCGGTCAGGCAGGCAAAGCGATATTCCTCAGTCTGACACGTCAGGTTCTGTTTCTGATTCCCTTGCTGCTGATTATGCCGCGCTCGCTGGGAACCGACGGCGTATGGTGGTCGTTTCCGCTGAGCGACATTCTTGCTACGGTAGTGACCGCCACTATATTGGTATTCCAGATGCGCTCACTCACCCGCCGGAGCATGATGACGGCATGATGACGGTGTGCCGTCTCATTCAACCGGTGAGAGGCCAAGCCCTGCGGCAAATTCGAGCATAAACTCGCGCGCGGCATCGTGGTCGTTGGGAATCTTGCCGTCTAATATCGCATCTTTTATAGCCTGTTTGATCTGCCCCACGACGGGTGTCCCTTTCAGATTGAAAGCCGCCATAATCTCCAGCCCGTCGACGGGAGGCTGAAAGTTTCTTATCGCATCTCGCTCGTTGAGGTCGGCCATCTTGGCTCTGACAATGGCGAAATTGTCGAGAAAGCGCTTAACCTTCTCGCGGTTGCGTGACGTTATGTCGGCCTCACACAGGGTCATAAGATCCTCCAGATCATTGCCGGCCTCAAAAATCAGGCGCCTGACGGCCGAGTCGGTGACTCCGTCCTCTACAAGAGCTATCGGCCTCATGTGAAGCTCGACAAGTTTGGCCACATATTTGAGATGTTCGTTCATAGGCAGACGCAGCCGGCGGAAAATCCGCTCGACCATCTTGGCTCCTATGAAATTATGGTTATGGAAAGTCCAGCCTACAGCGTCGTCCCACCGCTTTGTAACAGGCTTGGCTATATCATGAAGCAGAGCCGACCAGCGCAGCCATTCATTCTCGCTGGCGGCAGCCACGCGGTCGAGCACGATCATCGTATGCTCGAAATTATCTTTATGTCCGCGTCCTTTCACGACCTCAACACCCTTCATGGCGTCGAGCTCAGGCATGATGATTTTAAGCAGTCCTGTCGACAGCAGCAACTCCCATCCTATCGACGGCCGGGGAGACCGCATTATTTTCTGAAGCTCAGTGGCGATACGTTCGCGCGACACAATCTCGAGGCGCTGTGCGTTGCGGGCAATGGCGCCGAATGTTTCGGGACAGATTGTGAAATCGAGCTGAGTCGCAAACCTTATGGCGCGCATCATTCTGAGCGGGTCGTCGCTGAAAGTAATATCGGGGTCAAGAGGTGTTCGGATCACACGTCGTTCGAGATCGCCTATACCGTCGAAACGGTCGACAAGCTCGCCGAAAGAAACCGAGTTGACGCTCAGGGCCATGGCGTTGATAGTGAAGTCGCGACGCGAGATGTCGTCGTCGAGTGTTCCGTCTTCCACTATTGGCTTTCTGGAATCGCGGTTATAGCTCTCGCGGCGCGCGCCGACAAACTCAAGCTCGTCATCGCCGCTGTGGACCTGAGCGGTTCCGAAATTCTTATAGACGTGAACCTGAGCTTTCGGGCCGAGCCGCTGCGCAACCTCGCGTGCAAGCTCTATGCCGCCACCCACGGTCAGGAAGTCGATATCCTTGCTGTGGCGGCCGAGCAAAAGATCGCGCACATATCCGCCGACGACGTATGCCTCGCGCCCAAGGCTGTCGGCAGCGTTGCCGACGAGATGAAAGATCGGTCTGTCGATTCGTTCAGCGTAGTTCATTCACACATCAAAATATTGAATCTCTTCGGGAGCCGGAGTCAGATTCTCGGGCTCTCCGTCACGGCTGACGGCATAGGTATTCTCGATGCCGACAGCCCCGACATGGGGAATAACGAACTTAGGCTCGAGAGCAATGACATTGCCCTCGGCAAGAATGTCGCGGGAACGCGGCGCTATGACGGGCAACTCATTGATTTCGATGCCGACACCATGTCCGATAAATCCGGCTTTCTGACGGTGGCCCATGAAATATTCGTGGAGTCCGCGCTCATGAACCATATTGTCGGCCATCTCATAGATTTCGCGGGCAGTAGCTCCCGGGCGCGCAATGCGGCGGAACTCCGCATGGATGTCGAGCGAGCACTGATGGGCCCGCAGGGCAACCTCGGGAATCTCTCCAAGAGCGAAAACGCGGGTCATATCGGTCATATATCCCGTGAAATCGCCCCCCATATCGACCATTACAGTCGTACCCGGACGTATCATCGTGCCGTTGGCTCCAACCGGCAGACTCGGGTCGGAACCTGCGCCTCCCATTGCAAAATCGTAGGGGGAGGGATTGTCGGCATTCTCGCCGACGAGCACATTGCCCATGAAAAACTCCATTGAATCGCCACTGATGCGGAACTGGCCCAGCGATCCTTCGAGGCGCGACACCCGTTCGATCTCTATCTGAAGCTCGATATCTGACATCCCCTCGGTAAAGATATGGGGGATTCTCGAATAAACACGCTGGTGGGCCACACCGCTGCGGCGTATCATGTCGATCTGGGCGGCAGTCTTGCGCGAACGCACCTCGCGCATAACAGCCGAGGCATTGCACAGCTCAGCCTCAGGGAAGATAGCTTTCAGCCGTCGGATTTCGCTGAAAGAGCGCGTATCGAGCTCAAGACCGATACGCCGGGGCTGACGCGCGAGCCGTGAGGCAATCTCTTCAGGCTTGCGCACAAATTCGGTCGAGTCACCCTTAAGAACGACGGGGCGTTTTACAAAGAACACGACGTCGCCCTCGAAAGGCACATAAATCCATCCCGCGAAAACTCGGCCGGTCAGGTCATAGATATTGGAGTTGTCGGCGAGCAGAAGCGCGTCGGGAGCATCGGAGGCCGATGCCATTACGCTGCGCACGCCGTCGATACGTTTCTGAAACTCGGCATTGTCGAGCAGAAGTGTCGAAAATTCATCTTTAGGTTCTATCATCGCTATTCCTGTTTAATTTAACGGCTCCTGAAATACACTCCGACTGCCTCGACACCGCGGAGGGTATCGACACGCATTATATGCCGGACTTTAACAGGCGCTCCGCTGAGCGGACTGACATCGGTGGCGACAACGGCCTCTGCCTGACGGCTTGCTCCGAATCCCCTGCCATACCAGCGGCCGTGGACATCGGCCAGAGGAATGTTGACGGTGTCGACAGTCTGACGCCCGTTGTTATTATAACAAATCTCGAGCCAAAGGTTTGAATATGGATAGTCTATATTATGACGCAACGAAACTTCGAGATCGCCTCTCGAAAGAGAGTCTTCGCGACCTGTGTCGAAATCCAGAGCATTCCCGTAGGCCCAACCTTCGGGAGGCACTTCGGTATAATGGCTGAAATCGCCGGGCGACGTACAGCCCGCGACAGCCGACATGACCATCGCTACAACAGCGGCCGGAATTGAATACCTGACATTAAGCATTGTCCAACGGCTTCTGAGGGGCCTGAGCTTTAGGAGCGTCAGGGCGTCCCCCGCCCTGCGCGTTCTGTCCTTTCTTGCGGCGGCGCGAACGCTGTCCCTGCTTCTCGTCGCCGCCCTGAGGCTGGTTCTGAGTCTTGGCTTTGGGCTGGCTCTGAGACTTGGAAGTCTGGTCGTCAGGTCTGGCACCCTTGTCAGACGATTTTTTCTTCTTTTTCTTTTTCTTGCTCTTGTCGAAACGGGTAAGCGATTCCTGAGTGGCAAGATCGAGCACTTTCGGCGTTGCTTTTTTGTCAGACTCGAGCTCAAGCTTCAGAGGCTTCTCGCCGGCCTTGTTCATCTCAATGACTTCGAAAGCACGCGCGGCATCGATAGTGACGAGGTTGGCCGCCAGATTCTTGTCGGTGCTGTATGTTATCTCTTTCTTGAAAATATCGGTCTTGAAATGATAATATGTTGAATCGGCGGTTTCGAGGCGTATATCCTTCGGAGGCAATTCCTTGGTGCTCTCCATGTAGGTGTCGACCTCGAAATTAAGGCAGCACTTCAGTTTCGCACACTGTCCGGCAAGTTTCTGTGGATTGAGCGACAGATCCTGACAGCGCGCGGCAGCGGTGCCGACGCTGACAAAGTTCGTCATCCAGCTGGCGCAGCAGAGCGGCCTTCCGCACGGGCCGATTCCTCCTATGCGGCCGGCCTCCTGACGTGCTCCGATCTGCTTCATCTCGATTCTGACCTTGAACGTCTCGGCCAACACCTTGATGAGCTGGCGGAAATCGACACGTTCCTCAGCGATATAATAGAAAATCGCCTTGTTGCCGTCGCCCTGATATTCGACGTCGCCGATTTTCATGTTGAGATGAAGTTCTTCGGCTATACGGCGCGCGCGGATCATGGTGTCGTGTTCGCGGGCCTGAGCCTCACGATATTTCTCGAGGTCGACAGGCCGGGCTTTGCGGAACACTCGTTTGATATCGGGTGAGTCGGGCTTGATACGGGCTTTTTTCATCTGGAGCGCGACAAGCCGTCCGGTCAGTGTGACGCGGCCGATGTCGTGGCCCGGCATCGATTCGACTGCCACCATATCTCCCTGCTCAAGATGCAGATTGAGACTGTTGCGGTAGTAGCCCTTGCGCGTGTTCTTGAACACGACTTCAACAATGTCCCAGTCGGCAAACCCGCCCGGAATATCAGCAAGCCAGTTCGTGCTGTAGAGCTTGCCGCGGGGCTCGCCGTGAACCTCTGACTGAGGGGTTGCGGGCTGAGGTGTCGCGGCAGCCTCGTCTGCTACAGACTGCTGCTGTTTTTTATCTTCTTTAGCTGACATTGCTTTTTGCCGCTTTTATTTGGCGAAGCTGACAGCTCGGGTCTCGCGGATAACGGTGATCTTCACCTGACCCGGATAGGTCATCTCGTCCTGAATTCGTTTGGCTATTTCAGCCGACAGTTTCTCTGTCTCGGTATCGTCGATCTTATCGGCTCCGACAATGACGCGCAACTCGCGGCCGGCCTGAATAGCGTAGGTCTTGAGCACTCCGGGATAGCTCAGAGCAAGCTGTTCGAGATCGTTCAGACGCTTGATATAGGCTTCAACAATCTCTCGGCGGGCGCCCGGACGGGCGCCTGAGATGGCATCACATACCTGAACAATGGGAGCCAGCAGCGATGTAGGTTCTATCTCGTCGTGGTGGGCGCCGATAGCATTGCAGATTTCAGGCTTCTCCTTATATTTTTCGGCAAGCTTCATGCCAAGGAGTGCGTGGGGCAGTTCGGGCTCTTCGTCGGGTACTTTGCCTATATCATGCAACAGTCCGGCGCGACGCGCTTTCTTCGGGTTCAGGCCGAGTTCCGAGGCCATGATCGCACAGAGATTAGCCGTTTCACGCGAATGCTGGAGAAGGTTCTGCCCGTAACTCGAACGATATTTCATCTTTCCGACCATGCGGATGAGATCGGGATGGAGTCCGTGTATGCCGAGATCTATGGTAGTGCGTTTGCCGGTCTCGATAATTTCTTCTTCGACCTGACGGCGAACTTTGTTGACGACCTCCTCGATACGGGCAGGATGAATGCGGCCGTCGACAACGAGCTGATGAAGCGCGAGGCGGGCGATTTCGCGGCGCACGGGGTCGAATCCGCTGAGAACGATAGCCTCAGGAGTGTCGTCGACAATGATTTCGATTCCGGTAGCGGCTTCGAGGGCACGTATGTTTCGGCCTTCACGCCCGATTATGCGGCCTTTGATTTCGTCGCTGTCGATATGGAATACCGTTACCGAATTTTCGATAGCTGTTTCAGTCGCCACTCGCTGGATTGTCTGAACCACAATGCGTTTGGCTTCTTTATTTGCAGTCAGCTTAGCCTCGTCCATAATATCGTTTATATATCCGGCAGCGGCAGTCTTGGCTTCGTCGCGCAGCGATTCGATAAGGCGTTCTTTGGCTGCGTCCGCTGTCAGACCTGAAATCTGCTCGAGATTTTCCTGGGCCACATGAATAAGTTTGTCGAGCTCGGCGCGGTTGTTTTCGAGCGTAACGCGCTGCGCCTCGAGCTGTTGGCGCGTCTGGTCGTTTTCGTTTCTGGCGCGCTGGGTTTCGCTCTGGAGCTGATTGAGCTGGTTCTGGCGCTGTTTGATGCGGCCTTCCTCGGCCTGAACACGCTGAAGCCGCTGCTGGGCCTGACGTTCGGCTTCTCCTTTGATACGAAGTTCTTCTTCGCGTGCCTCAAGGAGTTTTTTCTCTTTTATGACTTCGGCATCGCGCTCGGCTTCCGCAAGAATTGTGTTGGCTCGTGAACGGGCCATCTTCCGCTGGATAGCCATTGTGGCGACAACGCTCACGCCGGCTGCAACGAGAATGGCGCATACGAGAATTACTATTTCCATATTGGTATTAACAGATAGATTTATTGGTTGTTACATTAATTGTCAATAAATAAAAAAGCCGGTGCGGAGAGCCTGACAAAACAGCCTGCGGCCCGTTATGAAGAGCCAAAGGCGGCGTTGCGGCCTCTGCATCGTGCGGAAAATTCTCTTAGACACCGCCGGTCACTCCTGACCTTGCGGCCGATGAACTTCGGTCCCGAAAGACTGATGCTCATCGAGTCTGAGCACAATTTCATCGAGTCGGCGCCCGCTCTCGGCGAGAACCTCTTCGACCTCTTTCATCTCCCGCAGTTGCCCGTAATAATAGCGGGCGAACTGAAAGGCTACCATGGCAAGCACTTCATCAGGCTCTTTATCAGGAAATTCCTGACACCATGACCGCCAGAGACGGTTGATATTATACTCGGCCTCTCTCATAAGCTCTTCCTCACCGGGCGTGACGTCTGACAAGGAGATTGGCTTGTGGTCGGCCAGTTTTATAGTTATGTTCAGTTTATCTTTCACGGCATCGTTGTTTTGAATGGGGTCAGACAGTCAAATCGCTGATGCACTTGTCGATCTCCCGCAACAATTCGGAGAGGAACCTGCGCGTCTGGTGGATGTCGCCGCCTGTGGGAGCAATGACAGCGCTCGACCTTAGCATTCCGATCTCGTTTTCGAGTTCTGCCCTGCGGGCTTCGCTCTCGGCGAGACGGCCTTCCAGCTCAGCTACCGACGAAAGGGCTTGGCGATGGGCCTGAGCAAGTTTGTTATACCGCTCGACCAGGACTGTCGCCTTGGCCCGGATCGAATCGAGTTGTTGCTGAAGTGTTCCGGCCATGGTTCTTTCCAAATTTTCACAAAAGTAGTTATTTTTTTCGAAAGAACAGCCTTGCGTGCCGAAAAAAACCGTCGGTCAGACCGATTTTCGGTATACCGGTCATCAGAATTGCTTGAGAACTTCCCAGAGACGATGCACCGGGAGCCCCATGACATTGTAAAAGCTGCCGTCGATACGGCGTATGCCTACGGCGCCTATCCACTCCTGTATTCCGTAGGCCCCCGCCTTGTCGAGCGGATGGTAATGGCCCACATATTCCTCGATTTCATCGTCGGGAACGGCAGCGAATTCGACTGTGGTCAATGCCTTGAAACTGGTCGTTTTCCGGCGGGTGAAGACCGTGACGCCGGTCACTACCTCATGACTGCGCCCGCTGAGGCGGCGCAACATCCCGACAGCTTCGGCCTCGTCGCGGGGCTTACCGAGCACCTCACCTCCGACAATGACAACGGTGTCGGCGGTGATATACAGGTCGTCGTCGGCCATCGAAGGCCGATAAGCGTCGGCTTTAAGGCGCGACAGAAACAACGGCACTTCGTGGGCCTCGAGACTGTCAGGATAATTCTCGTCGATTTCGAGAGGCTCCACGATATGGAACGGAATGTCGAGCATTGCAAGAAGCTCGCGCCGTCGCGGCGAACCGCTGGCAAGTCCGAGACGATAGCCTGCAATCGATTTCGGTGGCTGCATCATAATAGGTTGTTTTCTGTCGGTTACCATCCGAAAGCCTCGGCATCGGCAAGCCATTGCCCTTTGGCTTTCAGAATCTGTTCGATAAGATCCCGGGCAACTCCATAACCACCGTTGAAAGGCGAGATATAAGAGGCGAGGTCGCGCACTTCGACGGCGGCATCGCGCGGCGCCACGGCGAGCCCGACAGCTTTCATGGCCGGAATATCGGGAATATCGTCGCCGCAATAAGCGACTTCATGCGGTTCAAGGCCGTTCTCTTTCATCCATTGCTCGAGCACGGGCAATTTATGTGACGCTTTCAGATATATGTCGTGGATTCCGAGAGTTGAATAGCGCGTCAGTAGCGCGGGGGTGTTCGCGCCGGTGATAATGACAATTTTCAGGCCGAGGCGCGCTGCCAGCTGAAGGGCATAACCGTCTTTTATATTAGCCATGCGCTGGGGGATTCCGTCGTTGCTCATCGGTATTGTCGAAGGCGACAGAACGCCGTCGACGTCAAAGGCGACAGCGCGTATGCGCGTCAGGTCATAGGCTATGCTGCTCATTGTCGATACATTTTGATAATAGATTCGCTTAGTCTTGAATATAAATCGGCCAGCTCGGGCGGAAGCATTCTTTTATGTGACTCCATAATTCGGGTGTCGCCGCGGCGCGCGGGTCCGGTCTGTCCCGAACGGGGACCTGTCTCGACAGCCTTGTCTAGAGTTTCGCGAAGCAGGGGTTCGAGAAGATCGAAACTCATGCCGTCGTCACCGAGAAGGCGGTCGGCGATAGCCCAGAGATGGTTGACGAAGTTGCAGCCGAAAACCGCTGCAATATGCAACCGGCGTCGGCGCGCGCTGTCGGCTTCGAGAACGCGCCGGCTCAACGATCGGGCCAGCAGTCCGACAGCCGGATCGTCGCCCTCTATAAAAATCGGTATATCAGCGAAATCTCTGCGCCGTCCGCGGCTGAATGTCTGGAGAGGATATACTACCCCCCGGCGAGGCCCCAGAGGGTCAAGAGCCTCAATCGGGACTGAGCCGCTGGTATGAACCCAAAGCGCCCCGGGATTAAGACGCGCGAGCCGCTGCGCAGTAGGCGCAACGGCATCGTCGACAAGCGTTATGATATATACGTCGGCATCGGCAGTGACAGAATCGAGGCTGTCAGTTGCGCGTCCGGGCGCGAGTTCCTCGGCATGGGCATGCGTCCGGCTGTAGACCTGCACCACTCTGTCGCCAAGCGCCGGAACAAGTGATGCGGCAACATTTCCGCCGCCGATGACAACGATTCTGTTCACTCAGGCTGTTTGAATTTGCCGATATGGACTTTCTCCCACAAGAGTTTCTCGGGATCAACCGGACGGCGGGTTTCGTTGATATGGCCGAATGTGACAACACACATCGGAACAAGTTCTTCGGGAATATTGAGAGCTTCGCGCACAAAAGCCTCGGAAGGCTCCCCTTCGCGATCCTGACGGCCGCGGATTTCGACCCAGCATGCACCAAGTCCGAGAGCGGCAGCCTGAAGGAGCATGAAGCTTGCCGCTACTGAGCCATCTTCGATCCAGGCTTCTGACTTCGAAGGATCTACGACTACTACAACCGCCATAGCGCAGTTCTTGACAGGAACAGTGCCGCCGACTTTCATTTCGCTAAGGCGTTGAAGCTCATCTTTGTCTTCGACAACGATAAACTGCCACGGGCGTGAGCTCTTCGACGAAGGAGCGAGAAGAGCCGCCTCGAGAATTTTCTTTACCTCATCGGCATCGAGGGGTTCGTCGGTATAGCGGCGTATACTATGACGTTCAAAGAGCATCTCATTGAAGCTTTTCATAATCAAAAAAGGTGTTGGATAGAAGGTTAGGATTTCAGATTAGCGCTCACAAACCCACGCGCCCGCATAGCGGCCCGAAAATTCCGTAATTGCGCTGTGAGCCGCTTCTTTGGTGGAACGCGAGGCTACATAAACGCGATAACGGCGTTTTCCCGACTTGAGAATCCTGAGACGGCTGTCGCCCTGTTCGGCAATCCAGCGCTCCGCTTTCTCACGGCTGTCGTGGGAGGCGACAACGATGCAGAAGTCACCGCTGCCCGTCTGTTGAACGTCGGCGGTAAAAGATTTGTTCGGTGCTTTCCTGTCAGAAACGGAACGAACCGGTTTATCGTTGCGGCGCGATGATTCCTGACGCATCTTGCCGACATAGCTGTTATGCGCCACGGTGTCGACCTCTTGCCATGCTCCTTCGCCGGGCATTGCGATAAACAGTTCGCCGTCGCTGAGGACATCGCCGGTAATGACATTCGAGGGACGCACAGGCGCCAGAGAAGCATATTCGCTGCCTGACTGCATGGTCCCGCGAGGCATTGTCAATGTAAATCCGAGACCGAGAAGAAGAGCCATCGAAGCGGCGACTGACGCAATTGCCCTGAAAGCGCCGAAACGGCGCGGACGCAATCCGGCGACGTTTTCTTCTGCCAGGACTTCGCTCTCTGTCAGATCAGCTTTGGCGCCCTCGATAGAGGGAAGAGCCCAATAGGCCGCATTGGCAGCGGAATTTTCATATTGCTCGAATGTCGGGGTCGAGTCGAGCTGGTCGGTAAGTATACCGACACCTTTTATAGTAAGGTGGCCGTCAGCATGGAGCTCGCTGAGCATCGTGTCGACTTCGTGCCCTACGATTTCTGACGCCCGCTCATAGCTGACGCCTTCGCTTTGTGCGACACTTCCTATAAGGATTCCGTCGTTGCGCGTCAGGGCGCCGTTAAAAACAACGGTGCGGCAGGGAGCGGTCAAGCAGTTTTCGTTCTCGTCATAACGAGCTGGTTCATAGGACGTTATAAAAGCACCTAACCCCGGAACGATAACACAATCGCAACGGCTGAGAAGGAATGCAATATGTTGACAAAGCAATTTCACGTCGCAAAGTTAAGCAACATTTTCAGACTATCCAACAGCCTCGCCGACCGCTCGCAGAAGTGCCCGGCGCAACTGTCGCCATAGCTCTTTATCAAACAACAACTTCCAAAATCATTAGATAATGAAAAAAATTTAAAATTTTTTCGACACAAAAAATAGGGAACTTTTTACTATATTTGCAAACAAAATAACCATTAACAACCCATCGAATTATCCTAATGGAAATTACCGGAAAAATCATCAAATCCCTTCCCGAGCAGTCCGGAACCTCAAAAGCCGGAAACGCCTGGAAAAAGAAAATATATGTGCTCGAGACCACCGATGCCTACCCCAAACAGGTAGCTTTCGACTTCTTCGGCGACCGCGTTGATCAATACCCACTCAATATCGGCGATTTCGTAAAGATCAGCTTCGATATCGAAAGCCGCGAGTTCAACGAGCGCTGGTATACCGACATACGCGCCTGGCGCGCCGAACCGGCAAATCCCGCCGACGGCCAGCCTGTTCCTCCCGTTCAGCAGATGCCCGGCGGAACCCCGCTTCCTCCCGAGCCTCAGAATCTCGGCGGCGGAAACGACGACCTTCCTTTCTGATACCCGAAACAAATTCAGCATAATATATGCCCCAAAAGTTTGACAACATCAGCTTTTGGGGCATATTGTTTTGAAACATGCTTATTATTAATAGTATCTCGCGATGAAACAGATTCTGGCTATTATTATATGTGTGATGTCAGTAGCGACATCACTTGCTGATTCAGCGTTCGTCTACGTAACCGGCAAAACTGTCAACCTGCGTCAGGAACCGAGCACATCGAGCAAGATTCTCGGAACGGCAAACCTCGGCGACATCTATCCCGTCAGCGATATGGGCGATAACTCTGCAATTCAGGGCGACTGGATTCAGATTGAGACATTAGGAGGCGACGCCGAAAGCCCCTACAGCCAGTTCCCGTATATCAACAGGAACTTCGTAAAAATCCTCAATAACGACGAAATTCCCTTAGAGGTGCTCGAAGCCGGATTTATGTTCGATGACATCGTCAACTTCGGCTTCCTCGAATTTCAGAATCCCGAAAACGAACAGATAACCTACTCTCTGATGGTCAAGAACCGCGAGATGCAAGAATCCGGCGGCAACGGAGTTATCGACAGCCAATATTCGACAATCCGCTTTTCCAACGGAAACCTCTCCAATCCCGAGCCATGGGTCGACGTAACGGGCAGCGCCGTCTACGACTCCGAATCAGGTCTGCTCTGGTTCGCCGGCTATCTCTGGGAGCAATAACACTATCGTCAGAAGAATCAAAACGGCATTTTCTGGACTGTAGCGCCCCACGACGAACGGTCGAGATTCCTGTAGGACAACGCCTCGCTGACGTGGACAGGGCTGATTTCGTCGCATCCCTCAAGATCGGCAATAGTGCGCGAAACCTTCAGAATCCTGTCGTAACAGCGGGCCGACATATCGAACCGATCCATGGCTTTGCTCAGCAGACTCATGCACGCGCCGTCGAGAACGGCATACTTTTCCATCAGCCTCTTGTTCATCTGCGCGTTGCAATAGACTCCAGGTTCATCGGCATAACGGCGAGTCTGAATCTCGCGCGCCGCGACAACGCGCCTGCGTATATCTGCCGAGCTCTCCCCCTTTTTCAAAGACGAGAGTTCGTTGAAAGCAACAGGTAGAATCTCGATCTGAATATCGATACGGTCGAGCAGAGGGCCTGAGATTCGGTTGAGATACTTCTGAACAACACCGGCGCCACACGTACAGGCTTTAGTCGGATGATTGTAGTAACCGCACGGACACGGATTCATCGACGCCACAAGCATGAAGCTGGCCGGATAATCTATCGAATATTTAGCCCGGGAGATAGAGATATGACGGTCTTCGAGCGGCTGACGCAGAACCTCGAGAACCTGACGGGTAAACTCCGGGAACTCGTCGAGAAACAAAACGCCGTTATGGGCAAGCGAGATCTCGCCAGGCATCGGATTCGAACCGCCGCCTACGAGTGCTACTGAAGAAATCGTGTGGTGCGGAGAGCGGAAAGGCCGCGAAGTCATGAGCTTCGATCCTCCTTTGAGGCGCCCGGCAACAGAATGGATCTTCGTTGTTTCAAGAGCTTCGGCAAGACTCAAAGGCGGCATTATCGTTGGCACGCGCTTAGCCATCATCGACTTGCCGGCTCCCGGCGGTCCTATCATCAGGATATTATGACCTCCGGCACAGGCTACCTCGAAAGCCCTCTTGACATTTTCCTGACCTCTGACCTCAGAAAAGTCGCAATCGAAGAATGAATCAGCTCTGGCAAACTCTTCGCGGGTATTCACCACAGTCGGCACTATTGCCTGAACGCCACAAAGAAAATTGATGACATCGAGCAGCGAAGCGGCACCATAAACATTCAGATTATTAACGACCGCAGCCTCTGTGGCATTTACCGAAGGTACAATCAGACCGTCGACACCCATCTTACGGGCCAGAATTGCCATCGGCAACACGCCTCTGACCGGCAATAGCGTACCGTCAAGCGACAGCTCACCTACCATCATGAACCGCTCAGTCGAAACTGTCGGTTGTATCTTCTTCGACGCCACAAGCACACCAATGGCGATCGGCAGATCAAACGACGCCCCCTCCTTCTTCAGATCTGCGGGGCTGAGATTGACAACAGTGCTGGTGCGCGGGAACTCTACTCCGGCCTGTTCCATAGCTGTGCGGATTCTCTCGTAGCTCTCTTTGACAGCAGTATCAGGCAGCCCGACCATCGAGAATGACCATCCCGATGACGAAGCAGCCTCAACCGTAACCGGCAGGGCGTCAATACCGCTGACTGCGGCGCTCATAACCTTGGCAAGCATCAGTAATGAATTTTCAACAAAAATAAATAAAAACCCGCGCCTTTCAAAACTAATACTTAGAAATCTTATAGCTAATTAGTCTAATTGGGCTAATTAGTCCAATTGGCTTACGCACAAAAAAGCCCCGGGGCTTGGTGCCTCGGGG
>HF985562.1 GCA_000431215.1 Prevotella sp. CAG:1031
GGGTCAGCGGATTTAGGGTCAGCGGATATAAACAGAGAAACTCAAAGTTTTTCTGAGCACATTCGATTGCCATGTCAAAAAATCTTTGTAATTTTGTATGTAGGAAAAGTAACGCCAATCTGAAAATGACCAGATAACTAATACAAAGACATACGGCGAGAGCCGAAAGGACTTTGAGAACTCCATTGTAGTCGTTACAGGCTTTGGTCGGCCTTCAGATACTACCGTGGAGTTTTTCTTTTCTTAGCTTGTAACTGAATGATAGTACAAACTATGGCAAAAACGAAGGCTAAACCTTTTCTGAAATGGGCTGGAGGCAAGACTCAATTGCTTCCTACCATTGACTCATTCTTGCCCAATACATTTCGAGGCGAGGATGATGTTACCTACATCGAACCATTTGTGGGTGGAGGGGCCATGCTGTTCTACATGCTGCAAAAATACCCCAATATCAAGCGTGCCATAATCAATGACATCAATCCTCATCTTGTAAAGACTTATAGCATTATAAGAGATGAGCCATACTCATTAATAGATGCTTTAACTGACCTCCAAAATCAGTTTAAGGCATTGGGGGATTATGACAAGCAAAAGGAACTTTATCTTGATGTCCGGAATCATTTCAACAACAAGACATTGACAGGTGTTGAAGAAGCCGCATATATGATATTCCTGAATCGCACTTGCTTTAATGGCCTATATCGGGAAAATTCCAAGGGCGGATTTAATGTGCCATTTGGACGTTACGCCAATCCTACTATATGTGACGAAGACTTGATTCTTGCCGACAGTGAGCTATTGCAGAAAGTTGAGATACTGAACGGAGATTTCTCGCATACCGCTGAGTATGTGCATGGATATACATTCTTTTATTTTGACCCTCCTTATCGTCCTCTTGATGCTACATCAAGTTTTAATTCATATGTAAAGGAATCTTTTGACGATAATGAACAGATTCGGTTAAAGAATTTCTATTCTGACCTCTCGGTTGAAGGATGCTATGCAATGCTCAGCAACTCAGACTGCAAAGGTCGCAATGTAGAAGATGATTTCTTTGACAGGCTTTATGAAGACTTCTTTATAGAGAGGGTTTATGCAAAAAGGTGCATCAATGCCAATGCTGCCAAACGCGGGACTTTAACTGAGCTGTTGATAAGAAATTACGAAAACTATCAAGGTGAGCCCTTGAATCCCTTTAACCGATAGAGCCATGTCAGACAGATTTTCAGACTTCATGAAACCGTTGAAGGAAACCCACTTCTCTCTCAAGGATTATGTGGATTTTCCTAAAGTTGCCGCTAATGTGGAAGCCATTTCGATAAAGCTTAACCAACTCAATTATCTGATTGGACAGGAAGACATGGCTGCTGCGGTGAAACGTCTATGGGAAGAGAATCCGAAAGTGTTCTCCGTATTGGATGTGCTTATTGCAGTCAGAACAAAGGACAAGAAGAAAGCTATTGACGCTTATGGCAACATCCAACTTGTCAGCGATTACTTCAATTCTCCAGAACAAGTAACAGCATTTCTTAACGAGACCGGTCTAACCGAAGTTTTTCAGAAAAAGCAAATCAAGAATCTGGTGGACTATGTCTTTGGCGTAGAAGTCGGTCTTGATTCAAATGCCCGCAAGAATCGAGGTGGACACATCATGGAAGGTCTTGTAGCAAATATCCTCACACTAAACGGCATTCCGTTTGAGCAGGAAGTATATTACACAGAGTTCCCGGAAATAGTCAAGGCATTAGGAGCAGATAACAAACGCTTTGACTTCGTTATCCGTACTCCACAGAAAACATATCTTATAGAGGCGAATTTCTATACTGGAGGTGGCTCCAAACTTAATGAGGTTGCGCGCTCCTATTCTGAACTTGCGCCCAAGATAAACGTTGTTCCCGGTTTTGAATTTGTCTGGATAACCGACGGCATCGGTTGGGAGTCAGCCCGCAATAAACTCGAAGAAGCATTCGCGCACATTCCCAGCGTTTATAACCTTACAAATATCAACACATTCATCGAAAAACTAAAATGATAACAGGTGGCACAGGTGGAGCGAACACCCTAACGGGTCTGATTTTTGAAGGGAAAGTCGATTTAAAGACTTTTCTCAATCAACAGCCCGGCTACAAGGTCACGGGCAGCCATGTCTTTTATCTTAATGAAGAGGTCGGTCAAATTTTCAAGAAACACGAGCTATACTCCCAATTCTTGGAACCGCGCGATATTGACTGGAGAAATTGCATCTCAGCCAAGTTGCTTCCTGACAACGGAATCTATGTTATCATTAACAATACTGTTTACATAATTGAAGTTAAAACTCAAAATGTTGGCGGAAGCGTTGATGAGAAACTACAGACGTGCGATTTTAAGAAGAAGCAATATCAAAAGTTATTCTTCCCCTTAAATATTGAGGTTCAGTATATCTATATTTTAGATGACTGGTTTAGGAATCCTCGATATAAGGATGTTCTGGATTATATAATTCCAGTAGGTTGCCAATACTATTTCCAATACATCCCCCTCCAGAAACTTGGATTACCAGTTCCTCCAATATCTTGACTGACATGATTGTACCATTCTATAAATCAGACAATCGAGACTTCACCATCGTCCATGGTGACTGTTTTGATGTGCTTCCACAGTTTGATTTTAAGTTTGATATGATCTTTGCTGACCCTCCCTATTTTCTTTCTAATGGAGGTATAAGCTATCAGGCAGGGAAAGTTGTTTGTGTAGATAAAGGCGAGTGGGATAAGGGCGGCACTCCTGAATCCATCATGGAGTTTAACCGCAAATGGCTCTCTTTATGTCGAGAAAAATTAAAAGATAACGGGACTATCTGGATTTCCGGAACTCACCATAATATCTTTTCAATAGCTAATGTTCTGACAGAACTTGGCTACAAGATTCTCAACGTAATAACTTGGGCAAAGACCAATCCGCCGCCAAACATATCATGTCGATTCTTTACTTACTCTACAGAGTTCATTATTTGGGCGCGAAAGTATCCAAAGGTGCCTCATAAGTATAATTACGAGCTTATGAAGGCGATCAATGGTGGCAAGCAAATGACAGATGTATGGAGACTCCCTGCAATTGGACGTTGGGAGAAGTCATGCGGTAAGCATCCGACACAGAAGCCTTTGGCTCTCCTTACTCGTATCATTCTCGCAAGCACAGATGAACACGATTGGATTCTCGACCCATTCGCAGGGTCGTCAACGACAGGAATTGCGGCATCACTTTGTGGCAGACGATTCTTAGGTGTTGAACAAGAACTAGAATTCGCATCCCTTGGTAAAGCCCGTAGAGTTGAATTGAATCTTTTATGTGTAAAATACAGTTACATAGAGAAGATCCATGACCTTAGTTTCCAAAATTTTACATCTGCAGTATATGAATCAGAAGGAGAATATGGAATTGATTTGCCATTTTAATAAGGTCTTATTATTTAAAAGTTTTCACTAAATGCAAGAAAGGAATAAGATACGAATAAAAGAATGTCTCGTTTCTGGATCCGTGGGAGCGACACTTATCTTATTAATCGGGGTTATCATATACGTAAGGCTATCTCCAATTAATGTGGCGCCTGTCTATATGCTTAATACATCTTGTGTAACCGATTCCGTCCAGTCTCAACAATTAGATAGTTTAAGATGTGAACATCTTGAAGTGCTCAGGGATTTAGAGAATAAAGGTTTATTGCTTTCTCCTGTTGAGTACACTTCTCATCTCTCCAGTTTCTATAATGGTCTGATTGCATTCTTAATTGGGATATTCGTTATATTTACCATAGGTGGTATTGTCGCCGTGCGATTTATAAGTCGAAGAGAAATAGAAGAAGCAGAACAAGAAATTAGGAATGAGACAAGAGGACATATTTTATCGCAACTTTCCTCTATGATGAATGATTCGAAATCCTTCCAAGAAACGACGTTAAATGCTTTAACAGGTCGATTTGAGGATAGAATAATTAGACAGGAGCAAATTGATGCTGTAGAAGCATCTATTGAAGAACTTAAGAAAATTACGTCTGACCTTAAAGAGAATATAGATTTTCTATATGAGAATTTCAGTGATATAGAAGATTCAAGGGCAGCTCAAGAAAATATATCTGAATAATTATGGGAAGCATGGGTAAACGGCCAAGTAGGTCAAATATTAATAATGATGCCACACGATATGAAGAGCCTGCGCTTTTCAGGGATGTTAGTACTATCACAGAATATGCGAAGTCTCATGGATTTTATGATGGCAATAAAATCGATTTGGATGAGACCATCTCTATGTTTAAGGATATTAAAGTTGTATATCTTCCTATGATTGGGACTCAATCAGGACAACTAAGTTATTCTGATGGATTGTGGACCATTAGCATCAATAGTCTTCACAATAAGAAAAGACAGCGATTTACCCTTGCTCATGAATTGGGACATTATATCCTTCACAAAGAAAAGAATGCTGAGTTTAAGGATACAGTGTTTTTTCGAAATGATGTCTTAGACTCTATGGAGTATAAAGCAAATGAGTTTGCGAGTGAACTACTTATGCCAGAAGTTGATGTAAGAGGACATGTAAACAATGGTATTAGAAATATAGGCGATTTAGCCGAAATCTTTGGTGTCTCAGCCGCCGCTATGAGGTACCGTATTATTTCACTTGGTTATACATTAAAGTAATGAGAAAATACAATATTATTATCAAAACAGGCGAAGCGGAAATTCGTGCAATAGAGCATCTTTCCATTGAGGCAACATCAAACATGTTTCCGATAATAGAGCTGACTCGTGGCAGGAAAATAACTAGGAACAATACTGCCTCCTATCCTTTTGATAAAAGGCTCGAGAAGATAAAAAATGTATTTGAAGGTCAAGATGTGTGTATTGATGTAACTTCAGACCCAGCTCTTTCGTCACCGGAAACTCATGCACTCTATAATCCCAAAAACGGATATGAGAATTGGGTAAGGTTTCTTTTAAATCTTAAAGAAGAAAATAAATTCGGTAATATCGTTCCTACGATATTATGGAATTTTGAGGATCCGAATTTTGAAGATAATATCAAAGGTCAAATAACAAGCCTTACAAAGGAGTTTGGAATGTTAGCATATCGCAATCCAATCGAAGAAGACCCGGGTTTTTATGAGGACATTGAGACTTTTATAAAGGACATTTCATTGTTATTTATTGTGGATTGTGAATATGTTCCTATGGCGTCATGCCAAAATGTCGCTCAAAGATGTATTGCCAGAATTAATAACCTGAAGTCGCTCCTCACAAATGCGGAAACAAAATATATTTTGGCAGCAACATCCTATCCCAACAATGTTACTGAGTTTGGAGAAATGGAAAGAGACGAACTTATGCTGTCAGAAATATGCTTATATAATGCTGTGAAAGCTGCCCATTCAGACATATTATACGGGGACTATGGATCTATCTTTCCCAAAAGAAATGATGCTATTGTTATGGCGAGAGGATGGGTTCCAAAGATAGATGTAAGTTTGCCGGAAAGTGTATTTTATCACAGACAAAGGAGGCCAAAAGGTGTAACAGCATACGCTGACACCTATATTCAAGTAGCTAAGTCATGCGTTGAAGATCCCTTATTCCCCCGAGATATTAATGATATTTGGGGGATTGGACAGATTCGGTCATGTGCTATGGGGTCTGTTCCATCATCATCTCCCTCGTTTTGGATATCAGTGAGAATGAATGTTCACGTTATGCAAAGACTTCGCTCTAAACTCATTTGATTTCTATAAAATCTTTCATAGTGAGAGTGGGAATATCTTCTATATGAGTATGCAGTCCTCTGTCGCGCAAGAACTGAGAATAATTTACTGAGAATTTATGATTTAAGAAAGCTCGGAAGCATACCATGATTCTATTGCCATGCTTCTCTAAAACATATTTCCTCAATTTGTCAGAGTCCATGTTTTGCTTAATCATAAAAAAAGCCTTGAGAAATGATGCGGGAATACTAGAAACCAACTCTTGAGGAATCACATTATTTCTCTTTGGAGGACGAACAATCTCATAATTACCGTTATGATATATCGTAAGCCCTGCTTCTATAGGCAATAACGTGAGAAGCGCGTCTTTGTGCTTAAAATCCGCAAATACAATTGTTAGATTGAAATTCTTTATTGATTCTTGAATCTGATTCTCGACTCTTCGCAAATCATCATTTCCCGACTTAATTTCAATAGATATAGTATTACGTTGAGTAAGAATAAGAAGGTCGGTGACTAATTGAGAGATGCCATATCGAAATTCACTAGTGATTAGTTCGCACTTGTACTTTTTAAGATAAAAATCAATACAAGCAGCCTTATAGATAGTAGCTGGGGAGAAATGATGGTTATGATCGTCAGTTGGAGAATTTGCCCCCATTGGGCTATCAGATGTCGTATCCTTGACATCAAGAACTGAAACATCTTGTCTTGGAGAGTTGGCAGTGTTTCCAAGGATAAGATTGTCAATTATTTCTCTATTTATCATATCCAGTATTATTTATTGTTTTGCGATGTTTCTTAGTTCAGCCTGGGCACTATATATGCCCGATGAACTGAACCTATATATCGGGCTGGTGAGAAGAAAATCAGTCGAGGAGGTTAACGAGTTCTTTCTTCATGTCTTCGTCTATATCGCGGTAGCGGGCGAAAGCTTTGCTACCTTCTTTGTGACCGCTGAGTGAGCCGACGAGGTTCGGGTCTTTAACCTTCTGAAAGAGATTGCCTATGAATGTACGTCGGGCGAGGTGGCTGCTGGCGATTTCATTCAGGGGGCGTTTCTCTTCAGCGCCGGTTGCCGGATTGAGAATGGTGACCATTCGGCTGACTCCGCAAGTCGTGAATATCTTCTTGATGGCCACGTTGTATTTCTGCGAACTGATGAAGG
>HF985563.1:0-40000 GCA_000431215.1 Prevotella sp. CAG:1031
GAGCGCGTCAGGTAGCCGTTGTTGTCGAGATTTCCGGCTACGAATATCAGCGCAGCCAGTCGGTCGTCGTCGAGTCCGAGCATACGGGCCTGCTCGACAATAATGTCGAACAGGGTGGGCGCCTCCTCGATCGCTTCGGGATGCCAGTCGGAATCGTCGGCCGACCGATTGTTGGCCCGGAGCTGATATGTCGGGATGTCGTCTTCTCCGGCATAGTCGGCGAGTTGCATCTCTTCAGCCGTTTCGTTGAAGTCATTCTCACCGATCTCTGACGGGGAAGTGTCGGCAATTTCGAGAGCCGGATTCTCGTCGAGAGCGTGTTTGAGTTCTTCCTCGGCCTGAGTCTGGTTCATTTCGAGCATACGGAAATATCTCACCTGTTGGGGCGAGAGTGTCTGCTGCTGTCGCTGCTGCTGATTTAGGCCGAGTGTGTTGCGCTGACTCATCCGAGGGTTATGAGTGAATCGTATGCGAAATCGCGTGCGGCACGCTGTCCGATGACGTCATCCCAAAGCATCGGCGACAGACCGTTGCCGGGCCGTTTTACGGTTATGTTCTCTTCGGTGAATATTTCGCCGGCGGCGATGTCGCGGGCGGCAACAATACTCTTGCGGGCCACCTCGATATTAGCTCTTTCGCTCGGACTGACGCGTTTCTCAGGATTGCCTACCGCTTTCTCGATATTCCGTATGGCGCTGACCATGGCGCGTAGCTCGGGGGGGTCGAGCGAAGCGCGGTGGTCAGGGCCTTCCATAGTCTTGTCGAGGGTGAAGTGCTTCTCGATTATCTGCGCTCCCATGGCAACAGCGGCTACCGGCACTTCGATGCCGACCGTATGGTCGCTGTAGCCGACACGACCGCAGCCGAGGCTCCTGAGCGTTTCCATGGCGCGAAGATTTACGTCGTCCATGGGTGTGGGGTATTGGGTGTTGCAGTGGAGCAGGCTTATGTCGGCGCGCGGTATGCCTCCTTTTTCGAGAATTTCGACGGCGCGGGCAACCTCGTCGAGAGTCGACATCCCTGTAGAGAGAATGACGCGCCCACCTTTAGAGGCAATCTTTCTGAGATACGGGAGGTTGGTGATTTCGCCCGACGGAATTTTCCAGTAGTCCATGCCGAGCGGAGCGAGGGTGTCGATCGACACGAGATCGAAAGGCGTGCTCATGAAGCCGATCCCTTTCCGGCGGCAGAGGTCGGCGAGTCCGGCATAGTCGGTAAGAGGCAGATGGATCGCGCGGCACATTTCGAGCTGACTCTGCTCTTTGCCGGTTGTTTCTTTCTGATATTCGGCTTTCGGAGCGATCGAGGAAATGACCAGTTCGGGCACTGCCGTCTGGAATTTGACGTAATCGGCTCCGGCTCGGCGCGCCTCGTCGACCATCCGGCGGGCAAGCTCGAGGTTGCCGTTGTGGTTTACGCCTGCTTCGGCGATAATTATGACGTGGTTATCGGTCTTCATTGGTGTCGAAAGAAATTTCGTTGAGATAGCGCTGGACGAGAATGCCGCTGCGGGCTTCTGTCGGCTTTAGCGGGCGGTCAGATGCTTCGGCTATGATGAGAGCAGGAATGTCGGCACCGGCGCAGACGGCTGCTACGGCACCTCCGCCGAGGCGCGGATTGACTTCCATGACAACAGCGCGCCGGCTCGACGGGTCGCGAAGCATCTGGACGGTTACTGCGCCGCGAAGGTCGAGCTTTTCGAGCGTCAGGCGGGCGAGCTCCGTTATGTCGGCATCGTCAACGGTAATGGTCGAGATAACCTCCCCTCCGGCAGTGGCAAGCCGCTGACGGGGGCTGACGGCGAGAGTCTCTCCGCTGCCTACGCTGCGGTAGCAGTCGACGGTATATTCGATTGCGTCGGTGATATATTCCTGAATCAGATAGTCGGGATGGAAAATCGACAGTGCGTCCCAGTCAGCGCGGTTCTCTACTATCAATATTCCCTGTGAGGCCGATCCTTTGCGCGGTTTGGCGATCAGCGGGAAGCGCGGACTGGCCCCCGAAAGGGTCTCTGGAACAGTGATACCGGCTTTTTCGAAAGCCTGGGCGGCAAATATCTTGTCGAACATGCGGCGGCAGGTGTCGGCGTCGCCAACCGGGGCGAAGATGTCGCTGAATTTGTCGCGATAGCGGGCCACAACCTCTATGGCAGGGTCGACAAACGGAATCATTATCGAAATGTTGCGTGAAGTGACAACTTCGTGGAGATCGTCGAGTAGCGCGGGATCGCTCCAGCGGCGCCCTTCGACAATCTCTTCGGCAACGGACGCGAGAGCGCAGCGGCGCGAGAGCTCGTAACCGTAGATGACTGTCTCGAAACCTGCCCGGCGTCCGGCCTCAATGAATTTCGAGGCCATGGAAACACGTTTGGCGCCTCCGAGAAAGAGTATATTCAGCTTGTTCATTGATTGTAGATGTCGGGTTTATAGCGGTCGAGAGTACCCGGACGGGTGAACCAGTCGATTGTTTTTTGCAGTCCCTGTTCGAGAGTGTGCTGCGGACGCCATGATGTCAGCGATGTAATGAGTGAATTGTCGCCGCAGAGACGTCTTACTTCGCTCTTCGACGGGCGCAGGCGAGCCGGGTCGGTGACCCATTCTACGTCGGCATTCATCAGGCGGGCTATTGTCTTAAGAGTGTCGGCCATGCTGACCTCGGTTCCGGTAGCAATGTTGATTTCGCGTCCTTCGATTCCTGGCGTTGTCCCAAGGGCAAGGAAACCTCTGACGGTGTCGCCAACGAAGTTGAAGTCACGTGTCGGGGTGAGGTCGCCGACCTTTATCTGACGGTGGCCCGAGGCGATCTGGGTGATTATCGTCGGGATAATGGCGCGGGCACTCTGTCGCGGGCCGTAGGTGTTGAAGGGGCGCGCAATGACCAGCGGCAGGTCGAAGGCATTATAGAAGCTCATGGCTATGGCGTCGGCGCCGATCTTCGTGGCGGAATAGGGGCTCTGGGGCTGACGGGGATGGGTCTCGGGAATAGGCACCTGAAGCGCTGTTCCGTAGACTTCGCTTGTGGAGGTCACGACAATGCGGCCGACACCGGCGTCGCGTGCGGCCTGACAGATGTTCAGGGTTCCGCGTATGTTGGTGTCGACATATGAGTCGGGAGCCGTATAGCTGTAGGGAATCGCAATGAGGGCAGCGAGATGATAGACGGTGTCGATTCCTTCGCAGATATGGCGGCAGTAGTTAGGATCGCGGACATCACCGCAGACGACTTCGAGGTTAGGGTGGCTCACCTCTTCGAGCCATCCCCAGGAGTTGAAGGAATTGTATTGGGCAAGCGCGCGGACATCGTAGCCTTCCGAAAGAAGTAGCTCGGTAAGATGCGAGCCTATGAAGCCGTCAGCGCCGGTGACGAGTACTTTCTTGTTCATTTGTCAGTATATTTTTTTCAGGCAGTAGAGATAGCTGCCGGTAGTGTTGTCGAGTTTGAGGGTCATCTCGCGCGAACTCTGCGAGACGATTGTCAGTGTGGGCTGCAGGCCGTCGAATCCGAGCCACGATGGGGGAGTGTAGACATTGGTGCCGTTTATGTCGTCGCGCTGGTCGAAATCAAGCAGCAGCTTGCGTTCGCCTTCGGGAGCGGCCCATGTGCCCCATGTCTGTGTGTAGGAATGGTGGCCGAGGTCGGTTACGAGGCATATTATATTGTTCTGGAACGACCAGGTCATCTGTCCGTGATAATCATCTGCGGGTTCGCCGTCGCAGGTGAGCGATTCGAGACGCCATGTGCCGAACCAGGGGTCGATCTCACCGTTGTTCTGGGTGCAGCCCGAGGTGAGAAGCATTATAAAGAGCAGTGGAATATAGGCGATGTGTCTCATAGCTTCATCAGTCCGTTATATTTTACCCCTATGGTTATGCCGAAAGCGTTGCAGGGCATCGTGCCGCGGTCAATGGCAATTGCGCCGTTGACCGACAGGCCTTTTATGCGTGGCAGCTGCCAGTCGACATCAAGGCTCACCGAGGTCAGGTGAACGGGCTTCGGAAGCGCCAGCATTCCGTTGCCACATGCCTTGCGGTAGCCTGCGCGCAGACGCCAGCTGAGACCGTCGGTGATGAAGCCCGTGGCGGCGGCGTGGAATCCGCGCAGGCGGTTGCCGATATAGGCCGGATAGCCGTCGCGGTTGTAGAGCGGGGCCATAAGGGCCGGGGTGCCGATCGACAGGCCGTAGTAGGCGTATGAGTTATACATGGCGTTGTTGTAGTAGTCGTCGGCACCGGTCGATTCGGAAGTTATCGTGCCTCCGGGCAGATCGCCGGGTGCGAAGTGCTGAGGGCCGCTCTGGTTTGTGAATTCAAGCAGTTCGATTACGGCGCCCGTTATCCAGCTGCGGTCGGGCCGTGTCCATTCGATACCCCACAGACCGTCCCAACCGTTGCGGCGCCCGATGCCAGAGCCGTCTTCCCACGGCCACTGGAAATAGGCCCTCAGCTGTTGGCCCGATGCGAAGCGGTAACGGGCCACGAAGTCCCATGACCCGAGATGGTTGCCTTCATAGAATTCTTCGCCTCCCGGCATCGGCAGCCATGAGTTGAGGAACGATTTGAAGTTGACATCGTGTTTGCGCGAGCGTATACTTACCCCTTCGCGCCAAGTTTCTACTGTGCCGCCGAAGGTGACGGCCGCCTGCATACCGACGGTGACACTTAGCGGCTGAGAGGGTTTCGTGCGGAAATAGCAGCGTTTATAGTTATACCATTCACCGCTGACGATGTGGTAGTTATATCTGTTGTAGCGGTCGGCCCACCAGTCGGAATCGGTCATCTTTCCCCAACCGATCTCGCCCTGAATCTGCACCCAGCCGTTGGTGAACGGTATATTCTGGAAATCGACGAAGCCGGCTCGTGCCTCAGGGATAGGACGCGCATTTCCGCTCTCGACGAGATCGCCTGAGGTGAGCTGCTGATTTAACAGCGCCGAACCGTGTTCTTTTGCTCCAACTGTAAGAAATACGCCGCGATATTTTATCTCAGCGAAAGCCTGCTGAATCCAGAATGGCGCAGGATGCTCCTTGTGGGTCGACCATCCGTTCGGGTTGTAGCGGGCATATTCTACCGATGATCCATAGTCGGCGACAAGGTCGACGCAGGCTCCCCAGCTGAAACGGCAGTCGAGTCGCATCGGCACCCATGCGCTGACTTCGCCCAACAGTGTGGTCGACTGCGTCAGCCGTCCGTGGCGGAGGGCCGAAGTGTAGTAGGGTGCGAAATCGCCCGTGCCGGTCGCGACAAGAGCCTCGCCGCCATAATGCAGGTCGACAGTGGCACTCGCCAACAGCGTTGACGCGGCGAAAACCGAACTCAGAATCCATTTCTTCATTAGAATGCAAAATTACAAAATTCCGCGCAATCCTTAAGCTATAATTGTGGCCGTTATAAGTTTATTTCATATCTTTACGATGATAAACCGATTCTAATCAAGTCATGAACGCTACTATAACTCTTCGGGAGTATCTTGAGAAAGGAAAAACTTTCTTTGTGCCCGGCTATCAGCGTGGGTGTGTTGCAGAACTGGCTAAGCGTAGGGATGCTCCATGGAGCATCAGACGTTAAAGTGTTAACTATCAGAGGATGCGCGAGCGTGCATCCCTACGCCCCGATAATAATTACGGATTCTGCAACACCCCCGACTATGAATAAGCTGACCACGCCCGGCATCTTCGACGATAAAATCAATCCCACATTCTCCTAATGGCTCGTTCGAGTCACATACCCACCGCCCGAACAATGCTCAACAGCGGCGACCCTGTCGATATTTCCGTGTGGAAATCCGACGGCTCTATCCTCGAACTCCGAAATTGTATCTAGCTCCGATACAATTTCTACGGAGGCTGGCGCAATGTCAAAATGCTATCCTCAGGGGAGTGTCGTAAGATACGCGACTGCTGTATCTTACGCGTCAATGACCTTGAAGTATTTCTTTGATACCTCGCCGAAAATGAGTAATTTTGTGTTATGGATAGAATACTCAATATTTTTAGCGTTTTTGTTATTAAGCATCCTTGTTTCTTGTTCTTCAAAGAATGAGAACAATCAGCAGGAGCTTTCAGTGGAGGATTCCCAATTTCATGAAAACGCATATAATAACGGTCAGATAATTGTTATCGAAAGTTTTCATCCTACAATAATCTTAACAGAGCATCAAAAAGAGGTTTCACTTGACTCTTTGGTGGAAGAATATTTCCAACATAATTCTATTCAAAATGAAGATGTCGGAACACAAATCTCGTTAGCAAGAGCAGGTAAGGTTATTACTCCAGTATCTGTCCCTAAAGAATCTGATTTAGCGAAGGCATTCTTTTTGCAGGAATTTTGGTTGTTTTACGACCAAAATAGAACTTATATAAATTCGCTTAGAAACCCTCAAAAACAGAATAAAACGAGGGAAGAGTGGGATAAATATTTGTAAGTTTCCGCGTCTTTTCGCTAAACTCATATCGTCCATATCTTTGCTGAAAAATCAGCATCGATATGGACTTTTCGTTTTCTGAACTCAACTACAACTAGGTCGAGACGCTGCCGGGCTTTCAGGCCCGCGCCGCGTTCACCGTCTATTCCGCGTCAGTGTTCATTGAGGGCGTGGATATTGTGCCGACTATCGCAGACGATAGCCTTTCCTATATCCCGTGGGGCGGCGACAATCGGATGCTTTTCGACATCCTCTACCTCGTAGAAAAGGACGATGCTATCGCCACCTGCCAGTGTTTCAACGCCAAGGTCTACTACGGTTCGGGGCTGCAATATTGCGCCACCGAAGCCTTCGCATCGGTCAAGTCGGCTATCGATGATTTCCTCCTTGACAACGACCTCGCCGCATACTTCCTCGGCGTGTGCCAGAACTTCAAGCACTTCAGCTTCGCCGTTTCAGTGCATTTTCTCAACGAGGACGGCTCACGCATCGTCCGTCTGTTGAGAAAGTAAGCCTGTTACTGCCGTTTCATACGGACGGGCGCCCACGGTCGTATTTCCAAAACCCTTTACGCCAAAGGCGAAAGCAATATCTTCTTGCGCAGATATAGAGGAAATCGACCTGCTCGACCTGGCTTCTCCGTGGCGAGATCTGCAAGACAAACTCGTCAAAGGCAAACGCTGCCGCAAGTTTTCCGTAGTCAGCCGTATCCCGAAGGAGGATAGCACTTACTATCCCATTCCTTTATTTTATGGTGCATCGTTCTGGGGTAAGTAGTACAACATCAAGCAACTTATCGGCATCGCATAAGAGGCTAAGCTGAAAAATTAGCGTCTATAAAATACTCTGTCGAGGTATCGCATATATATTCTTAATGATTTGGTGGATCTTTTGAAAATAAGGGCTCCGCAACTCAATACTTCTTGGCTGAATTAAACAGGGGTATCTGGTATTATGTTTATTGGTATACTTACAGCTGTATCGTTTTTGAGAACAAGGAGCTGAAACTTATGATAGATGTCAGATGGGTTGCTGAAAGTAATGAACTTGTTTTGGAACTAAAACCGACCGTTGATGATCTGAATTACAACCGTATTATAGGCTTGCTGCATGAATTTGAGACTGTAGAAAATGATCAGAAGGCAGTCTTTAAAAAGGATATGGGGCAATTTGACGGCGGTCAGATCAAGGGGATTATCAAGGAATTCATGGGGCGGATCGACGAAATGGCCTCGGTTCTGTGATTGCTGTTTTCATGATGAAGACGCAATGTTAAGGAATGTTATTAATTTGGTTTATGAAATAAACTGATTTATATTTGCGGTGTGAAAGAGCGGTAATCGCGAGTGCCGCTTTTTTCAGAGAGATATGGTTTATGATATAAACTAAATTAAAACTTGAACAAGATGAAAACTGAAACAATGACCGAAAAAGAGAGCCTCGCGCTCATAACCGAGATGATAAGCCGCACGAAAGAGCGCTATATCGGCGACGGCAACATTATGCTTATGTGGGGCTATCTCACTGTCTGTGTGTCTGCCCTGGTGTGGGTGATGCTTGTTCTGACCCATAATCCGGTGTGGAACTACCTCTGGTTCCTGATCTGGATTGTCGGCGGTACGGCGACTCCGATAATGGCCCGAAAGGAGTTCAGGGAAAAAGGCGTCAAGAGCTATTCCGACAATATAACCTCGCGCATCTGGTCGGTAGTCGGTTGGTCGGCGATTGGGCTGACATTCTGCTGCCTCGCACTGATGATGTTCTTCGCGGTCGACAGTTGGCCGGCTATGTTTGTGCTTGCTCTGATTATCGTGCCGTTCGCCGAAATAGCGCAGGGAATTGTTATCAGGGAAAAGTCGCTTGTAGCCGGTGGGGGTATCGGCTTCACTGTCGGAATCATTACGATCTGCTGCATTGTCGGCCGAATTCCTCTTGGCGTAAACTGGTTTTTGCCGTTGTTCATAGTGGCATTCGCAGCGATGATGATTGTGCCCGGCCATATCCTGAATCATAAAGCAAAATCTGAGAAATGAAAGAATTAGATCCGTTGCTTCATTCTCAGCTCAGGCTTGCCGTGATGTCGATACTGATGAGTGTAGAAGAAGCCGATTTCGTCTATCTGCGCGAAAAGACAGAGTCGACAGCAGGCAACCTCAGCGTTCAGCTCGACAAGCTTGCCCGCGCGGAATATATAACCGTCGAGAAAGGTTTCGCAGGGCGTAAACCACGCACCGTGTGCCGTGTTACCGACAAAGGGCGCAGGGCTTTCGAGGACTATGTCGATACGCTGCGAAGCTACCTCAATCTAATTAGCAATTAGGAATTAGGAATTAGCAATTAGGAATTAGGAATTTTTTGCATTCCTAATTCCTAATTTGTGAGGGCGTCGAGGTCGAGCGAGGCAAGCTCCCATACGCTCATGGCGTTTTCGAGGGCTTTGACGGCTGCGGCATGGCGGTCGTATACGTCGGGGGTGGGGGAGCCTGAGGCAAGCTCATCCTCAATGGCTTTAACGGCAGCTTCGCGGGAGGCTACTTCAGCTTCAGCCTCTTCGACCTTCTTGCGGGCGCGTCGCACTGCCTTGTCGTGTTCGCGCTGTTCGGCGTAGGATCGGGTCTTTGACTCCTGAGCCTGAGGTTGAGGTTCGGCTTTGGCTACAACAGGCTTCTTCTCCGGTTCGGCAACGCGCGAGGGCGCGGAGCTGTTGAGAGCATTGAGACTCGACAGCTTCTTCTTTTCAAGAAATTCGTAGATTCCGCCGAGACATTCGCGAACTTTGCCGCCGCCGAACTCATAGACCTTATCGACGAGTCCGTCGAGGAACTGACGGTCGTGGCTGACAACTATCACTGTGCCGGTGAAGTCTTTGACGGCCTGTTTGAGAATCTCTTTCGTCGGTATGTCGAGATGGTTCGTCGGTTCATCGAGGATGAGGAAGTTGACCGGCTCGAGAAGAAGGCGAATCATTGCCAGACGTGTTTTCTCGCCGCCCGACAGCACCTTCACTTTCTTGTCGGAAGCTTCGCCGCCGAACATGAAGGCGCCGAGAATGTCGCGGATTTTCAGTCGTATGTCGCCGACGGCAACGCGGTCTATCGTGTCGAACACCGTCAGGTCGCCGTCGAGCAGCTGGGCCTGGTTCTGGGCGAAATAGCCGATCTTGACGTTATGGCCTATTTTCAGCACACCAGTGTGTTCGAGCTGCCCCATGATACACTTTACCAACGTAGACTTTCCCTCGCCGTTCTTGCCGACGAAGGCAACTTTGTCGCCTCGTTTGAGCGTGAAGGTGGCGTTGTCGAATACCTGATGGTCACCGAATGCTTTGCCGACATTGTCGACAATGAGCGGATAATCGCCCGAGCGCGGAGCAGGCGGGAAGCGGAGGTTGAGATGGGAGGTGTCGACTTCGTCGACCTCGATACGCTCGATCTTGGCAAGTTGCTTGATACGGCTCTGAACCTGAACGCTTTTTGTGGCCTTGTAACGGAAGCGTTCGATGAATTCCTCAGTGTCCTGAATCATCTTCTGCTGGTTGGCGTAGGCGCGTTGCTGTTGTTCTATGCGCTCTTTGCGCAGCTCGAGGAACTTCGAATAGTTGACTGCGTAGTCGTAGATGTGGCCGAGCGAAATCTCGATGGTGCGGTTGGTGACATTGTCGATAAAAGCACGGTCGTGACTGACAAGGACAACGGCCTGGGCTTTCGTCATCAGGAAATTTTCGAGCCATTGGATCGACTCGATGTCGAGATGATTCGTCGGCTCGTCGAGAAGGAGCACGTCGGGGTGGCGCAGCAGAAGCTTGGCGAGTTCGATGCGCATTCGCCATCCGCCGGAGAACTCCGCGGTGGGGCGGTCGAAGTCGGTGCGAAGGAATCCGAGACCGGTGAGAGTGCGCTCCATTTCGGCCTCGTGGTTCTCGCTTTCTTCCATCGCTATGCGCTCCGAGAGAGTCGTGACCTCGTCGATCAGCTTGGCGTAGGCCTCAGATTCGTAGTCGGTTCTTTCGGAGAGTCGGGCATTCATATCGTCGAGGCGGCGGTGCATGTCGGCTATATGGCCGAACGCTTTGCGAACCTCGTCGGCGAGCGTCGTCGAGTCGGCGACCTCCATCTGCTGGGGGAGGTAGCCGATAGTAGTGTCATTGGGAACCGCAACAGCTCCCGAAGTCGGGTTCTGGAGCCCGGCGATGATCTTCAGCATCGTTGACTTCCCTGCTCCGTTTTTGCCAACGAGAGCAATTCGGTCGCGGCGGTTTATGGTATACGAGATGTCGTCGAGAAGTTTCGTTGCGTTGAACTCGACGGTAATATTACGTACAGAAATCATTTCGAATCGATATAGCGTTTCGTCAGGTCGCCGTAGGCGTCGATGCGGCGGTCGCGCAGGAAGGGCCACCAGCGGCGCACGTTCTCAGTTCGGGCCATGTCGATGTCGACTGTGACAGTGGCTTCGGCGTCGGCCGGGGCGCGGTAGATGAGCTCGCCCTGCGGGCCGGCTACGAAGCTGTTGCCCCAGAAGAGAATTCCGTTTGTTGCGCCCGACGGGTCAGGTTCATGGCCCACGCGGTTCACGGTTATGACCGGCAGTCCGTTAGCGACGGCATGGCCGCGCTGAACCGTCATCCATGCGTCGAGCTGGCGGGCTTGTTCGTCAGGCGTGTCGCTGCTTTCCCATCCTATGGCAGTGGGATAGATAAGCATATCGGCTCCGGCGAGAGCCATCAGGCGTGCGGCTTCGGGATACCACTGATCCCAGCAGACGAGCACGCCGAGCCGGCCTACGGCCGTATCGATAGGCCTGAAGCCGATGTCGCCGGGCGTGAAATAGAATTTCTCGTAGTAGGCGGGGTCGTCGGGTATGTGCATCTTGCGGTATTTTCCGGCAAGCGATCCGTCGGCATCGAACACGTAGGCAGTGTTATGATAAAGTCCGGCAGCGCGCCGTTCGAAGAGCGAAGTGACGATGACAACTCCGTATTGCCGTGCGGCCTCGCTGTAGAGCCGTGCTGCTCCCGACTGTTCGCCGGGAACGGCGAGGTCGAAATTGCCGGTGTCTTCGGTCTGGCAGAAGTAGAGGCTGTCGTGGAGCTCCTGAAGAACTATGAGGCGGACACCTTTCGAGGCGAGTTCCGCTATTTTCTCGAGCAGACGGCCGCGGTTTTCGTTAGGGTCAGTCGTGTTGCTCTGTTGAATTATTCCTATCCTTAGAGGTCGTTTCATTTTTTCGGTTTTAACTTGACTTCCGGCAGCTGCATTGTTGCGCAGTGGAGAGATCCGTGTTGGCGAATGAGGGCGCGGCAGTCGACAGTGATTATGCGGCGGTCGCCGTAGACGATGCGCAGCGTGTCGGCCGCGAGGCGATCGTTGCGCGGCTGGCCGTAGGTCGGCATCAGTATTGCGTTCGGAGTGGCGAGATAGTTGGCGTATGTTGCGGGGAGCCGTTCACCTTCATCATCGAAAATCGGGTCGGGCAGAGGCAGTTCAATGAGGTTGAAGGGGCGTCCGTCGGGAGTCTCGAAAGAGCGGAGCTGCCGGGCCATAGCCACGAGTGAATCGTGTTGGGCGCCCGTCTCGTTGCCGGCACCGCAATATAAGATAGTGTCGTGGGGCGCAAGGCGTGCCAGTGTGTCGATATGGCTGTCGGTATCGTCTCCTTCGAGAAAGCCGTGGTCAACCCACAGAACCTGTTTCAGTCCGAACTCGGCCTTCAGATATTCTTCGATGTCGTCGCGGCCAAGCTGGGCGTTACGGTTTGGCGACAGCAGGCATCGCGAAGTCGTCATCAACGTGCCCCGGCCGTCGCTTTCGATCGAGCCCCCTTCGAGCACAAATCCGCGGCGGTTCACTGTTTCGGCGAAAAGGCAGCTGTTGACGAGATTGTCTTTGTCGGCGGCGAATTTCATACCCCAACCGTTGAAAGTGAAGTCGAAGAGGCGCAGATCAGGGCCGTCTTCCACAGTTATGGGGCCATAGTCGCGAGTCCAGGTGTCGTTAGTGTTGTCGCCAGTCTCGATTATCTCCATTCCGGCTTCGGCAATTGCCGCGACAAGATTGTCGTAGCATGACGTCACCTCATCGAGCATCGGGGCCCAGTCGGTGGCAGCGTGAGGCCGCGCTATCATGACTGAGGTGAAGCAGCTTTCCCATTCGGCCGGCAGACGGCGGTTATTCGTCATTGTAGTCACTTAAAGAATCGTATATTGAATCTTGTTCGGCAAGATATTCTTCGCAGAAATCGATGAAGCCGTTTTTCTCGCTCGAACCGTTAGACGCGCACCATTCGCGGTAGGCCGCGTGAAGTTCGGGATCGTCGGGAAGCATTTTCTTGAACGCATCGTCGGCGATGTCGATGCTGCGATGTTGAGATAATATGTCGATAAATAGATCTGTGATGTCGTTCATACTTGTGTAAGGGAGAAATTTGAAAATTAAGGTTTGTTCAGAGGTTTCGCCGGATTACCGGCGACAATAGCGCCGGGAGCTACGTCGTGTGTCACAACCGAGCCTGCGCCTATGACTGCGCCGTCTCCTATGGTGACACCCGGAAGAATGACAGCATTGCCGCCGATCCATACGTCGTTGCCGACCGTCACAGGCTCGGCCCATTCGTCGAATGTGGCCCGGGCCCGTGGGTCAAGCGGATGGCAGGCAGTGTATATGCTGACATTTGGGCCTATAAGAACGCGATCGCCGAAAGTGACGCGGGTCTCGTCGAGTATCGTCAGGTTGAAATTTGCGAAAAAGTTGTCGCCGACGCTGATGTTACATCCGTAGTCGCATCGGAAAGGCTGGTTGACGTGGATATTTCGGCCTGCAGAGCCTAACATAGAGCGTAGCAGGGAGTCCATCTCATCCGAATCGCCCGGGTCGAGATCGTTGAACCGCCTCACAATGCGGCGGGTAGCAGCCAGAAGTTCTCCGAATTTTGGGTTGGCTGCCTCATATAGCTCACCTGACAGCATCTTTTGCCATTCGGCGGCAAAACTGCGATCGGAATCGGTCAGTCTTTTCAGCAGTTCCTTCATTTTCCGGCTTTGTATTTTTCAATGCCGTCTTCGAGGAATCTTACGAATTTGGCGGCATTTTCGTCGTATGCGAAGGGCCCCGACAGAAGGTTTCCGTTTCCGTCGACTACAACGTAATAAGGCTGGGCGTTAGTGTTGAATTTGACTCGCTGGAAGTAGCTCCATTTCTCGCCGACAGTTTCAAGAACGATTTTCTTGCCGTTCTCGTTGACTTCGACCGGTTCTTTGAGGGGAGTGCGGTCGTCGGTCATGAGGGTGACGTTTATGAAATTGTCGCCCAACATGGCGTGAACCTCGTCGCGGTCGAGAACGGCAGCTTCCATTTTGCGGCAGTTCACACATCCGTAGCCCGAGAAGTCAATGAAAATCGGTTTGCCGTCGCGTCGTGAGGCTTCGATGGCGGCGTCGTAGTCGTCATATTTCTGAAGTTCACGGGCGTAGAGGTTGAGATCCTGAGTGTAGAGCGGGGGAACGAAAGCGCTGACGCTCTTCAGTGGTGCGCCCCATAGGCCCGGAATCAGATAAACTGTGAATGAAAGCGAAACGAGAGCGAGCATGAAGCGCGTCACTCCGACCGACCCCTCGGCATCACCGTAGTGGCTGAAGTTGAATCGGCCGAGCAGGTAGAAGCCAAGCAGACCGAAGATGACGATCCAGAGGGCGAGGAATGTCTCGCGGTCGAGGATATGCCAGCCGTAGGCGAGATCGGCTACCGAAAGGAATTTCAGCGACAGAGCCAGTTCGAGGAAGCCGAGGACGACCTTTATGGTGTTCATCCAGCCTCCGGAACGCGGCGAGCGCTGAAGCCAGCCGGGGAAGAGCGCGAACAGGGCGAACGGTATGGCCAGCGCGAGCGAGAAGCCCAGCATACCGATGGCAGGCCCGAATTTATCGCCTGTTGTGGCCGCCTCGACAAGCAGAGTCCCGATAATGGGGCCGGTGCATGAGAATGAGACAAGGGCCAGAGTGAAAGCCATGAAGAAAATGCTCAGCAGACCGGTTGTCTTCTCGGCGTGGGAGTCCATCGAATTTCCCCATTTGTCTGGAAGTTTTATCTCGAAAGCACCGAAGAACGAAATGGCGAACACAACGAGCAGCAGGAAGAATATAATGTTGCATACGGCGCTTGTGGCCATGGCGTTCAGGGTGTCGGCTCCGAAGATGATCGAGATTGCCATTCCGAGAACGACATATATGACAACAATCGAAGCTCCGTAGGTCAGTGCGTCTCCGACAGCCTTGGCGCGGTTGGCGCTCTTCTTAAGGAAGAAGCTTACTGTCAGCGGTATCATCGGCCACACGCAGGGTGTGAACAGGGCGAGCAGTCCGCCGAGGAAACACATGGCGAAGATATACCACAGCGACGATGTCGACATATCGTCGGAATTATCGGATTTGTCGAATTTAACGGGAGCCCAGGTGTCGGGATCTCCGGCAACGGCCGGGGCGGCGCTGTCGGTTGCGAGAGTATCGGCTGCGATGCTGTCAGACGTTTCTTCGGGCGTATCTTCGGCCTTTGCCTCATCTTTCTCTTTCCCTTTATCATCTTTGGGCTCGGGAACTTTCTCAACGGGCATTGAGGGCGCAGTACCGCTTAATTCGAAAGCCTCTTTCGCGGGCGGAGTGCATTTTTTTGTCTCTTCGTTGCAGGCGCCGTAGCGGATTGTGCCGGCGATGGTGTAGTCTCGGGCCGTCACGGTGAACTTCTGACGGAGTTTCACCGTTTTTTCCCACCAGGGAAGATCAGCATTGAAAGCCGGGTCGTGGTGAACGGCGGGAGCCTTGTCGGGTGTCAGCGATCCATTGAGCTTCACCCCTTTCAGAGTCGAGAATGTGACGGAAAGGGGCGTCGGGCCGAGGTTCGGGCTTATGTTCATGCCATAGACATGCCAGCCTTGTTGTATGCGGCCCATCATGACGACGGTGCCATGGGTCTCGTCGTCCATCTTGAGGCTTGTGCGCCAGCTTACCGGGTCATAGATCTGAGCGGTGACAGGGATTAGCACGCTTAGCAGCAAAGTGATCAGGAAAGTCCGTTTCATAGAGCTTAATATGGTGATAGATATTTCCGCAAAGATAGTTTTTTTATTCAACACATACAATAGCTTTGTCACAGGTCATAAGTGGGTGTTTCGGGGAGCGTCGGAGCTTTCGGGGAGGTCGGCTTTGGCGGGGACGCCCATGTCGCGCACACGGCGGGCGCGTGACACAAGGCTGTCGCGGCCGTCGCGCAAGCGGTTCATGGCCGAATCGCAGGCGTTGGCGGCGCGTTCGAGATGATTTTTCATTTTCGTCATGTCGGCGCAGAAATCTATGAACTTGTCGAGCATCCGGCCGGCTTCCTGAGCGATAGCTTTGGCGTTCTGTTCGGCAGCCTCCCGGCGCCACAGCTCGGCAGCGAGGCGCAGAACGGTAACCAGATGGGTCGGCGAGGCTATGAGCACACCGCGTTTCATCGCCCGTTCCCATATTTCGGGACGCGAGCGCATCAGGGCTATGTAAGCCGGTTCGTTGGGGATGAACATCACTACGAAGTCGAGAGTCGATTCTCCGACAAGAGCCTGATAGCGTTTGAGGTCGAGTTCCATGACATGGCGCCAAACCGAATCGGCGTGAGCGCGTTCGAGCGCTGCGATGTCGGCGTCGGCTGGCGCGTTGCAGAGGTCGAGATAACTCGTCAGCGAAACCTTTGAGTCGATCACCAGACAGCGGTCACCTGGAAAGTAGACGATCACGTCGGGACGCTTCCCTTCAACGGCTACCTGAGTCTTGAACTCATGGCCCTCGCGCAGCCCCGAGGCCTCCAGAATAGAGCTGAGCAACATTTCGCCCCATAGTCCCTGAACACGGTTGTTGCCGCGGAGTGCGCCGGCGAGATCGCGGGCGTGACGGCCGACCTCGGCGCTGTCGCGGATGAGGCGCGAAACCTGTTCTTTCAGCGCGAAACGTTCGCGTGCCTCGGCCGAATAGCAATCGTCGACGCGTCGGCGGAACTGCTCGATGTCGCGGCGGAGCGGTTCGAGAAGCTGCTGAAGCTGTCGCTCCTGTCCGGCGTTGAGTTCTCGGCCGCTGCGGGCGAAGGCCTCGGCGGCCACAACGCGCAGATGGTCGTCGGTTGCTTCGCGCTCGCGCGGAAGGAGAGCTTTCAGACGCTGTTTGTCGCCCCAGAATTTAGCGGCTGCGATAATGGCTGCGATGGCGACTGTCAGAAGAATTATATCGAGAAGCATAGTGCATGGGATTCAAAAAGAATCGAAGTAGGTCGGCCGGTTTGATTATCCGTCAGATGTGCCGACGTTTTGTTGATGAATTGTGAGTATTAATTTGCGATATGGATTGGCCGGAATTTCTTTTTGTAATCAACAATCCTTAATTTTTAAATCAAAGAACATAAAGCGTGTTTCCAATGACTCGTCATCCTTTAATCCTAAAAAAGAACGTTCTTCTTGTTCAGTTCTGTAAAGCATCCTGAAGCCATTTTTATTGTAGAAATGCAAAGTTTTCTCGTTGTTATAAGCGTCGACAACAATAAAACGGCATCCGGTTTTATTATTGAAAGAGCGAAACCAACCTTTTATAAAATCAAGAATCTGACTGCCGATGCTGAACCCCTTACCCCGATATTCCGACGACACGCCTAAACGTCCGATGAGTACGGCCGGATAATTCATACCGCGTTTTGCATTTGTAATGCTGCGCTGAAGGCGGTTACGTGCTGCCCCGGCCATAAACTGAGCTTTAACGCTATCGTTGGCTAAAGTAATTAGTCCTAAAATTTCATAGGGAGCAGCGGTGTTAATCCATGCATAAGTTTTGCCTAACAACTCGTCCTCATACAGAAATGCATCTTTCGAAAAGAATTCATCGAGGTCGCTGTCGTCGCATGAAAAAGGCTTGCAATAGGCTGCCACCTCTGTCGTATAAGGCAACATTACAGCGTCTTGCTCAAGCGTAAAATTATTGTTCAGAATCATTTTTCTGATTCTTTGGAGGAAAGATGAATTCACGCGATTTTCTTAAAAATTCAGCGATCTGCGCTTCTCTTTCGGGGGAGAGGGAAGGCGTAGGCAATTTGCCGTTGCGCTCAGCCTCATCGACAAAAAGCCGGGCGGATTCACCTGTCAATACGGGCGAAGAGTTGATTGTCATAGCCATATCGGAAACAAGTTTAGTTAGAATGCAAATTTACAAGATTATAACAAATTACGCAAATATCTGATTGTTAAATCCGAAGAGAAAATTGATACTAAGTTATGTTGTTCAAAGGCAAGGCAACGGCGGACTGCGCCGAGGCAGTCCGCCGTTGTGATAATCGGTTTAAGAAAGATATCAGCCCCAGGCTTCAACAATGCCCATGAAAGAGGCTGCGTCGAGCGAGGCACCGCCGATAAGGCCGCCGTCGATGTCGGGCTGGCTGAAGAGACCCTTGGCGTTGCCGGGTTTGCAGCTTCCGCCGTAGAGAATCGAGGTGTTCTCGGCAACTTCCTTGCCGTATTTGCCGGCGATTACGCTGCGGATGTGGGCGTGCATGTCCTGAGCCTGTTCGTCGGTGGCAGTCTTGCCTGTGCCGATGGCCCATACGGGTTCGTAAGCAAGGATTATCTTACCGAAATCTTCGGCCGAGAGGTTGAAAAGACCTTCTTCAACCTGTTTTGCCACAACTTCGTTGAAAGTACCGTTTTCACGCTCTTCAAGAACTTCACCGATGCAGAAGATCGGAGTCAGGCCGTTGGCAAGCGCAAGAGCAACTTTCTCGCGAAGAGTCTCGGAGGTCTCGCCATAGTACTGACGGCGTTCGCTGTGGCCGAGAATTACATATTTGGCTCCGGTCGAAGCGACCATGGCAGCGCTGACTTCACCGGTATAGGCGCCTTTGGCGTGATCGGAGCAGTTCTCGGCGCCGAGGCCAAGCTTATTCGAGTCGATTATGCCGTTGACGGGAGCGAGATGGGTGAAAGGAACACAGATGATCACGTCACATTTGGCGTCGTAGTTGCTGACAGCCACATTGACATCTTCGGCAAGCTGGAGGCCCTCCTGAAGGGTGGTGTTCATTTTCCAGTTGCCGGCAACAATTTTCTTTCTCATTATACGATAGTGTTTTTAAAACCGATGCAAAGTTACAAAATCTTTTCGACACCTGTCGCAGTCATTTATATTCAATTGTTAAAAATGCCTAAAAATTTGGCAGTTAAGTTGAAATAGAGTTTCTTTGCACAGATTACCGGTCGTCACATAACAATTCGTTGCAAAGCCTTAAATAAACATCAACTAAATGAAGCATTCTTTTTTAACAGCCTTGGCAGTGGCATCTGCTCTTTCGTCGGTTGCCGCTCCGCGTTCCGAGGCTCCGCTATTCCGTTATATGCCCGAACCGAAGGCTGTGACGGACTTTGCCGGCAATCCGCAACGGCCGTCTGAGGTAAGCCGGTCGAGTGCCGATGTTGCCCGTGTGGAGCCCCTCTCGCCTGCAACTATGGCGCTTAAGAAACTGCCCGCGTCTGACAATCTCGGTTATCTCGATATGCCGAACGGAGAAGTCTGGTATTATACTGTCGCTTATGACAAGGAGAACGTCAAACATGAAGCGTATTCCGAAGTTATTATCAAGGGGTTCAAACTGACGGTCTACGATACGAAACTCGATATTGTCGGCACTGTTGAAGACGCCGTGACAATGGCTGAAGGCGAGACCAAGCTCGCGCAACTTCAGATCACACCGACTGTCACTAAAAAATTCTTTAACTACGACGACAAATATGAGATTATGGTAGGTCTCGCTTTCAATACGTCGAAGTTCGTAAACCATTATCGCACCGTAGTTTATTCCATAGGAAACAACACGCCGCTGGCAACCTTCCAGGGTTATGTCACATCGGCTGTCAACAGCGCTACTGACGCCTGGAGCGAGAAATTCTGGGTTACCTTCATGACCGAGGAAGAAACCACGACTCCCGAGGTCAACGGCATTGTCAACGTTGTCGATCTGGTGTTCAATACCTATAAATCGGCAGGCTATTCGGGAATGGGAGATCCGGCGCTGACAGTCCGCGTGCCGCAGATAACCGTAGCCGGAGAAAACGCAATGCCTTTTATCTCGACCGTATCCGACGGCAAACCCTGGTTCGCGGTCAACCGCATGAAGTATTGCTGGTATGAAGATCCTTTCGACTTTAACAACGACAATCCCACACCCGACAATGAGCTTATGGTGGATCTCTACACTCTCGAGTCGTCAGGGGATGCGGTTGCCAAACTCTATTCGACAACGACTATTCCCTCGACGGCTACTATCGATGATCTGTCGTTCCTCTATCTCGGCGATTTCAGCTACGACAATGATCTGTCGTTCGGACGCTATTCGGCCGACGGTCTTCCTTCGCTGATTATTACCCGCCAGCATTATATGTCGGGCAACGACAGCTATACCTATGATTATTATGTCTATTCGACTGCTGGAAAGTCTCAGACTGCTGCCGGAGAAAAGAAAATCACGATAGCCGAGAATGTTACTGGCGGCTATTTCATGCAGGACATAAAGGGCTTCGACCCGCAGGTGCTCTTTATTGTCGAGGACGGCAACTCATATAAGTTCAATTTTGTCAGCCTCGTGACGGGCGAGACCGAGGTGTCGCTTCCCTATATGATAGCCGAAAATGTTTATCTGACAGTCGATACCGAGCGAATTCCTTCGGCCGACGGTTATGTTTTCGCAGCGGCCCAGACCCGCGGGGCTTCTCAGGACAACGGCGACGTCTACACTGCGATGGCTTATATTACCCGCGACGGCCAGGTCGACCATATAGATTATATCAACGTAGGAAAGAATGTCGACCTCGCCCAGATTTATAGCTATTACGACGGCTTCGATCCATATATTTTCAATCTTGATGACAATCGTGAATATATGGCGTTGGTCAAGCGCAAAAATGATGACGGAAAAGGCAACCATGAAGAGCTGCTCGTTGTCAGCTCTGATCCCGAGGCAGAGCCTCTTCTCCAGCTCGGCCCCGACGAGGAAATGGGTTCTATCGCCAATATCGCTTTTGTGAATCTCGACGGTGATGATCCGCGTCTGGTTGTAAGTTATGTCAAGGATTACAGCTACACGTTTGCGGCTCATCAGCTTCCGCTGGTCGGTTATGAGCAGGGAAGCGGTTCGCGCGGACGTCCTTATGTGATTACCACAGTTGGCGGTCTGCAGCATATCAGTGCGAGTCCCGATGCTTATTATGTTCTCGGATGTGATATTGATGCTTCGGGCCATACTCTCAAAACTTCCAAATATGAGTTTACGGGAGTTCTTGACGGAAAAGGCTACACCATTAGCAATCTCGACCTTGACCGCGCTCTCATTCCTACTGTCATGAAACCCTCTGAAGCAGATTACGAGGCCGGAGTTGTGCGCAATCTGAATTTTGTCAATCCGACTCTTGAAGCGTCAGCCGAGGATCAGGCGATTCTTGCTTCTGTCCTTTCCGGCGCCACCATAAGCAATGTCCACGTCTATGATGCCAAGGTGACCTCTGATAATTGCGATGTAGCAGGTCTTGTCGGCCGTGTGTCGCTCTATTCGACGGTTTCGGAGTGTTCGTTCAACGGTACTATCGATGTGCTTGAGAATTCAGTCGGCGGTATCGCATTGAACCTTGTCACCTCGTCGGCGATAAAAGCCTGTGCTGTAAGTGGCTCTATCAATGGAGGCTCGGAGGTAGGCGGAATTGTTGCGACTCTGAATGCCAATGCTGCCGGAGTCTCTGACTGTCATGTCGACGCAGCAATCAAGGCGAAGAATACTATCGGCGGTATAGCCGGTGATTCGGGCCGCGCTCTTATCGCGAACTGCCATGTCGAAGGCTCGATTGAGGCAACGGAAAATCCCCGCTGGGGCGGTGGCCCGAAAGCAGGCGGCATTGTAGGAAATCTCGCTCCCGATTTTTCGGCTCTCAATCCCGACAACGAACAGACTGAACCGGCAGGCCCCGCTGTTAAGAACTGCTATGTTGATCTCACCTCACTGAGCTATACCGGCCAGACTTCGGCGAGCGAGCAATATCCCGGACAGAACGACACCATGCACCGCATCGTCGGCGCTTCGGTTGCAAATGCCGAACCTGATGTTATTGACTACGACAGTGAGTATAACCCCGTTTACGGCGATCCCCGGGAACCCGATGCAGGCCTCGAAGGCAACTATGCTGTCGCTTCGCTGAACCGCGTGTCAGACAAAATCGACGATGCCCTGACATCTACAGAAGGTAAATCGGTGGCTTCAGAAGACACCTCTGTCGACTTTTTCACAGCCATGGGCTGGAAATACGGCAACGACGCCGATAACCCGTGGAATCAGACCGGCGACGCCAATCATCCCGAGCTCTATTTCGAGGGTGGACTGCTGACAGTGACACCCGCTGTTGCCACGGTCGAGGCTGGCGGCGAAATCACGTTCTCGCTCAGCCTCCACGGAATTGAGCTGACAGATGAACTTCTCGAAGGTTTCGCTTTCGAAATCGCTGACGAGACAGTGGCCGAAGCCGGCGATATGGAGTCCGACGGAAAAGCAATCAATATCGTTGTCAAAGGTCTCGCCGAGGGTTCGACGAAGATTACTTTCGGTCTTAACGGCAAGCAGGCCGAGGCTCAGCTGACCGTTGTCAGGAACGAGAACTCGATAACCGAAATTAATGGTGACAAGACTGCCGTTATCAGCTACGTCAACCATGTTGCCCGCTGCGAGGGAAGCCGGTTGAGCGTATATAATGCTGCCGGCTCGCTGCTCCGTCAGGGCCGCGACGCTGTCAGCCTCGCCGACCTTCCCGCCGGAATCTACATTGTGGCAAACGACAGTGCATCTCTGAAAATTGTCAGATAACTCTCACTTCATTTATCATCAACGAAAAAGCCGACGCTTAGCGCCGGCTTTTTCATTGCCTTGTAACAAGAGAATTTATTTGTTGTTGCGGAGGTCGTCTTCGCGTTCGCGGCGCAGTTTGTCGCGGCGCTTGAGGAAGAATCTCAGGGCGATAATGCAGACGAGGGTTGCACCGATTATGCCAAAGTAATAGATGTAGTTCCCGGCGAAGAATTCAGCGCGGCCTATGTAGCACATCACAAGCAGATATGCGGCAAGAATGGCCGGAATGACATTGTAGCGCTTCATCAGGCGGGCAGTTCTTCGGGATAGACTTTATAGGGGGAGGTTTCGGGGTTGAAACGTCCCTCTTCGAGGTAGTTGTAGATTTTCAGACACGCCCAGGCATCGATGACGGCGTAGGCCTGCTGGGCGGAAGTCAGTTTCGAAGCTTCCCAGTTGCTGAGGCGCTGGCCTTTCGAGATACGGCGGTTGAAAAGGATGGCGTAGATGCGCTGGAGCGAACAGTCGGCAATCTTAAACCTGCCGACATATTTCTGCAGGTCGAGGAATCCGGCCGGTTCGAACTGGCCGTTACGGTGCATGACGAAGAAGTCGTCTTTAAGCGAAAGACCGATTTTCCTGACATTGCTGTTCTCGATGAACCGGCGCAGCGATTCGGGAAATCCGATTTTGTTGAGGCGGAAAAGGTAGCCGTGGGTGTCGGTGGATATCTGCATGAGGGCCACGGGATTACCGGGCCCTTTGCGGAAAGTGGGCTTTGTTTCGGTGTCGAACCCGACGATTGTCTCCCGTTCAAGCTCGGCTATGGCTTTGTCGGCGGCCTCGACGGTATCGATCACGGAGATAGTGCCGTCGAAAGTGACGGTGTCGAAGTCGTGGATAGTTTCTTTGGCTATGGATATGTTGTAGGGCTTGGCCTGTTCAGAATTCATGGCACAAAGGTAGGCAATAATAGCCAAATGTCCCAAGTAATTAACGAAAATCACATTCGGACGTCTTCATCGAGGGCACGTCGAGATAGAAGGCGTCGGGGAAATGGCGGTTCAGGTATCGGGCGATGAAGCCGTGGGTGTCGGCGGCGATGGAAGCGTCGTTGTCGAAGTGGGTATTGTAGAGAACTCCGGCGAGTTGGATTCCGCGGGCCTTGATGGCTTCAAGCGACAGGATGGTGTGGTTTATCGAGCCGAGCTTGGCGTTTACGACGAGGATCAGCGGAAGGCGCCGTGATGCCACATAGTCTATGGCGAAGAAGTCGTCGGTTAAAGGAACCATGAGTCCGCCGGCGCCTTCGATGAGGACTGTGTCGAAGCGACGCTGGAGCTCATCGGACGCACGGTCGATAACTCCGAGGTCTATTTCTCGCCCGTCGATACGGGCGGCGAGCTGTGCCGAGGCCGGATAGCTGAAAATAACGGGGGCTGTCAGCCCTTCGCGGTCTTCGTCGAGAAGATGCCCGACGGTCAGCGCGCGGTGAAGCTCGATGTCTTCGCTGCGGCCGACATTGCCGGTCTGGATGAATTTCTGGGTTATGACGGTCTGCCCTTCGGCAGTCAGCCGGTTGGCGTACCAGGCTGTGCAGTAGCTTTTACCGGCGTCGGTGTCGATGCCGGAGATGAATATTTTGCTCATTTTTGCAGAATGATGAAAATCGGGTGATAGGTCAGAGAGCAGCGCCCGTCGGAACGGCGGGGATAGTTGCGAAGCAGTCTGAGTGCTTCGGCGTGGCTTCCCTGACGTATGGCATTGACGCCGGTGAGTTTTATATGGCGGAGAACGTCGGCGGGAGTTTCGAAAAGGAGTTCGATATGTTCCTCTTCGATTACGGCATCGGGCAATATGGTGCACCACCTGTCGGCCGATAGATAACGGCGCCGGGGAGCAAGCCCGTCGAGCTCGGCGAAGTTGTCGGGCCCGAATGTCGACAGAACGGCTGTCCCGCCGGGACGCAAGGCGCGCCGGACGCGCTCTGCGAAACGCCGTGGGGAGTTGAACCATTGCATGGTCGAGGCTGATACTATAGTGTCGAACCGCTCAGGTGCCTGTCGGGCCATGAACACTTCGGCATCGGCGGCATCGACCGGCTGTCCGTCGATTTCGGCTGCGTTGAGGTCGATGGCCCGGAATGAAACCGGCCGGCGCCTGAGAAGCTCGCGGGTGAGCAGTCCCGAACCGCTTCCGACTTCAAGAATATCGCCGAGATTTCTGTCGGGCAATTTTTTGCAGAGATGTTCTGCGATAGTCCGCTGAACGGAGGCGTTGTCGTTGTATGTCGTGGCGGAACAGCCGAAGCGTTGCCTGACAAGGCGCTTGTCGACGAGTAGGTCTTTCGCGATGGCCTGTAATGGCGGCAGATGCGGAGTGTCGAGCGTGACCACGGGTGTAGAGGTCATTTCCCATGCCCGTCGTTGATTTTCGGTCGGTATAATGCGGTCGTCAGTGCTGACGAAGGCAATATCCCAGGCTTCAAATAGCGGCCCTGTCAGGCCGTCGATGGCGCGGAGCTCGTCGCGTAGTGCGTCGATGTCCATTCGGGCGGCAATGGCGGCCGACTCGGCGCCAAAACCTGTGCGTCGATAGAATTTCATGAGGTTGCGTTCGTCGAGGGCGTCGAGGGTGCCGTCGAAGATGGCGCGGGGAATGCCGAGCGTGTCGTCGACAGGATGGAGTGTGCCATTGACGGCGGCAGCGAGCGTCAGCGGCAATGCAGGGCGTTCGGCAAGGAATCGGGCCGCAGCGATGACGCCGAACGACCATGCGATGACGGCAATCTCGCTGTAAGGCGCGAGGCGGCTGTCGTCGAACTCCTGCGAGCGGTAATCGCTGACGACGAGTGTGTCGTAGCCCTCGGCCGATATTTCGCCCACAGCGGCAGCATCACAGCCCCAGCCTGCAAACACGATGAGCAGGCGGTCATAGCCTCGTTGAGTAATGGTCTGTTTCATGCGGTCAGATTCTTCAGGGTGATGACGAAACGCCGCAGGTCGTCGGGAGTTACTTCGGGAGTCAGGCTGAGGCGCAGGCGGTCGGTTCCGGGCGGAACTGTGGGCACGCGGATGGGAAGCACTCTGAATCCGCTTTCGAGAAGTTTCTGTGACAGCTCTACGGCGCGGCGCGGATTTCCGACGGGAATCGGCACGATATGACTGCCGCCTGAGCGACCCAGAAGCTCGGCCATGAGCGCGACCCGCTCGCCAAGGGCGTGGGCGCGGGTGTGGTCAGAGACGAGATGCTCCATGACGCAGGCTGTCCATTCGGCGCAGATCGGCGGAAGGGCCGTCGAGAAGATCAGGCTTCGGGCACGGTTGATGAGGAAGCTCTTCATTGTCGGGTCGCAAAGCACGAAGGCGCCCGATGAAGCGAGGGCTTTTCCGCAGGTGCCGACGATGATATCGATATCGCCGGTGAGTCCGAGGCTGTCGGCGAGTCCGAGGGCATTCGGGCCGCAGACTCCGACGGCATGGGCTTCATCAACATATAGGAGCAGGTTGGGGTAGCGGCGTTTGAGCGTGACGAGGCTTTCGAGGTCGGCCTTGTCGCCGTCCATGCTGTAGATACTCTCGACGATGACAACCACAGTCTCGTAGCCGGTGGCTTTCGCGGCGAGGATCTTTTCGAGATGGGGGAGACTGTTGTGGCGGAACCGCTCGAAAGTGGCGCCCCCAAGGCGAATGCCGTCTATTATGCTGGCGTGGACAAGCTTGTCGGCAACGATGAGCGTCCGGCTGTCGGAGATGGCGGCAACGATGCCTGTGTTGGCGTGGTAACCGCTGTTGAACAACAGGGCCTCGCGTCCGCCCGACAGCTCTTTCAGTAGGCTTTCGAGTCGGGTGTAGGAATGTTGGTCGGAAGTCAGAAGCCGTGAGGCCGACGATGTCAGCGACTCCGTTGCCGATTCGAGAAACCGGCGCTGCATGTCGCGGTCAGCGCCGATGGCGAGATAGTCGTTGGTCGAGAGGTCGACTATTCCCGTCGGCGACTCGGCGGGAATTCGCCTCAGGTTGCCGTCGCGTTCGAGCTGACAGAGAGTTGCCTGAAGATTCATGGCCTGATAATGTCGAGCATCGAGGTGGCGAGGACTGTCAGGTCGTCGTCGCCGATGATATATGGAGGCATTATGTAGACGTTCCTGCCGAAGGGACGCACCCAGATTCCGCGGCTGACACATTCGCGCTGGAACGAGCCGACGTCGACAGGCTCTTTCATTTCGACAACACCGATGGCGCCGAGAACGCGCACGTCGGCCACATTGGAGAACTCCCGGGCCGGTTCGAGCAATTTCTTCATCATTGCCTCGAGATGGCCTATGACGGCCGGCATATCCTGAGCCTTGAGTCGCCTGAGGCTCGCTATGGCGATGGCGCATGCGAGTGGATTGGCCATGAACGTGGGGCCGTGCATCATGACTCCGGCTTCGCCACGCGATATGGTGTCGGCGACGTCGCGTGTCGTCAGCACGGCCGATGAGGTTAGGTAGCCTCCCGTGAGCCCTTTTCCTATGGTCATTATGTCAGGCTCGACTCCGGCGTGTTCCCATGCGAATGCGCGGCCTGTTCGCCAGAATCCTGTAGCCACCTCGTCGAATATGAGATAAAGGCCGTATTCGTCGCAGAGACGTCGGGCTTCACGGAGATACTGCGGATGGTAAAACCACATTCCTCCGGCGCCCTGAACGATAGGTTCGAGAATCATTCCGGCGAGTTCGTTGTGGTGCTCCCGTATGATTTTTTCGAGAGAGACGGTGTCGGCGCTGTTCCATTCGCCTCCGAAGCGCGAGCGCGGCTGATCGGCGAAGAATCGGACGGGAAGAGCAGGGCCGAAAGCTCCGTGCATTCCCGTGACCGGGTCGCAGACGCTCATGGCGTTCCAGGTGTCGCCGTGATAGCCGGAGCGGATAGTGACGAAGTTGCTTTTGGCGTGGTTGCCTCCCGAGCGTTCTACGGCGGCCTGCACAGCCATCTTCATGGCTACTTCGGTGGCCACACTGCCTGAGTCGGCATAGAATATGTTGTTCATCGACGGAGGCGCCATCTCAAGCAGCATTTTGCCGAGCTCTATGGCCGGTTCGTGGGTGAGACCACCGAACATGACGTGGCTCATCCTGTCGATCTGGGCTTTAGCGGCGGCGTTGAGGTCGGGATTGTTGTAGCCGTGGATGACGGCCCACCACGACGACATTCCGTCGATAAGCTCCGTGCCGTCGGCCAGACGCAGCCTGACCCCTTCGGCGCTGACAACCTTATAGGTCGGAAGCGGGTCGATGGTCGACGTGTAGGGGTGCCATAAGTGGTCGCGATCCCACTCGTCGACGTTTTGATTTCTATCGCTGTTCATAGTGGATGCAAAATTACAACTTCTGCGTGAAAAGCCCAAAAGTAGTGCGGGCGCAAAAAAAGCGAAGGCCCCGGTCTCGCGACCATGGCCATCGTAATAAATGCTATGAAAATGTTAGGGGAAATTTGAGGTACCAAGCAGAATCGAACTGCTGTAGACGGTTTTGCAGACCGTTGCCTAACCACTCGGCCATGGTACCATAGGCTTTTGACGCCGCAAAGGTAAACACAATTTTTGACCCGTGCAACTATTTTGACGAAAAACTTCGAAAGCGGCCACGGCTGAAGTTTAGCGAACAGTAATATTCATTAATAAAAAAATCTCGCGATGTTATTCGCGAGATTTTTTGTGATTGCAGGCGCCCTTATTGTTTTTATAACACTATGCTGTCTTTAATGGTTTTTACGATATAGCGTATGTGTTCGTCTGTTACCCATGGACCGGAAGGAAGACATATTCCGGTTTTGAACAGAGATTCTGAAATACCGTTGATATAGGATGGATTATTTCGGTATACAGGCTGTTTGTGCATCGGCTTCCAGAGAGGACGTGATTCGATATTGGCTGCATCGAGAGCCATACGGAGGGCCTCGACATTGTCATTAGGCTGGCAGTCGGTCATAGCTGTCGAGGCAGCGTGGGTAACTCCCGCTGCACCTCCTACGGCTCCGCTGACTAATTGTCGGTAGGCTTTTTCCTGTCCTTTGATTCTCACATCCCGATCGATAGTTGCCGTGCAAAGCCAGTAATTTGAGTCGAAGTCTGCTTCGGGATTTACGTGCATGGTAATGCCCTCTACATCGTTGAGAAGTTCTTCATAAAGCGCTTGGACATGACGATGGTGGGCAATGTGTTCGTCTGCTATTGTCATTTGGCCACGGCCGATACCCGCGCAGATGTTCGACATACGGTAGTTGAATCCGATGGCTTCATGCTGATAGTAGGGATATGATTCGCGGGCTTGTGTTGCATACCACAGAATTTCCCGAGCCTCTTCTTTATCCGGACAAATAAGTGCGCCGCCACCTGAAGTGGTTATCATTTTGTTGCCGTTGAACGACAGCACTCCGTAACGTCCGAAAGTACCGAGTACCTGACCGTTGAATCTGGATCCGAATCCTTCAGCAGCGTCTTCAATAACCGGAATGCCATAGGAATCGGCTATCTCCATAATTCGGTCGATTTTATAGGGCATACCGTAGAGGGCAACGGGAATGATAGCCTTTGGTTTCTTTCCGGTCTTGGCAATGCGGTCTTTGATTGCTTCTTCGAGCAGTTCAGGATCCATATTCCAGGTGTCTTTCTCAGAATCGATGAAAATCGGAGTCGCACCGAGATATGTTACCGGATGACTTGAGGCGCAGAACGTAAACGATTGCACAAGAACCTCGTCTCCGTGTCCGACTCCGCATCCAATCAGTGCCAGATGCACCGCAGCTGTTCCGGCAGACAACGCAACTACCTTCTTGTGCATCGGCTCCGCATTCTCACGTCGATTGACAAACACTTCGAGATCCTTTTCAAAACCGTCGACATTCGGTCCCAGAGGAACGACCCAGTTTTGGTCGAAAGCTTCCTTTATAAAATGCTGTTCTTTGCCAGACATGTGTGCCAGACAAAGAAGTATCCGTTCGTTATTCATGTATAATTCGTTATTCTTGGATTACAAGTGAGCTCTGTATTGAGGAAAAAAGTTAATTCTTGATGATATGATGTCGGATTCAAATCCTCTTAGCATCATAAGATTTGAATACAGTTCTTTGTTTATTACCAATTTACCTATGGCAAACTGATAATCAGAGTTGCGATTAAAAGCAGCTTTGAATTTATATAAGCTATCGTTACCAGAACCGACACCACCACCTAAATGAAATATTTTGTATCCTTGTTCATAACCCCATAGAGCAGCTTTATATAAAAGCAGATTAGAAGGTGCATAGCAGCGATATTCATATTTTGAACCTGATAAATGATAGTGCATATTATTGCCTTCAAATATTATTATAGCTATAGAGATTATCTCATTCTGGTATTCAGCATAAAATAATTCATAATTATTTATCAGATCTTCTGAAATAGAGAGATAAAATTGATCTTTAAAATAGTAGTAATCATCGGCATTATCATGTCGCATAGTTTCATCATATATTGATTTAAACTGTCTCAGGAGTTCTATCCCTTTCCCATGCTTAATAATAATACCTGATTTTTCCGCTTTACGTATAACATTCCGGTTTTTACTTGTAATGTTTTGCCATATTAATTCTGGTGTTGTCAAATCCATGGCTATTGTTTTTCCCAAACTAACAATATTGACAGATTGAGAATGTAACAACGCATTTTTGATAATTGGATGAAATCTAAAAAAGGCAGAAACATAATTTTCATTTTTCAGATATACTACTAATTCATTATTAAAATGATCAATTATATATTGAGGTAGTTTGTCCCTGTTGAAAATAAAGCCGCCATACCCATATGGCGTTATTAAGTCATAATACTCTCGATGTGGCAACGATGAATTATAGAATAGCCTGTCTAAAGCTATATCTCTGCGCATCATTACGCATATTGCTTGATAATCGCCGTTGATGTATTGCAATAGAATTGGCTCTCCATCTCCATGGATTTGGAAAGCTTTTACATATCCACTTAAATAATATACATCTAAGTTATTGAAATTTTTTAATACTTTGTCCCACTCAGAATATTGTGAAATAGGGATTGTTTTAAACATATATCCGTTGACATATTAGGAACTAAAGCATCGGTTAATTTACTATAACGGATGCAATAATTTCAGGTGTAAATATTGGTTGATGAGTGCGATTATTTAGTATCAATATCGCATAGATCCTATTAAAGATTGGATGTATTGAATTTGTCACAGTCATTAGCGGCTGTAATTAACGATAATACTTCTCAAAAAGTTCTTCGGCCTCTTTTTGACGACAATGCCAATTCAGATCGTCGACTTCGACATCATCTATACCACTTGCGACATCTTTGGCTGCTAATACGTTCTTTATGGTTAGACATATAATTTTTATGTCCGTTATGCATGAAATATTATTAACGTACCAAAGATCGTATTCAAATTTTTTCCGATATGTCAAACAATTGCGCCCATTAACCTGAGCCCAACCTGTTATTCCAGGGCGGACATCATGGCGATGTATTTGCCTCTTGTCATATAATGGTAGAAACCATGTTAACAATGGTCGCGGTCCAATCATTGACATGTCCCCTTTAAAAACATTCCATAACTGTGGCAGTTCGTCGATAGACGTAGATCTCAATATTTTACCTATTTTAGTCAGGCGTAATGAATCCGGTAATAAGTATCCTTCGGCATCTCTTTCATCTGTCATAGTTTTGAACTTTATTACCTTGAATATTTTATTATTCAGACCCGGTCGCTCTTGAACGAAAAATGCTCCGGCTCCCTTATTGGCAATGAATAACCATAATGTTATCATTCCTAAAGGCAAAGCAAGAATAATTAATGCACTTCCGCTTACAACAAAGTCAAAAAACCTTTTAAAAAAATCACGATATGGTTTCATCCTTTTCAATTACAGATTTGTATATTGAAATATGTGCTGCTAAAGCATTCTCTACAGAGAATTTCTGTATTGATTTTTTTGCATTTAGTCCCATTAGAACCCGTTTTTCAGGATATTTATATAGTTCATAGATTTTATCAGAGAATTGTTCTGGTTTGTTGATGTCAAAAAAATAACCATTGAAACCATCGATAACCATTTCTTTGTGTCCACGAACATAGCTTACCACGACAGGAAGACCTGCAAACATATCTTCTGCCACTGTTATTGGTAAGCCCTCTTGTAGGCTGGATGAAACCCCGACATCTGACATCGCTACTAATTCTGGAATATCTCGACGGTATCCTAAAAAATCAACGTACCTACTAATTCGAAGATGTTCTGCAAGTTTTTTCATCTCAACAAGAAGTTCACCTCGTCCAGCTAAAAGTATTTTAATATTGGGAATTTTTTTACTGAGGGAGGGAAGCTGTTCGATTATTAATCTGTGATTCTTTCGCTTTATAAATTCAGCTGCATAAAAAAGGATAAAATCATTATCACTATATCCATAGCTTTTACGCAGTTTTTTCTTTGTTTCGTCATTGCTGTCAATTACAGATTCAGTGTTAACGCCAACTCCCGGAACTATATAGCTATCCTTACATTTGAAGTTTAAGTCGGTAATACTTAAAAAATCTTCTTTATTGATGGTTATTATTATATCAGTAAATCGAGAAAGAAATTTTTCTGTTGGGTAATACAGGATCCATCCTAGAAGTGGAGCACCTCTAAAGAAATGAAAACCGTGAGCAGTGTATATGACTGTCAGACCATTTTTACGCATCTTTCTGGCTGCAAGCCTTGTCAAAGCTGCCGCCATCGGCGTATGACAATGAATAATACTATATTTTTCTTGTGTAATCAGACGTTTTAGTTGTCGATAGACAGAAAAATTATTAATATCAAATGGACTGCGGCAAAAAGGTATTTCAATAAATTTATCGCAATGCTCAAGGTTATGTCCGATATCATTCTTTGCAGTGGCGTGTACCTCAAACCCATTTTCTTGGAACCATCTCATATAAGGAATATGAAATGCGCTAAGATGTTCTGTTACAGATGCAACAAATAATACCTTTTTCATAAATTTCTATAGATAATTTCGAGAGTTTTTTGTGAAGCACATCCACACTCTGAGATATATTTGTGTTTAAAATAACGTGAAATTTCAGATTGGTTCTCATAGGCAAGATATTTGATCTTCGAGATCAATTCGTCTTCGGTCTTAGAATCATTTTTCAATTCTTCACGTATATCGAAATACATACCTCGTTTTTCAGCATATTCGTTATAATCATAGCAGAATGTCAGCATTGGACGACAAAGAATGGAATAATCAAAGAATATACTTGAATAATCGGAAATCAGGATGTCTGAGACCAACATGAGTTCGTTTAGACTGGGATAATCTGATACATCGAGCATAAAATCACCTCCGTCAGCAATCAGAAATCTCACAACCTCATAATGGGCACGTAGTAAAAATATATATTCATTCCCTAATGCTTTTGCCCATTTTTTAGGTGTAATGGGAGGTGTAAGCATACATCCGTTATTAATGCCCCTCTGATATTCTCTAAAAGTAGGCGCATATAAAATTACCTTTTTATCAGTGTCTATTCCCAGTCGTTTTTTTAATATTTTAATATGTTCCGGGCGATTATCCTCAATTAGACTGTCATTCCGAGGAAGCCCGGTTAAACGAAATCGTTCTTTGGGAATTTTGAATACTCTGGAGAAAATATTTACTTCAAAATTGCTTTGAGCTAACATTATGTCAGTATTACTATCATCTCCAGCTCCAAGAAAAGAAGAATTATCATTAGGCATATCAGTTCCCATCTTTTTGATCGGAGAACCATGCCATGTATTTATATAGAGAGTTTTCTTTCCTGTGAATCTGAGCCCACGCTCAACGCTGCTATTTGTTATCCAGACTCTTGAAGACAGGAGTATGCAGAAATATTTTAACGTATCAGTTTTGATCTTTATTCCTTTTGGGATAGTAAATTTATCTGGATTTTGAAACGCCCAAATAAGCTCGTAACTGTCAAATCGTGAATCATTAATAAGTCGCTCGTATATTGCTTTCGGACTGTCATCAAATTTTCTTCCGCCGAACGAAATAAAAAAAATTCGTCTGTCATTATGGCGAATAAATAATTTTAATATTCGAATAGCAAGATTCCCAACATTAAAATATATCTTATATATTAGAGGATTATACTTTATAATATTAATGAGCGATAATTTAGTCATAACCTGTTCAATTTATATTCGTATGAGTGTCGCCCTTCGGCTCTAAAGTCTTTATGATAGCGCTCTAATACGTCTTTAAAGATTTCATTATATTGAGGTATAAATAAGTCATTATGTAATTCCATATTATGAATAATTGCTGCGGCCAGGTTTTCAATAAGAGATAAGTCTGTTTGACCTTGATTGAATGATGTTCCTTTAATTGAGCCTGGGCTGACATTTAAGACTCTATTCTTAACATTATTCATTTCAAGTTCAACATTAATGCTTTCAATGAATATTTTTAGAGCAGCTTTAGTTGCTGCGTAAACACTGAAAAACGGCGAAGACATGAATCCGGCAATACTCACCATGACAGCACAATTAAAATTGTTTTTGCTGTTTAGTTTATCATAGAAACGTTTAATAATACGTATGGGGCCAACAGCATTAACCAGAAAACTTGACTTTATTATGGGCTCACTAATGTTTTCGAATAGGTTTAACCTGCCAAATCCAGCTGTGATAATCAAGGTGTCAATATCCTGAAAGTTATCGAATATAGAGTAATCGTCATTTTGTAGATCGAATTGACTGTATTGGAATTTAATATGATCATGCGACTGGGATATTGGTTCTCGATCGACGATATGTATAATTTGAATCTCATTTCGTCGTGATAACTGATGAGCAATTGCAAGTCCAATACCATTAGCGCCTCCGACTATAAGTGCCTGTTTCATAAACGTTAAATAAGAATTTTTGAGTTTCGTTAGTCTACGATATAGTTTCTCAACTGCCTCTTTTGTCTCGTGATACAATGATAATTATTTGGTAATTGTCTATTTAGCTAAATAGAAATACATAGTAACGCATTAAATCTCAAAAAAGTGCTCGCGCTTAGCAAACTGTTCCATGACACGAGCCATAGCGATTGATTCCCTATTTCCAAGACGAGAAGTAGTAAGGCGTTTATTTATTATGCAAGATACAAATTCTTGTATTTCGTATCTTAAACCGGCGTCATCCCATTTATAAAAGAATTTTTTATTCATATTCTGGTTCTCATATCTCAGTTCAAAATAGTCGGTTTTCCACCATGGGGCAGGCACATATACATAACCCTTTGTCCCGGAAATTATGAGATTGCCTTCGGTCTTAACACCTAATCCGACTTTGAAAGTGCATACTTTAGTTTTGTATCTGAAAACACCTTTAGTATACATATCCACATTGTTATGCATACGAGAATACAGACTGAGATTTTCGTATTCTATACCTGATAATTTAAAAATTGGGAGTAAAGGATAGCTGCCAAGCTCATACATTGAGCCTCCGGCTTGTTGTGGATCGAATTCTCTCAATGATAAATCGTCATCCCATAGCTTAGATAATGATGCTTCAACGTCTACAACTTCTCCGATAACACCACTTTTGATCATTACAATCAGATGATTGAATGCCGGGCAGTGAGCGGTTTTATTTGCTTCCATCAAAATTAGTCCGGCCCGAGTTGAGAGTTCGAAAAGTTCGATAGCTTCACTTTCTTTTAGAACCATTGGGGTTTCACAAAGAACATGTTTCCCCTTCAATAAGGCTGATTTAATTAGCGAGTAATGAGATAGATGCGGAGTGGCAATGTATACGGCATGAGATGAATCTAATAATTGATCAAATGATTCACAGATATTTGAAACTGAATGTTTTTGAGCAAACTCATAAGATTTTGCATAATCAATGTCGTATACTGCTGAAATTTTGACACCACTTACAAACGCCGCTTCAGCCGGAAATCGCGATGCCACACGTCCGCAACCTACGATACCGATATTTGTAATCGAAGTTGATTCGGCTCTTAATTTTGTAGAGCTTACGCCTTCGGTGCGAGGAAGATATATGACTTTACAAAATTCAGATAGATAATCAAACTTGCCTTTCCAATCTGAGCCTATGGCAAATATATCGATATTATATCGCTGAATATCATCAATCTTCTGTCCTACATAATCTTCGATTATTATTTCATCGGCTAATCCGGTCGATTTCACTGCCTCAATCCGCTCTATAACATTATTTCGAACATTTAATTTACCGCGCTCTCTGTCATAATTATCACTTGTAACTCCAACGATTAAATAGTCTCCAAGTTTTTTGGCTCTTTTTAATAAATTAATATGGCCATGATGAAGAAGGTCATATGTACCGTAAGTAATAACCTTTCTCATTTCTTTCTGAATCTGCGTTTATGATAATAATTATAGATAATTCGAGGTAACGAATCCACAATCAAACGTCTGAAAATTCTATAATAGTAGCGCCTCGGTATTCCTACAAGTCGATAAACCTCGTAGGTTCGTCGAACTGCAAGAATCGCTTCACGATAGTTGCGGCGCTTAAAGGCGGCTTCATCATCTCTCATCTGATATAATGGTTCCTGAATATTATAACCTTTATATCCGGCATTCATAAGTTTAGCCCAAAGGTGAACATCCTGCCCTCGACAAGTCCAAGGTTTTACTGTATATCCCGCTACATCTCTTAAAGCGTTTGTCCTGATCATAACAGGAGCATGCGCGTAAGGCGAGTCTTGAACAAATGTCATTCTGTTCGGCTCATCGATAGCTTTTCCAGTCATGAATACCCCATTCTCATCAAAATATTCCATCGGACAAGATACAAACGCATATTTGGGATGTGAGTCTAGAAACGCGATTTCTTTCTCAAATCGTTCGGGTTTGGAGATGTCGTCGCCGTCCATACGCGCCACATATTCGGTGTCGGCATATTCGAGGCAACGGTTAAGCGAATAAGGAAGCTTGCGGTTTGTGTCGTTGCGGATCAGAATGAATTTATCGGGATATTGCTCAATGTATTTACGGGCAACTTCATAAGTGTTGTCAGTAGAGCAATCGTCGCAGAGAACGACTTTGAACCTCTGATAGGTCTGGGCCATCAGCGAATCCAGCGCTTCAACGAGAGTTGGCGCGCAATTGTAAATGGCCATCAGCACCGTAATTCTTGGAGATGAAGACACTGACATGATTTCTATTTTATAAATATATAATAAACATAAGTCATCATCAGGGTAAATCCTAAGTGACACCAGACAACGACATTTAGTTTTCTATATTGATTTCGTATAAATGGCTTGTCGAAAAATGGATATATAAGCACTATCGGTAGCATAAACCATGAGAGATAGGCGATGCGGTTTGTGAAACTCGCATACATGCACAGCATCCAGACTGAATTTGTCAGAAGATATAGGCAATAAATGAAGTTGTATGTTTTTGATGCATATCGCCATTTATTGATGATGTAATATCCGAGAATAACCGGCGCAGAGCTGTAGATGACGAAATCCAGACGAAACCCTGTTCTGTATCCAGAATTATCCATAGCCAGATAGCTAGCGCCATGATCATCGGTCATTCCGCCGAATAGTGTCTGGAAATAAGTTATATGTGCAGCTGCGATCAGCAGTGAGATAACCCATACGATCAGATAAAATTTCGGGTTACGGTAATATTTACAGATAATGAATGCAACTATCGGCAAAACCATAGAGTGATGGAATCCGAGCGAAAGAATCAATAATATAATTGAAATGAGTTTTTTCTTATAAAACCCTATGGCGCATAAAAAAATCGCAGCGGCGGCTCCGGCCTTGATTCCATTGGTGGCATAATTAAAAGTTGAAAATGCGCCGGCATAGATGACGAATGCATAGGCAGCATCTTTCGGAAACAGTTTCTGACACGCTATCGCGATGCCTCCGAAGTATATTGCCGCTATAATAAAGAAGAACACTTCAACGGCATATTTTGACGAAGCTAAATAAACGAATAGATTGTCGAATATGAAATTGTTTGTGTCAAGGGTAAAAGCACAAATGCGCCCAAAATAGCGCCCATACGAGGCGTTATAGTTCATCATGTCGACAAACACACCGCTGATGGGCCTTAATCCGATGAAAAGAATAAACAATGAGGCGATAAAAAACAACGGCAGTTTTTTATGCGGCATATTTATTGTCAGTCTCTCATTCGGATATGACGCGTATTTAAATGAGTATATTACTGTCAGGATGCTGACAAATAGCAAATATACATTATAATATATTTTCGGATCTATCATTTGTGAATGGTTAATCGAATCCTTTGAACGAAATCTGTAAGTCGATATTGTCGGGCTTTAATCGACCAATATATAGAGCTGTCAAAGATGAGATTCATCAGTCCTCTACGAGAGCTTGTGAAGCGGGCGGGCAGCATAGTTCTTATATTATCCAATATCTCATGTCGTTTCTCTGATGAAAAATGTCTGCCATAATAATACAGTCGGTTCGTGATTGAAATCGTCGCTGAAGTTTTCAGACAATCGACAAGCGCGTCATGCTTGGCGCCGGTATTGAAAAATTCCACTAATCTGACGTCAATGCCTATTCTGCGTTTAGAGATGTCCACCAGTTTTGGATCAAATCCTTTGCTCAGGGTTTGCTCGGCACGCTGGACATAGACATATTCTCCGTCGCGTATGAATTTAATAGCAGGTTTATATTTTACTACCCTGCTCATAAATTCAGCATCCTCAATGTGGCTGAGACCTTTTTCATATTGGAGGTTGTTCACCAACAAAAATTCACGACGAAAGAATTTATTCCAGGCGTAGCATACATGAGAGATGCATTTTTCGCCGAATCTGCCGCCGAATGGGACTGACAATGGTCTATGTATTATGTGAGTATCTTGATCTGTCGTCTCGTCTCCAACATAATATCCGGTGATAATTACGTCGGGTGCGATGGCTGAACTTTTGATTTCCTCGAAAATCGAATCATACCATCCGGAAGAATATATATAGTCATCAGGATCGAAGAAATGTATGTAGGTTCCCTTGGCAAAACTCAGTCCGAAATTACGGGCATCAGATAGCCCCCCGTTAGGCTTGGTAACTAATCTGATGCGTTTATCTTTGACGACAAAAGTCTTGACCGCTTCGTGGAGATTGTCGGGCGAACCGTCGTCGACCACAATCAATTCCCAGTCGCGGAAGCTCTGGGCTAAAACCGACCGAATGGCGCGAGGGATGAGCGACGCCACGTTGTATGACGGCATTATTATTGACAGTTCAGGCTTTGCCATTGATGAAATTTTCGAATTCTGCAATCAGATTTTGAGTGTCGAAAATTTTGCTCCGCTCTGAAGCTTTTATTTTCATTTCGGCCAATAAATCTTTATCTGAAAGAACCTGTCGCAGACCTGCTTTCAGGCTTTCTGTAGAATTAGGCACAATAATTCCGGCCCCTGAATCTCCAATGATCTCATTCATTCCCGAACAGTCTGTGGTTAAAACAGGAACCCCGAGAATCATCGATTCGGTTACAGCTGTGCTATATCCTTCTGTTTCTGATGAACAGACAAACAAATCCATTTTAGATACATATTTATGCGGGTTTGTCTGGAATCCGAGCAGAGTCACGCGGTCCGCAACTCCATATTTATGCGCAATCTGAGTTATGGCGTCTCTTTCGCCTCCTTCTCCGAGTAAATATAGATGCCAATTTTTCAGACCTTCGTTATGAAGTTCACCGAGCGACATGATCAGACGGATGTAGCCTTTTTGCTGGCATAGCCTTCCGACACTGCACAAATTAATTGATCGATTATCAATCGCTACAGGAATACTTTCTTTGCCACAACTCCTGATATAGTCTGAGCTAACTACATTATGCACGATCCTGCCATATGGATGCACAAAATAGCTATTGTTGAAATCTTGCATAGCATCACGTGATACAAATGCAATTCCGTCAAGGCTCTGATAAGTTGATAAAAATTCATCTTTATTGCGGTATGCAATTTGAGACATATGTAAAATATGACTCCATGCGTATTTTTTTGCGGAAGAATTGGAACCTCCGAGAGCACGTGTAGGCGCATGCATCATGTAGGCAATCTCGATGTCATATTTTCCGTGAACCAGAAGTTTATATAACCATCGCCGAGGTATCAATTTCTGCAACATCACATACCCTCGCATCATTTTGCATGGCAAAAGTGAACTGTATTTTATATGCGGAGCGAGAAATTTTGCGTTTACGCCTTTGCTGAAAATAGTGCGTATGGTGATGTCATACTTGTCGGTAGGCAATGCATTGACAAGATTGACAAGCACCTTTTCGGCTCCACCTCCGCCGAGGTCTGCAATAAGGAAAAGAATCTTTTGTTTCATCTATGATTTGCTTCTGGAAGCGTTAACCACGAGCCGATTACTCGTTGAGCCTCTCCGGTATATCCATCAACGAATGCGGAACCATCGAAGAAAGTGAATTCTCCGAAATAGATTTTCCCGTTAACATTATAGAAGTCAATTCTTACCATCGGGAACGGCTTGCACAGATCTTCTGCGATAGCAATCATTTTATGGAAATTCTTTGGAAAAGGAATCCTGAATTCGGGATTCTTTCTCAATAATTCTTCCGCTTCAGGAGTGTAGGGA
>HF985563.1:40026-60984 GCA_000431215.1 Prevotella sp. CAG:1031
GTGTAGGGAAGAAGCTTCCCGTCCAGATCGTGCATGAGTTCCATTTTATTGCCTGTAAACCGTCCGGTGAAGATAGATACGGTTTTAGGATGTCCATTGAAGCAATGAAACTTATAATCTCGAAGTTCACCTGATTCGTCTTCGAGATATTTCTCGCAAATAATGCGTGGCTTCATCGCGCCGTAATGCCACTCGCGGCCCATCCAGTCAATTCGTTGTTTAAGCCATTGTCGCATTATCATGCGAGTCGCGTTCCAATTTATCTGACTCTTGTCCTTGACAATAAGATTCCAGGCTGTCCCGCTTGCATGTGAGGCCTTAAGCACAAACCGTTTTGGTAGTTCATTTGCGCAAAAATCATTGGCATCTTCCCAGACTCCAAGCAAATCATTTAAGAGTTTACCATATCCTTTTTCTATAAGATATTGCCGGACAGCATACTTGTCAGCGACAATAGGCATAAGATCATTACGATAATATAGTTTGAGCCAATTGAGCTTCTCGTAATAACTTATGGGGTCGTCAAGATCTGGTTTACGGCCGAACGTCTGTTCAAAAGCGATTTCAATCCATTTCCTGTCAGGAATGGATTCGGCTTTAGACGCCCTGCGGGCAAGATGCTTGAACCACAATAATTTCAAATATGGATTGTCGTTCTTTAATTTGACAAGTTTCTTTCGAAGTGTCATATAGTCTTATTTATTGCGTTTATGAGTGATTATTCAGCAAGGAATGATGATTACAGACTCTATCGATTATTTTTTTATAAAGTTTATAAGTTTTGTCTTGAATATCCAGTATTGGGTTGTATTCAACAAAATCGATGCTTCGGACAAGCCCAGTATTTAGAGCTATTTCAATTATACTAAGCGCTACCTCAGGGGATATACCGTTGGCCTCAGGTACGCCGGTCCCGGGCGCATATTGGGGATCGATAATATCTATATCGAAGCTTAGATGTATTCTATTTAGATTGTTATTCCTGATAAACTTATTGAACTCTGATTCAAGGTCCTCAATTTGATTTATTTTAATGGATTCAGTCCTAACACATTTAATATGGCGCCGGTTGATTAGATCTCTTTCGCCGGAATCAATGCTGCGTTGACCGATTAGCAATAAATTATTTGGAGAGAGGTTGCAAGTCATGATGCCGGTCATTAATTTCTCTTCGCCTAAACAGATTGCTAATGGCATACCGTGAATATTACCGGTTGGGGATGTTTTGAATGTATTCATGTCTGCATGGGCATCAATATAAATAATACCGGTGTCGACATGATTCTCGTAAGTTGCTCCGGCAATACTTCCAATTGCTATGGAATGGTCGCCCCCTAAGATCACTGTGAAATATCCTTCTGCTAAGCTTTTATTGACTTGATCCCTTAATTGGATGTAAAAATTCTGTAGAGCATCAATGTTTGAGGCTTGGCTCTCTATCTCAGGGCCTTCCACTATTCTATTCTTGCAGTCCAAATATTTTTTCAGACGTTTTGCCCCATTTTCCGCACCTGGTATTCGGCCAGAATTACCATGAAAAGCTCCAATTGTCTTAATCATAATTCAAATCCACTCTCAGTACTCCTGTTATATACGGACATATTTCAATTTGTATAAATCTGTTGCCATTCTCACGATGTTCTTTTGTAAATCAGACAATAATTCTGTCTAATATATGATTGAGCCTTTCGTGAAGTGATGGTGATAATGAATGCGGCGTCTTTAGGATGTCTTTCTCTGTCAGTTTCGGATTAGCCGTCGAAATCATCTGGATATATCCACAATTGCAAATCCATTGATAACAACCCTCAACTTTAAAATTTGAATTCGGAAGAACGATTGCCGGAGTTTCTGTTATGAATGCGAATATCATTCCATGTAGTCGGTCAGTGATCACGAACTTGCTTTTTCGGAATTGAGCCCATATTTTTCTCAGTTCCTCATATTTTTGAGATTCAGGATAGCGATCTCCACCTATATGTGTGTCGTAGAATACATGTTTAAGCTGACGATTCGTACATTCGTCAAGAATACTTTCAACGATTTTCGTATTATCTGCTTTTTCTTTGTCATTTCGCAGACAGATTGTCACTATATCTTCACGCTGCACATCGTTCTTTTCATCAAGGCCCATTACAATATCGGGAACAAGTCTGACATCTACTGTTGGATACAGGCATTTCATGGTCTCGTAAGACACCTGTTCCCGAGCGGTCATAGTGAGCCGGGGGTGTGAAGAGTAAATCTTTTGTGACAACCTCTTGAGCCAATTTGCATCGGTGCTGTTACTATAGTCTATAGTTTGAGGGAAAAGAATGATGCGGTTATTTTTAAAAGCCCTGACTACCATGAGTCGTAGAAGTTCGATGTCACCGTACATATCACCCATATTACCACCTCCTATCACAGTAATAATATCTTCGGATTGTATTTGGTGTTTAATTGAACGTATTGCCGTAAGAGTTTTCGCTGCCGGAATCTCAATTATGTCATAATCAGGAAAATGATCCTGAAGATATTTTTTTTGTGCATAAGTGATAGCTACATCTCCAAGATTCCCATAGTCCGCGGCCAGAAAAATAAGACATCGTGGTTTGTTCTTCGGTAATTTAAAATTCGCTCCTTTAAGACGAGCGTAGATATTGAATTTTAAATTTAATTTCCTGAAATGATTCATTGAATCTGAGTCGATATCAATTACTGCAATTCTATGGTTTATATGATTTTGTGACTCGCCCTCTTAATATAGTTCATTGCTATATATGGCAAACAATGAAATATCATATAAAATGCGAATTTATTATGTTCCCCTTTAAGAAGACTCTTATCTCTTTTAGTTAGAGTTGTTTTATCAATGGATTTATTTATAGATTCGATTAAATCAAGATCATAATCTTTTATTGTTGAATCGCAAAAGCTGAGAAAACCCCTTAACCCTCGTGAACGAGCATATTTGACGACGAAAATATCTTTAAGATCAAGAATATGTCGAGAATTAATTGCAGGACTAATAATACTCGGAAAAAGGCTCATAATTCTATTTCGGATAAATATTGCTATTTTGAGCCCATTGGGGTTAAAACGCGTTGAAAGACGATCTTCTTCATATTGCACATAATTCGAAGTCGGTAAATTGTGAATTCTTATGAAGCGGCAACGATTATAATATTCAATATTAAATAACCAGTCCTCGCCGTAAGAAATTGATTCATCTAACTTTAAGTTGTATTTCTGAATTATATTTGCTATATAAAGTTTATTATTGACCCCAGAGATTAATCTTTCGTCTCCACTATGGAGAATTAGTCTCTCAACGAGTTCTTGTCCCGAGAATTTACCTTCTGTTCCCTCGACAATTTTTATAACTTTGTGACTTTTTTGACTATATAGTGAATATCCATTGATTGCACAATCTGTGTCTTCCTCATTTTCCAATAACTCAATCAAACTTGATATATGATTCGGATTCATAAAATCATCAGAATCAAAAAACATCAAATATTTGCCTTTCGCCAAACTAAGACCTAAATTGCGAGTTGCAGAGACTCCGGAATTTTCCTTCCTTATAAATTGAATGCGGGGATCTTTCCTAGAGTACTCTTCTATAATACATGATGTTGAATCGGTGGAGCCGTCATCAATCACTATAGCTTCAAAATTCTTATAGTTCTGAGATGTTAACGATTCAAGACATCTACTAATGTACTTTTCGACATTATAAGCTGGAATTATTACGCTAACTGTATCCAACATAGTGATCTTTATAATATGAATTAAAGCTTAATGCGGAAATAAGCGTGATATTTTTATATTCATGGCATGAATATGAAGTTTAAAATTTCGCCTTAACATAATGATTCTTGGTACTTTGAAATGAAAATTATAATTAGCTTTTCGAAGTTCCTGATATATTTTATAATGAATGCCTTTATGAATATTATATTCTCCGATTGCTTGATATAGATCTTTAGCTTTTGCTTGAAGACCAGTATCAAAATTACGTAAATGCGCCATATTCTGTTCGGATCGATGGCTCATTAATCGATTGTAGATGCATGTAATGACTGCAACACAATTCCTTAGAAGTGTTCCTGATATTGTAGGCTTTCCGCTAAATTTCACATAGTAATCTGCCATGCAATCGGCTACTGCTATAAGATGCGGAATACGTTGGCTAAGTAGTGTCGGCGACATTGTCTGCCCTTCTCGTCCAAGAAGATATTGATATAGAATCATGTCTATGAAGATCCCGGTATGACAAAATACTATCGGGATAAATGCCCATATATTGTCTGTATAACTCACTCCTTCTGGCTGAACATATTTGAATCTCTCAAACACTTTGTGATTGTAGGTAATCCAATGCATAAGCGTGTTGTTTGGCATATAATCATTAACATTCTCATACACCGTATTGTATTTTACGCTTTTGAATTTACCTGAGATGTATATAGTGTTCCCTTGTTCATCGACTTCTCGGCAACGTGTTAAAATAACGTCTACGTCGATATTAGAGAGTTTTCTTACAAAAGATGAGAAGGCTTGTTTGTCAAAATAGTCATCTGCATCAAGCACTTTTATATATCGCCCTTTTACGGTTGGTAATGCTGCATTAATGCAAGACCCATAGTTTCCATTTGCCTTATTTATAATGCGAATGCTATTCGGGTATCTTTTTACATAATCACATGCTATTTCCAAAGAACGGTCTTTCGAGCCATCATTAACGACAATTACCTCGATAGCATCTATCTCGGGAATCAGAAGAGAATCAAGGCATTTGCCAAGATACTTTTCCATATTATATGTCGGAATAATTATGCTAATCTGTTTCTCCATGCCTTAAATGCGTTTTCAATAACGGGGGCCATATCGTAATACCGATAGTCTGCGAGACGTCCTCCAAAAATTACGTTGATCTCTGCATTAGCTAATTCGCGGTATTGCTCTGCAAGGCGATTATTGCGGTCGTTGTTTACCGGATAATATGGCTCCATCCCGGATTTGAATTCAGTAGAATATTCGCGGGAAATCACCGTTTTCGGATTCTCATAGACGGCATCATTGAATTTCTCGAAATGTTTGTGCTCGATTATGCGTGTGAAAGGATTGTGGGCATCTGTGTAATTTACAACTGCGTTCCCCTGATAGTTTGGTATGTCATGAACTTCAGTCTCAAATCTTACTGTACGCCAGTCGAGTCGCCCGAGTTTGAAATTAAAGTATTCGTCAATTGCTCCGGTGTATACGAGTGTGTCTGCCACGCTTCGCCAGGTCTGCTTCAAACTATTGTCAAATGTCATGTTTGTTTTTACATCACTATTTTCGAGCAGTCGGTCAATTAGGCGGTTATAACCTCCGACTGGAATACCTTGATAAAGGTCATTGAAGTAGTTATTGTCGAATGTCAGGCGGACTGGAAGCCTGCGGATTATAAAGGCCGGCAGCTCAGTGCATCGGCGCCCCCATTGTTTCTCGGTATAATGCTTGATTAATAATTCGTAGATGTCTTTTCCGATGAGGTAAAGTGCCTGCTCTTCGAGGTTACGAGGTTCCGTGACACCCTCTGCTTTCATTTGTTCTATGGCATTGCGTCTTTGCTCATTAAGTTTTGCTATTGCTTCCTTGGGATCTCGTACTCCCCACATCTGGTAAAATGTGTTCATATTGAATGGGAGATTGTAAAGTTTACCGTCGGGGGCGTATGCTACCGGTGAATTAGTGTAGCGGTTGAAAGGTACGAGCGAGGTGACAAAATCCCATATCTCATAATTGGATGTGTGGAATATATGTGCTCCGTATTTGTGGACATTAATACCTTCGATATTCTCGCAAAAGAGATTGCCGCCCGTATGTGTTCGTCGGTCAATGACGAGGCATTTTTTTCCTGCACCTGAGGCCAAATATGCAAATGTAGCGCCGAAAAGGCCGGCTCCTACTATAAGGTAGTCATATTTCATATGGATAATTTAATCTGGTTATTTTTTAGTGGTAGTTTTTCTACGAATTTGGCTACTACAACTCCAAATATTATACCAAATACTATTCTAATGATTGTGGCAAAGACAGTATGAATCGGATTCCCGAAGAAATCAATAAAACCGATTGAGAAAATTGCCATAAGAAATAAGTAATTGAACGGGTCAGAATATAGATATATTTGAAAGTTATATTTAAGAAGTATATTATAGATTTTTGAATTAATTAATTTTTCCGACTTAGATAATATAATGCACAATGCTGTTGTGTTATAGCATCCCAAAAGAGCAAGTATTATACAGAAATAATAGCTATTGCCCAATGGCTCAAGAATGTATGCCCAGCATAGAAATGCGATAAACTGGATTAATATGCATGTCGCAAGAACCCACTGTTTAGGATTATGTTTTAAGAAATAATTGATAGAATAGAATCCGATTGCAAAATATAATAGGTGCTTTAATGCTTCAGGCAGGCCAAGTAATGCCTGTAATGGTATTTCGCTTTTATTACCTATGTAACTAAGTATTATTAATAATGTCCAAAAGATATATTTATTCTTATTGTGTAATGTCCGTAATAATATAAACAACGGGAATATTAAAAATAAAGACAAAAGGAACCAAGTATGAATTTGAATTGGGAAAATAAAATGATGGGCAAAGATATAAATAGGATTATTCCCAGTATCTTCATAATAACCAAGAAGTATTCTTATGGGGATGGAAAGACATAATGATGTCCAAAAGAAAGGTATCAATAGACGTTTTGTTTTATTTCGAATTAAGGTTCGAACCGGGAATGGTTTGCGTCCTGATGATAGAGCGAAACAAGCGCCTGAAATCGCCATGAATAATGGCATATGAAATGAATATATAAAGGAAACTGCAATAATAAAGATTTTGTATGGGATACTGTATAATTCCGTTGAATTTGGAAATTCATAACTTCCGAAATTTGTATGGCCTGATGTGTATAAAGCGTGTCCAAACACCACAAGAAGCATCGCAAATATGCGAATGAAATCAATCCAAATGATTTTCGTCTTCATTATTTATTTAATGTATTTTACAGTTTTCGGACTGCAATACTTATTATATATAGATTTTATGATCTGACTGAATTTATGTGTTGTATTTTGTAATAGCGTTGGACAAGAAGCCGACTTTTTGATGGGCTTTACATAGGGATGACATATTGGTTCTAATTTTTTAGCTTCCGTATCGATTGATTTGAGAATAGTCTGGACTTTGTCGTATATTGGTCTTAATTCTGAATTAATTGCTATATTAGATAAAATATCGCTATACCGTTTCAATATATTCCGGGAATCTAAACATGCTCGTTGAGTATAAAAAGCAAAATGTATCGATATGACATCTGCATTCCAACAATTGGCTTTGCCAATAATAGTAGGATATTTTGATGACAAGAACTCTTCATCATCGCCAAGTATTTCTCCATGTATATTATTAAGGTCTTTTCCAAACCATAGCACTGCGTTTATGGAGAATCGGTTCATCCCCATAGGTTGGGATCCGCAGTGCAAATCTGACCATTTGTTCGTGGATAGATAATTGTCAATAAACCATTCGTGAAGTTGGGCCGCAAACTCAGGAGATTCCCATAAAATAGGATGATTTGCGCTTGAATTGTAATATTTGTCAAGCTCTATCTTACCTCGCATCTGAAGTAGATAGGTTGATAGTGAATTATTAATTACGATTGGAGATACAAGAAAATATTCAGGATGATCAATTCTGAAATCAATCATTTTCTTTATACCACCCGGCTCGATCCACAATAGGTCATCATCAATCTTGAAATATATTGCATCTTCGTCAATGCAATTATGATAAAATGCATTGATTGATTTGATTCCATCTACTATCCTGTCCGGTTGCCAAACAAGATTCACTTTAGGAAACTCTTCGGCAAGTTTTTTAAAAAATGCAATATCTGCGCCATTATAGGTGTTAACCCAAATATCATATCTGTCAATAATATCGCAAGACAAGATAATAGGAACAATGTGCTGCATATAGCGCCGCCGTCCGGCTGCGGTGTTAATTATAATTTTAAAGCCTTTATACATAGCGATTTGATTGTTACTTTTTGTTGCAGATCTTTTGTTGTAGTATTCTTATATTGGCAGTTATCATTGTGAACCCATGACTTGCCAAAATCCATTGAAGGAAACAATAAATAATAATGCAAGTTATTACATCGGCAATTACCAAAGTCCATCCTTCTAATGTTTTAGATAGCAAAATTGTTATAGGGATAAAAAATATGGAAGCTAACAATGATTTCCATATATCGCCCAATACGCCTTTAAAACGTATTTGTGTATATTTGCGAATTGCATAAATCATAGCAGCTAATATTGCGAACTCTGCCACAACAGATGAAAATGCTGCTCCGACTGCACCATATTGAGGAATCAATAATAAATTCATTGCAAAATTTAGGAACGTTCCAATCAACAAACAATAAAGATACGGCTTGTCATATCCCATCCCTAATAGTGTTTGCATTCCGGTAATATTATTGAACCCAATAGCAATTATTATTCCACTTACAATTATTAATGGTAGAATTGATGGATAAAAAGCTTTTCCGAGAAACAATGGGACAAAATTTGGAGCTATGCAAGCCAAACCAACAGCCATGGGAAATGCCAAAATACTTACAACGAAAAATGATTTTGAAAGTAAATCACTTATCGCTTTTTGATTCTTTTGTCCCATATAATAGGAAACTCTTGGAATTGCAACTGCCGAAAGACTTGTTACAATAGAGAGTGCCGTTTTTGCTATATTTATACTGCTATTATAAAATCCTACTTCGTCGTAGTTTTTCATAAAACCCAGCATAATTGTATCGAGCATTGTATAAACCGAAATTGCGACAGAAGATGAAAATAAGATTAACATCGGTTTATAGTGCTTCCCAATCGATTTAAAACATAGTCTGATTTTTATATTGTCTTTTTTTATGATGCTGAAATTCCAAAGTATCCCTCCAAGTTGAGAAATTACCCCCAGAATCATATAAATATACAAATCGGATTTTTTTTTCACAAATAGGAACATGCAAATTATCGCTAAGGCTCTGATTAGTAAATTTCGACCAGCTATAAATCCGAATTTCTCAAGACCGGAAAGATACCAGTTACAACCAAAAGGCACAAAATAAATTGTAAAGCCGGCGATAAAAAAGATAAGGAAATTGGCATTAAACTTTGGAAATATCAAGAGTGTAGCAATAAATATTGACGAGACAACAATCGTATTTATGAATAAAACAGTGAGAATTTCTGAGAAAAATTGTTGTTTAGCCTCATGGCTATCTCTTCTTTTCGCAATCTCTCTTATCCCGTATGTTGCAGCCCCTAATACAGCAAACATGGAATAATATCCCGCGTAAGTATTTGCAAAGTTCATTAATCCGATCCCATTAGGTTCCAATACCCTTGCAATATACGGTGCGGTAATTAAAGGGAAAATTACTGCAGAAACATTAATTACAATATTATAAATGAAATTTTTTTTAATTGAAGCCATTATTAGATGAATTCGAGTTCGATCTATTTATATGGTGTCATTTTACAGGCGGCCGTCAACGGCATCTCGACAGAGAGTTGCCTTTACATCGAAAACAACGGAGTCATCCTTTAGCAGAGGCAGCAGTTCGAGATCGTCGAAGGCTTTGTGGGCCACGGCGGCAATCACTGCGTCGTAGCGCATGCCCTCGTGGAGCTCGTTGGTGACTTCGATGCCATATTCGCGGCGGACAGCCTCGGGGTTGGCCCACGGGTCATAGACCGTGACGCTCAGGCGGTATTCGCCGAGGGCGCGGACGATGTCGATGACCTTGGTATTGCGCACGTCGGGGCAGTTCTCCTTGAAGGTGAAGCCGAGAATCAGAATCTCGCTGTCGAGAACCTGGATGCCTTTCTTAAGCATGAGCTTCACAACGCGGTCAGCGACATAGGCGCCCATGCCGTCGTTCATGCGGCGTCCGGCGAGGATGATCTCGGGGTTGTAGCCGTGGCGCTGCGCACACTGGGCGAGATAGTAGGGATCTACTCCGATGCAGTGGCCGCCGACAAGTCCGGGTTTGAAAGGAAGGAAGTTCCATTTCGTCGAGGCGGCCTCGAGGACGTCGGTGGTGTCGATGCCCATGTGGGTGAAGATCTTCGAGAGTTCGTTGACGAAGGCGATATTGATGTCGCGCTGCGAGTTCTCGATGACCTTGGCGGCCTCGGCGACCTTGATCGAAGGGGCGAGATGGGTTCCGGCCGTTATGACGCTCGAATATACCCGGTTGACATATTCGCCCACCTCAGGTGTCGAGCCGGAGGTCACCTTGCGGATCTTCTCCACGGTGTGGAGCTTGTCGCCCGGATTGATGCGCTCGGGCGAATAGCCGGCGAAGAAGTCGGTATTGAATTTCAGGCCGCTGACTTTCTCGACCACGGGGATACACTCGTCTTCGGTGACGCCGGGATAGACAGTCGACTCATAGACGACGACATCGCCCGGAGCGATGACACGTCCGACTGTCTCGCTGGCGCCGTAGAGCGGCGTGAGGTCGGGATTATTGTTCTCGTCGACGGGTGTGGGAACGGCCACCACATAGAAATTGCAGTCGCGGATATCGTCGAGATTTGCTGTGCACCGGAAGCCGTGGTTGTCGATTGCATCGCGCAGCAGGTCGTCACTCACTTCAAGCGTAGCATCGTGGCCGGCCATCAGCGCCTCGACGCGGCGGGGGTTCATGTCGAACCCGACAGTGGGATATTTCGTAGAGAAAAGCCGGGCCAGCGGCAGACCGACATAGCCCAGTCCGATAACGCATATTCTGATGTCTTTTTCCATTGTTGCGGGTTATTGGTTGTCAAAGGTTTGCCTTATACCATTCGATCGCCTCGCTCAGTCCTCTCGCGAAATCATATTCGGGGTCGTAACCCAGAAGTCGGCGCGCTTTGGAAATGTCGGCGTTTGAATGTTTTATATCTCCCGGACGGTCGGGGCCGAAAACCGGCTCTATATCCCTGCCGAGAGCTTTGGCCAGAGTGTGGTAGATGTCTATCAGGAACTCCCGGCCTCCGTATGCGATATTATACGCCTGTCCCGCGGCCTCATGAGGCGCGAGACAAGCTTTGAGATTAGCCTCGATGACGTTGTCGATATAGGTGAAATCGCGGCTCTGCCTGCCGTCGCCGTTGATCGTCGGACGCTCGCTGGCAAGCAGCTGTCTGATAAACTTCGGAAGAACGGCCGCATATGCGCCTTCAGGATCCTGCCGGCGTCCGAAGACATTGAAATAGCGCATCCCGTAGGTGTCGAGCCCGTAATGCATGGTGTATTGTCTGGCCCATTCCTCATCGCAGCGTTTGGTCACGGCGTAAGGAGACAGCAGATTTCCCTCCGTTCCTTCATGTTTGGGCAGATGGGCCTCGTCACCGTAGACCGACGAACTCGACGCATAGACAAACTTCCTGACACCTTTCTGACGTGCGGCCTCGAGCATATTCAGGGTTCCCTGGATATTGTTGAGACTGTAGAACAGCGGCATCTCGATAGAGCGCGGAACGCTTCCCCAGGCAGCCTGATTGAGGACATAGTCGACACCCTCGCACGCCCGCATGCACGTATCGAGATCTTTGATATCTCCCTTGATAAACTCATAGCCCGGACTGTCGAGGAAAATATCGACATTGGACTGTTTCCCGGTCGAAAGATCGTCAAGACAACGGACGCGATAGCCCATGCCGAGAATCGCCTCGCACAGATTGGACCCGATAAAACCCGCGCCTCCCGTTACAAGGAACTGCGAATCCTTCGGAAACTTCAATTGTTTGTAACTCATTAAAATATGCTCGTAAGATATTCTCTATTTACTGGCGATAGATATAGATTTTCTCAATGTTTGCGGTTCCTGCCGCTCATTGAGCATTCAGTCGGCTCTCGATATGAGCTCGACCTGACGGGCGTCAATTTTGGCGCGCCATTCGTAGCCGTAATCAGTAGTCAGTTTGACACGGAACATCACAGTGCCGCAATTATTCTCGAAAACATCTTCTATTACAGCTTCGCGCCCTGAATAATCTGCTTGAATAAGTATGACGCTCTCACCGGGTTTCGGGGTAAGACTTCCGAGTGGGAATATCTCGGAATCTGCCGAGAATACTCCGATAGCTTTCTGGAATCGCAGCATGTCGGCCTGCGGGATTGCCGCATACGGGGCATCGAAATTGCCGGATGTTCTGATACACCATGCTTTGTCCCCGATTCTGGAAAACATCGGACGTATGTTTTCTGGGTTGGTTTTGAAAAATACGGTCTGGGTGATAAACGGCCGTTCGATAACAGCGCTTTTTCCTCTGAGATGTTTCCTGATGGTCTCGACCGGATAGAATAATTCAGGCGCGGGCTGAAGCTTAAGCGTCTCCTTCTTAACCTCTTCAAAACTCACTCCCCGTCGGAGCCGCATGGCATACCATTTCGGCAATGTATATGTCAGCATTGCCTCGACTGATTTCGACCATTTCTCTCGGTTGTCAGAAGAATTCCCTGTGCGTTTATGGAACTTCGGGACAGTATAAGGTGCCGGATTTGAGATGCAATCCAGAGCTTCCGAGGCTGTGGCTCCGCATCGTATTGCAATTGAAACCCAAAGCGAACCGGCCAAATCTTCAAAAGAGAAGTTGCCGTGATTCAGGAGCGTGCTGAATCTTCGGTCTAACTCATCCGTTATTGAAGAATATATTTGTTTTTGCGTTCGATATGATTGCCTGAGATCAAAGATATATTTTCTCCTTGGGTCGGTGTTACGCTCGAGAATGTGGCTTGAATAACCATTGAAACCGGTTAAATCATCTTTGTTGAGGTTTATTATATCCTTGAGTGGCAGAGCCCTGTTCAAAACAGAAAATACCAGAATATCCCCGCAGATATTATTGTGCTCGTTGTCGTCGTTTATGAATTCGCGTAATGTCGAAAGACAATTGTCGAATATCGAGGCTCTGAGCAGAGGCGGTTGTTTGAAATCTGCCGATTCGATTGTGCGGGCTATCTCTCGTGGTGCGTTGCATTGGCACATATATCCCTTGTCGGCAGCTTGTTTGAACAGACTGTTCAATATATTAAGACGCTGGGCTATTGTTGCTGTTGACAAACCTTGTCGGAACATCTCGGTTACCCAGTCGCAAATCGTAGCAGATGACAGATTGTTGACCGACAATTTGTGGCATGACAGGAAACTATTGAATTCAGAGAGGGCTTTTCGGTATTTAAAAGCAGTATCAGCGGAGAGTGCCGCGACTCTTGATTGCAAAAATGACATTACGTCGAACGACGTATGTTCTTTATTCCCAATCATTTGCTAAATCGATGAATTTTACCAATCCCGGGAGTAGCTAAAATACTCCCTTTCCCCTGAATTTAGATCAATAGAACTTATATCAGAGATTCCCGAAAAAGATATGTTGCCGAAATTCATCAATGTGTGAATATCGGTTCAATGTGGCGGATATGTATAAGCAGATACATACAGCGCCGCAAAGTTACAACAAAAATGTGGAATAAGAAAATTTAAGAAATCTGTGTGCGCGCGGGCGGCGCCGTGCTCAGTGGGCGAGGAGGTGGGAGGCGATGGATTCGCCGTGGCCGTGGGGGTAGGGCATCAGCACGGCCACGGCCACTATCGCGGCGAGAATGACTGCGATGGCTATGAGGTTGGCTGTCAGGAGTCGGCTCGGGAGTTTCCCGAGCATTGCCGATATGCGCGGCGACAGAACCGGCGGTATCTGTTGGTCGTTCTTCTTTTTCATGAGTCGAGTTGCAGCTGGCTTTTGACGAGGTTATAGTATGTTCCTTTTCGCTCCAGAAGGCTCTGATGGTTTCCCGATTCGATGATATGGCCGCCGTCCATGACTATGATGAGGTCGGCGTTTCTGACCGTCGAGAGGCGGTGGGCCACGACGACAACCGTGCGTCCGCGGTAGTAGTTCTGGAGGTTGTCGACGATGTGGCTCTCGTTGAGGGCGTCGAGCGAGTTTGTGGCTTCGTCGAGCACGAGCACCGACGGCCGGCGGTAGATCGCGCGGGCAATCAGAATGCGCTGGCGCTGTCCCTGGCTTATGCCGACGCCGTCGCGCCCGATTATCGTGTTGTAGCCCAGCGGCAGATCTTTTATGAAGCTGTCTATACAGGCCATGCGCGCGGCCTCTTCGAGTCGCTCTTGGTCGATGTCGGCGTCGGCCGTGGCTATGTTGCGCGCTATGCTCTCGCCGAAGATGACGCCGTCCTGCATCACCACTCCGCAGCGGCGGCGCCACTCGCGGCGGCTGACGCCGCGCAGGTCGGTGTCGCCTACGCGTATAGCTCCGGCCTCGGGGTTGTAATAGCCTAAAAGAAGTTTTATGAGTGTAGATTTTCCGCTGCCCGACGAGCCTACGATTGCCGTCACCTTTCCCCGGGGAATCGTTATGTTGAGGTTGTCGAGAATGGGGACGTCGGAATGGCGGTCGTAGCGGAACATGAGGTCGCTTAAGGCGATGTCTCCGTCGGGAACGGGCGCTTCGGGGTCGACGGCCGAATCTTCGGGCTCCTGACGGTGGATGTCGCCGATGCGCGCGAGGCTGAGCCTGACGTCCTGAAGCGAGAACATGAAGCCGAGAAGCTGCGCCAGCGGGCTACCGAGCTGTCCGACCATATATTGCACCGCCATCATGCCGCCGAGGGTCAGCTCGCCGCTTATCACGGCTGCCGCGGCCCCCATCTTCGGGGCGCGCCCAGTGGCGCGTCAGCTCTTCGTGCGAGTAGCTCACCTTCCCCGCCGCCGGGTCAGCCACGCGGTAGCGCCCCTTGCGGGTTATCTCGTAGAGCACAACGAAGTGGTTGTTGTCCCAGTGGAGAATGCAGGGCAGAGGCAGCTCGGCGAGGCGCTCGGGCGTGACGGTGGCGGCTGCCGACTCTATGCCTTCTATCCGGGCTATGTCGGCGATTGTTTTCAGCGAAATGCCCTCCGACGTTGTCTGGCACAGCGCCTCCAGATCTTCGGCATCGGTCTCGCGCCCCATGGCCGTTGCGATCATGGCGAGACAGGCCGGCCCGCACTGCCGGCTGTCGCGCTGCTGAATATGATGGAACCGTCGCGCCACTTACATCGAGATTACATAATAGCGGACTGGGCTTGTTGAACGTTTTCCGATTCGTTGCCTCGCATAACTTTTTTGCCGTATCCGAATGTGTAGGAGACGCACAGTCCAATACCAGGATGGCGTCCTGTTCCATAGTTATATCTGAGAAAAGAATAGTAGGGCGATTCCATTTTTGAAGTACCGTTATTCCATCCTTTGCCAAATATGTTAAATGTTTCTAATCTGACATTCCATTCATTTTTACCCCATATAAGATAAAGCGAATAGGACCATTCAGGTTTATAGATTACGCCGTTCGTTTCTCCGAATTGTTTGGCGGGTGAGTTTACAGAACCATACAGTGTGAAGTCGCCGAAGTGGTACTGTGCCCGAGCGTAGAAGCTGAAGTCTGTAAAACTTGTTGCTCCAATTCCGGTTGTTTTGTACATACTAAGGTTAGGCCCGATAGAGAAGCTGACTTTTTTGCTGAAAAGAGACAAGTCGGTACCTGCCTGAATGTTGCCCTTATAGTAGTTGCCGCTGTTGTATATCTGCCTTATGAGCTGACGTCCTTCGTTGTAAGGAATATATTCTTCTGCCGGACGATCAGAAAACATAAAGAAAGAACCGCCGGCATACAATGATATGTTGGAGTTGACAGTATAGTCATAATAGAGTCTAAGAGTGATGTGTCGAGAATTTCTTAAATTGGGATTTCCGGTTTTATCCATGAATTCATTTGACGTAATCACGTCAGACGCGCGCTGCGAAATCGCTGTGCTGTTTGTGGCGTATTGAAAGCTAAGTGTAGCGGCGTTTTTGCTGTTGATAGACCATCGCGAGAAAAGATGGGCAAAAGGATAATAGTCGTTGGCTTTCAGCCCGTTTATAGAACTCTGCTCCCAGGCGTAGCCGCCGTCGATATTTACCATCAGGTTATTGATGAAAAAGGCATAGCCTATTGTCCCGGCTAATATGGAAGAGTAGTATTTGTCGTCGAAGTTGTTTGTACCGCTATAGATGAGGCGGCTAATGTCGTCGCCACCAAGTATTTCAAAAAATACTGAATGTTTTTGACCGAACTGTTTTCTCAAATTCAGTTTCCCAAGTATTCTGTAGGCATTCTCACGCGCATTGCGGTCAACGATATCTGCTCCTGATCGAGAATAAATTGATGTTGAATTTGTGTGGGTATAAATGAATTGCGGGGCAAATGAAAGCGAGAATTCGCGCGGCAGAGAAATGTATAATGAACCATTATAGGCCAGCGAATTCACGCGAGAAGGGTTGTTTGTTAACCACGAATAGTCTTCGCCAAGCGACGGCTCGTAAACAAGTTTCCCGCTTGATTGACACTTGTAATAATGACTATGTGAAAACGATAATGTGTTTCGAAATTGCAACTTCTCAGAGTTGTATGTGGCGCGGAAAGTAACCGGCACTTCAAGACGGCGATAGTGAGATTTGTCGTAAATTTGGTTTCTGTGAAGAAGATATTCGTTTCCGTCGGCGTTAGTAAGTCTCAATGTTGAGTAGGTCGATGATCCCGAGTGATTGTCGATTAAATAGGTCGGATTAGTCAGAATGTCGAAGGTCATCTTCCTATAGGTGAATCTCGAAAATAGGTTTTCTTTGTTATAGTTTATATCAAGTATTCGCTGAACTGCCATAATCTTGGTGTAGCCTCCATATTCATATTCTTGCATTATGAAGTTAATAACGTATTCTGCGCCTTGAAATCTCGGATCGGTTGGCGCAACAAGATATTCAACCCGAGCGCAGTCTTGAACTCTCATTCCTGTCAAATCATTAGCGTCGGCTGGAAAATAGTTGACAAACAGGCTGACAGATTGCCCGTCACGCGTCGTAACGGTCTCACTGGCAAGCGTAGCCCGTATTTCAGGGATTGCCATCAAGGCAAGTAGGTCGGTTGCCGTAGCTGCGGCATTTTTCTGTTTCTTCGTAGGAAGATATGTCGAGCCCTTGACATTATGCCAGTGTGTTTTGCCTTCTACCGTGACCTCGTCGAGCTTCTTCGACATCGCCTTCTCGATGGCGGCGATGCTGTCGGTGGCGATGCTGTCGGCCGGCTCGGTTGCGACGGCCATAGCCGCTACTGCCAATAATGATAATGAGAGAGTTGTTCTCAAAGTAATAGTTGTTACGGTCATAAACATATTATTTTATTTTTGTTTGTTCGCAATATGCAACATATTTTTTGGATTTGCCAAATGTTTTTGCTAAAATTTTTCGTTTTGGCGTAAAATTGCTGGAATTAGCAATTAGCAATAGTTGGAGTTGCAAAACTCTGGTTTTATATGATTTTCCGCCCTGAATGTGGTCGCGTGATATTGGCTGTAGTGCCTGACAATTTTTTGCAGACTAACCATCTCAGACAGACGAATTGCCGTCAAGCGCGGGACGCGCGATATGTCTACAACCGCTTGCGATAGCTGGCGGAAACTACTGTCCCCACCAATTCGCGGCAAGCCACGGCAGTGCGCGCCGCCGCGAAACGGGCGATAGCCAAGGCCGGGGTCAATATATACGCAGGTACGGTTTCGCCGAGCATTGCGAGGGAAACAATAAACTGGATCGATTAACTGCCTGAGCATCATAGGCGCTTGGACTTCAATGCGGAGATTCGGACTATTTGCGAAGAGTCAGTCTTCTCATATCATCCTAACGACTTGAACTGAAACCTTGACTATCGCCGTTCCGCGACTGCGCAGGCTCCGCCGCTTGTCGCGGAGTCATATTGGGCCTTCAAACCGACAGCTAACGCACAATGGTGTTTAGTTAAGGTTTTACCGAGCAAATTGCCGGATCCGAGCGTAGGGACGTGTCTTTGGCACGTTTCTCATGCGGCTGGCAATCAGCGCTTTGCAATGCGACGTGCCGAAGGCACGTCCCTACGCCAAGGCGATTTTTGACATTGATGAGCTTAACTAAAACCATTGAGCTAACGCAATCGGATGTAGAAATGTCGCACGTCCCGCGCTTGTCGCAGGGGAGTCAGGCCTCGCCCCGCTCCATGATACTCCGCCGGATTATTGCTCATTGCTCATTGCTAATTCCTACTAATTCCCTCAGGAAGCTCTCTGCATTAAAAAGAAGACGCGCCGGAAGCTGCGGCACGTCTTCTTTAGCTTTATTACTGTCGTTGAGGTGTCAGTCGAGCTCGCGAAGTTCGTCCTTCGACATTTTACGTAGTTCGATTATGGTGGCGTTGTCGGCATTGCGCAGACGGCAGTTTTTGCCGCCGTTGACCGAAACCGCGCTGCGAACCTGACCGAGAGCCTGAAGGAATTCCTGTTCGAGAGCCATGTCGGGGCAGCTCATGCGTGTGGTTGCGAGGTTGGTGAACTGCAGGCCGTTTTCGCGATCCATGTCAACAGCAATCGCTCCGTTGAGGACGTTGCAGCCGGCGTTACCGTGGATAGTTTTCTCCTGTAGGTCGACAACGAACAGTATATTGCTTTTCGCAGGAACCTCCTTGCCGTTGAGGCGGGTCACGCGCCAGGCCGCGTCGAGGAACTCGAGGTTATGCTTGCGCAGCGTCATGACGGTCTGGCCGGCTCCGTTGACGATGTAGAGGAACGAAGAGTCGTTGACACGTTCGATTCTGAATGTTTTCATTGTCTCGAGGGCTGTGGCGATCGCCATTTCATAGGGTGCGTCGGCACACATGCGCATTGTCGACGTATTCTCGCCGACGCGTTTCATGGCGCCCTTGTCGATAGCAATGGCTCCGTTGATGAAGTTGCAGCCGTTGTAGGCATAGAAGTCGAGCAGCGACGGGTCGGAGGCATTGCGCGAAAATCCCAGATATGGCACTTCGCCGTCGGAGGCGGCTGAAACGGGAGTGCCGTTGATGTCGACGATTGTCCAGTCGCCTACGAGATTGTCGATGATGCGGCTGTTTGTTGTTGTCGCGGAAGCTGGCCGAGAGGGCGATGCCGTGTTTTGTGACGATTTACAGGCTCCTACGGTCAGCAGGGCGGCAATAGCGAGGGTTGGAATGAGAAAATGTTTCATCGTTGTGATATGTATATGTTATTAGTTTTTATTTAGAATAGTTGTCAGCCTGAAATTGTTCATGCTCCGGCCGATTTAAGCGTGCCGGCTCATTATTTTCAGGCTGTCTGAACAGCCTGACGGCGCCGGTTGTTGAAAATATTGTAACTTTGCATCAAAATTAATAAAAAAATAGATATGCTACAGAGAATTCAAACCGTATGGCTTCTGTTGGCGCTCGCCTGCCTGATAGCCTTTATCGCGTTGCCTTTCGGCGCTCTAACAATTTCTGCCGATGGCGTTGAAGCTGTCGGTCAGCTGTTTGCCTATGATTTTATCGGCCTCATCATTCCTGCCGCATTGGCCGTTATTCTGAGCCTGATCGCTATTTTTGCCTATGGCAATCTCGGCTTTCAGAAGAGTTGTGTGCTATTGTCGATAGCCATGACGCTCGTGAGCATCGGAATCACTGTCTATATCCTCTGTGACAGGGCTACGGAGGGAACAATTTCGTGGACATGGTGCGGCGCTTTCACTCTCGGCGCGCTGCTGTTCGAGATTCTCGCCCTGGCGGGTATCAACCACGATATCAAACTGCTGCGCAGTTACGACCGTCTGCGCTGACAGTCGTCCTGACTCATAATAGTTTTGAGCCGGAGCGCAATCACTGCGTTCCGGCTCGTTCCTTTTTGTTACTCTTGAAAATCACTTCTTGGTCTTTATGCTTTCTTGAATTGTGTCTTGTCGCTTTTATAACGCAAGGGCTGCTTGCGTTATTGTATAAATTTGACTTTCGAAACGCAATCAAGTTTAACCGACAATGCGATTTTAACTTTTATTAACTATTTAGAGGATTGGCGACAGAAGACGGTAGATTGATTCTTTCGCCTTGACGAGAACGGGGCGATGACGCCATTCGCTGGCGCGGATGCGACGGCTGAGAGCCATGTCGGCCTCGAAGTCGGCGGTCAGCCGGGAGTTTATCTCGCGGTCGTAGATAAAGAAGTTGGCTTCGAAATTATGTTCGAAACTGCGGAAGTCGAAGTTGGTCGAGCCGACCGACGCGAAGTCGTCGTCGACAACGAGGGTCTTTGCGTGAAGCATACCGGCTTCGTAGAAATAGATCTTGATTCCCGCGCGCAGGCATTCCTGAATATAGCTTCGCGAGGCGAGGGTCAGAATCGTGCTGTCGCTGCGTCCGGGCATCATGACGCGCACGTCGACGCGCGCCAGAGCGGCCGCCTGAAGCGTTCGAAGCAGAGCGTCGGTCGGGAGAAAGTAGGGGGTCTGGAGATAGACGCGTTTTTTTGCGTTGCCGATAGCTTTCAGCATCATGAACGCGAGATTGCTCCAGCGCGATGTAGGGCCTGAGGTGACGAGCTGAAGGCCTACGCCCCGGCCGGCGGGAGCGTAGCGCTCGGTACCGGCGGGCTCGTCGACGAGTGGCTGCCCCATAAAGTTCCAGTCGATGGCAAACGAATACTGGAGCGACGCCACAGCCGGGCCCATGACTCTGAGGTGGGTGTCGCGCCATCGGTCGAACTTGCCTCCTGTCATATAGCGGTCGGCGATGTTCATGCCGCCGATGAATCCGCTGTGGCCGTCGATGACGCAGACTTTGCGGTGGTTACGCCAGTTGATGCGCGAGCCGAACGGGGGAAATTTCACCCTGAAGAACGGGTAGATTTCCACGCCGGCCGCGCGTAGCCGCTTGACGTAGCGGCGCGAAATGTGGATTGAGCCGATGTCGTCGTAGATGACGCGCACGGCAACGCCGCGCCGGGCAGCTTCTTCGAGAGCGGCGGCAAGCC
>HF985563.1:61012-114565 GCA_000431215.1 Prevotella sp. CAG:1031
AAGCCGCTCGCCTGTGGCGTCGTCGTCAATTATATAGAACTGAAGATGGATATAGTGTTTTGCCCGGGAAATGTCGTCGAGCAGGGCGGCGAACATCTCGGGGCCGGCCGTGAACACTTCGACGATGTTGCCGTCGGTATAGTTTGCGCCGACGAGCGACCGTCCGAGCTGTACGTGTTGCCGTCCTTCGGCCCCGAGAAGCTGCTGGGAATCGGCGCTGCGGCCCGATTCGTGGCTGCGTTCGAGAAGCCGGCGGCGGTTTCGCCGCGAAATCATGTGTATGTCCTTGAGGCTGCGCCCGAAGAATATGTATAGAATAATGCCGCCGATCGGAAACAGAAGCAACACGGTTACCCACGCCAGTGATTTCAGCGGATTGCGGTTCTCGCTGATAACGACGCCGATAATGCTCAGGATCGTAACGAAATAAGCTATCGTCACAATCCAGTAGATCAGACTGTTGTTTATGTATTGTTCGAAGAACGACATTTAACCGGAAAGTCTATTTCGCAAATATATGAAAATATTTCGGTCCGACACCATTTCCGCCGATAAAAAATATCTTTTAAAACTATAGGCCAAACTGACTTTATGTCAGAGATTCCGGAGAATCGAAGAGGTTGGCGATAAGCTGGACTGGCTTTGTCGGGAGCGAGGCGACCGCGGCGAACATAAGGCGATGGCGCAGTGCGACATGGCGCAGACCCATTATGCGGCGGTTGACTTCGGGGAATGTCGATTTCCAGGCGGCCACATCGCGGTCGCGGTGGCGCAGCAGTTTCACCTTCGCCGCGAATTTAAGATGATTCAGGAATTCGGCATACCGGTCGGCAATACCGTCGGCAATGAACCGCTGTTCGAGCAGGCGTGCGGTGGCGATATGGTCGTTCAGGAGACGCTGTCGCGATGAGGTCGACAATGATTGGCCGTGGGGCTGAAGTATGTAGGTGTATGTCAGTGAATCGGTGAATTCCACTCTTGGATGTCGGGCCAAAAGCCGGGCGACGACTCCGAGATCATCCCAGCAGTCGATGCCCGGAAAACACTCCATATCGGGCTTCGACAACAGGCTGCGGCGGATTGCTTTCCCCCACAGGCTGAAAGAGTCGACGCATATCGGCTGGTCGTTCAGGTCGGCCGACTCGGGGCGCTTCAGTCGCCTGCGCTTTCCGCTTTTCAGGCTTTCGACGCGTCCCCATAGGATGTCGGCGCTGTCGGTCAGCAGGGGTATGACCGGGCTTATGGGCCCGAGAATGTCGTCAGCGTCGAGGCGAGTGACAAAAGTGCCGCGCGATGCTCTGATACCTTCATTCCAGGCTGCTGAGGCTCCGCTGTTTCTTTCAAGAGAAATTATTCGGAGCGTCAGCCTGTCGGTGAATGAAGCCGCTATGGAGGCAGTGGCGTCGGTGCTCCCGTCATCAATAACGACAACTTCTACCGAGTCCAGAGGCTCGATCGAGCCGAGTGCGCGCGAGAGAGTTGCCGACGCATTATATGCCGGTATTACAATACTGAGCAGCGGGATTTTAGAAGACATATCCTATGCCGACGGTGAATACTCCCGAATTGAAGTCTTTCACCCAGTTGAATTTGCCCTCGGCAAAAATTTTCAGAGAGCTCGTGCAGTAGCACTCACATCCTCCGCCTATGTTGAGGCCGAGCCGCGTCCGGCGGCTGCTGACATCTTCTGTCTCGACGATAGAATGGTCATACATCGACATAAGGTTCAGACCGACAAGAGGGTAGACATCAAAGCGGCCGCTGCCGACACCGATCGGGAATTGGCAGTTGAGATTCACGTGGAGTCCGTCGATGCCACGGTGGCGGAAAACGTAATCGGCGCTCGGAGCCAGCCTGAAATGGCTGGAAAAGCTGTATTGGAAGAAAACGCCGGCGACAGCGCCGTCGTTGGCGGTGTTGAATCCGCCGGCAAGACCGAGGGTTTTCTCACTGCGTTGAGTGGCTGATGCCGCTATGGCAATCAGTAGGGTCAGCGTTAAAGCAACTCGTCGAAGCATAAGTGAATCGGATTTTAACAATGACAAATTTACGAATTATTCATAATATAAACGCACCAGCCCGACGAAAGTTGCCGAATGGGCTTAAATGGCCATAAATAACAACCAATGTTCCAAGTCAGCCGCGCTTGTAGCCATCATTATTTCGGCGGAAGATCAGCCGGTAGGCTTCACGCACCCAGACGACGTCCGACGATGCGGCTATTATTATGACAAGATCCAGTGTGCCTGACGGATTGAAACGCCAGTCGAGGGTATGTATCATCGGTGAGACGTTGAAAAACTCATAGGCTATTTCATTTATAAATAGTTGGCCGACTACGATGACGGCAACTATGGTCCAGAATCCGCGGCTCATTTTCAGGGCGAATATGCTTTTTCCGGTTTCAAAGGCGCGCGAGTTGAACATATACCAGAAATGCGTCCATACGAAAATCGAAAACAGAAGGGTCATCTCGTAGGGGGTCTCTGTTGTGAGGGGGCCGACTGAAGCCGTCAGCATCCGGGGAATGGAGGTGACGTCGCTGTGACAGAAAAGCCAGTAGAAACCGAATGTGAGCGCGAAGAAGATGACCCCGACCGAGGTAAGCTCGGCTATCATCGGGCGTGTCAGAATCGAGGCGCAGCGGTCGCGGGGTTTGTCGAGCATGACCGAGCGTGAGGGGGGAAGCGAGGCAAGAGCCATAGCTCCGAAGGTGTCCATTATAATGTTCACCCAAAGCATCTGCGTGACTGTCAGCGGAGATTCGGCTCCGATAAACGAACCGCACAGAACCAGCAGACAGGCGGCAACATTGACTGTAAGCTGGAACAGCAGAAAACGCTGAATGTTCTTGTAGAGCGAACGACCCCACATGACCGCACGGACTATCGACGAGAAAGAGTTGTCGATTATGGTTATGTCTGAGGCTTCTTTTGCAACCGAAGTGCCGTCGCCCATCGACAGGCCGACGTGGGCCTCTTTCAGGGCCGGAGCGTCGTTGGTGCCGTCGCCTGTGACCGCCACCACTTCGTTGTGGGCCTGAAGTGCCTCGACAAGCCGTTTCTTGTCGAGAGGACGTGCTCTGGCAATGATTTTCAGGTCTTCGACGCGTCGGCGAAGCTCGTCGTCGGTCATGGCGGCTATTTCGGGACCTGTAGCGATCTCGCTGCCGGTGTCGGTGGCGTCGTTCCATAGACCTATCTGCCGGCCGATTTCTTTGGCAGTGCCGGGGGTGTCGCCGGTCACGATCTTGATCTTTACTCCGGCATTGAGAACCTCTCCGACTGCTTCGGGAACATCGGCTCGGACTGGATCGGAGATTGCGGCTATGCCGAGAAACACCAGACCGTCGGCCACGACGTGACCGTCGGCAATCGCCGTTTGTCCGGGCTCGAGGCGCTGCCACGCGAAACCGAGAGTGCGCATGGCCATATTCTGATATTCCGCGAGGCGCGTGTCGAGTTCCTGTCTGGTGAGGCCTGAGGTGTCGGCGCATAGACCGAAAACTATCTCGGGCGCGCCTTTTACGTAGAGTATGCGTCCTCCCGTGGCCGATTCAACGACTGTGGCCATATATTTGCGCTCTGTTGTGAACGGAAGCTCTTCGACCCGTTTTGCTCCGAGCCGCTGTTTCTCGTAGTCCACGCCGCGTGAGGCGAGCCACAGCAGCAACGCTCCTTCGGTCGGGTTGCCCAATACCTGCGGAGTGTCGCCCGACGTGTCGAGCCGGGCTGTAGAGTTGACGGCTATTCCTTCGCTGATTATATCATTGTCGGGATTGCCGAAAAAGTCGGTCTTGAAGACTTGCATCCTGTTCTGGGTCAGAGTGCCGGTCTTGTCGGTGCAGATAACCGTAGTGGCACCCATTGTCTCGCAGGCATGCATCTTTCTGACGAGATTGTTGGCTTTCAGCATACTGCTCATGGAATATGCCAGCGAAAGTGTCACTGCCATAGGGAGCCCTTCGGGTACGGCTACGACGATGAGAGTCACGGCGACCATAAGTGTCTTCAGCGTATGGGCCAGAAGATGAGACCAGTCGGTGGTTCCGGCTTCGGAGTTTATCATGGCGTAGGCCGCGCAGACCGATGCTATGAACAGTGCGAAAAACAGGGCAATGACCGCTATGTTGATTTTTCGGGATGCTTTCTTTGAACGGGCAATGACGAACCAGAAGAAGAACCCTACGGGCGCAGCGGGAAGCCATGCAGCCGGTTCTCCCCATCCTAAAAATCCGATTATCTGAACAACGATTATAAGGGCGGCAAACACATAGCTGCCGTTTGTTATCCATACGGCCAGACGCCCGAGCTGTTCGTTGAGCGGAGTCTTGACCGAGTCGTCGATTTGCGCCTCTTTGTAGACCTTTCCCATTTCCGTGGCGTCGCCGACAGAGGTCACGCGGGCGATGCAGTGCCCCTCCATTATCTTTGTTCCGCGTAGAATATGGTTTGAAGGGTAGGTGGCCTCTTTGTCGAAATGGGCTTCGTCGACAGTTTTGGCGGCAAGCGGCTCGCCGGTGAGTGTCGACTCGTCGACACTCAGTGTGACGGCATCGACGAGTTCGGCATCGGCCGGTATCTCGTCGCCTGTGTTGAGCATTATTATGTCACCCACAACGATGTCACGGCGCGGAATCGACGTGACGTTGCCATTGCGGAGAACTTCGACGGGCTCGTCGTCGTTGACGCGGTTGAGAATCCTGAATGCTTTATTGGCCCGTGATTCGAATATGAAGGCCAGGCCGGTTGCGAGCAAAATGGCTATGAAAATGCCTATTGGCTCGAAAAATACTTTCGAGCTGTTCCCTAAGCCGAAATATTCATAAATAGAGATGCCGATTGACAGTACTCCTGCAATCAGCAGGACGATTATCAGCGGGTCGGAGAATTTTTTCAGGAACTCTTTCCACCATGGAGTGCGTTTTGCCGGAGTGAGCACATTGGAGCCATGGCTTCGCCGGCTGGCGAGCACCTCGTTGTCGGTCAGTCCGTTGATTCTGGGCGTTTGTGACATTGGTTATAAGCGAGAGAGCTGTAAATGGTTAGTTTCGCAGAATGGGGGGCACAAAGTTAGATATTAAATACCGAACCGTAAGAATATAACATATTGAAAATTTATTAAGTTTTTCAGTCGCGGTCAGCAGAGCAGACGCAGAGAGGCCGCACGACCCGTGGAACGTTCCACGATTATCTGGGTGGCTATTTTCTCGCGCAGCGAAGCTATATGGCTTATTATGCCGATACGGCGTCCGACATGGTGGTGGAGACTTTTCAGCGTAGCGACAGCACGGTCGAGCGGTTCTCCGCTTAGCGAGCCGAAGCCTTCGTCGATAAAGAGTGTGTCGCAGCCGCGCATTTCGCCGATGTCACTCAGCGCCAGCGCCAGTGCGAGCGACACGAGGAATGTCTCGCCTCCCGAGATTGTGTTGGCTGTCCGTCTGGCGTAGTCCTGATAGCTGTCGGTCACCATTATAGTGAATGTTCCCGGATAAACCTCAAGCTCATATCGGTCGTTAAGTCGTTTGAGATAGCTGTTAGCGCCGTTTATGAGGCATTCGAGCAGATGACTCTGGGCCACTCGGCGAAATTTCTTGCCTTCGGCGTCGCCGAGATAGCGGCAAAGCTGTTCCCAGCGGCTGTAGTCTGCGTCGGCGGCTGCCAGCTCTTCATCGGCGCGTAGAAGTTCGGCAGAATACCGCGCGGCGTTGTCGAACACTGCTTTTATCCGGGCGCGTTCTTCTAAGGCTTCTCTTTCAGCTTTTTCGGCTTCAGCAATCAGGGGGTGCAGATCGGCAGCAAGCCATCCGTTGCCGGTCGCGTTGTCGGCAGTCTCGTCGATGAGATCGGCCGGTCGTGTTTTCGCGTGTTCTTGCGACTCGCGTTTTACTGCTGAAAGCTCTGTTTCGCTTGCAATGAGAAGCCGCTGTATATTGTCGACAGTGTCGCGCCAGCCTTTCACCGTGCTTTCGGGAAGGGTCATGAGGTGTTCGACTTCGGCTCGGTCGATTGTCGGATTTGTGGCGAAGAAGTCGTCGAGAAGCGTTTTCTGCCGGCTGAGATCGGTGTTTTGTGCGTTTATAGATGCTACAGCCGAAGTGACAGCGTTAGACAGACTGTAGAAATCTTTCTCGACGTTTCGGGAATCACCGTTCACCTGAGCGGTTGCCGCATGCTCATCTTCGGGTATACCGAGTTTGCCGGATATTTCGTCGCGCAGGTGCCGGCTGCGGTCAATTATGCCGGTCAGTGTCTCGAGTTGTTTCGAAAGGCCCGTTGATTGTTCGATAAGAGAAGTAAGCTCTCTTGCGGCGGCTGTGATGTCGGCGGCATATTCGGCGGGTTCACGGCGGAAGTCCCGGCTACTTACAGCCGAACCGTCGAGAACGGCCGACAACTCGTCGAGAGTCGACGCGATATTGACATTGTTGGTCTCTATTGTCGCGGAGATTGCGCTCCTGCGTTCGAGAGCGCCGGAGAGAATCTGTCGTACTTTCTCACAGGATTTGCGCGCGCTGTCGAGACGGCGCTGAATGTTGTCAACCGATGCGCGAAGTTCACCGACGGTTTTTTCCAGAGTTTCAGCGGCTGCTATCTGTGATGACAGTTCGCCGATCCTGTCCGCTACAGTCGCAGTGTGGTGCGAGATCGTATCGGCAAGGTTGCTGTCTACGGTTATTCCGAGTTCATGGCTCTTTACGCTCAGATCATCGGACAGTCTCTTTTTTTCTTCGTTCAGGCGCCCGAGCTCATTGTCGGTTTTCTCTTTATCGACAGCAAGCGCCTTTATCGTACTTTCGATCTCAGCCTGATGTCTGAGAGCGGTTTCATATTCTGACTGGTGCCGTTCAAATTCCAGACGCGCTTTGTCGGCGAGCTCGCGCAGTATTTCGCCGGCTGTCAGCTCATGGTCGATCAGTGAGCCGCAGACGGGACAACTGTCACCGACGCGGAGGTTCGCTCTGAGATGTTCGGCGGCATCTCCGGCCGCTCTGGCGGCGTCGTCTGACGATTTCTTATAGGCGTCGCGGGCCGCGCGCGCTGCAATCAGCGTTTTCCCGGTTTCGGCGAGAGCTTTCTGCGAAGTCGCAGTGCGTGCGGCTATATCGTCCATTACGCGACCGCAGGCGGCTAAATTCTCGTTAGAGCGCTTGACGGCATCCACTATAGCCGAGAGGCGGTCGAGCTTGCGGCTGCTTTCTGAAAGCGCATCTTTTTCTTTGCGCATATCGGACAGTTTCGTTTCAGCAAGTTTTTCCGACGTTTCTTCGAGCCTTTTGCGGATATTGCCGAGAGTTGAGGAACATTCTTTTTCGACAGCTTCGGCATGTTGCAGGCGAGGACGTATGACATTGGCAATCTCTTCGTCGGCAGTCTTCAGATTACGCTCGCTTGCAGCCACTGCGGAACGCAGATCGGCGACACTGTTCAGCTTCCCGGCGAGCATCGGCGCATTGTCGAGAATGCTTCTAATAGGCCTTCGGGACTCAATGGCCGCGTCAATTGCGTCGCGTGTTCTGGCGGTTTTGGTCAGTTCGTTTTCGAGAGCGGCAAGCCGACAGGTCAGATCCCTGAAATTGTGGCGGCAGGAAATAAGTCTGACCTGTTCGGTTTCGAGGCGCTTCTGCGCTTCGCGAAGAAAGGATAGGGCAGACCGTGCTTTCGCGCTGGCGTCGAAAAGCCTTATGCCTTTTATTGCGTCAGCGTATTTTTCTGACCGGGCTTGCTTTTCGGCGTCGTTCCTGATGTTTATGGCTTTTTCGAGTTTCTGGGCAATCTCGTTGCGTCTGGTTTCCCATGAGGCTGCCTCGGTGAGCCGTTTTTTCAGATTCTCGGCTTCGGATTTCCGTCGGGCGAGCTCAGCATCCTCAGCTTCGAGTTCGGCGCGCCTTTCGCCTGATAGCGCCTGTGCGACAAGCGCGTCGCGCCGTTCTTTCGCAGCCTGTCGGATTCGGTCTTTAGCCGATGTAATAGCAAAAATCTTTTTACCCGCCTTCTCAAACTTGTCGAGCCCCGTGATTTTTTGCAGCAGAGCCGCCTTCTCGTCGACATCACTCTTAAGAAACGCGGCGAATTCGCCCTGAGATAGCATGGTCGTGCGGCAGAACTGGCCGAAATCAAGACCTGTCAGACGGGCTACCGCAGTGTTTATTTCTCTGATCTGTGTCATTGTCTCGCGAGTGCGCAGATTTGTCAGAGTCCATTCGCGTTTGAGCTTCGTGCCCGGTTCTTCATCTTTTTTGCGGCGTCGTTCCCTGATGCGTCTGACCGTCCATAGAGCTTCCCAGTTGTCGCCGTCGGCTTCGAAAATCAGCCTGACGAGCCCCTGGTTGGTGTTTAGCCGCAACAGGCGCATCGGATTCCCGTAGGTGATGTTGTCGGGCATGTTCTCTTTGTCGCCGCGGCCGCCGGCATTCATTCTCGGAGTATTGTCGTAGAGCGCGAGGCAAATGGCGTCGAGCAGTGTCGATTTGCCCGAGCCTGTCTCGCCGTTGATCAGAAAAATGTCGGCGTTTCCAAGAGGGCCATTGTCGAAATCGACCGAGGCTTTCTCGAACGACGCTATATTCTCGATGTCGAGTGTTTTCAGTTTCATTTTGATTGTCAGGATTTGAGATTATCGTCAGCCTTGACAGCGGCTACGGCTTCTGCGAGCAGTCCGGCGAGCTCGTCGCTCCATTCGAGTCCTTTGCGACGAAATAGGCCGGCCGCTATTTCTTCCTCAGTCGTATCGCGCATCTCCGACACTGTCAGCGCCGTATGGAGCGCGGCTGCGTCGTCCCGACGGCTGCGGAGAAGATTGGTGGTGCAGTATTCCAGCCCGAGGTCGCCACAGAGGGCCGAGAGGTGCGCTATAGTCTCGCGGCGCGGAAATATCGTCCCTTCGGGCAGGCGGAGGTTCAGCCTTATAAAAGTTCCGTCCGGCAAATCAGACGCGGCATCGGTCAGTGCGGCCGTGAGCTCTTCCTCATCCATCCCGTCCGGGCCCCCTATCGTGACAAGCTTGCGTCGGGGCTTCAGCGTTACAGTCGTGACTGTCGGAATGATTCCGGCAGCGGGCAGCTCTACGATAGTGACGGAATGGGGATAGCTCTCGTCAAAACTGATAGGTAAGGGGGTGCCGCAATAGCGGGCAATGGCGTTGCCTGTGTTCCATTGTTGTGGACAATGTATATGGCCGAGTGCCAGATAGTCGTAGCCGTGTCCCAGACTGTCGATCTCGACGTTTTCACAGCCGCCGACAAACCGCTCGTCTGCATCGGAATGGCCCGTGGTGACAGAGCGTGAGACGGGCAGGTGGGCCATCATGACAGTCGGCAGCGTGGGGCTTATCTCGCGCGAGACTATATCGGTCAGCCCGTCGAACAGTCCCTCGGGCATATTGCGCCGGTTTATGTAAGGCACAGCAATCACCGTCCCCTTTTCGCCTACGCGTATAATAAACCTGTCGGCAATCTCGGCTATATCGGTGTCGGCAGTGATTCCGGCCGATCCGATAGTGTGGATTCCCAGACGGCTGTAGACGGCCGAATGGGTTGTGTGGCGTGATGGTGAATCATGATTCCCGCTGGTGAGGATTATCTTCATACCGGGTTTCCCGGCGTCGGCGAGTTCCATCAGAGCACTGTCGAGAAGACGTTCGGCGGCAGCCGACGGGCTGGAGTTATCGAAAATGTCGCCGCTGACAAGCATGGCGTCGGGCTGCTCGCTGGCAACCGTTTCGGTGAGCTGTCGCAACATTTCGCGGTGATCGTCGAGTCGGTCGTGGCCGTAGAGGGTAGCGCCGAGATGCCAGTCGGAGGTGTGGATAATTTTCATTGACAGGTTTGTTTCTTGACCACAAATTTAGCGAATAAAGCGCTATTTTGAGTATTTTTGCTGCGTAAACCAAGTTTAATGATGTCTATGAACAGTATTCTCGAAAACAATCTTCTCAAAGTCGAGGTGTCGTCGTTCGGCGCCGAACTTCAGAGCATAACAAGCAAAGCCAGTGGGTATGAATATCTCTGGCAGGGCGATCCGGCGTTTTGGAAACGGCGCTCGCCGGTGCTTTTCCCTATAGTCGGGGCGTTGTGGAACGGCGTTTTCCGCATTGATGGCCGCGAGTATAAGATGGAGCAGCACGGTTTTGCCCGCGACATGGAGTTCAAGCCTGTGGCTGACGCTCCCGAAGACGAACTGCTCTACGTGCTTGAATCGACACCCGAGACTCTCGAACAGTTTCCCCGGCCGTTCCGTCTTGAGATAGGCTATGCGCTTTATGAGACAAGAATTACTGTTAAGTGGCGCGTCGTCAACACCGGCCCCGAAGAGCTCTGTTTTCAGATCGGCGCCCATCCGGCGTTCAATCTGCCCGGTTTCGATGCGTCGCAGCCGGTGCACGGCTATTTCGCGTTCGATGCCACTGATCTGATCACGGAAATTATCGGTTGGAACGGTTGCGTCGGCGATGTGGGCGCCTATGTGAAGCTTGACGACGTGGGCATGCTTCCTATAAAAGCTGATACATTCAGCCGTGATGCGCTGATTTTCGGCAACAGCAAGGTGCATAGGGTGTCGCTTCTCGACAGCCGCCGCTCGCCGGTAGTCACCCTGCTTTTCAGCTCGCCCTACGTCGGTCTGTGGGCGCCGAAGCCCGATGCGCCTTTTGTCTGCATCGAGCCGTGGTATGGACGAGCCGATTCTGTAGGCTTTGGGGGTGATTTCTCCCGGCGTCGCGCCGTCAACCGCCTCGCCCCGGGCGAAGCCTTCACCGCCTCCTATATGATCCTCATCGACAATCTGTAGCATCTTTTCCTTGTGAACATCAAGCCAACGATCGGAAAGCAATAGTGACTTATGCTTCCGACGGATTGCAGAACTCCAGTTTTATATGAATTTCCGCCCTGAATGTGGCCGCGTGCCTTTGGCACGCCTCTAAGTAGCTGTGGCGTAACAGGTTTATTGTTAGGCGTTTGAGGCGTGCCAAAGGCACGCGGCTACTCTTTGATGGTTCCTTGGAAATGATTGACTCGTTTTGGCGTTGGACGGATTTATGGTGTTACGAGGTAGTCAGTGTTTCTGTCGCCAATGCGTTATCACTCCGAACCGAATTCAGCTGTTTAGCTTTCTGCCGGCTCAATATGTGTGGTCACATAGACCGACATTTCCGGCAAAGACTTCTTTATTCGGTTCTCTGTTAAAGTCGCTATAGTGTGTGCCTTGCTGACAGTTAATTCCGGGTCGACTTTAATATGCACTTCGATATACGCGTCGTTGCCGCTTTTGAATGTGCGCAGACGATGCCACCTTATTACTCCTTCAGTTTCCGCAATCACTTTTTCTATTTTTGAACAAGCCTCGTCCGATAATGAACGGCCAAGCAATTCGCCAAGAGCGGGGTAGATCATTTTCACGCTTACGATTGCAATTATAATCGAGACTATAATGGCGGCTATGGGGTCGAGAATGCGCCATTTATCGCCCATAAACATAGCGCCGGCTACACCGATCAAAGTAGCTATTGACGAAAAAGCATCGCTTCGGTGGTGCCAGGCATTCGCTTTTACAGCTTCGCTGTTTATCCTCCTGCCGACTCTGAACGTGAAATGGAAAAGCCATTCTTTGGATATTATTGAAATTGCGATTATGAAGAGCGCAATAGGTGCCGGACGTGGAATTAAACCGCCTTGACAAACGAGAACTATTCGGTTGACACTGTCGATAAGTATTCCAATCGCAACAATCATAAGGGCTAACGATAGAATGACTGTAGCAAGCGCTTCATAATGACCGTGCCCGAACTGATGTTTGACATCGGGTTGCTTACGGGCTATTCCAATCATAACAATGACTATGATATCGCTTAGAAAGTCGGAGAAAGAATGAATGCCGTCGGCGACAAGCGCCGAGCTTCGTCCGAAGATTCCGCCTATTACTTTTGCCAGTCCAAGAATAGCGTTGATCCAAAAACCGATCCAGGTTACGCGACGCGCTTCGGCAACCGCATTCCTGCCATTATCGCAACGGTCACAGCTATTGTCACTGAAATTATTGGTGTTGGCCATTATAAAAGAGCTGATGTCGGGTTATTTTCAGAGATGTCAATTATTTGGAGTGTTCACTCGGAGCCGATTTGCCGTAGATTATGGTCAGACTCCGCGATTGCACTGTAATATTCGGGAGTTTGCAAAGTTAAGTATTCCCAGTGATTATATCAACACCTCCGCGAGTAGGAATTTCGAAAGAGAGAATGTTGGCGCCCGTGTTAAATGGAATTGATTAATTTTGCACCTGAATCGGTATAATAGGATTGCCGATTGTTATGATTATATCACCGCGAAACGAATTGAATGATTCGGGCGCGACATAGAATGGCTAATTCCGTAAAAATATGGCATCTCTCAGTAGAAAAGCGATGATAGGTTATCCGGCCGGAATAATAACCGGTATTACTTATGGGTTAAATCCGCTGTTTGCTGTCCCGCTGATGAACAGCGGGGCAAGTATCGGCTCAATCCTGTTTTTTCGGTATGGAATTGCCGTAGTGATTCTGGGGCTGTTCATTTTATTGGGAAAACATAGCTTTAAGGTGTCATTTAAGCAGGCCGGTGTGCTGATCGTTCTCGGGCTACTTTATTCGACGAGCAGCTTGCTTTTATTTGAGGCTTATAATTACATAGCCTCAGGACTTGCTACCACGCTGGTGTTTCTATATCCGGTTCTTGTTGCCATAATTATGGTGTTCCTGCGAGTTGTTCCGTCGTGGCCTGTGTGGCTGTCAATCGCCCTGACTTTTCTCGGAGTGCTGATAATGACCAACAGTGGTTCCGCACAAGATGTAAATCCTACCGGAATTCTGCTTTCGGTGGGCTCGTCGTTCTCCTATGCGCTGTTTATTGTTGTAATTAACCGCAGCAAAGTAATCGCTGGTATCTCAAATTCTCTGCTGACATTCTACGCTCTATTGGTGGGCGCTGTCGTATTTTTCGTGAAGATATTGTCGTCGGGAACAGCATTGACTCAGGGTATATATGGGCCCATGTCGTGGCTAAATCTCGTCGGGCTTGCGTTATTACCGACAATAGTGTCGACTGCCACACTGGCAGTGGCCACGCGCAATATCGGCGCGACCAAAGCATCGGTTCTCGGAGTATTCGAGCCTATTACAGCCATTCTCGTCGGGACACTGGTATTTGGCGAAGCCCTCACGCCGAATATCGTCGTCGGTATAGCGATAGCTACGGCGGCTGTAACGTTCATGGTGGCAGTTACCAAGAGGTAATTATGGACGCAATCGTAAATAGCTGAAAAGAAATCCGATTTGCCTAATGTTTCGATTACATGGGAAAGAACGATAGAATCTCTTACAGACTAACCACCTCAATCAGGCCATTTACTGTCAAGCGCTTCCAGCGCTTGACGATAGAATCAGTAATGATGCACCCCCCAGTTGTATTATCTGAATCGTCTTGTGATGCAGAATATGGCTGGATGTCCCCGCTCCATGATAAAAAAGGCCGCGCTTTGGCGCGGCCTGAAGTGACTCCTACAGGATTCAAACCTGTAACCTTCTGATCCGTAGTCAGATGCTCTATTCAGTTGAGCTAAGGAGCCGAAATGTAATTGCTAACTCTCTCGTTTGCGAGTGCAAAGATAGTGCCTTTTTTTTATGTGGCAAAATTTTTTTCGAAAAAAATACAAATGGGCGGTGTCAGCGCCTGAACTGGTTTGCATCGACTTGGCGGGGGGTGTTGCAGAACTCCAGTTTTGTATGATTTTCCGCCCTGAATGTGGCCGCGTGCCTTTGGCACGCTTCTATGGCGTTGTGGTGTAACATATTTATTTTCAGGTATTTGAAACGTGCCAAAGGCACGCGGCTACTCTTTGTCGGAAACGGCGGGTCCGATATGCCAGGGAGTTCTGCAACACCGTCCGTACCGGCCGGGTGATTCTCGGGCACAAAAAAACTCCCCGGGAGTCAGTGACGTCCGGGGAGCTGGAATAATGGAGATCAGAAGAGGATTTTTTCGACTTTGTCGCCATGACGGCGGATAAGGATCTGTCCGGCCTGCGGGTAGGCAATGCGGACTCCCTGGAGGTTGAAGTATTCAACCGGGTCGTCGCTGTCGGCAATCGCGGCATTGATGCCAGTCACTGTCTCGGAGTTGAGAATCTGTAGAGTCTTTACAGCAGAGGCATCTTTCTTGCCGGGTGTGTAGGTGACGCGCAGCGTGCCGTTCTTATAGGCGATATTGCTGGTGGTGAATTTCTTGAACGAAGTAGCTTCGGCAGGTTTGACCGACATATTATATTCGACACCCTGTTCAATCTTTTGAGCGGGTGTCACAGCATAGGCGGCCATCATGTTGGCGGATGAAACGGGAGCTTCGGCAGAGAAGACGAGGCCAACATTGTTTGCTTTACCGTCGCGCACGTAGAACTCGCCCATGAAGCCGCCGTTGATTGCGTCTTCACCGTAAGTGCCGGTGGCAGGGATTGCAGATATGTCGAGGTCATAATAACCCTGCTCGGTGTTGTATACGAAGGGCACAACCGTTTCAGGATATTTGCCGTCAACGTTCCAGAAGTTCTTCTCCATGACGAGGAAGAGTTCTTCAACAGCCTCGGGCACACGGGCCGGTTTGGCGATGGAGAACGAAACGGGAGTAGCAGCGGCAGAGTTGTTCATGCCATCTTTTTCGGCATGGGCGTTAATTGTGTAGCTGCCCGGGTCGCTGATGGTGAAGGGAGCGCTATAGGTCAGCTCGTCGCCGGTTGTCGAACCATTGGTAATGGTATACTTGATTGTAGGTTCCGCAGTTTCACAAGCGATAGTGACGGTCACGGCGTCGGTCGGTTCAGTCTGCTCACTGACCGTAATCGTCGGAGTCTTGACGGTCTCCAGACCGGGGTCGCCACTAACTGCCTTACGATAAAGGATGATATTCGAAAATTGGTCTGTTGTCGAAGTACGATCGCTGCAACTGGTATTTTTGTAAGCGTTAAATGTAGTCCCAATATAAGCCATGAGGTTACCCGCTGAACCGCAGTTAAAGAAGTGAACGTTCATCGCATTATCGCCCCATCCAGATTCGCCGTTTGTTATAGTGACATAGCTTCGATCTGATTTTGCCGCAAGTGAAAGACCATTAGCGTTATTTGAGGCGGTTAGATAATTAGAACTGTTTTTCAAGAGGTATGCTGAAGTGCCATCAGAAGCCTTTGTGCCATCAGATTCAACGGTAAATACGAGGTAGTCAGAAGCTGTTAACTTTGTATTATCGTTCTTAAGATTTGTGTCTTTTACGCCTGTGCCATTTTTAGATATCGATTTTAACACATAGTAATTGTCGTCTGCGCCGTTACCTGTCTTGAAGTAATGAGAAGCGATAATAATCTCGTCGCCAGCTTTGATTTGAGAAGCACCAGTTACGAGGTTAAATATATCAGTTGCGGCGGCTCTGCGAACGGGAGCGGCCTTGGCTGCGGCCTTTTCGAGAACAAACTCAACTTTCGAAACTGCCATTGTGCTCGTAACATCGCTGGCAAATACTATTTCGGTAGGCTTATCGGTCAAATCAACCTTTGTGCCGGAGGCAGTAGAAGTTCCGTTAACTTTCAGCTTGTCGGTGCCTATGAACGTAACGCCTGCAAAACAATATGAATTGTCGGGCACTTTGACTGTAATTGTGTTGTTATTCGTCGAAGTGCTGTAAAAACGCAATCCTTTAGGACTGTTGTTCGAATTAAATGCCGGATAAGAAGAACCTTCTGATGTTGCAGTCGTTTCAAACGAAAGAGTAGTGTTGTCGAGTGCTTCAATTTTGTCAGACTTCCAGTTATTTGTAAAGTTATTCTGAGCAGTGTATGGACTGTTACCGCTTGTCCAGCCCTGGTTGGCCATTGTGACGACGGCGGTGACGGTCGAAGGTTCGGGCTGCGAATCGTCGTTGAAGATGTAGGTGGCTGCGGCAACGTCAGAGCCGGCGGTGTTGACGGCATAGGCGTTGATGGTTACCGAGCGGTGCCGGAGGGCAGTGCGGTGGACTTCAACAATGCGGACAATGCCCGAGAGGGTAGCTTTGTCGACGTCCACGGTGAGAATTCTGCCTTCGGGGCTTGCGCCTTCTTGTCCGGCTTCGATTGTGTTGTGAGCGCTGTAGCCGTCGAGGGTGTAGTAGATAACATCGGGCACAGGATAAACGTCGGCATTGAGCGATAGGGTGACGTCGATCTCTTCATTAGTGCCGAACACTTTCTGGTCTTCGTGGGAGAATGTGATGACGGGGGCGACAGTAGGGATTTCCGGCGTTTTAACTGAATAGGTTGCCTCGGCTGCGTCGGAGGCGAGGTAGCCTGAGGCTGTTGCCACGGCGGAGAAGCTGACGGTTTTGCCGGCATCAGCGGCAGCGAACGAGTAGCTGTAGGGGGACGCAACGTTGACGGTAGAGCCATCGCGGGTAACGGCGAGCTGAGCCCCGGCGGTTTCCGACGAAATGGTCACGACGTCGCCGATATTGACCTCAGAACCCGTGGCGATGGAGTAGGTCGGTGCGGCTGCCTTTTCGGTAGGTGTGACAGTCTGAATGTTATACATGCGGTATTCGGTATTGGTTTTGCCGAATTTGTTTTCGCCTTGTGCAACGATGACAATGTCTTCGGTAAGAGTGATGGTGTGGCTCTCGGCGTCGTAAATATTCGTGGTCCCTTCGGCATTGAAGCCGTTGGCAATGAAGTCGGCTTTTTTAATGATCTTTACAGCGAGTTTTGTCGCATATCTGGAGGTGACTTTCGCCTGAGTCCCTGTGGGATAATCGCCGTTGGGAAGCTCGAATGTCGGACTTTGGGGAGCGTATCCGACTTCGTATTGCGCTTCTATATAAGAATCGTTATTAATAGCGGTGAGATCGAAGGTTCCGGGGGTTGTGAAAGTGTAAGACCAGCTGCCGGTGAATGTGTCGTCAACTATTGTATTCTTGTCCTCATCGGTGAGTTCCAAAGAAAATAGGTCGTCGGGCTTCGTAGAAGTGACATTGATGGTCAATGGCAATTTGTATGAGCCTGTTCCCTTGTCGACCGATAAAACGGCGGCGGTGCCGTCGGTGATTATGTAAGTGTTTGTGACCGTTTCGGAATACTCTTTATAGTCCGAAGAATATGCTGTGGCTTCTACGGTATATTTGCCGGCTTCGGTGAAAGTGTAATTATAAGTGCCGGTACTATTAAATGAATCGCAGGCGACGTTGCTGCCATCTTTATAGATGGCGCACTGGAGGATGTCAGTGTCGTTGCCGCATGAGGCTGTGAGTGTCTGTCCGACGCGGTAAGTTCCTGAGGGGGGGGGTAATTGTGACTTTGTGCTTTGATTCTTCTGCTTCGATATAGATTCCGATGGATTTGATGGAAACATCTTTGTCGGATGAGATAGTGATTGCGTTGATCTCTGTTGGAGATGCCGGAGTGGGATAGAGGCGGCTGAATGTTCCGCTTTCAATGGTTGCCGTCGGGCCGTCGAATGATACACCGTTTACTGTTACAGTGGCAGTCGTTCCGTTGGCCTGACGGCCCATGAACTGGTATTCCTTGACCTTGTAACTTTTCTTGAGGGTAAAGGTAAATTTGCCCCCGGCTTTCATGTAGATACCCCCTTTTGAGTTGTAAGCTACGTTTGAGGCTTCGGTGATCGCTCCGACATAGTCGGGAGCATTGTCAATGTCGAATGAAGTGACATCTTTACCGACCACGGTGGCAAAAACATTGGTCAAAGCAACGGAAGTGCCGAAGTTTGTGCCGTAATCTGTTGCTTTATCGTTGTTCCTGAAATTGTAGAGCATGTAAGGGTCTACACCCTGTTCGGCTCTCGCCGGCAGGATAAATGCCTGCAAAGCAAGAATAAGAAGTAGTTGTTTTTTCATATATAGAGAGGGTTAAATAAAAGATTGGTATTTAAAATGGGGTAGTATGTGCGCGAACAAAAGCTGAAGACGCAAGACTATCGCATTTTAGGGTGCGAAAGAAGTTTTTTTCATGATTAAAGAATTGGTTAAAGTATTAAAACGGAAGATTGTAATTGTCAACGGAAGATGTCGCAAAGTTATAAAACCGACAGAACTAATCAAACATTTTTTTATTAAAACTTGGTTACAAATTATATCGGAGTGATGGTCAACCTATTCGCGCGTGAAATTGTTTTAAGGAAAACATCAAATACTAAACGACAATGAAAAAGATTCTTTACGCACTGCTGTTAGCGCTGCCTTTCGCATTGAGTTCATGCAGCAACGATGACGAACTTCCCGAAGTCAAAATCTCGGTCGACTATTCGGGTGCTACCGAAGTCGACGGCGTCTATTATGTCGTCGAGGGGGAAGAGCTGAATATCGACGCCATTAAGGTTACGCCCAAATCGGGCTATAAGGCCGCCAATCTCGGCGCTACTTCATATTATTGGAACTATCAGTTTCTCGGGACAACTATTGTGGAGCCGTTCGGCATTACCGTCGACACTGAGGGAATGGAGCCGGGCGACTACATAATGCAGATACGCTCGACCGTCTATCAGGTTGATCGTGCGGCCGGCATCGCCTATATCGTATTGCCTGTCAAGATTGTTGATGACGATGATGACATTCCCGGAAACGGCGATGAGCCGGAAGAGGGCACTATTAATCCCGACAGCGATATCCGTGCGGCTGTAGCTCCGACAGATTAAATGATAAGACAATAGCCACAGAACGCGCGACTTTTGGGCCGCGCGTTTTTTAGCACCTTATTGAGATAAGGTCCTTAAAGTTCTTAAGGTCTTTAAAGTCTTTTTAACATTAAAAGGCGGTTTTTGCATGGATTTTTAACTACTTTTGCCTATTGTTCAGAGAACTGAAATCGCAGTTCGATATCTTAATCAGTGCAAAACAAGTAATTTAAACCTAAATAATTATGTCACAGAATAATACACAAGCTCCCGGCATAGGCGACATCTATAGCCGCGGTGCCTCGTCGGCTACAAACGGCACTGTAGTGCCCGGAATGCACAAAGCAGCAACCGACACTCCCGATACTCCTGTAACCGCTCCAACAGCCCCTGTGGTCGGATTCCTTTATTCGATATCGCGCAAGGGAATAGGCGAATACTGGCCTGTCCATATCGGACGCAATAAGATCGGCCGCGACGCCGACTGCGACGTCATTCTTAAGGAGGGCACCGTTTCGGGAATCCACGCCCTGCTGAATGTGAAGCAGCTCAAGAGCGACCACAGACTCGTTGCCCAGATTCGCGACGAGGGCTCGAAAAACGGCATTACCGTCAACGGCGAAGAACTCGATTTCGGCATGTATGACTGCATGAACAATGACATCATAAAGATAGGCGACAACTACGAGCTTCTTCTGCTTCTTGTCAACGCCAATGAATACGGACTGAAAGTGGCCGAGAACTTCATGGCTCTCGAGGGGGACGACGAATTTGCTCCCAATGTGCCTCCCTTCAGCGGTTACGACAACACCAACTCTCCCTATTCCGGCGCTAACCGCGCGTCGAACGGAACGATGGCCATTGACGGCGTAGACAATCTCGCGTCAGGCGGTACCAAATTTCTCTGATCATGGGCTTTATCAAGCTTCAGGGCGATAACGAACGCAGAGCCGGAATCCACTACGAAGTCGACACCGACGCGGCGCCGCTCGGAGTGGGTGGTATGGGTCAGGTTATGAAAGGCTGGCGCGTAGATGAAAACACAAACACTCGCGAGCCGGTAGCGATAAAATTTCTCTTCGATGATCTGTCGGAGGGGGTTATCGAACGTGCCCGTCGCGAGGCCTCGATACAGATTAGCAGTGAGAATCTCGTCAGAATGTACGGCTTTATCGAGGTTGAACAGTCCAACGGCGTCAAACGCTACCATGTTGTCAGCGAACTGCTCGAGGGAGTCATGCTCGGCGACCTGCTGAAAGGCCGCACGACCGACGCGCAGGGAAATATCGTGCCCTACGCCCAGACCCTTTATCAGCGCATGATGGCCGACCGCGAAGGCTTTGCCGCCGAGATCGTGAAGAGCGTTCTGTCGGGCCTTATGGCCATGCACGACAAGCATTTCATCCACCGCGACATCGATCCGTCGAACATTATGGTGACAGTCAAGGGAAATGTGAAGCTCATCGACTACGGTATCGCCAAACAACTCCGAACAATCACCACGCAAGACCGTCAGCTGACGTCGATAGGGCAGTTCATGGGTAAAGCTGCCTACGCCGCTCCCGAACTCGTCACCGGCGATGTCCAGCATCAGAACGAGACCACCGACATCTATGCCGTCGGCATAATGCTGTATCAGCTACTGACCGGCTCGCTCCCGTTCGAGGGCGCCGACCATGAAGTGCTCGAAATGCAGCTTAAGAAGAAGCTCCCTCTGGCGCAGATCAAGAATAAGGAGCTGCGGAAGGTTGTCGAGAAAGCCACGGCCAAGAAACAGACCGACCGATATATCTCGGCAGCGGAATTCCGCGTCGATCTCGAGCGTAACGAACGTCATATGAAGACGACGACGGGCAAGACGATCAAAATTCCGGCTATTGACGGCGGCGGAAGCAAGAAATGGCTTATTGGCGTTGTGGCGGCGGCAGTCGCCGCAGTGGCCGTAGTGCTCGGAATCGTGTTTGCCGACAAGGGGGACAACACAGGTGGCGGCAACGAGCCGCAGGAGCTTGCCGACACGTCGCTTCCAGCCAACGGCATCATAGACAGCAGCGAAGAGAAGACCGTCAGCCGCGACGGTAAGACCTATCGCAGTGCCGCGCTTATAACGCGCACAGCCCGAGAGGCATTGGCAGCAGGCAAGACCCAGGAGGCTGTGGCCGAGCTGAAGAAGGTTGTCGATGCCGGCTATAAGTCGTCGGCTCCGGCCGCTCTGACTCTGCGCGCGCTTTATAACCACGACCTCGACATCGCTACCGACGAGACATACTCCGCTGTCCCTCAGGACGACAAGAAAGCATACGAGATGCTTTCGCTGGCCCTCCGATTCAATCCCGACAGCGCCGAAGCCCTGTATTATATGGGCGAGGCATATTTCGGAGGCGAAGCCATAACCGGCGGCCTTGTTACCCGCGATCTTCCGAAAGCCATCGACTACTATACCAAGGCCATCGAAAAGGCTAAGGCCGAGAACAACAATGCGATTCTCGTCAAGGCCGAGCATCAGAAGCAGACAGTCATCTCTTATATGCAATAACGATGCCTACGGAATATATCACAGTCGGACGCGAGAAGTTTGCTTTTGATCCGCAGAGCAAGCCGCTCGGACAGGGCGCTATGGGAACGGTTTTCGCAGGCCGCTCGATGGCCGACAACCGTCCGGTGGCAATCAAAATAGTGAATCCACGTTTCGCGAACATACCGTCGGTGCGCCAGCGCGCCCGCGAAGAGGCCCAGCTGCGGTTCCGCCATCCGAACCTCATAGAAACAGTTGGCCTCTGCGAGCCGCTTCCGAACCGCGGTCCGATATTTATTGTGAGCAATTATGTGTCGGGCATTTCGATAGACAAACATGTCAACCGCAATCTCAGACAGTTCGACGATTTCACGCGGAGGGTTGTCATGACGATGATGCCCGTTCTCGACGCATTGACCTATCTGCACGGCATTCCGGTCTATCATCTCGACATAAAGCCATCGAACATAATGGTAGAGCACGGCAACAGCAATGTCAGGCTGATGGATCTCGGCATAGCTTACACCCGTGAGGTTCACGAGATAACGTCGGCCGGACTGCTCGGAACGCCGGGTTATGCCGCTCCCGAGCAATATGTTGAGGTCGGGCGTGCGCTTGACGTCGATGCCACCACCGACCTGTATGAGTTCGCAGTGACGCTCTATGAGCTGCTTGTCGGCGTAAAGCCCGACGTCGAGGCCGACCTTAGCGACCAGAACCCCAACGTGATGGCTGTAATAGAGAAAGCGATGTCGCCTGACCGGGAAAACCGCTATCAGAGCGCATCAGAGCTGAAAGATGCTCTGAACTATGCCCTGAGCAAGCCTCCGAGGCCGAAATGGGTTGTCCCGGCAGCAATTGGAGGCGCCGCAGCTGCGGCAATCGGCGTTGGACTGGCTCTATTATTGTAACTTTACAATCAAGAAACAATGGAAGAAATCACAACATCATATCAAGCTGTCGGCTATGCCGAGTCGCGTATCGGAGGACGTTCGGAGAATCAGGACACCTGTGCCTTCACCGACACCCCCGTGGGGCTTCTTGTGCTCGTTTGCGACGGAATGGGCGGGGGACCCGGCGGAAAGACGGCGTCGATGATAGCTGCTGCTGTCATCACCGAGCGCATGAAGAAGGTTAAGCGCGTCGAAGATGCCGAAGTGAAGCTCACCGCTGCCATTGCCGCCGCAAACGCCGCCATAATGGAGGCAACGGGACAGGAATCGCCGCTGGCAGCAAAATTCCCCGACAAAAAATTCCTTCCCGAAGGAATGAAGATCCGTCCTGAACTCAAAGGGATGGGGTCGACTGTGGCCGCTCTTCTGCTCACTAAAGATTATGCGCTGATAGCCCATGTCGGCGACAGCCGCGTCTATCAGCTTCGCGGACGCAAAGTTGTTCACCGCACGACCGACCATTCACGAGTAATGCTGCGTGTCCTGCGCGGCGACATCAGTGAAGAGGAAGCGCGCACATCATCAGACTCGAACATCATCACACAGGCGCTGGGGCATTCAGGCGCCAATATGCACAGCGATGTCACGAAAGTACCGTATCTGAAAGGCGACAGGTTCGTGCTTTGTTCCGACGGAGTCTGGGGTGCCTTCCCTCAGCCCGAGCTCGTAGCGATGCTTACCTCTAACAGGAATGTCGGGGGCACTGTCGACAACACTGTGATAAGTGTCGACGACGCCGGGCGTCAGGCCGGGGGAACTCACGATAACCTGACTCTGGCACTCATTGAAACAACAACCAACTCAACACTCCCCGTTAAAATGAATAAAACGACAAAGTTAATGGTGATAGCGCTTGCCGTTATTGCCGCCGCCAGCATAATTCTCAATGTCATATTATGGTGTGCGCGTCCGAAGAGCGAGACAACGGAGCCCGTGAACCCGACGGTAGAGAACGTCAAGCCTGTGGTTCCGGAACGCCCAGAAACCCAGACCAATCCGAAGGCAGAACCTCAGACGGAGGTCGGGCAGTCGGAAAAAGATGATGCCACCTCAGAGCTTAACGCGCGCGTAGACGATCTCACACGCCAGCTTGACCAGCTCATCGAAGAGGTAGAGGGTTTGAAGAAAGTGACCGATAAGGATGCCAAGACTTCAATGATCAACAGTATCAAGGCTCAGATGAAAGGCATTCTGCCGATGGTCGATGACAACCCCGCAGTCAAGGAGCTCCTTAATAAGGCATTTAATGAACTTGATGCCAAAATAATGTTTATCCCCAGCCGTTGCGACGGACAGATAAATGCTATCAGCAAGATGCTCAGAACCGCGAACGATCAACTTAAGTCGAAAAACTAACAAATACATAAGCATGAAAATCATCACAATAGGACGTGGCGACAACTGCGATATCATTATCGAAGATCCGATGATGAGTCGCCGTCAGGCTGTCATGCGCCTCTATCCGACAGGAAAGATCGAAATCATCGATTACAGCCGCAACGGCACTTCGGTCAACGGAGTCAAGCTCGTGCCGGAGAAGCTGACGCGCATCAAGCGCGGCGATGCAGTGACTTTCGCCGGCACAAAGAGCCTCGATTGGAAAGAGATCCCCGATGTTTCTAAACCGTTCAGAATAGCCATGTGGTCAGTCGCCGGGGTTGTCGCTCTGGTTCTAATCCTCTGGGCTGTCATGGCTGTTAACCGCGCTGTGCGTTCCGACGTACCGGTCGATGCGGTTGAGACTGTGACAACTCCCGTGCCGCAGGAGGGAGCCAAGAAAGACACTACAAAGGAATTTACCCCTGCCGATCTCGGCGACAAGATTCCCGAAGGCTTTGCACCTAAGGCGCCGAAACCGAAAGCTGCTCCGGAAAAGAAGAGTCCCGAGCCGAAGAAAAAGAACGGCAATACCCAACCGACTCCAAAGGAGCCTAAGAAAGATACGGGAAATGAGCCGGTAAACAAACCAAAACAACGCAGAAATACAATCTAATAACTACGATATGAAACTTGTTAAAATCGGACGCGCCCAAGGCTGCAATATCCAAATCAACAACCCTGTGGTCAGCGGTTTGCACGCTGAACTGCTGATTCTCGACGATGGAAAAATCTTTATCGAGGACAAATCCAGTACGAACGGAACATATGTTGCCGGGCAACGGATAGAACCGGGAGTAGAAACCGAAATCCGCCGTGGCGACCTCGTGCAGTTCGGCAGTGTGCCTCTGAACTGGGCTCAGGTTCCTGTTCCCGATAAAAATACCAATGTAAAACACGTCTATAACATCGGTTCCAATTATCGCAACGACATGGTTGTCAGCGATCCTTACGTGAGCCGTTATCACGCTGTTCTGCGCATAAAGAAAGACAAAAAGGCTTACCTCTGCGATGTAGGCAGCCGCAACGGCACGTCGGTCAACGGAATGAAGATTGCTCCCAATAAAGAGGTGCAAGTTCGCCGCGGCGATGTCATCACTCTGGGTAATAAAGATATAACCGAAGAGATTTCACCCCTGCTTCCGAAGAAGAACAACTGGCTCTTATGGGCGGCTATCGGCATCGGCGCCGCGGCTGTTATCGTTGGCGCTATCTTCGGCATCAAAGCCATTTTAAACGGGGGTGGTCGGCCTGTCGACCCGACCGAAGTGCGCAAGGCTGTGGTTTATGTGACAGCTTCTTATCAGCTCTGCGCCAAGATTGACGAATGTCCGATCAATGATGACATCTGGGTTGCTGTAATGCGCGAGGCATTCCCCAATGATGCCAATCCGCGTCCGGGCGAGATTCCCTACGGGGAGCCGCGTGCCTACAGCGCTACCGCGTTCTTCCTCGATCGCGACGGCAACATGGGAACTAACCGCCATGTAGCTTCGCCCTGGGAGCAGGAATACCTGTCGTCGGAAGACAAGGACAAACTGCGTGCCGATGTCGACCGTTTCGTAGCCGAGCAGCAGCTGCCTTTCTCAATCAACAGCAGCGAGGCGCTCGAGGCCTACAACACCGCCGGCGCAATGCGACCCAATGTGTTCATTCTCTGGCGTATGATCTACAATCAGGCGCTGAAAGAATATGAATCGGGCCGCGAGAAGAATCCGATCAACTATATCAACTCGCTTATCCGCCAGATGAAGAAATGCAAGGTGACGATCACCGGCAAGATGGTTGAGATTTGCGTCGGATATGCCGGCCGTAACTACACCCATACCGACGAATTCGAGCGCTGCAAGGTCGTGGCTGTTTCTCCGACCGACGACATCGATCTGGCCATTCTTCAGCTCAACACCAAGAAAACGCCCGAAGACGTGACGTTTGTGTTCGATCCCTCGACATATTTCACCGGCAAACTCGATCCGATGAAGGAGAAGTTCACCTGGATCGGCTATCCGCGCGGTTCGAACTGGGCCCTCGATGAGAAGACAAGCTCGCTTGAGCCAGTTATCCGCGAGACAATGTGCACCAAGATCCCCAGCAAGTATTCGTTTGAGATTCAGGGCGAGGTTGTTGGCGGCGCCAGCGGTTCGCCGGTCTACAATCCCGAAAACGGACAGCTCGTCGGTGTGCTCTGGGGTTACAGAGGTGGCGGCACGACCTACGGTCAGGCTTGTCAGGCTAAGTATCTCAAGAAAATGTATGATGAAGAGGTAGGTTCTTCAGATTCGAAGTAAAACCATAACTCTCACTGCTGATGACAGACTTCAAGAAAATTTCTGTTTTGGTCGGCCTTGTCCTCTCCCTGTCTGGAGGTGGCGAGGTCGGCGCCAAGACAGCATCGTGGTCGGTTGAGCCGAAATATTCGAACATCGAGATGCTGTCGCCCGGAACATATCTCGTCAAGCGCGGAGTCTATTCGAGCATAATCGACGGCGAGGGTCGTGCTATCGTGCCCAACACGACTGACTCGATCACCCCGTTTGTCGAGAATCAGGCACTTATTCTGACTCCTGCCGAGGACGGCCGCTACCGCCTGCAGGGAATTCTCCATGACGACTTCACGACGACCGCCGTTGCCGAAGAAGCATATGTCGATGACTATCCGTTCTTCAGCGAAGGATTGCTGCCGGTGTGCAACAAGAGCGGTTTTTACGGGTATATGGATCCGACAGGACGTCTTGTGCTTCCGATGCGCTATCTCAACCCACGGCCGTTCAGCGAGGGATATGCTGCTGTTATCCAGAAACCCAAGGGAGGATTGCTTCAGGGCATAACAAAGGTGCTCGATAAGGCACGGGATATGTTCAAGCAAAAAGCGACCACTATCTATATCAACCGCGCCGGCACAGAGCTGAAGACCGCCAAGGAGATCGGAAAGATCTATAATGCCACGACGTTCAACAACGGCACTGCCTATGTTGAGAACAACAAAGGAGAGTTTTTCACAATCAACCTTCAGGGTCAGATTGTCAAACGCGGTCAGATAGCGAATTATGATGTCGACGACCACTATGCGCTTGTCAGCGATGATGATCAGGACGACGTCGAGATTGCTGAGAAGAAGCAGCCTCAAAACGGAGGCGTGGTTACATTCACCCGAAATAATCTGACCGGCTATCGCACAACCGCAGGCACTATCGTGCTTCCGGCGCAGTTTACCGATGCCGAGGAATTCGCCGATGGTTATGCGCTTGCCGAGGTAAACGGTAAGTGGGGTATTCTGAAACTCGAGGACGGAACTTTCTCTGGTCATGCTGTCGTAGCCGCCCGGTCAAAGAAAGGACGCAAGGGAAAAGGAACTCCTGCCGCCGCAGACAAATTTACCGTGACGACCCCTCAGTCCTATGCCAACGAACCGCTGACTCTCACAATGGATAACGAGGGCACTAAAAGCAGTGAATCTCTTGAGGGCACGGGCTCGGAATCAAGGACGTATGCGATGGCTGCGCCGATAACAGGCAATACTGTCGTGACCCTTTCGACGCCAAACCTTATTCTTTGGGAAACCCACATGGTCGGAAGCAAGCAGACCGACCTTGCCGATAATAACTCCCAGTCGGGTTCGGCGAACAAGAACGGACGTCTCAGAATCAGCATCTCTCCGAAGAGCGCAAAGGCTGACATCAAAGACAATGCCGCAGTAACGGTTACGCTGACAAATCCTACCGATGTAGCCGTCTCCACCACGGTCAGAGTGTCGGGCAACGGATTGATGGGAGTCAACAAGGCAATCTCGATTCCGGCTCACGGTTCGCGTCGCGTAAGCACTGTCTTCACGAAAGTGTTCCAGAAAGAGCTGCGCACGGTGACAGTTTCGGCCGGTGGCCGCACTGCGTCGAAAGGCATTGTGGTCAATCCTTTCTATGTTAAATTCTAACACGAAAAATTGAAATGACCCTACGAAATATATCGGTTACGCTGCTTGCAGCCGCAGCTGTCGGCGCTTTTGCCGCTGTCAATCCCGACTATGATTATGAGATCCTGACGACAGCATCGGGCGATATGCTCTATGGCTATCCTATGGCCCATAATTCTGACGGTTCGATGATATTCAAGTCGGTTGCCGCGCGGCGCCATATCGTCAGCGATTCCGTGACAAGTGTTTTCAGCGAGACTATTTCCCGCGAAAATCTTCCTGAAGAGATTGCCGAAGGATTAAAGCTGTTCCCGACATTCGCCAAGAATGCCGGAACAGAAGATTTAAGAATCGGCCAGTGCACCTTGCCGGGAAAGTGGGGCGGTGAGTTTATCGTCGAACGCGAAGGTTCTGACGGATTCCACATCCTCACGTTTGAGCAGGCTGTCGACACTCTGTCGTATGAGATGATAGCCCGACGGGCTTCGCGGGTTGCCCCTAAAGATCAGGACTATGGTTTGCTCGACAAGGTAACAACCCCCAGACGCGTTTATTCGGGAAAAATTATCGAGCGTGTTCCGTCGAAACATATTCTTATATGGATAAACGGAGCCGGTCAGGAGATTCCGATGGACAATGTCAATATTCTGGAGAAGATCGCGGTTGACACTTCCGTGTCGGTTATCAGTCAGTCGCCGTTTCTGACGACATTCTATTTCGACGACGGTTCCACGCTCTCGGGCGTAGAGCTTATGACAGACTATCTTACCGGCGACCTCGACGTCATGAGCGCTTCTGACGACAAGATCTATCGCAAGAATCTCGATAATGTTGTGCGACGTGAGAATACTGTCAATCCTGCCTATCCGCCCGTTCGTGCGCCCAAGCTCGACTATTCCGACGGAAAGATCTATGCCGATACGACTCTCATATCGGAGCTGAAGCCTAAGCAGACCAAAGGCGACAAGGTTGACTTCAACAGCGAACCGATGCTGAAAGAAACCGCTACAGTTGTGAGCCGTAACGATAAGGGTGGGCTCGGATTCAGCCATAAGTCAGACCTTAAAAATGTTTTGACGCTCTACCGTGTCTCTGAACCCGAATCAGCCCGTTCGTTCAAGAAATCGGAACTTATCGGAGGAATCGCGCCTTCATCAATCCAAAAGGACAGCGACGGTCGGACTTCGATTGATTTCGAGTCAATTGATCAGGGTATCTACATGCTCTCTTTCCTCGGCGACAATCGCTATTATATCCTCGACATCCGTTGATTATCGGTCTTAATATCAAACGCCGGGTCTCTCAGCAAGGCCCGGCGTTTTTGTGCTCAGATAGGGTCAGATAAGATTCATAGCTGTTGCCGCGGCAATGGCTTCTATAGAGTTGCCGACGCTCAGCTTTGAGAGAATGTTCTGACGGTGGCGGCTGACAGTATATGTGCTGATTCCGAGCCTGTCGGCAATTTCCTTGCTCTGAAGGCCGTCGCGTATGAGCAGGAGAATCTCTTTTTCCCGACCGGTCAATATCTTACTGCGTCTGTCGTCGAAATTCATAGCTCGGACATCTCCTGTGAGTCCGTTGATTATCGAGGCGTGGATTCCCGGCATTGAGTCGGATAATGCTGATATATCATAGGTGCAGAGAATAAGCCATATCTTGCCTTCCGGGGAAAGTCTGTGAATCCTGGTTGTATTGTCGATAAGTATGTAGCGGTTGTTTTTGTCGCGGAGTCTCAGACGGCAGGCAGCCCGGTAGATAGTTTTTTCTTCGGGAGAAAGCCGGTCGACAAATTTGAAAAACTCATATTCGAGCATTCGTTTTTCGACAAGATCTTCGGGGTGGAGACGATTATAGATAATATCCTCGTCGCCCGAAGAGAATTCGGCCCGGTAGATGTTGCTTTCAGAAGAAAGACCCAGAACTGTTGCGATATTTCCTGCAAATATATGGCAGCAGTCGCGGGCGGCATCGGTTATGACCGCGCAACCGTCTGTTACGCGGGATACGTTCAGTGCATCGCGGAGACAAGTGCCGACGTCGTCGTAAGGCAGCCTTTCGACGTCGAGTTTCTGGGCATCATAGATGGCGTTGATTTCTTTTCTGAGAATGTCCATGGCTTATAGCGCAAAGTTAAGGATTTCTCTGCCGTTCGGCAAGTGATGCCGCTGAATGTTTTACGAGGTGTGTCAGATGGCTTTGAGCCGGAATTCGCGTGGGGTAAGGCCGGTCTGCCGTTTGAAGAATCGGATGAAATGCTGGGGATATTGGAATCCCATGTTTTCGGCGATCTGTTTGGTTACGAGGGTAGGGTCGAGCAGAGCGTTCTTTGCGTAGTCGATCATGCGTAGCTGAATGAATTCTTTGGCTGTTTTTCCTGTCTCGGATTTTACGAGGTCGCCGAAATAATTCGGGGATAGGCAGACCTTGTCGGCGAAATACTTGACAGATGGAATTCCCTCGGCCGCTCCGATGCCCTGTTCGAGGTACTCGTCGAGAAATTTCCTGAACCGCTGCATAGTCGAGTTGTTCAGCGGCTCGCGGGTTATGAACTGACGTTCATAGAATCTCATGCAATAGTTCAACAGCACGTCGATGTTCGACACGATAAGCGACTTCGTGAACTTGTCGATGCCGTGTTGCAGCTCGTTCTCAATCTTGTGCATATAGTCCTGAACTATTGCGCTTTCCTCGCTGGAGAGGTGTAGCGCTTCGTTGGAGGTGTAGGCGAAATAGGAATATTCCTTTATCCGGCGGGCGAGAGGCGTGCGGAAAAGCAAGTCGGGATGAAAAACAGTCCGACAGCCTCGGCGGCGGGCCCTTCCGATGGATGAACTTCGATAGTCTGGCCCGGAGCGAAACAAACGACAGTTTCGGCATCGAAATCGTAGTTGGTTTTACCGTATCTGATTTTGCAGCCACGGGTGTTTTTCAGGAATAGCGAATAGAATCCGAAGCTCATGGCGTATGGGTTGACTATTCGCTCTCCCGAGAAGTGGACGACACCGACAAGAGGATGTCGGGTCTCGAAACCGAAGAAGCGGTTATAACTATCGATTGTGTCGGCGACGTAGATTTCCATTGCAGTTATTTTTTCCAAAAATACAAAGTTTTGGTCTATTATCGACAGGATAATCCGATATTCTGTAATAAAGGTAACTAAAGACGTAAGATTGGTAATAGCAGGCTATGTTCGCTTATATAATTTTGCAATATCAAACAATCCCGGTCAACCATGCATAAGATGCTCCTTGATACGAGCATGCGAGACTGAATCACAGCTTTCTTCATCACGTATATCGGCTGATAAATCGCAAGCTGACAAGAGCGACAATCTCTATCAAGTAGGGTTTGCCGCTCTTGTCGACGGGTATTTCGATTGGACTATTTCAGGGCGTCGAGTATTATTGAGTTTGCACTGTCAACTACTGACGCGTCGAGGCTGGCGAGATATATCTGGGTTGTGGACTCGGAATCGTGTCCCATTCCTTCGCTGATGACGCTGACAGGAATACCTTTAGTTTTGGCCGCTGAAACCCAGCTATGGCGCGCGACATACATTGTCAGCGGCATATTGATAGAGAGTATTTCAGCAATAGTTTTAAGCCGCTGATTTATGCTGTAGCTGACATTACGGTAAACCGATCGTTCGTTTGTGTCAGGCGCCTTAATTATCGGGAGCAGGTAGTCACTCTTGTTTTCGGGATATTTTGCCAGTATCGCCTGCATTTCGGCAGTCCATTTTATAATCAGACGTTGGCCGGTTTTACGGCGGCGATAAGTGATGTAACCGCTTTTCAGGTCGGATTATCTCAGGAATGCCATATCTATGAAACTCATTCCGCGCAGATAGAAACTCATCATGAACATATTCCGGGCGAATTCGAGTTGGGGATTCTTCGACAGATCCAGTTCTTTTATTTTCCTGACAGTTCTCAAAGGGAGCGCACGTTTCACGGTTTTTTCTATGCCGGTATAGACGTGGCGGAACGGACTTCGGTTCTCGGTCATATCGTTTTCAACGGCGCGGTTATAAACGGCTCTCAGAATGCGCATATAAAATGAAATAGTGTTTGGAGTCAGGCCACGGTTTCTCAGCCACAGTTCATAGCTTTCCATTGTCGAGCATGAGATGCTGTCGAGCATAATGTCTTCATAATTCCTGAAGCTTGCAAAACTGTTCAGCGTTGATCGGTAAGTCTCCGATGTTCTGATGTTCCCTCTTTTTTTGAGCCCGGCAATCAGCTTTTTCATAAAATTGAACAGCGAATTGTCGGTTTTCATGCGGTTGAATTCAGCCACAATATCGTCGGCAGTGAAACACAGACAATCGAAGTCGAGTTTCCGGCATATTGAGGCCAGACGTTCGATGTCAGATCGGATCGCAGAACGATGGTCAGCAGATGGTCGGTTCTTCCCGCATTTTTGTCAGTCCGTGATAGAGTTGAATGTTCGTTGTCCCATTCTGAATCGAAGATTCGGTAGGACGTCGGAAGAATCCGCACTTTTCTCTCGTGGATAACCTGATAGTAGACAGCGCCTTCGCGGTCGGCAACCGCCGACGGACGGAATTTGACTTTTATCGATGCCATTTTATTGAAGTTTGAATTGATATTGCAAATGATGACAATAATATTTACTTTTGCAGTAGAATGAGTGCCAAAAACTGTTTTCGAGAAGTTCTGGCAGAGGAATCGGACTTTCCCCTGACCGATTCTGTTTATGATTTGATAGTTGATGCTGCCGATGAGGTTTCATACGGAAAGAGAGAGGCTATTATTGTGGCCGGGGTTGTCGATCCTGATGTTTATATAATCAAGGAAGGCATTGTCAGAGGTTACATCCTTTCGCAGGGAGTTGAAAACAATATTTATTTCGGGCTTGAGGGCACGTTATTGGCTTCCATGCAAAGCTTTTCACAGGGTGCGCCGTCGATTATTTGTGTAGAGGCTTGTTGCCAGACCACAGTGCTAAGGCTTCGGAAGGCTGATGTCGAAAGATTAATGGACGAGTCGAACGAGTTCTGCCGATGGATTGCGGGTGTGTTTACGCGCCGAAGCTGTTATGACGAACTTAAAGCAAAGGTCATGAATGGTGATGCCCGTTGGCGATATGAATGGCTCGAACGCTGCCGCCCGGAATTATTTGAACATGTGCCGCTCAAGGCGATCGCTTCTTATCTGAAAATGACTGAGGTTCACGTCAGTCGAATCAGAAAGCAAATCCTGAGCAAAAAGTAAGGATGTGGGCTTGTTTGCTATAAAAACGCACGTTAAGAGCTGCTGTAGCTTATAATATTAACACAGGTTATTTTTTTAAGACTCTTTTGTAAATATATTTGCAAAAGTACTTTTCTTGTTTTCCACAGTGAGTTTTTCAGACGCGCGGTCGGAGGATTCGGAAAGCAGAAATCGGATTTTAATCAGCGTTTAAGAAGTTAATCAAGTCACCACATAATATTTAGCTTATGAAGAAAAATAGACTAATAACGAGTGTGGCCGCATTTGTGGCCCTTACGACTGTCTATGCGACGGCATACGTCGCTGTCAGTCACAATGCCCTGAATCGGGGGCCTTCGATAAATGCGGAGTTTCAGAAACATTCGGCGGAAGATATGAAGGCGGCCGAGAGAGCTACAATGGAGGCCGCAGGGCATGAGTTCCCCGACAGAATTAGAAAAGCGCCCGACGGGACGCCTCTGCCGGCTATTGTGGCATCGGTGTTCGACTACAGCAATGCCACAATAGGAATGTATCGGTTGCCTGAAGTGTCGGGGGGAGAAATGGAGAAGGTAAGCGATGTGTCGTCGTATTACGGGGGCGCGCTAAAGGGCAATCTTTTTTATGCCTGTCACGATGGCAGATATGCCGATTACTGGGATACTGACAATGACCCTCATGGTCATAAGCTACAGGCCTACGACATAACGACATGGGAGAAACAGGGCCCCGAGCTGTATCTTGACCCGTACCGCGCTTTTGATCTTGCCATCAATCCGAAAGATGGCAAAGGGTATGCGTTCTGTGATTATGGATCAATGATGTATCATCTATATAGTATTGATCTTGAGACAGGAACGCAGACCGATCTTACCCCGAGTGTATCGTTCCTTAGCGGCGAATATTCGCGGGCGCTCGCCTTTAATGAAGACGGAGTGCTTTATGGAGTCACACGAAATGGATATTTCGGAGTTGTCGATATGACAACCGGAAAAAACTCGTCGATTGCCAAAGTCGGAGGCGACGGCGATATGCAACATGGAGTCAGCGCTACATTCGATCCTGAATCGGGTAATTTTATATATATGTATAACGGCACGGAAAATAGCGGTGCCAAACACGTGTCGAAGCTTTATTCTATTAATCCCGCGACGGGCGAATCTACTCTTCTGGCTGAATTTACCGATAAGTGCATGACCTCAATCTATATTGTTCCGACAGTAATAGCTGATGAGGCTCCCGGAGTTGTCGACAATATTAGCGGCATATTTGTGAATGGAGCTCTGTCTGGTACACTAAAGTTCACAATGCCATCGACGCTCCATAATGGCACGGCGGCATCGGGTACTGCCAAGTGGACAGTATACGACGGTAGCGATAAAGTGGCAGAAGGAACAAGTACATACGGAGCCGAAATCACTGCCAATGTCACTGTAGCGACCGCAGGCAAGCACAACTTTTCGGTTGCGGCGTCAAACGACACCGGCGAAGGCAAGCGCTCACGTCTTCAGATGTGGGTCGGCCCCGACATCCCGGTTGCTCCGGAGAATATAAAAGTGATTTTTGATGAGTCAACCAATACTTTCACTGTAAGCTGGGATGCAGTCACTAAGGGTGCTAACGACGGTTATCTGGATGCTTCAGCGGTCACTTATTCAGTAGTTCGTATGCCTGGCGAAGTAACTGCGGCTGAAAATATTACAGCGACAACTGTAACGAACGTCTACGAGCCTCAGGGGATAGAGTCTATAACCTTCAGGGTGGTTGCCATGCATGCCGGGAACAGTTCTGAGGAAGCCGTGAGCTCGCCGATGGTAACAGGCTCGCTGGCTCTGCCGTATGACATTGCCACTCTCGATAAATATTCTATTTTAGACAACTGGACGGTCGACGATGTCAATGACGACGGATATACCTGGGACGACGGATACAACGGTTTGAACTATAGCTACCATTCGTCGAATAAGGCCGATGACTGGGCCATTACGCCGCCTATAAAGGCTGTTGCCGGTGCGCGCTACAAGGTTCATGTGGCTTTTGCCTGCCAGATGACAAGTTGCCCCGAAAAGGTCGAAATGAAATATGGCTACAGTCCCACTGCCGAAGGTATGACAGAAGAGCTGATGCCTGAGACTGTCATAGACCAGACATCGGCTATGCCGTTTGAACTCGAAATCTGCCCTGACCGCAACGGAACACTCTTTATCGGATTCCATGCTATGAGCGATGCCAATATGTATAAACTCAAAGTTATCGAGTTTACGGTTTCGGCTCCTGTTAGCGATGTGGCTCCGGCTGCCCCCGAGATAGTAGAGGCTCTGGCAGATCGCAGCGGCGCACTGTCACTGAAAGGAAAAGTAAAACTTCCGGCAGAGACCGCCAACGGCGACGCTCTTTCCTCCCTGAGCCGTGTAGAGATTATGCGCAACGGAACACTTATCGCCACTATAGATAATCCCGTTCCGGGTTCGACAGTCGAATTTGTCGACGACAAGCTGAGTCAGGGAGCGGAATGTATCTATACGGCCTTTGCCTACAGCGGTGAGGCCAAAAGCGGCCCGTCAAACGAGTTCAAGACTTATGTCGGCATAAACCGTCCGGGTTCTGTCGGTGGAATCACCATCCGCCGCGACCCCGACAATGCTGCCGGGATTATCGTAAGCTGGGATGCGGCCGCTGTCGACTGGCAGGGCTATCCCCTGAACGGCGAAGTCAGCTATAATTTAGAAGTTTTCCCGGATAACGCCTATTATCACGGCAATAAGACTTATGAGGGAATTTCGGAGACGAGCTATAAGCTGACTCCGACATTCGAGACCGGGCGAGACTGTGGATTTGTCTATGTCAAGATATACGGAGTGAACAGCGCGGGAATCGGCTATGGCGAAAAGAGCGAGAATATCTTCGCCGGCGAGCCTCTTAAGCTCCCGTTCAAGGAATCGTTCCCCAATTATACACTCGATAATCCGTGGGGCGACGGCAAGTCGAACGGCCCGCAGATAGCCTCTATCACTGACGATGAACGTGCAGTCGCCATGCGTCAGTATAATGGCTGGAACCGCATGATGGACGCATCGTTCCAGAATTCCGAGGGCTCACAGGACGGAGACAACGGTTTTGCAGGTATGTTTGGCTGGAGCTATGTCAACGATAGTGAGGGTAACTATTTCAACGAGTGGACTGAGCTGATTTCTCCGGCTATCGATCTTAGTGGCGCCAAACGTCCGACACTGACGTTCTACACCTATAACTGGTTCAAAAACAACTTCTCGAATATCAATCATCTCGATATCGATGTGGTGACAGCTGACGGCACGCGCCATAATGCCCGCAGTCTTGTTATCGGTGAACTCGGGAACGTCGAGGCGTGGGAACACGTTGCTGTCGATCTCAGCGATTATGCCGGCCAGGTTGTGTCTCTCATATTCAAAGGCACCATTTACAGCCAGAATGATAACGGCTACAACTGGGTTCTTATCGACAATATTCGGATTGACCAGTTGCCCGACACTGATCTCGGTATAGCCGATATTGAGGCTCCCGTTGAGGCAAAACCGGGCGAGCCATTTGCTGTCAAGGCAAGAGTCAGCAATCTGGGAGCCAAAGATGTCGCCGCTTACAAGGCTATTCTCTATCATAACGGAACCGAGGTAGCTTCGAAAGATTTCGATGGCCTTGCTTTCAGCCGCAGTGAGACGATAGAATTCAGTCATTCGCTGTCAGTTCAGGATCCGGTAGGAAACAGCTTTAAGATAAGAGTAGTTGCCGAGGGGGACGAGAAAGACGAGAACAATGAAACAGGCGAGGTCACTGTTGCCCGCAATATGCGTCTGCTCCCCGAACCCAGCGATGTTGTCATCACTGCCGATGGCAGCTGTCTCTCATGGGGCGAGCCAGACTACAGTACCGCTGTGCCCGAAATGGTTCTCGATGATTTCGAATCATATACGATCGAACTTGAAGGGAACTTCCTCACTTCGGCCGGAGATTGGGTATTCGTCGATGTCGACAAGGCACCGATAGGAGGAATGGTCAGTGCCTCAAGTATGGAAATGATCGAATTCCCCGGAATTCCCGTACATTCAGCCCAGTCATGGTGGGTTCAGACACGTCTTGTCGAGGCTTTCAACGATAGCTATTACGGCCATGACATGAGCATGCAGTATCTTGCCAATATGTATGTTGTAAACGAATCTTTCAATAAGGCTGTGCAGCAGGATGACTGGGCTATTTCGCCGGAGCTTTGCGGACGGGAACAGCTCGTTACGCTATGGGCCCGCAGTTACAACCGAGACACTCCCGAGACTATCGAGTTCCTCTACAGCGATGGATCGCTGACTCCCGGCGACTTCAAGCTGATTCGCAGGATAGAGCAGTTACCGGGCGACTGGACCCAGTATGCTCTTGTTGTTCCGGAAGGTGCTCGTCGCTTCGCAATCCGTGGTTGTTCTTATGCCTCGGGCGGAACGGCACAGACCTTTATCGACGATGTGGCTTTCTATCCTGCCAGCGGTGATGCACAGAAACTCAATCTGCTCGGATATAATGTCTACAGTGGTGACCGACTTCTGACAACTTCGCCGATAAAGAGTCTCGCCTTTGATGAACTTCCCGCGGAGAACATGGACTTCGCAGTGTCGGCCGTATATGAGACCGGCGAGTCGCGTGCCGTAGCTGCCAAGGCTGAAGGTGGTGTCGACAGCCTCACGGCCATGGGTGTGAAAATCAATGTTCACAAAGGCGGCATAACGGTACTGGGTGCCGCGGGACGAACCTGCAATGTGTATTCTATGGCAGGGACAAGCGTGGCATCGTGTGTCTGCTCTGACGCTACAGAAATTTCTCTCGGCCCCGGCATATATGTAGTTGCCGTAGGATCGAATGTGGTCAAAGTAGCAGTGAGATAAATTCATACCATACTACTTTTATAACTCTGCGGGGCCTTGTCATTAACACGACGAGGCCCCGCGCTGATTTGATTGTAATGGCGATAGTCTATTCTAACAGATCAGATGGGATAATAGGAGAGGCGAGGGTGTCGGCGATTTGGAGAATGAGATCGTGAAGCTCGAGATTCAGCCTGTATTTTTCGGGGATGGCGTTGTAGCCGAGGATGGCTCCGATAATGTTGCCGGCCACTGCACCCGTTGAGTCGCTGTCACCGCTGTGGTTGACAGCGCAGCAGACACATTTTTCGAAGTCGTCAATGTAGCGCATGACGCTGAAGATGGCGATAGCCAGTGTTTCGTCGGCTACCCAGCCTTCGCCGAGAATGAGGATTGCGTCGGTGTCGGCGCGGCCGGATATGGCGAGATCGAGGGCTTTAATAATGAGAGCTTTAAGCTCGTTCAGATGGATGTCGCCGTTAATGCGTGAGATGAGGCGCGTAAAAACGCGGTCTACGATGATTTCACGGAATTTGTCGCGGTCAATGGAGTGGGAGAGGATGCATTCCGCCACTACCATGGCGAATGCCATAGAAGATAAGGTGCTGAGTGGATGTTTGTGGGTTATCTCGGCGGCAGATCCGGCCAAAAGGCCGGCGTTTTCGAGGTTGAGAATGTCGGTATGAGCAGCCGAATATATTCCGACAGGAGCGACGCGCATTACTCCGCCACATCCTTTCGAATTGTTGACGACCTTTCCGCCGGAATCCGACATGATTGTCTGTAGAGCTGACATGCACGTAAGACCAGGTGCACGCTGCGACCAAAGTGCTCTGAAGCGCGAGAGAAAACTTCTTTCGAGTTGGCTCTTCGGTCTTATCTGTGTGAGATACCAGTTCTTGTATGCGGCTGTTAAATATGGGGTTATCTCATCTACGGAGGTCTTTTTGTCGGCGATTGCGTTAAGAAGGCCTTCGGCTGTGAAAAGAGACATCTGTGTGTCGTCGGAGAATTCAGCGATGCCGGAACTGTTGAGTTTGTAATCTGTGATTCCGCGTTGGCCGTAGATCTTCCGAATCTCGTTGAGTGACGAAAATTCCACGGCGTAGCCGAGAGCGTCACCGACGGCCCCGCCAACGAGTGAGCCCCGGCATTTATTCAGCAATAGCTCTGTAGTCATATCTGTTGCATGGTTTAGCGCTCAAAGTTATAAATAATCTGACAAATAATAGCGAAATTGTAATTTGCATTATGCTCCGGCGGATATTTTCGTTATATTTGTAACCGTAAAGAATGTCAACGCAGAAACAGGATTGTCGATAATGGCTACGGTATATCGCTCGAAGATTGATTGGTGGGTCTGGCTTGTGACGGTCGGATTCCTTACGGTTATCTGGCTTTCGGCCATCGGAATGTCATGGTGGTATCTGGTTTTCGTGTGCGGCTCGATGACGTTGCTTTACGCATGGCTGATGTTCGGATGCTGGTATGAAATTGATGGTAATGACCTCGTTATCTACCAGTGTTTCAGACCTACACGAATCCCGATTTCCAAAATCAAAAGTGCCAGGAAGACAACCGGCTATCTGGCAACAGCCGGCATGTCGCGTAAAAGAGTGTCGATAAGTTTCATAGACCGATCTGTATTGAAAAGCTATGCGCCATTGGAAATCTCGCCTAATGACCGAGACGAATTTATTGCGCATCTTATTGAGCTTAATCCGGCAATAAGGGAAATCGAATGAACATAGAGGAATTGCTGTCACAAAGAATCAACATGCCTCAGATAAAGGGGCTTGTATCATGGGCTTCGGGAGATCGCGAGAAGTTGTGTCAGTTATGGAGTCTGGTCGGGAGTGATGACCGGCGCACAAGTGTCAATTCGCTATGGATCATGACACAACTGCCCGTATCAGACAAAGAGTGGTTGTCGACTCTACGGGACAGCATGATTGATATGCTGTTAGTAGAAACTGACCCCGGAAAGAAGCGTATGCTTCTGCAGCTTCTTCGGGAACAGGAGTTTGAGGTCGATGATATTCCGACAGATTTTCTCGATTTCTGTATGAGGAAAATCAATTCAGAGTGTGAGCCATATGCAGTAAGATGTTTCAGTATATACGCAGCTTTCAAGATGTGTCGTCATTATCCGGAACTCATCGCCGAACTGGAAAGTCATCTCGAAATGCTGTCGTTTCAGGCCCTTTCACCCGGACTCAGAAGTGCTCTTCGACAGACCAGAAAAAATATCAGGAAGCTGAAACAGTCCGCATCATAAATGCAGAATTTCATAATAATTTCGCAACTTTGTGGTCGGGTTGGTTTAATCTGAAACAAGTCATCCTTCATGAGCATTTATAATAATCCGCCCTGTAACGATTGACGGGTAAATACTGAAGTTAACAATGGAAATGAAATTCTGTCAGAGCTGCGGAATGCTGCTCACAAATGAAATCATCGGCACGAATGCCGATGGCTCGCCAAACGAAGAATACAGTATTTACTGCTACAAGGACGGCAAGCTCACGCAGGATATGACAATGGATCAGATGATTGACCACTGTGCCCGGTTCACTGATGAGATAAACAAGAGTTCAGGTCAAAATCTTACTGTAGAGCAGATGAAAGAGCAGATGCGTCAGTTTTTCCCTCATCTGAAACGCTGGCAACAGTGCGGATCGTCTTATCTTATAAAGAAAGCAGAACAGCTTCTCGCGGAATGCTCTACTGTAACGATAGCATCTGTAAACAGTGATGGTTTTCCGCGTCCCGTGCCGATGGCTAAAGGCGATACTGATGGGTGTGGTATCGTGTGGATGGCAGCAGGAGCGGATTCAGTGAAAGTGGCTGATTTCCGGCGTAATCCTAAGGCGGGCCTCTGCTACGATAAAGACGGCGCGAGTGTTTGTCTGCGCGGCATCGTTGAAGTTGTCAATGACGACAGCATTCGCTTGGAAAAATGGCAGGACTGGTATATAAATCATTTTCCGGGAGGTCCGTCAGACCCTAATTATATCTTGCTCAAATTCACTGCTAAGGAAGCGACTATCTGGATTGACCATCAATTTGCCCATATCCAGCTATAGTTTCTTGCCATGAGGAATATAGGGGCAAACAAAGAACTCATAGCGGCGTGCGGTCTTTACTGCGGTGCGTGTCGGAAATATCTATCGGGTAATAATAAAACGGAAATAAAACCATGTTTATCGCAATTTTAACATATAAGAAACCATTGAGCGAGGTTGACAGATTCCTTGCCGCACACCGCGAATATCTCGCTAAGCATTATGCCGCCGGAGATTTCATCGCCTCAGGGCCACAGACACCGCGTGTGGGCGGAGTGATTATGATTAAGGCTGAAAACCGCATAGCCGTGGACGCCATCATCGCGTAAGACCCGTTCAACATCAACGACGTCGCCGACTATCAGATAGTGGAGTTTACTCCCACATTGTTCTGCGATCATATTCTCAAAACCATTCTCTGATTATGCCATACATATCAATCGAGAGCGGGAATCTGACCGCAGAATAGAAAAAACAGTTGATTGAACGCCTGACAGCAACCGCCTCCGAGGTGACGCATATCCCGGATCAGTTCTTCACAGTAACTATCAAGGAGTTGCCAGACGAGAACTTCGGCATCGGAGGCAAATCAATTGTCGAGATAAAACGCAGCTATAAACCATGAGTATGACATTACTCCCTTATCAACCTTCGGATGCCGCTGTGATTACATCGTGGCTTAAAAGCGAGTATCTAATGCGCCAATGGTGTGCCGACAGATATGAGCGTTATCCCGTTACACCCGAAGATATGAACGCATATCACGAAAAGTATATTGACGGACAACAATCGCGCGCTTTGACAATGACTGATGGCGATGAAATTGTAGGATACATCACTTACGTACCCCCGCCGACGATTCGACCGAGCAGCGACTGGGATTCGTCATTGTTGATGATTCAAAACGTGGTCGCGGTTTAGGCAATGCTCTTGTCTCAATGGCAGTCAAATATGCGTTTGAAGAACTTGGAGCCACGAAAGTGTCGCTCGTTATCTTTGAAAATAATCCGTCCGCCATCCATTGCTATGAAGCCGCCGGTTTTCATCGGGTATCACTACCTGAAACCGAGAGTTACGAATGTCTGGGCGAAACGTGGAACTGTATTGAGATGGAACGATTGCCATGAGCCAAAGGAATCTTAAGGATATGACTCAGGCAGAACTATGGGAACTCTTTCCAATAGTGCTGGCTGCATATAATCCTGATTGGTCGGAATGGGCGAAAGAAGAAATATTGGAGCTTTCAGCATTGCTAAAAGATTACAGTCCGATTATCAACCATATTGGCAGCACGGCCACTCCGAATATTCATGCAAAGCCCATAATTGACATTCTTGTCGAGTTAAATCCCGAGACCGACAGACCACTAATCAAAGAGAAAATGGAAAGTGACGGATATATCTGTATGTCAGTTTCCGATAGTCGAATGAGCTTCAACAAAGGCTATACTCCCGCCGGGTATGCCGACAAAGTTTTCCATGTCCATTTTCACAGGGTCGGCGACAATGATGAAATCCGTTTCCGAGATTATCTGATTGCTCATCCTGAAGTAGCTAAAGAATATGAGATATTAAAACTATCACTGCTTCCTAAGTATAAGAATGACCGCGACGGATGTACCGAAGCTAAATCCGGATTTGTACGCCAGACAATAAAACGAGCCTTAAAACAATGAAAAACAAAGTATATCCCCGCACCGGTGATATTCAGACAGTATATCTGAAATCGGTTGTCACGCGCCCGACAATCGAGATCGGAGACTTTACCATCTACAATGACTTTGTGAATGATCCGCGAGACTTTGAGAAAAACAACGTGCTCTATCATTATCCGATAAATAATGACAGGCTTATTATCGGTAAGTTTTGCTTGATAGCTTGTGGTGCAAAGTTTATTTTCAACTGTGCCAATCATACGCTTAAATCGTCGTCTACCTACACATTCCCTTTATTCTTTGAGGAATGGGGATTGCCTAAATCGGAAATTACCTCAGAGTGGGACAATAAAGGCAATATTGTGATCGGCAATGATGTATGGATAGGTTATGATGCGGTAATTATGGCCGGAGTGACTATCGGCGACGGTGCCATCATCGGAACAAGAGCAGTGGTTACTAAAGATGTCGAGCCTTACTCAATCGTCGGCGGAGTGCCGGCAAAAGAGATTCGCAAACGGTTTTCTCCTGAAGTTATAAAAAGCTTAGGGAGATACAATGGTGGAACTGGCCTATTGAGAAAATCCAAAGCTCTATTCCGTATATACAATCCGGCAATGTAGATGCATTATAGGCAGTGAGGCAGAAGTCTTTCTCGATAGCTTTGGGATAATCGGAATTGTGACGGACACCTTTTTAACCTCAACCAAACGAGTGCTTAAAAAGTTGTCTATTTTTCAGGACATCTCCGAGTTATGTCTTTGTAATATCTTGGATTTTAGGATTTTGGGGCGGTATTCGTTACTAAATCGTTACTATTTTGATTCTCGAAATCTTAGTAACGAGTTAGTAACGAAAGTATGTCTGAAACGGTCTTTTCTTGGACTGATTTAGGTTCTGAATCGAAAGGATTAGACACGAAAAAATCTCAGAACTATTTGATAGTCTGAGGTCTCTTTGTAAACAAAGCGGCCAGAGGCCGATAAGTCTTGTTTGGACTGATTTTAGTCCGAGGTTACAAGTGGAGATGGAGGGACTTGTTCCTAACGCTCCAAATGCGCTTATATCAGCAACTTGGCGATTCAAGATTTACGTGTGTAGCGAATTTACAACCAAACTTTTTGCCTTTATAATCACCTCTTGTGATGCTATCCAGTAATCAGGCTAAGGCATATGCAAAGTTATGCTATAATACTGATGAAAGTCAAGTCCGGAGGTTCGATTTAGACAATTTTATGACTTATTGTTAAAATAATAAATTCAATCTTCTTAGCTATTCAGACTTTATTCAGGCGACTTTTGGAAATAGAAAATGAGCTTGTCAACGCCTCCTTTATGTTTGGTCGGATTCTTGGATTTGAGCTTTACGATATTTTGGAGCTTCCATCTTACTGAGGGATAGTTGCTCAAATCCCCGGCGCAGCATTTACTCCAGTCAGGATTACCTTCCTCAAATGAAATGAGAAATGCTTTGTCATCATCAGTCAATCCTTGAGTTACTACTTCAATCAGATTTAATCTCGCTTTTTGATAATCATCATAATTGAATGGTTCATCGGTCATCCCCTCAAACTGATTGTCGAGTGCCTCCTGATGGTCAATCGGATTTGGATTCAGAGATTCAATGATTGGCTTGTCGCTTCCAAGAAGGCAGAGCATAAAGCCATTCTTCACTGCTCCGAAATCGTCAGAAGTTATGCCTCTGCAATCGAACAGGTCTCGCGGATGTTGACGGCTGAGGGCAGCTGCAATCTTTCCGCCATAGAGCTGGCTCCATGACACGATATTGGCAAAGCAACTCATTCCAAATTCCGCTTTAGCTTTTTCGCAAAGCTGCATCTTCTCGGTATCGCCTAAAATTCCTCTCTTGGTTCCGTTGACCTCAATTTTGATTGTAGTTCCGTCTTTGGTACACTGCAATTTCCAGACATCCGGCTTATGGATGACACGAATACCGGGAACCGCTTTCTCTATTGCCGTTTTAAGAGCCGACAGATGCATGTTGATGTTTGCAAGGCTCGTATTCCGGTCTTCCAGCGGTATGTAAGTGATATCAATATCGACGGAATACCTCGGAAGGTTCCTGTGGAAAAGGTTTATCGCAGTTCCGCCATGCACGGCGAAATCCTTTATCTTGAAAACTATCGGCATCACTCTGATAAGGAGTGCGACCTGTCTGCGATATATGTCATTCATAATCATTTAATTCTTTAGGGACTGTAATGCGATACTTGGAAATATAAACTCCATTGTCAACGAGCTGAAGCTTGGAAGTCGTCAGACCGAATTTATCCAGGTCAAGCATATCAAACCAATAATGCCCGGCTTTCTCGGCCATATATAGAAACATCCTTTTTACCCGCTGACTCGATGTGTTTTCAAGCGCGGTCTGTACTTTGTCAGGATCAAGTGATGTCAACTGCTCCATTATATAGTACAGATCCATATAATTATAGTGATCCGGCACAAGATGCATACATTCCAGAAATGCCTGCTCCGGCGATGATAATATTAAGGAGAGTCCGTTCCTGTCAAGGGATTGGGTTGCCGGATTCTTAAAGATGCCCGTATGAAACGGCACTATCTTCATGTCGTATCTGTCGCTCATGACCCAATCATCAAAACTGCCGTTCTTAAAAGCGACCATGAGTCGAGGTTTACCCATCGGCACGTAATGATTGAATCCGAAAAGTTCAAGCGCGGAATGTGCTGCTATCCGCGCTTTGTTTCCGGTCTGAAGATTGTAGCTATATATCGAAGCCAACGCCGAAAGGCTGTCATTCTTTCTATACATAACCCCACGCGACAATCCTTCGAGCCAACCTGAATCCCGGTATCTCTTTATGAGCTGGGCAGAGTATCCCTCTTTCCGAAGCCAAGCGGCAAACAGAAGTCCCCCCGGAACTGCATCGGTAAGAAGTTGGTTGATTTTTGATGTTGTTGCTATACTCATAGTTGATTATCACTTTGAAATATCAACCGCAAAGTTAATCAAAAAGTTTGTACCGTCAAACTATTGAGTTGGGAATTATATCCGATAATATACCAATAGTGTATTATGAGCAGTTAATTCCAACTCTTTTTGCCTTAATAAGTCGCCATCAACATTTATTGCATAGACGTCAGGCTGTTTGGTATTCCGTGCGGTTTACCGAGCATTTTTGCGCTGGAGGTTGACAGCGAGAAATTAAGCGGGCTACCGAGTTGTCGGCGGTTATGCCGTCAAAAGGTGACGGTGAGCCGTGGTTCACTGACACCTATTGTCCACATCTCGCCTGAGGGTCATGGCGGAACACCAAGAAATGTCTGCGCATTCTCCGAGACAAGCATCCGCTACGCTACCGCAGCCTCCGAGACTTTCAGCCTTTCTCCGTGTTCTGGATCGCCATGACTTTATAAGGAATTATTAGCCCGCCCTATCACTCGCTGTCCTGAGATGGCGGCACTCGGCATAGACTGCGACCGGCTGACTTCCTGTGTCGTCATCCTGTCGCAGACTATGGTGGTCGTGCCGTTCTGTACCATCTTTTTATTAAGCCATTGGGGATTTATTATCATCGCTGATTATGCGGCAGTACGTTTTCACCGTCATGGAGTCGATGCTCCTGATTATTGTCCAATTAACCAACGATTTCTACTTGCTTGCCTTATGAAACGTGTGGCGCCCGAGATATTCTTTTTGCTTTGGAATGAAAAATCTCCACAGCTCCCTGCGGTCGGTAGTATTTTTCCTCCCAAGGCCGAACATCTCCTTTTCGCACCCCACGCTCTTTGGGTGTCAAGCAAGCGAAACCGATGGTGATATACAAAAAAACGTCGCAACGATGAAAACGAACAGCCACATAAATAGTCAAGGCAAAGCTTCAAGCCTCAGGTTCAGCCAAATAAAAAAAGCAATCCTTTGGTTGGCAGGGATAATCGGCGCAATCGTAGGTCTGACATTGTGGGCTTTCCTCCGACCGATATTCCGAGGCGTAGGCTGGGTAATATCAATCATCAGCGCACTTGCGATAATCTATTGGATTTTAACACTCTAAAAATATTTACGACTATGGCAACCACAAGAGAAAACCGAGGCACACGAGCCTTCAACGACACAATCAAGGCTTATCTTGAAAAGAGAGCCGACAATGACGCTCTGTTCGCTATCCGCTTTGCGAACCCCTCTAAATCTGTAGAGGACTGCGTTACATACATCATCAACCAAGTGCAGAAAAGCGGTTGCAACGGCTTTGCCGATGATGAAATCTTCGGAATGGCACTCCATTATTGGGAGGAAAGCGAGATTGAGGTCGGCAACCCAATCAACTGCAAGGTGGTGGTGAACCATACGGTAGAACTTACCGAGGAAGAAAAGGAACAGGCACGGCAGGACGCCATCAACAAACTCCGTGATGAGGAAATGGCTAAAATGCGCAGACCCAAGACCACTGAAAAGAAAACCACCGAGAACAATCCCCAAATCGCACAACCCAGTCTTTTTGACCTCTAAAACATTACGGCTATGAAACCCAAGACCGCATTACAGAAACAAGTGGCAGAGGTTCCGGAACATCCCCAAGCCAGTCTCAATCCCAGACACGACAGAACAATTCTTCCGCTTACGATGATGCGCCGACGCTTCCCGGTCTTGACCTGTTCCAGACCGGACTCGGATTCGACCCGCAGGAGGAAGCCTTCTACCGCGAGATGCAGCGGCGCAGGAAGAAAAAACGCCGTGGCCCCAAACTATAATTTGTCAAACTACAAACACCAGATTTATTATGTCACAACAGGAAGATGACCTCAGGGCGTTGTCGAAAATCATGGATCTACTCCGTGGTGTCAGCATCGCCGTGATGGTTGCCAACATTTACTGGTTCTGCCAGCCCCTTGTGTCGGGCTGGGAGTTCCACTCTCAGACCTTGAAGGTTCTTCGCGGTCTTGACGAGGCCGGGAGCCTATTCCACAATCCGTGGAACGCCAAATGGTGGACGCTCCTTCTGCTTGCCCTCTCGTGTTTCGGCACCAAAGGTGTCAAGAACGAAAAAATAAAATGGGGCCAGATATGGCTCATAATTTCAATAGGTGCCGTGCTGTTTTTTCTCGATTGGTGGATGGTGTCTCTCGGCTGGTACTACACCTATATATTCACCGCCATATCGGGATATGTGTGCCTGCTGCTCGGAGGGGTGTGGATGAGCCGTCTGTTGAAGAACAACATGATGGACGACCGTTTCAACGAGGAAAACGAATCGTTCATGCAGGAGACCAAGCTGATGGAGAATGAATATTCAGTAAATCTCCCCACACGCTTTTATTATAAAAAACGGTGGAACAGGGGCTGGATAAACGTGGTCAACCCTTTCAGAGCCTCGATAGTCCTCGGCACCCCCGGCTCCGGCAAGTCATTCGCGGTGGTCAACAATTTCATCAAACAGCAGATAGAAAAGGGCTTCGGGCTTTATGTGTATGACTACAAATTCCCTGATTTATCGCTGATTGCATATAATCATATGCTCAACCATGCCAAGAGTTACGGGGAGAATCCGCCCACGTTCTGCGTCATAAATTTCGATGATCCGGAACACTCACATAGGTGCAATCCGATACATCCTGATTTCATGTCGGATATTGCGGACGCATACGAATAGGCATACACAATAATGATGAATTTGAATCGCACATGGATACAGAAACAGGGCGATTTCTTCGTGGAATCCCCGATAGTTCTGTTTGCCGCAATCATCTGGTATCTAAAAATATACGAGAACGGCAAATACTGCACTTTTCCCCATGCCATTGAGTTCCTTTGCCGCCGGTATGAGGATATATTTCCTATCCTCACATCATACACGGAGCTGGAAAACTATCTTTCTCCGTTTATCGACGCTTGGCAGGGAGGCGCGGCTGAACAGCTTGCCGGGCAGATAGCCTCGGCGAAGATACCTCTTTCCCGCATGATTTCGCCTCAGCTCTACTGGATTATGACGGGCGATGATTTCACTCTTAACATCAACAACCCGAAAGAGCCGAAGATACTCTGTGTCGGCAATAATCCCGACCGTCAGAACATCTATGGCGCGGCACTCGGTCTATACAATTCCAGAATAGTTAAGCTGATAAACAAGAAAGGGATGTTAAAGTCCGGGGTCATCATAGACGAGCTGCCGACCATATATTTCAAGGGTCTCGATAATCTTATTGCCACCGCGCGAAGTAACAAGGTTGCCGTCTGTCTCGGCTTTCAGGACTTTTCACAGCTCAAACGAGATTACGGCGACAAGGAGGCGGCAGTGGTGATGAATACCGTGGGCAATATTTTCTCCGGGCAGGTTGTCGGCGAGACCGCCAAGACGCTTTCAGAGAGGTTCGGCAAGGTTCTCCAGCAAAGGCAGTCCATGAGCATCAACCGTCAGGATGTGAGCCACTCGATCAACACGCAAATGGATTCTCTTATTCCGGCGAGTAAGATTTCCACTCTGACGCAGGGAATGTTTGTCGGTGCCGTCAGCGACAATTTCGACGAGCGCATCGACCAGAAGATTTTTCATGCCGAGATTGTGGTGGACACCAAGAATGTGGCAGCAGAGACATCCGCCTATCAGCCCATACCGCTGATAACCGATTTCAAGGATGACACACCCGACAAGTCGAAGATGAAAGCCGCCATACAGTTCAACTATAATCAGGTGAAACAGGATGTTAAAGACATCGTAGAGCGAGAGTTGGAGCGCATCCGCAAAGATCCGAAACTCCGTCCTTTGTTGCGGATAAAATAGTACATAACAATAAAGAGCAAGCCCGACCATTCATCACGAGTGGCCGGGCTTTTATTTGATATTTGCCTATGATTAAAAAGAGATTAAATATTTCGGATGGATTAGTGGTTGGACATCGGCTGACATCATTTTGCGTCCTGCTCCTCCATGTGCTGGGTAAGCTGTTTTGTCAGCAGGTCGAGAACGTAAGTGCGGCTGTCGAGAGTGCGCACCTTTATCTCGTTGAATTTCTTATATATGTAGTTTTCGGTTATCTCCACATCGAAGGCTTTGGCGAGTCTGAAGATTACATCCTTCACGGTGAGCCTGTCGCCGAAGCATTTTGCCAAGTGGAAGGCATAGCCTATCTCCACGAGTGCGACTTTCTTATGGCTCCATTTCAGTCCTATGTCCTGAAGAAGCTCATCGTCGGTTGCCGGTTCGATGACGACATTCTTTAGATTGCTGATTGTCTCGCGGATGAAGTGGAGTGCCTTGCTGATAAAGGATGTTAGCGATGTGTTCACGGCGTTGCGGTCCGCTTCAGTCTGGAGATGGGAAATCTCAATCTCGACCACGAGCAATGCGCTGACTGCATAGCCTTTATTCTTGTTTGTACGGCACATCTCGAATACCTGCACGATGAAGTCGCGGTAGGTGATGTGAAGATTCTCCTTTTCGCCAGCCAAAAGCTGGCGGAAGAATTCGGTCTCGGTAAGGGCGAATATGTCCATATCGGGGCTGGTGTTTTTGGGTTCTACATTATGTTTTTTCGTTTCTCGATGGATAGAACCAACCAGCGTTACAAATTGATTACGGAATATAATGTTAAAATGGAAAGCGTATGTGTTTCGATACTGTTTCTTAGACACACTCAAAGAAACAGTATCGTGCCGCCGGTGAATTTCATCGCAGCGACCACGACAGCGCCTGGTGGCAGCTTTGCCACCTCTTCTTGTGCTGCCTCCATCTTATCTACGGCTATCGGCTCATATCCGGCTCGCGTAATCAACCCCGACATAAGCCGACCGTCAGAGATGGAGGCTTCTACAATAAGAATCTTGTTCATCTCTTTTGTTTATATAAAAATGGGTTATATCATTTCCTTTCTTTTTTCAATTGATTTTTCAAAAATCATTCCCAGACAATTTGATTGTATATGGGAATTGTCGGAATTGGCAAGCTTTTGATTTATGAGATTTATCAACACCTGCTATATGCTATATTTTTAATTTGAATACTACCAGTTGTATTGATTTAATATTATGGAACCGTCCATTCCACTAAGCGACACGGTCATTTTAATTATTTTTCCCAATGAATCTGTAAATGAAATGGCATATTCAGGCCCGTCTCCAAGAAACGGCATATATATACTAATGGATTGTCCGGATTCCAATACCATGCTCAGCCGCTCTTTCTCAGTTACATTTATTTTGCCATCGGAATAGATAACATCACATAAATCTATAATCTTGAAATCTTTCAATGTCTGAGAGGCTGTAAAACGTATTTTACCTCCGTCATCATGTTCGGCTATTATAGGGCGTAAGTCTGAAAATGGAATCAACTCCAGACATATTGACTGGTCAATATTGTTTTCATCGTTAAGGTTGTAATCATCCATTGTATAATTCAGTTTGACGGCTGCATTTTGATCAAGAGTGTCAGAATAGCTATGATAATACTCATGGTCTCCACCGGCATTGAGAGAACTGAACCAAAAATGTTCGCAATTCAATATGCCATTTATATATGAATACTGTCCGCTTATCACACGAGCAGCACACTCGGCTCCGGTCATGTAAAACCATCCATTATCTTGATAGTACCATGATCTTCGACTTGTTCCGGATAATAGAAGTTTCGGCTTTCCATTGCTCATTGCGTAAAGAGCAAGAATCATGGTCTTACGGGGGCTGTTAGGGTAAGGAACGACATTAGTGCCGATAGCCAGTTCGTTTATGCCGTCGCCATTAAAGTCATAAAAAATGTAACCGACTTCTTCTCTAACCTTTTCCCAAGGTTTTATTTCATCATCGTAAGAATAGCACCTAATTTCATAGATACCTTCAAAGCCGTCGGGAACTTCTTCGCATCCGCCGGACATGAGTCTTGCAGCGAGTTCAAGCGGTTCTTCGAATCTTGATAAGTCCGTATAAGACGCAACATTGTCTGAACTTTTGTCTATTGCATACGCACTAAAGCCAAAAGTTGGCGCAAGATGCAGTATAAATACCATTAAAATATTGAAGATTTTTACTTGTTTCATTGTCAGTCAAATTGTCTATTATGCAATGCTCTGATTAATTGGATGTTTATCTCTTCCGCTTCGGTAAGTTGCACTTCATCTGTTTGAGGATTGTACCACGACGCGGACATAAACCATAGCTGAGCCTCTTTGTTATCTTTGAATGTATAACCGTGGCGAGCATAGATGCTTTGCGCCATCATTGCAAGTATATAATAGTAGGCTGCTTTTATTCGTGCTATTTCCTCATCGGAATAAGGTCCTTCGGAACTATATCCGGCATAGTATAGAATCTCTGCCTTTGTAAGAACGCGCTGTGTGAGTAACGGCCAAAAATCATCGTCAGTACGCATCAGTTCTATGCTATCACCACCTTTAATATAGTTATAGCTTTCCCCATCGAAATTTTGTAAAGGGATTAGGTTTAAGCCTTGATGAATTTTCTCAATATAGTATGCTTGGTTATCTATAATCAAAACCGGTACCGGTCTATTTGACACAGAGCCGAGATTGAATGATTTGCTGTTGAAGAGGGTACCTGTTGCACGGAAAGTTTCAGGGTCGAAGGCAACAGTCTTGCCTTCTCTTGTAGTATATTCACCTTCAAGAAAGAAAGTTGTCATGTCAGTTTCTACATATTTCTTAAATGCTTTTGCCTCATCTGTATTATATTTCTCTGGAAGGCCAACTAAGACATCTATAATTTCTCCAGTGCACGAATCTCGAAAAATCAGAACACCGCTGGCATTATCAAACGATAAATTGCAATCCGCATACCTGTAATATCGGCCATCATTTAGATCGACAGATCTCCATCGTCCATTGGAAAGTTCTTCTAAATAAAGATACCTGTCATAATCATCTTCTGACGGAGTAACGCCATTGAAGGTAAAGCATTTATATTTTGCAGAATCCGTATGAACAGAACCCTCATCAGACGGTTGCTGTATCTGTTGATACCGATAGATCGCTTCACCGTCGGTCCATGCTTCACCGGTAAGGATCTCAACATTGCTGCGTGGTATACAATCAGTTCCTGTATACTGGTATGTTGTGGCCTTTCCTGTGCCACAGCAAGCTAAGAGAAGAGCACTTACCAATACGTTCTTTAACAAACTCAAATATTTCATTCTTTGATTGGTGATTCTTTATTGGATTACCCTTAAAAATTATATTATATATGTAGTAGTAACATTATCGAGTCAGTTGCCAATGTTGTCATTCTCAAGCATGTGGAGTATTTGGACGTTGATTTTTGCTGCTTCGGGGAGTTTAGATTCCTGATAATCATATTTTGCCATAACACTCTCACGCATACGGGCGAACATATCTTTTCGATGCAGATTTAGTTGCTCTCCAGAAATATCGTACCGAGGCGTAGGATTATAACCGGCATATTTATGTAATTCCGAAACCGTAAGAATCTTACGGGTCAATTCCGGCCAATAATCTTTATCTAAGCGCGTGAGAGCTATTTTATCTCCTGTCAAGTTCAACCCCATTCCGTTGCCTTCCTCCAAGTCGACTTGTAGAAGATTAATCAGCCCATCAAGTTTTTCGATGAAGTAATATTTTTCTTTAATCTTAATAATCGGGGCTGGAGTTAAATCAAGAGTCACGATTTCAAATGATGAATCACCGAAAAGAGTTCCTTGTGCCTTCTGTGTCTCGGAATCGAATGCCACAGTTCTGCCATCTACGGTCTTAAATCTGCCACATAGCATATATTTGATATAATCATCTTCCATTACCTTCTTAAGTATTAGGTTGGGCGATAGCATCGGGTTACACACAGGGATAAGAATATTTTCAATCCCATCGTCTGTCTCATTAAGGAATACCAGGGCATCCATATCGGGGAGCAAAGTAACCGTACATCCTACATATTGATATTCCACAGCTTCCGCATCGCCGTTTACTGAATGCCATGAGTTTTCATTATATCCCTCAATACATATGCCATACCCTCCTTCAAGCAAGGTTTCACCTCTGAATTCGTAACACTCATACGATTCACATCGGGGAGAAGAATGATAAGCACCTGTGTGATTGTCGACATCCCCCTTATGCGAATTAAGACGGTAGATTACGTTGCCGTCTGTCCAATCATAATATGAGAACACATCGGAGACTTTTCGGGGTGCTATTTCATGTTCATTCTTTTGTGTATACATTACAGTCGTACCTTTATCGCATTTGTGAGAACTGGCAGAACAACTTTCCACCATCAGCGCGATTGTCAAGATGCCTATAATTCTAATATTCATATGCTTCACATGAAGTCTGCTTCACTCCGATTATAATCGGAGTGAAG
>HF985564.1 GCA_000431215.1 Prevotella sp. CAG:1031
TGGACGCCGCCACAATCGCGAAGATCAAAGCCGAGCTCCCGTCGACAGAAATCGAGGCATTCGTCCACGGAGCACTATGCGTCTGCTACAGCGGAGACTGCCGCGCATCGCTCGTGACTACCGGCCGGAGCGCCAACCGCGGCGAATGCAGCCAGATATGCCGCCTGCCGTTCGACCTCGTCGACGGTTCGGGGCGCAAACTCGTCGGGCGGCGGCATCTGCTCTCGCTTCGAGATATGAACCGAAGCGCCGAGATAGGACTGATGGCCCGCGCGGGTGTAATGTCGTTCAAAATCGAGGGGCGCCTGAAAGATGTCGGCTATGTGAAGACAACAGTCGGGGCATACCGCCGCATTATCGACGACTTCATAACCGCAAACCCCGACGAATTCGAGCGGGCATCGCGCGGAGAGTCGGCACTGTCATTCACGCCCGACCTGACGCGGGCCTTCAACCGCGGATTCACTACCTATTATATAAAAGGGCCGTTAAGCCCCGGCGAGCGGATAGCATCGACAGCCACCCCAAAAAGCGTCGGGCGCGAGGTGGCGCGGTCGAAAGCGGCGTCGAAAGGGCGTCAGGTTCGGGTGCGCGCCGTAGAGCCGCTCGTCAACGGCGACGGTCTTAGCTGGTTCAACAGTAACGGCGAACTTGAAGGGTTCCGCGTAAACCGAGTGGATGGAGATACGCTCATGGCGGCGCGCCCGATCAATATTCCGGCCGGCGCCCCACTCTACCGCAGCTTCGACAAGCGACAGTCCGATATGCTCGAAGGCGACACCGCCCGACGGACGATAGCAGCGCGGATGACGTTGCGGCGCGCCGCGTCAGGCATTGCGCTCGACATCGCCATAGACGGCATCACGGCGTCGGCTGCGCTCCCCATAGAGCCTCAGCCGGCCAAGACTCCTCAGCTGCAACGGCGACGCGAAACACTGACAAAGACAGGCGATACCGTCTATCGCATCACGGAAGTCGACGATCGTCTCGGCGACGAGTTCGTAGCAGCCTCGCAGCTGACTGCCTTAAGGCGCAAGACCATTGACGCTCTTGACCGTTCAATGGCTGCCCACGCTTTCAGGCGGCTTGTCCGCAAAAAAAGCGACGAGCCGATAAGCGGCCCGCTGCCCGAGAGCGCTTCTGTCGCCAACCATGTCGCAGCCGAGTTTTACCGGCGCCGCGGAGCAACTGAACCGCTGCCTCTGGCACTCGAGACAGAGCCGGAGCGCCAGAACGAAAAGGGACTCAGAGTCATGACAACGCGCTATTGCCTGCGACACGAGCTTGGGGCATGCCTCAAGACGCCGTCCGGGAAACAGCTGCCGCAAAAGCTGTTTCTCAAGATGAGCGACCGCGATACAGCTTTCGAACTGAGATTCGACTGCCGGCGATGCCGCATGGAACTCTTCACCACATAACACGACACAGCGCCCCGCCGACGAACCGGCGAGGCGCTGAGCATGTCGTGGCTAAGAGAGGTGGGGAAGATTACTTCTTGCCCAGATGGTCTGAAACCGTCAGGTGAAGACGACCTTTTGCGCGACGACGGGCAAGGACTTTGCGGCCGTCGGGGGTAGACATGCGAGCGCGGAAACCGTGCTTGTTGACTCTCTTGCGGTTGGAGGGTTGGAATGTTCTTTTCATTGCCTTTGTATGTCAAGATTGATTATTGTCGAGATATTTCGAGGCGCAAATTTACAACAAAAAATCCGACGCCGCAAAAAAATCGGCAAAAATCAGTTTTAAAGGCCGTTATTCTTCTGTTGCCGAATAATTTAAGAAGTCGACAAAGGGCTTCGTAAAGCTCAAAAGCTCGGCCGATCGTTCAGGCCACGCAGGATCGAGAAAGAACTCGGGGCCGACGTTGCGCGCCTGCAGTCCATAGTCTTTCATCCTGAGCCAGCCGGCATGGGGATGGTCTTTCGGCCAGCCCCGAGGAACGGTCTTAAGGCTGTCGGAGGTCGTTATCTCGAAATTCGAGACTATCTCCGGCGCATTTACAATCGCCTCCCATTCTTCGATATTGTCGACGATAGCACGGCGCAGTTTTTTCAGCAACGGGGCTTCGGGACACCATATCCCGGCGAAAAGTCCGGCCCACTGATGAGAATCGGGGCCGATCTGGATATAAAAGCCGCTTTGCGAACCGGGGGCATTCATAGCCGCCGAAAAGAATGTCTTATACGGCGTTTTGTCAGGAGAAAAGCGGGTGTCGCGGTAAATGCGGTAAGCGGCACGCTTGGCCGTCAGCGATGTCAGAGCCGGCTCCCAGACCGACATGGTGTCAATCATCCGGCCGATATCGGCAAGCCATAAAGCACGAAGGTCGTCGTAGCGGTTCTTGTTAGCCCGAAACCAATCGCGGTCGTTGTTAGCCGCAAGCTCGCGCAAAAAAGCGTAAAGGTCGTTTATGTAATATTTCATCGCTCTATTTCAAGTCTTCCCATTCGGCATCGGAGACCTGAGGCTCGGCGCTGAAATCGGCAGGAGCCTCGGCAGTTGATTCTTCAGCAATGTCGACCTCTTCGAAAGCGACATACTCGCCGACTTCGGGCCCGAATTTTTTAGGCTTATGCCTGAAAGGGCGGCTCCATCCGCCAGGGCGCGACGTCTGCGAAGCCCGAGTTCCGGCAGAGGTGCCGGTGCCGGACATGGCATCACGGAACTGACGCTGCGCGCTCCGCACGCGCATCGCTACTTTCACAATCGGCCATATAACGAAATAGCCGATAAGAACCAGAATGAGAAATCCAAAGAAACTCATATTATGACAACGGACGCATGAGGCCGTTTGTTGTGTCGGACATCAGAAACCGAAACCGACATTGTCGACACAGAACGACAGACCGGGGGTGCCCACATACGGCTCGCCGTCGCCGGCCGAAATCATCACAATGACATGGGTCGGCGTAGCTGTGGCATCGTCGTAGCCTTCCTCGATCACAGGCACCATACGACCCTTGGAATTCCGTGCATAATAGGCGTTTGAGCCGGAACGGAGCGCGAGAGTCGACGAGTCGTAGCCCGGTTTGCCGGCGGGATTGCCATAGACGAGTTTGATTGCGTGGCCGTTGACCCAGGGACTCGACGAGCGGAACTTCTCGCTGCCACCGGCCACGCGCCGGGCGTGGATATTTCCCTTGGCGTCTTCCCAACGGCGCTGCAGCAGCACGAAGACAACGGCGTTGTCACGCCCCGGCAGAGTCTTCTGTGAGCCAAAGCCCGACGACTTGACGCGCGTATTGGCCGCCGGCATATCGACTTTATAGTCAAACACCAGCGCTGCCGGCCGCTTCGTATAAGGAATTCCCATTTCCATCTTTGAATAGGGATTCTTTGTGCTCGTGATCGGCTCGATCATGCGTCCTAGAAACATCGAGCCGGCCACCATAACATTCATGTTGATAAGGCCGAGCACCTTAACCTTCTCCATCTGCGATGTCAGACGGGCACACTTGCCACGTCCGGGCCGATTCTCGGGGTAGACGGCATTGCTGCCTTTGGTGACTCCCGAAACTTTCGCCAGGACATTCGAGGTGGCCCATGGGGAGCCTCCGCGGTTGGTGTATGCGGAGTTTCCGTTGACCGTCGCTGTGGGGCCTACCTCATAAAGCGTCTTCGAATTGCCGCCTATGACGGCGCTCTCCTTTATGTTGCGCGTCACCCAACGATCGAAATTTCCGTAGTTTATCGGCTCTACCCGATAGGCGGCCGCCGACAGCGATGAGAGCAGAGAGAGCGTGATTAACGAAGTTGAAATGAATTTTTTCATAATGCGAAATATTAGAAAACAGCGTTCAGCGTCATACCGAATCCCGACGACCCGCCGACCGACACGGGCCCCCACTGCGATGAGACGCTCTGAAGACGCAACGCCTTGTTTTTATTATACTTGTTCCACTGTCGCGCGGAATTGCCGAAGATAAAGCCGAGAACCTCGTTGACAGGATCAATCAGAACCGCCACAATATTGCCCAATACCGGCGACCCCAGCAGGCGGTAATCGTTGGCGACAATATGACGCTTCGCGCGATAGAAAGCCTCTCCGACAACGGCGCCCACGAGCGGGGTTATTATCAGATCCTGAATCGACGGCACTTCGTTGATACATTCAATTCCGTATTCCCAGAAGCAGGTCGAGATGAAAGTCACGTAGACCAGCGAGCCCAGGACATTGAGGCCCTGCGAGCGCGCTCCCATATAATAGGCGCCTCCGGCGTAGGGATGGAGGATATAATTGAACAGCGGCAGATCGCTGTCCCAGACAGGCCCGCTTTTGGCATGATTCCACCAGCGCCTGAAAAACGGCACGCCCTTCTGCGACGCCTTATTCCAGGCTGTAGTGCTCTCGGGCAGCAACTCGAGAACACCCAGAGTGGCGAAACCCGCGCCGAACAGGGCTGCGGTATTCTGCCATATCCGCTTCCAGTTCGGGCAACTACGCCACATCGAATAAGGATGCTGATAGAGATCGTCATGAGGCAATTTAAGATCTATCGGCATCTCCGTCCCTGCCGAACCGGGAACGAGAGCACCGTTGCTATAATCGACAGAACTACTGTCAGACACAATCGGCTCTGCCGGTGAGGCCACAGTCCGCCCGGCCATAAGCATAATGGCCATGGCAGTCAGAGTGACTTTCAGAGTTGTCCGGTTTGTCATAATAGTTGAAACGTGTTTTATATAGCAACAACAAAAGTGGGCATTTTTCCCGACACCGCAGCAAAAAATTTGCCAATTGTCCGTTTTCGGCCAAACATAGTGCACTATCACCCAAACAACGCCTGACCCGCTTATGTTAATTATATGTAACTTCGCATCGTGTTTCGACTATCAGCAACTTTTTCATCATTATTCATAGCCATGACGGCTATAGGGGTCTCAGCTCAATGCCCTCTTCCCACCGCCGCACTGCCCGACAGTGTCGCTCCGGCTGTCATACCCCCTGTCGAACACAATTCCCGCGGATTCATCGGAAACATCATAGAATACTTCTTGACGACAAACAAGCCAAAGCCTTATAAAGACATCGACTTCTCGCTCATAGGGGGCCCCTTTTATTCGTCAGACACAAAGTTAGGCATCGGCCTTGTCGGCGCGGCGCTCTACCATGCCGCCAAAGACTCACTCGCTCCGGTGAGCGACCTATCTCTCAAATGCCATGTATCGACGTCGCTGTTCTCGAAAGTCTCGATCACCGGCAACCATTTTTTCCCCGACGACCGCTGCCGAATAACCTACGGTCTTTCGCTGAGCCTGCTGCCGACTTACTTCTGGGGAATCGGCTATGAAAACGCCAGCGACGACAACCATAAGACAAAATACCGCAACCTGACATTCAGCTTCGGAACCGACGTGTCGTTCCGCATAGCCCCCTCCCTGTTCGCAGGGCCGTCGTTCGCCCTCAGCTACATAATAGCCTCACGCATAAAAGTGCCTGAGATTTTCGGCGATCTTCCGACGACCACGACATCTGTCGGCACCGGCATAACAATTCAATACGACACCCGCGACGTCGTCAGCGAACCCCACAAAGGTGTCAATGCCCGCATTGTCCAGCGGTTCTATCCGAGCTTCTTCGGCAACAGCTCCCACTCGTTTTCATCGACCTCCTTCTTTCTGGCGGGATACTTTCCGCTGTGGAAAGGGGCAGTCCTGGCGGCACGCCTGAACGGCTCATTCACCTACGGCGACCCCCCATGGGGCATGATGCCGCATCTGGGAGGCTCGTCGACAATGCGCGGATACTACGAAGGGCGCTACCGCGACAAATGTTCGACCGACATAACCGTCGAACTGCGCCAGAGCGTCTGGCGGCGCAACGGCATAGTGGTCTGGGGCGGTGCCGGCAACGTGTTCCCCGACTTCAAAAACATACGTCTGAAACAAATACTCCCCAACTTCGGTCTCGGTTACCGGTGGCAGTTCAAGCAGCGCATGAACGTGCGTGTCGATATCGGTTTCGGCCGGGGCGAATGGGGTGTCGAATTCAATATCAATGAAGCTTTCTGATCGCCTCAGACGCGCAGTGGAAAATGGAGCGCTGCCCGTCTATATATTCCTTATTCTGCTAATAATTCCGAATGTCATCCTCGGTTTCACCGAGAAGATGCCCTTTATGGTCGCGGTCGTCAATGTCGCGCTTCCACTGGCCGTCTACTATCTTCTGCTGACACTTTCACCGCGGTTAGGACGCACGATATGGCTGTTCTTCCCCGTCATATTCCTCGACGCGTTCCAGATCGTGCTGCTATGGCTCTACAAACGGTCGGTCATCGCCGTCGACATGTTCCTCAACCTTGTGACAACCAATCCCGGCGAGGCGGGCGAACTGCTGGGCAACATGCTGCCGTCGATCATAATAGTCGTTGTTCTCTATGTGCCGCTGCTGACATTTGCCACCGTCATGCTGTGTAAAGGCTGGAATATCGGCCGCGACAGCCTCATGCGCCAGCGCCGCTATGCCCTGTGGCTGGCAATTGCCGCAGCCACAGTCACCGTAGCAGCCGGACTCGGCGGCGAGCTGAGATTCCGCCGCGACATCTTTCCGATCAATGCCCTCGACAACGCCCGGCTCGCCGGCCGCCACGCGATAAAACTGCGTCAGCGCGCCGCCAACGAACCTGAGTTCAGTTTTGACGCCCGTAGCGTCAGGCCCGACTCTTGCCGCGAAGTGATAGTGCTCGTGGTCGGCGAGACGTCGCGCGCCGACCACTGGGCCCTCAACTGCTACGGCCGGCCTACAAATCCGAGGCTGACGAGGCTCGAAGCCGACAGCTGCGGCAGGCTCGTCAACTTCCGGCGCTCCCTGAGCCAGTCGAACACTACCCACAAGAGCGTGCCTCTGCTGCTGACTCATCTGACACCGGAAAACTACGCCGATTCGATCTATTCCGTCCGATCGGTCATCAGTGCATTCAAAGAAGCCGGGTATTCCACAGCGTTCGTGACTGCCCAGAAACATAACCGCTCCTTCATCGAATTCTTCGGCAATGAAGCCGACACAACCATATATATCGGCGAAGACTCTCCCGAAAAATTAGCCAAGACCGGCGATCTCAGACTGCTTGACTACCTCGACAATATTCTCGCCAAAGGCGCGCGAAAGCAGCTTGTAGTTCTCCACTGCTACGGGTCGCACTTCTCTTACCGCGACCGCTATCCCGCCGACATGGCGCGCTTCACGCCCGACAGCTATTCTGAAATATCGACCGGCGAACGCGATGCGCTCATCAACGCCTACGACAACACAATAGTGGCAACCGACAGCCTACTCAGCGGCATAGCCCGCCGGCTCGAGCACCTCGGAGCCAACGCCGCCATGATTTACAGCAGCGACCACGGTGAGGACATTCTCGACGACAGCCGGGGTTTGTTCCTCCATGCGTCGCCCTGTCCGACATTCTATCAGGTATACGTTCCGTTCATCGTGTGGATCTCAAACAGTTATGTCGCGCGCTACCCCGAAATATCAGAAACGCTGACGCTCAACTCGCGCCTACCTGTCGCCTCGGGCGACTCATTCACCCCGACAGCGCTGGGGCTGGCCGGAATTACGACCCCGCGCATAACTGCGCCCATGAGCGTAACAGACAGCAACTACCGCCCTCTGCCTCGCCGCTATCTCAACGACCACAACGAATGCATCGGGCTCATGCAGTCGGGCTTCATTGGAAACGACTGTCGACTCACCCGTCAGCTCGACAGAATGTGAGCGCCGCACTTGCGCCGGAGGCATTTGTTTCGTAACTTTGTCGGTAGTAACAACAACCTCAGCCTTAACGTCACGCCATGACCAACATAGCAATCCTTGCATCAGGCAACGGCACAAACGCCGAACATATAGCCCGCACCTTTGAAGGCTCTCGCGAAATCAATGTCGCGATCGCAGTGTCAAACCGCGCCGACGCCGGCGTAATAGGCCGCATGAACCGTCTCGGCATCAGCGTCGAGCACGTTCCCGACAACGTCTGGCGCGAGAATCCCGGCGAAATCGTTGGGCTGCTGCGGCGCCACAAAGTCGACCTCATCGTTCTGGCCGGATTCCTCAAATATATCGACCCTGTCATTATCGACGCCTTTCCCAAGCGCATTCTCAACATCCATCCCTCGTTGCTGCCGGCCTACGGCGGCCCCGGCATGTATGGCGCGAGAGTCCACCGGGCCGTTGTCGAAGCAGGCGAGAAGCTCTCGGGCGTGACCGTCCATTTTGTCAGCGCCGAGGTCGACGGCGGCGATATAATCCTCCAGAAAAGCGTCGAACTTGTTCCCGGCGAGACGGCAAAATCTCTCGAGGCCAAGATCCACCCGCTCGAATATGAGATCTATCCCGAGGCCATAGCCCGTGTTGCCCGAAGCCTCTGACAAGATTAAAAAATATATAAACAGAAGAAGCCGGCCACGCAGAGCGCAGTCGGCTTATTCTGTTTTACTCGCTTAAGCGGTGCGTTACTTATTTAGCAACGGTGCTGTCAGCAGGAGCAGCTACGCTGTCAGCAGCAACAACGGTGTCAGCTGTTACAACTTCTTCAGCAGCGAGAACTTCTACGCTATCAGCAGCAACGCTGTCGGTAGCTTCGGCTTTCTTGTCAGAGTTGTCGCAAGAGAAAAGAGATGCGCTGAATACAACAGCGAGCATTAAAACTAACTTTTTCATTTTGATTAGATGATTAAATGATAAAACAATTTTTAGCTTCAAAAACGCTACAAAGGTAAGACAAAAAAGTTGGATAGCAAATATATTTTAGGATTTTTTTCGCCTACATTGGTCAATATCTGAAAAAAGACTAAAAAATGTAGCCTTTTTGGGCAATATTTAACGTTTGCTGTCCGTAAGGCGATTTTCGGCGCCTGAGGGCGACAGGAGTCGTGCTTCCCCCGCAGACCCTGAAAACAGGCCGGGGACGGCTCAAAAGAGTCGTCCCCGGCGAATTAGGTGTCGTTGAGGCTTATTTATTGATTTCAACCATCTTTGCGATGAGGTCAAGGACCTTGTTCGAGTAACCGATCTCGTTGTCATACCAGCTGATGACCTTGACGAAGTTGTCGGTCAGATAAACACCGGCGTTGGCGTCGAAGATCGAAGTGCGGGTGTCGCCGAGGAAATCGCTGCTGACAACAGCGTCTTCAGTGTAGCCCAGAACGCCCTTGAGTTCACCTTCAGCGGCTTCTTTCATGGCCTTGCAGATGGCTTCCTTGGTAGCGGGTTTCTCGAGGTTGCAGGTCAGGTCGACAACCGAAACATCGAGGGTCGGGACGCGCATCGAGATACCAGTCAGTTTGCCGTTGAGCTCGGGGATAACTTTACCGACAGCCTTGGCGGCACCGGTGCTCGAGGGGATGATGTTTGCGCTGGCAGCGCGGCCGCCGCGCCAGTCTTTCAGCGAGGGCCCGTCGACTGTGCGCTGGGTAGCGGTGGTCGAGTGAACGGTTGTCATGAGGCCTTCCTTGATGCCGAACTTGTCGTTGAGCACCTTGGCGATGGGAGCGAGGCAGTTGGTTGTGCAGCTGGCGTTCGAAACGAACTGAGTGCCCTTCTTGTAGGTATCGGCGTTAACACCTACAACGAACATGGGGGTGTCGTCTTTCGAGGGAGCCGACATAACAACATATTTTGCACCGGCTTCGATGTGAGCCTGAGCTTTTTCTTTAGTGAGGAAAAGACCGGTCGATTCAACGACATATTCAGCGCCCTTTTCGCCCCATGCGATTTCAGCGGGATTCTTGCAGGCGCTCACTTTGATGTGTTTGCCGTTGACGATGAGTTCGCTCTTCTCTGTATCGTAGTCGACAGTGCCGTCGAAGCGGCCGTGCATGGTGTCATACTTCAGCATGTAAGCCATGTAGTCAACAGGGAGGAGGTCGTTTATGGCAACTACTTCAATGTCGTCACGTTTGGTGGAAGCACGGAACACAAAGCGGCCGATGCGACCGAAACCATTGATACCAATCTTGGTCATAATCTTATTGTTTATAAAGTTTAAACTGTTAATTACCTGTAAGATATACGTGGAAACTCAATCAAGACAGATTGATGGATTTTTTCACGCCGCAAAATTAGCGAAAAATTTCTTTAAAGCAATCCTAATCGCCCAAATTTTTCACCTTAAATATTCTTAAAGCGGCATGAAACCGGTTCACGGCTCGCCGACAGGCCCGAACTCCTTCGCCATAGCGTCGAAACGGGCGAGGGCGTCGCCGCCGTGGCGAGCTATCGAAGCGCGCGCCTTCCTGAAATCCTTGCGCTCCATGGCGCCGCTTTTGCTATAGAATTTGTCGGCATAGCAGACAAGCCTCTCGAGAGTCGTCTGCGGCATATAATCGGCCGGCGGAATCGGGAGCCCCAGCATCTCGATGTCGGAAGCCGTGATTCCGGCTCCCGTGTGGGTCTCGGCCACGCGGACTACCTTTTCGTCGACCCCGAGACCGCGGAGCAGCCTGGCGCCGAGATAACCATGGGCTATATATTTTTCCGCGCCTTCGCATCCTATCGACGGAGCGTGGGTCATAAATATGCCGATATCGTGGAGCATTGAGGCTGCCACAATATCGTCCTCGTCGAGAGCGAGCCGGTTGCGGCGTGCGATGTCGACTGCCAGATCGGCGACCTGACGGCAATGTTTGATATAAATATCCCGCCGGAGCGTTCCGGCGGGATAATATTTGTCGATTATAGCGTTATAATCAGCCATTTATTCAACGATCGTGCACCATCCGTGGGTATCTTCAACCTCTCCGTACTGAATTCCGCGGAGCGTTTCATAGAGGCGGGTGGTGACAGGGCCGGGATTGCCGTCCTTGCTGATTATATATTTCTTTCCGTTGTCGAGATCGTCAATCTCGCCGATCGGCGAAGCGACAGCGGCGGTTCCGCAGGCGGCAGCCTCTTCGACAGTGTCGAGTTCCTCGACAGGAATGTGGCGTGCCTCGACTTTCAGGCCCATATCCTTGGCAAGCTGCTGGAAGCTGCGGTTGGTTATCGACGGCAGAATCGAGTCGCTGGCGGGAGTGATGTAAGTGTTATCCTTGACAGCAAAGAAGTTTGCCGGACCGCACTCGTCGAGATAGCGTTTCTCGCGCGGGTCGAGATAAAGCACAGCCGAATATCCTTTCGAATGGGCCATTTCGCCGGCTCCGAGACTGGCGGCATAGTTTCCGCCGACTTTCCAGCGGCCGGTTCCCTTGGGAGCCACGCGGTCATACTCGCGGGTAATGCAGATATTGGTGGGCTTGAAACCGCTCTTGAAGTAAGGGCCCACAGGGGTTACCAGAACGATAAAGCAATATTCGTCGCCGGGCTTGACGCCGATAGCGGGCGAAACGCCGAACTCTACGGGACGGATATAGAGCGATGCGCCGGTTCCGTAAGGAGGGACAAAGCGCTCGTTGAGCTTGACAGCCTTGATAACCATCTCGCGGAAAAGCTCGACGGGAATCGGAGCCATAAGAAGGCCGTTAGCCGAGTCGATCATGCGCTTGGCATTCTCTTCGAGACGGAAAATACGGATTTTGCCGTCTTTACCGCGGAAAGCTTTCATGCCTTCGAAGATTTCCTGGCCATAATGAAGGCCGGTTGCGGCGATGTGGACGTCAACAGTCGGCTTGTCGCTTACTTCGATGGGGCCCCACTGGCCGTTACGGAAGTAGCAGCGGACGTTGTAGTCGGTGGGAATATAGCCGAATGTGAGGCTGCCCCAGTCAATGTCGTTATTCATACCCAGTCAATTTAGATTTGCCCCGGAGGGCTTTAAGGTTAATTCACCCGCAAATATAACAATTCGTTTTGAAACTCCACCATGTTTTCCGCTTTTTCCGCTAAAAATTCCCACACCTTATATAATAGAGCCTGGAAGATGAGTGTTGACTACGTGGCCGCTTTTTTGTAACTTTGCGGCCTAATACATTCGAAGAGATATGGAACTGACAACTCTCACAGCAATCTCCCCCATCGACGGCCGCTATCGCGGCAAGTGTGAAAACCTCGACAGGTATTTTTCGGAATTTGCCCTCATACGCTATCGCGTGAAGGTCGAAATTGAGTATTTCATAGCTCTTTCGGCCACAATCGAGCCTCTGAAAGCGTTCGACGCAAAGGCTTTTGCCAAGCCGTTGCGCGACATCTACCGCAATTTCTCGCTTGACGATGCCCGCCGTATCAAGGAGATCGAAAGCGTCACCAACCACGACGTCAAGGCCGTGGAATATTTTATCAAGGAGCGCTTCGACGCCCTGGGGCTCGCGCCTTTCAAAGAGTTTATCCATTTCGGCCTGACAAGTCAGGACATCAACAACACTTCGGTGCCGATGTCGGTCAGCGACGCCATTGCCGACATCTTCCGTCCGACCCTCGGCCGCCTTATCGACACTCTCGAGGATATGGCGGCTAAATGGGCCGACATACCCATGCTTGCCAAGACCCACGGACAGCCCGCTTCTCCTACACGCCTCGGCAAAGAGATCGGCGTGTTCGCCTACCGTCTCCGTCAGGCCGTCAGGCTGCTCGATGTCGTTCCCGTCAGCGGAAAGTTCGGCGGAGCGACCGGCAACTTCAACGCCCATCTGACAGCCTTCCCCGACGTCGACTGGCGTGCCTTCGCAAACAGCTTCCTGCGCGACAGCCTCGGAATCGAGCGCGAGGAACTGACAACCCAGATCAGCAACTACGACAACCTCGCCGCCCTTTTCGACGCCCTGCGCCGCATAAACACTATCATCCTCGACCTCGACCGCGATTTCTGGCTCTATATCTCGATGGAATATTTCAAACAGCGCATAAAGGAAGGCGAGGTAGGATCGAGCGCCATGCCCCACAAAGTCAACCCCATCGACTTCGAAAACAGCGAGGGCAATCTCGGAATGGCCAACGCCGTCTATGCCCACCTCGCCCAGAAGCTCCCCGTCAGCCGCCTCCAGCGCGATCTGACCGACTCGACCGTTCTTCGCAACATAGGCGTTCCGATGGCCCACAGCATCATTGCCATAGAGAGCACCCTCAAAGGTCTCGGCAAGCTCATTCTCAATGAGAAAGCCATCAACGGCGACCTCGACAACATGTGGAGCGTCGTTGCCGAAGGAATCCAGACCATACTGCGCCGCGAGGGATATCCCAACCCCTACGAGACGCTGAAAAAGCTTACCCGCGTCAACACCGGTGTGACAGCTGAATCGATCGCTTCGTTCATCGACTCGCTCGAAGTATCTGAAGACGTCCGCGCCGAACTCCACCGCCTGACCCCCCACACCTATACCGGATATTGATAAGGCTATCGCTCTCCGCCCACCATGACCTTTATTGACATTTTAATTGTTATAGTATTCGGAATGGCCGTTTTCATGGGCCTCCGGCGCGGCTTCATAGGACATCTTGCCTCTGTGGCCGCAATAGTCATCGCCGTCATCGCCTGCCGGATTTTCGGCGGCGTACTGACCGACATGACAATAAACCTCGTGCCTGAGAGCATGCGCGATTCGGCAATAGGGCATTACGGTGCCGGCATAATCAGTGGCGCCATCGTCTATGTTGCCGTCTACTATATTGTTAAAATCATTGCCGGAATGTTGCGCATCGTGGTCAAGGCTCTCCTGCTCGGGCCGCTCGACCGACTAGGCGGCGTTGTGGTTGCGATAATTAAATACGGCCTCGCCCTGAGCATAGCCCTGAATCTGTGGATCGCCATGGGCGGCCTTAAAGCTGAAACCGACAACGAGCGCGACAAAGGCGCCGAAGCCGTGGCCCGGTTCGCCCCATGGCTATGGGGCATTGCGACCGACCATATTTTCGGATCAGATGCCCCCGCGTCTGAAACGGAACCCGCCTCCGAATCCGGCTCTACTCAAATCTAACCCCGCGAAGCTATGACAAAGCCTCTTGACCTCGAAAACAACGATTATAAATACGGTTTCACAACCGACATCGAGACCGACAAGATTCCCGTCGGCCTCAGCGAAGATGTCGTCCGACTCATCTCCGCGAAAAAGGGGGAGCCGGAATGGCTTCTCGACTTCCGCCTCAAAGCATACCGCCACTGGCTGACTCTCACACCTCCGACGTGGGCCCATCTCGACATTCCCGAAATCGATTTTCAGGCAATAAGCTACTATGCCGCACCCGTCCAGAAGAAAAAGCCCGAAAGCCTCGACGAGGTCGATCCTCAGCTTATCGACACCTTCAACCGCCTCGGCATTCCTCTGGCCGAACAGAAAGCGCTGACCGGCGTAGCCGTCGACGCCGTCATGGACTCAGTCAGCGTCAAGACAACCGGCCGCGACAAGCTCGCCGAACTCGGAATAATCTTCTGCTCGATTTCAGAGGCTGTCAAAGATTATCCCGACCTCGTCAGGAAATATCTCGGCAAGGTTGTGCCCTACACCGACAATTTCTATGCCGCCCTCAACTCGGCGGTCTTTTCCGACGGCTCGTTTGTCTACATTCCCAAAGGCGTGCGCTGCCCGGTCGAGTTGTCGACCTATTTCCGCATCAACGCCTCGGGCACAGGCCAGTTCGAGCGCACCCTGATAGTGGCCGACGACGACGCTTATGTCAGCTACCTCGAGGGCTGTACGGCTCCGATGCGCGACGAGAACCAGCTCCATGCCGCCATCGTCGAGATCATCGTCGAAGACCGGGCCGAAGTGAAATATTCCACTGTCCAGAACTGGTATGCCGGCGACGCCGAAGGGCGCGGCGGCGTCTATAATTTCGTGACCAAACGCGGGCTCTGCCGCGGCGACTACAGCAAACTGTCGTGGACTCAGGTCGAGACCGGCTCGGCAATAACATGGAAATATCCCGGCTGCATCCTCGCCGGAGAAGGCTCGGTAGGAGAGTTCTATAGCGTGGCCGTCACCAACAACCGCCAGCAGGCCGACACCGGAACAAAGATGATACATCTCGGGCGCAATACCCGCTCGACAATTGTCAGCAAGGGAATCTCGGCCGGCTACAGCCAGAATTCCTACCGGGGCCTCGTCAAGGTTGCCCCGAAAGCCGACGGCGTCAGAAACCACACCCAGTGTGACTCGCTGCTGCTGACCTCACACTGCGGCGCCCACACCTTCCCCTATATCGACATCGCCAACGACACCGCCGTGGTCGAACATGAGGCAACGACATCGAAAATCTCCGAAGACCAGCTATTCTACTGCAATCAGCGCGGAATACCGACCGAAGAGGCCGTTGCTCTCATCGTCAACGGCTATGCCAAGGAAGTCATGAACAAACTGCCTATGGAATTCGCCGTCGAAGCCCAGAAGCTTCTCGCCATAACCCTCGAAGGGTCGGTCGGCTGACGCATTTGTTAAAATTTGGCGAAATTTTATTACAAAAATTAGTATCTTTTTAACATAGCGGTGACGTCTTTCTCAGATGTCACCGCATTATTATTTCTTGCGCAGCGACTAATAACGCTATTGTCTATCAACTCATTAGAACTAACCGTTTAAAACTCGACAGTTAAAATTCACATTTTTTAATCCGCTCGATTTGGCCATAGTGCTGAAAATCGGTACTTTTGAGCATCATCAACGCCAATCGTAAAAAATCGTTAAACCATGGAGCAAACTCTGATAATTTTCAAACCGTCGTCGATTCAGCGCGGCCTCGTAGGTCAAATTCTTGACAGATTCATGAAAAAAGGTCTCGTGATCGCCGGAATGAAAATGATGCAGCTCGACGAGCCGATTCTGCGCGAGCACTATTCCCACCTCGTCGATAAACCTTTCTTCCCCACCCTCCTTAAATCAATGATGGCAACCCCGGTAATCGTCATGTGTCTCCGCGGCCGCGACGTAATCAGCGTTGTCCGTCTGATGACAGGCGCCACCAACGGCCGCGAGGCCCTGCCCGGCACAATCCGCGGCGACATGTCGATGAGCAATCAGGAGAATATCATCCACGCCTCATCGTCGGCCGAAGACGCCGAAGCCGAAGTGAAACGCTTCTTCGCCCCCGAAGAGCTCTTCGACTACACCCCGGTCGCCTTCACCGCCGTCTACGGCCCGGGCGAAGCCAACTGATCCGCCTCACAATCATTCTCCACTCTTCTCAAATTAAAAAATCTCATTGCTCCTCTTTTTCCTCAAAAAAGAATCTCCCCGAAAAAATTCTAATGTCTATTTCCAAGATACAAGGCCTTGCCATGGCCGCGATAATGGTCGTCAGCGCCTCGGTTGGCGCCAACGCCCAGCTGAAACTTCCGAAATCCCACAACCAGCAGCACAATTTTCTGCTGGCAAACCAGCGTCCATTCTCGCTGAAACACCGCGAAGCCGCCAAGCGCGAACTGCAGCGTGAAGTCGCCGAGCGCGAAGACGAAGCTGATATTTTCGGCCAATACTGGAACAGCGACCGCGTGAATCCCTACGGCGACGTAGTCATTCCCGCCACAAAGAATATCGACGTCACCGGCTTCTGCGCTCCCGTGCGCGGCGAAGTGACCTCACCCTACGGCTGGCGCCCGCAATTCGGGCGCATGCACCGCGGCACCGATCTCCGCCTGTCGGTCGGCGACACCGTCCGCGCCGCCTTCGACGGCAAAGTGCGTCTTACCAAATATGAAGCCCGCGGCTACGGATACTACGTAGTCATCCGCCACGACAACGGCCTCGAAACCGTCTACGGACACCTCAGCCGCCATCTCTGCAAGCCGAACCAGCGCGTGAAAGCCGGCGACCCCATAGCCTTAGGCGGAAACACTGGCCGTTCGACAGGCCCGCATCTCCACTTCGAGACACGCTATCTCGGACTCGCCGTAAACCCCGAGGCTATAATCGACTTCAGCAACTTCACCACCCACAAAGATGTCTTTGCCTTCAACAAGGCCACATACGAACGCGGTGTCAAATATGGCCCGCGCGTCCGCGCCTCGAAATCGAAAGGAGTGAAAGCCGCCAAGGCAACCGCGAAAAAATCGTCGAAGAAAGCGAGCCGTCGCAAATCGCGCCGCCGCTGACCCACAATACCCAACGAACCAAGAGAGGGCGTATCAAAATTCTGATACGCTCTCTTTTTCGGTTGAAATTTCGGGCCCGAGCTTTCAATACGTAGTATAACATCTGCGACAAGCGCTGTATGCGTGACATCTCAATGCGATTAACTTAAAATTCTTCCGAGCAAATTATCCTG
>HF985565.1 GCA_000431215.1 Prevotella sp. CAG:1031
CCAAAGTTACTCAAAGATTTGCCTTGACGCAAATCTTCGCGATGAATGTTTCGCAATGACAATAGAAAAGGAGTGCGGCTCGGTGTGAGCCACACTCCTTGTGCTGTTGGTGTTGTGGGGAATTATTTCACTTCCTCGAATTCGACGTCGTCGATGTGGTCGCCGCCCTGGTTGTCGTTGCCGGGTGCGCTCTGGCCTGCGCCGGCGCCGGGGTTGGCTGCCTGCTGCTGGGCGTTGAGAATATCCTGCTGGGCTGCGCCGAAGGCATTCTCAATGTCTTTGATGGCGGGCTCGATGGCTTCGACGTTCTGGTTCTTGTGGGCTTCCTTGAGTCGGCCGAGGGCTTCTTCGATGGTTGCTTTCTTGTCGGCGGGAATCTTGTCGCCAAGCTCCTGAAGCTGTTTCTCGGTCTGGAAGATCACGGCGTCGGCCTTGTTGAGGGTGTCGATGCGCTCTTTCTCCTTGGCGTCGGCGGCTGCGTTGGCTTCGGCCTCCTGCTTCATGCGCTTGATCTCTTCTTCGCTCAGGCCGCTCGAGGCTTCGATTCTGATGCTCTGTTCCTTGCCGGTGGCCTTATCTTTAGCCGACACGTTCAGAATGCCGTTGGCATCGATTTCGAAGGTGACTTCGATCTGAGGTATTCCGCGCGGAGCGGGAGCGATTCCGTCGAGATGGAATTTGCCGAGGGTCTTGTCGTCTTTTGCCATGGGGCGTTCGCCCTGAAGCACGTGGATCTCAACCGAGGGCTGGTTGTCGGCGGCTGTCGAGAAGGTCTCGCTCTTGCGCACGGGGATGGTTGTGTTGGCTTCGATGAGCTTTGTCATCACGCCGCCGAGGGTCTCGATGCCGACGCTCAGAGGAACAACGTCGAGCAGCAATACGTCTTTGACGTCGCCCGAGAGCACGCCCCCCTGAATGGCAGCACCGATGGCCACTACCTCGTCGGGGTTGACGCCTTTCGACGGGGCTTTGCCGAAGAATTTCTCAACGACGGCCTGAACGGCGGGGATACGGGTCGAACCGCCGACGAGGATAACTTCGTCGATGTCGGCCGGAGTCATGCCGGCGTCTTTGAGGGCCTGTTCGCAGGGCTTGATGGTTGCCTGGATGAGCTTGTCGGCGAGCTGCTCGAATTTGGCGCGTGTCAGTGTGCGCACAAGGTGCTTCGGGCCGCTGGCTGTGGCTGTGATATAGGGGAGGTTGATCTCGGTCGATGTTGTCGACGAAAGTTCGATCTTGGCTTTTTCGGCTGCCTCTTTGAGGCGCTGTTTTGCCATGGGATCCTGAAGAAGGTCGACGCCCTCTTCTTTCTTGAATTCGTCGGCGAGCCAGTCGATGATAATCTGGTCGAAGTCGTCGCCGCCGAGATGGGTGTCGCCGTTGGTCGACTTAACTTCGAAGACGCCGTCGCCGAGTTCGAGAATCGAGATATCGAATGTGCCGCCGCCGAGGTCGAACACTGCGATCTTCTGATCCTTGTTGGTCTTGTCGAGACCGTAGGCGAGGGCGGCTGCGGTAGGCTCGTTGACGATACGGCGCACTTTCAGACCGGCGATCTCGCCGGCTTCCTTGGTTGCCTGACGCTGAGAGTCGTTGAAGTAGGCAGGCACGGTGATGACAGCCTCGTCGATGGTTGTGCCGAGATAATCTTCGGCTGTCTTCTTCATCTTCTGAAGAATCATGGCCGAGATCTCCTGCGGAGTATACTCGCGACCGTCGATGTCGATGCGCGGCATTCCGTTGGCCGAGCGCACAACCTTATAAGGCACACGCTCGATCTCTTTCTTCACCTGATCGTAGGTCTCGCCCATGAAGCGTTTGATCGAATAGATTGTGCGCTTGGGATTAGTGATGGCCTGACGTTTGGCGGGATCGCCTACCTTACGTTCGCCACCGTCGACAAAAGCGACAACCGAAGGCGTAGTGTTGCGGCCTTCGCTGTTAGGGATCACAACAGGGTCGTTACCCTCAAGCACTGCGACGCAGGAATTGGTTGTTCCCAGGTCAATACCGATAATTTTTCCCATAATTCAAATGAGTTTATATGTTTATATTTCTGATTGTTTCTTTCTGTGGTGCGGTCGTGCCCGCGATGACGGGCCCGGTGGCGCACGCTATATCTTTAACAAATCTTGTGCCAAAAAAGTTGCGGCGCACATAAAATAAAGAAATGTCAGCATTTAGGCATTTCGCCGTTATGCGACAAAATGTCAGTCGGCGAAAAATCGGTAAAAAAGTCGGCGAAAATTTTGTCGGGAAAGAAAAAATGCCTACCTTTGCCGCCGAATCAGAAACTCCCGGAGAGGTGGGTGAGTGGCTGAAACCAGCAGTTTGCTAAACTGCCGTAGGAGTAATCCTACCACGAGTTCGAATCTCGTCCTCTCCGCTGAAGGCTGCAGGTCGTCGACTTGCAGCCTTTGTTGTAGCTGAAGAACCAGTCCTGCCGGAGCAGAGTTGGGGTCAGCGGATTTTCCCGGTGGGCACAC
>HF985566.1:0-14724 GCA_000431215.1 Prevotella sp. CAG:1031
ACTGTGAGGGTGGGAGCTTCAGCGGACAACCGTCTTGGTGGCGGTGCCGTCGGCTTTGACAATGATATAGACGCCGGGAGCGTCGGCGCTGTCGACGCGAACGCCGCGCAGGTCGTAGATGCGGGCCGGAGCCTCATTGCTGTCGGTAGCGATGCTCTCGATCGAGCCTTCGGTTATCGAATAGTTGATGCTGAATTCTTCGTTGAAGCGATGATCGTCAGGCTCGCCGAGAAGGAATATACGGCGTGCGAAGATGATCTCGTATCGGCCGTTTTCGACAACAGCCGGGTCGAACTTGATCTGCATCGTGTTGGCGGCGAGGCCGGTCTGATTGTGGTTGACTGCCCCTTCCGACACTACCGTTCCGGCGGCGTTGACAACCTTTATCTCGGTGTTGAGCTGGTCGACGATATGGCTGCGCTCGATGCGCGTGAAGTCGGGGAAGGTCACCGTTATGTTGTCGATGCGCGGAACTATCGAGCCTGAGGCAGGATCGGCGACGACGTTCTCGGCGATGACATAGCGGAATTTGTAGGCCGGCATCTCGGGCTCCCCTTCGGTGCCGTAGTCGTAGAATGTTCCCTGCGGGAAGTCGATTGTGTAGGTGCCCGGAACATTCATCCACGGAATTACGTCGGCGATGACCTCGCGCCCCATATTGGCGCCGTAGTCGATGCCGCAGGTGCCGAAGATGTCGCCAGTCTCGTCGTTGTAGACTTTAATCATTTTGGCGAAGTTGATTCCGGTCTTCTGGCAGTCGAATGTCAGAGTGAATGTGTTGAGCGACTTGTAGCGCCCCTGTTCGGGGTAGATTGTGACGCCGCGGTTGTCGTAGGGGCCCTCGGGGTCTTCGGGGTCGTAGGCGTTGTCTTTGACAGTGTATTTAAGAACTATCTGCTCGCTCTTCGTGCTGTTCTCGCCGACGAGGAAGGTGCCCTCGGGCATTGTGACGTAATAGTCGCCCTCGGCCGTAATGTCGCTTGAGAAGGTGACGGCAACCTGATTCTGTCCGATCTTCTCTTTTGTGGTGAGAGGTATGCCGGTTGCGACCTCTTTGCCCATTCCGTCGACGACCGTGATGTCGGAATTGAGGGCCGGCCCGGCTTTCTCATAGTCGGGGAAGGTGACGACGAGGCGGTTGAGCCGGCGCACTGTCGAGCCGTCGGAGGGATAGACGACGCTGTAAGCCGGGTCGGGCCTGTAGGCTTCGCCTGTCTCGCTGACAACATAGCGGAATTTGATGGCCGGCAGGTCTTCGCTGTCCGAAGAGCGGTAGAATGTGCCCATCGGGAACTCAAGTGTGTATGAGCCGGGGGCTGTCACTTCGCGGTCAGAGGCGAGCACAAACTGGTTCAGCACGGCCAGATGGTCGTCGGTGAAAGTGTAGTCGATGCTGAATGTGCCGCAGACAACACCTGTTGCATCGTCGACCATGCGGATTAGCATGGCCGGATTCACGCCTATCGACTCGTAGTCGAAATTGAGCTGGAAATTCTCGCCGATTTTGTTGTAGACGCCCTGACGCGGGCTGATTGCGACGCCGACATTGTCGTAGGGCATAAATTCGTCTGGATTCTCTTCGTCGCCGGTGACGATGTAGAGCCATTTTGTTTCGGCTATATCGGCGTAGTCCCAGTTCTGGGCGAAGCCGGTCGGAATAGTGCCAACGTAGGCGCCCGGCTCGCGCAGCGTGCGGTCGAGAGTGACGTGAAGAATGTTATACTGCTTGGCGTCGGTCATGGCCGTGGCGCCCACCAGACATCTGTCTCGCCGTATTTCGTCACGGTTATTGAATACTGATAGGGATTCGGAACGACGCCTTGCTCATTCTCGTAGGTCAGCGAGAAGCGCTGTAGAGTGCCGACCTCTCCCTGCACCGGATTAGCGGTTACACCCGGATTGTCGAAAGGAGGCGGGTTCTGGGCCGCAACTGTGAGTCCCAAAGCAACGGAAGAAATAACAAGTGTAGCTTTTAAATTCATAAAACGAAGAATTAGTTTGAGATTAGATGGCTTTTCGGTCGCAAATAAATAAACAATTTTTCGAAAAAAACCAATTCCTGATACCTGTTTTCTGATTCCTAATTTTTTTGTAACTTTGCAGCTTGATTTTCAGACGTATTTATTATATGCTAACAGCAAAAGAGATCCGCGAGTCTTTCAAACAGTTTTTCAGCGAGAAAGGCCACAAAATCGTTCCGTCGGCTCCGATGGTGATCAAGGATGACCCCACTCTTATGTTCACCAATGCCGGCATGAACCAGTTCAAGGATATTATTCTCGGCAATGCCGTGCCCAAAGCCCGCAGGGTTGCCGACAGCCAGAAATGTCTGCGTGTCAGCGGCAAGCACAACGACCTCGAAGAGGTTGGCATGGACACCTACCACCACACGATGTTCGAGATGCTCGGAAACTGGTCGTTCGGCGACTATTTCAAGCAGGAAGCCATCGAATGGGCCTGGGAATATCTCGTCGACCGTCTGGGCCTCGATCCCGACCGCCTCTATGCCACTGTGTTCGAGGGTTCGCCGGCCGACAACATCGGCCGCGACGACGAGGCTGCCTCTATCTGGGAGAAACATCTGCCTAAGTCCCATATCATCAACGGCAACAAGCACGACAATTTCTGGGAGATGGGTGACACGGGCCCCTGCGGCCCCTGCAGCGAGATCCATATAGACCTGCGTCCCGAGGCCGAACGCGCCGAAACCGACGGCGCAAGCCTTGTCAACAAAGACAATCCTCTGGTTATCGAGATCTGGAACCTCGTGTTCATGCAATATAACCGTAAGGCCGACGGCACTCTCGAGCCGCTGCCCGCCCGCGTCATCGACACCGGCATGGGCTTCGAGCGCCTCTGCATGGCCCTTCAGGGCAAACAGTCGAACTACGATACCGACGTGTTCACCCCTCTGATCGACAAGATTTCCAATATCTCGGGCAAGAAATACGGCGAAGACCACCGCGTCGACATAGCCATGCGCGTCGTTGCCGACCATGTGCGCACGATAGCTTTCTCTATCGCCGACAGTCAGCTCCCCTCCAACGCCAAGGCCGGATATGTCATCCGCCGCATACTGCGCCGCGCCGTGCGCTACGGCTACACTTTCCTCGACCGCAAGGAAGCTTTCATGTATCGCCTCGTCGACACTCTCATCGACTCGATGGGCGAAGCCTATCCCGAGCTTCCCGCCCAGCGCGAGCTGATCATGCGCGTCATCAAGGAGGAAGAGGACGCTTTCCTGCGCACTCTCGACAACGGCATCAGACTTCTCGACGGCGCCATCGCCAAGGCCAAGGCCGACGGCTCAGGCTCGATTTCGGGCAAGGATGCCTTCACGCTCTACGACACCTACGGCTTCCCGCTCGACCTGACCGAGCTGATTTTAAAGGAGAACGGAATGACAATGGATCGCGAGGGATTCGACAGTGAGATGGCCGCACAGAAAGCCCGCGCCCGCAATGCCGCAGCTGTCGAGGCTACCGACTGGGTGACCGTCAATCCCGGCGAGCCTGAGTTTGTCGGCTACGACAATGCTGAGTCTGTTACCCGGATTCTCCGCTACCGTCTCGTAAAACAGAAAAAGGGACAGTTCTATCAGATCGTACTCGCCCGGTCGCCTTTCTACGCCGAGATGGGCGGTCAGGTCGGCGACACAGGAACGCTGACGCCCGTCGGTGGAGGCGAGTCCATCGAGATCTACGACACCAAGCGCGAAAACGGAATGGCAGTGCATCTGACAAAGAAACTTCCCGAAAATGTCGAGGGAGAATTTGTTGCTGCCATCGACAGGGAACGCCGCGCCGCTATCGCCGCCAACCACACGGCCACCCACCTGCTTCACCACGCACTGCGTCAGGTGCTCGGCTCTCATGTCGAGCAGAAAGGATCATATGTGTCGCCCGATATGCTGCGCTTCGATTTCAGCCATTTCCAGAAGCTCACTCCTGAAGAGATCGCCGAGGTCGAGCGTCTGGCCAACCGCGCAGTGCGCGCCGCCACTCCGCGCGACGAACGTCGCAATGTGCCTATCGCCGAGGCCCGCGAAATGGGAGCCATGGCTCTGTTCGGCGAGAAATACGGCGACGAGGTGCGCGTTATCCGCTATGACGATTCTGTCGAGCTTTGCGGCGGTACACACGTTGACAACACCGGCAATATCGGGATGATAAAGATTGTCAGCGAGAGCAGTATCGCTGCCGGAGTGCGCCGAATCGAGGCCATTACGGGCGAACGCGTCGAGAAAGCGATCAGCGAGACGACGGCCGTGCTCCGTCAGGTCAGCGAGATGCTCAACAATGCTCCCGACGTCGTTGCCGGCCTTCGCCGCGCCATCGACGAGAATACCAGTCTGCGCCATCAGGCCGAGGAATATTTCAAGGAGCGCGTCAGAATGCAGACTGCCCAGCTTCTTGCCGACGCCGAGACTGTTGCCGGAGTGAAGGTTGTCGACATGACGGGTATGCGCATGGCCGATGTCGTCAAGGCTGTGGCTTTCGCCGTGCGCGAACAGTCGCCCGAGAACACAGCCTTCATCGGTGCCACTGTCGACCTTCAGGGCAAGCCGCTGCTGACGGTTATGTTTACCGACGATCTCGTAAAGAGCGGATATAACGCCTCGACGGCTGTCCGCGAGGCTGCTAAGGCCATCAAAGGCGGTGGCGGCGGACAGCCCGGCTTCGCCCAGGCAGGCGGAAAGAATGCCGACGGCATCGCCGCTGCCCACGAAGCCCTGCTTCAGGCCATCAAGCACTGATCGAAAGTGATAAAAGCTAACGCCCGCGCCGAAAATCGGTGCGGGCGTTATATTTTTTGTGTCAGTCAGGTCGCTTCAGCGGCCTGAAACTCGCCTGTCAGATAACTTCGAGATTCGCGGCAAGGCGCTGGCGCACTACCTCATACATCAGAACTCCGGCGGCAACCGACACGTTCAGCGACCCTATCTTGCCGAACATCGGAATGCCGACGCGCAGGTCGCAGAGTTCGTAGACGTCAGGCGAAATGCCGACATCCTCGGCGCCCATAACCAGAGCCACCGGGTCGGTGAAATTCGCCTCGGTATAGTTTATGTCGGCTTTCTCGCTGACGGCCACAACTCTGTAGCCGTTGTCTTTGAGGAACTGCACGGCGCCGCGCACAGAGCGTTCGCGGCACACGGGGATATGGAGCAGCGCGCCGGCCGACGTCTTCACGGCGTCGCCCCCGACGCTGACGCTTCCGTGTTGCGGAATGACGATGGCGTCGACACCGGCGCACTCGGCCGTGCGGGCTATGGCGCCGAAGTTGCGCACGTCGGTTATGCCGTCGAGAATCAGCACGAACGGCATCAGTCCGGCTTCATAGAGTTCGGGGACGAGGTGGTCGAGGCGGTGGTAGGTGACAGCCGAGAGTATGGCCAGCACACCCTGAGTCTGCTTGCGGGTTATGCGCTGTATTTTCTCGGGGGGCACGCGCTGAACGAGCACATGCATCTCGCGGGCTTTGTCGAGAAGCTCTCGCGCCACGTCGCTGTGGAGCTCCTTGCTGACAAATATTTTGTCGATGTCGCGTCCGGCTTCGATAGCCTCGATCACGGGGCGTATGCCGAAAATATAGTCGTTGCGGTCCATTGTAGTGGATGTTTGTTCAGAATTTGTTCGAAATTAGCGAGCGGGCGGTTGCGCGGGCCTCGGAGCTGTCGGCGTCGCCGCTGAGCATTGTGGCGATTTCGGCCACACGTTCGTCGGGGCCGAGGCGGCGTATCGAGGTGTGGGTGGCGTCGTCGTCGTCATATTTGAAGACCTTGAAATGGGTGGCGCCTTTGGCTGCCACTGTTGGCAGGTGGGTGATGGCGATGACCTGAAGGTTGGTCGACATATCGAGCATCATGGCTCCCATGCGGTTGGCGACGTCGCCCGACACTCCGGTGTCGATCTCGTCGAAGATAATGCTCGGAAGTTGCATCCGCGAGGCAATGATGGCTTTCAGCGACAGCATCAGACGCGAGATCTCTCCGCCCGAGGCCGCGCCGCCTACGGCCATCAGCGGCTGGTTCTTGTTGAACGCGCAGAGGAATTCGACGCGGTCGGTGCCGGTGGCTGACATGTCGGCGTCGCTGACGCGGATCTCGACGGCAAGATTCTTCATGCCTAACGGCTGAGCGACTTCGCGCAGACGTCCGGCGAGCCATCCGGCAGCTTCGCGACGGTGATCCGAAATCTCGCCGGCGGCTTCGAGAGCGAGGTCGCGGGCACGCCGTGCGGCGCGTTTAAGGCGCGTTATCTCTTCGTCGCCGTTGTCAATCGCATCGAGGCGCGAGCGGAGGCTGTCGGCTATGGTGAGCAATTCTCCGACTGTGTCGACATGATGTTTGCGCTCAAGGCTGTAGATGTCGCCCAGACGCTGGTCGATGGTCTGAAGGAGGCCCGGCTGAGCGGCAAGCTCTTCGTTGGCGTCGGCCACTGTCGAGGCAATATCGTTGAGCTCTATCGAAGCGCTCTCGAGCCGGTCGGTCAGCTCGTCGCCGAGAAGCGACGTCAGGCGCCGGGCCGACGACGTGGCGGCGTCGACAAGGGCTACTGCGCCCCCTTCGCCGTCGTCGCTGCCGTTGAGGGCGGCAAGGAGTTCGCTCATCGACTCTTTCAGCGAGTCGATGTTGGCCACTACCTCGCGCTGGCGCTCGAGTTCTTCCTGTTCGCCGGGGCTGAGGCGCAACTCGTCGATCTGGCTGAGCTGAAAGCGCATGAACTCTTCGTCGGCGCGGCTGCGCTCGAGCTCGGCGCGGGCTGTCTTCAGCGATCGCATCGTCAGCCGCAGCGTGTCGAACAGCTGGCGGTAGGCCGCCAGACGCGCGCCGTTGCCGGCTATGGCGTCGATGACGGCGAGCTGGAACGGTGCCTGCGACAGAAGCTGGTTATGGTGTTGGGAATGGATGTCGACAAGATGGCGCGCCACCTCTTCGAGATGGACGAGCGCTACCGGCGAATCGTTGACGAAGGCGCGTGAACGCCCGCGCGACGCCGCAATCTCGCGGCGCAGCAGAACCCGTTCGCCGTCCCAGTCGATGTCGTTCGTCCGGCAGTAGTCGCTTAGCAGGGAGTGATCCCCCTCGCCGTCGAGCTCGAATTCGGCCTCGATAACTGATTTGCGGTTCGGGTCGGCCACTGTGCGGCTGTCGGCCCTTCCCCCCTGAAGCAGCGAGAGTGCGCCGAGAATTATCGATTTTCCGGCACCGGTTTCGCCGGTTATGACGTTGAAACCGCGCTCAAACTCTATCTCGACGTTGTCGATAAGCGCATAGTTCGATATTCTGAGAAGTCGGAGCATGGCCTTATTTGTTTTTGCCTTCTTTGATCTTCTGGATGCGGTCCTGATCGGTAGGGTAGAGCGATGACAGAATCTCTACGACGCGGTCGCGCTCTTCCTGAGAACCTTTGGTGTAGACGTTGACAAGCTCGTCGAGCTTCGAGTCGCGGAACATAGACAGGCCAACCGACATAGGCGCCACATTATAGATGTTTTTCAGCGTCTCGAGCGATTCCGTTATGGCCGCGCGTCCCTTGTCGGGGCTGACGCTCATCTGGTCGATACCTTCACGGTGGTATTTGTAGACCATGTCGCGAAGCTGCTGAGTCGACGGATCGGTATAGGCGCCGAGGACAGCGGCGCGGTTCTTGTTGTCGTCGAAGGCGCGCCAGCCCGTTTCGCCGCTCGACTGTGCCTGCTGGACAATGGTCTTCACCCTGTCCCATGCCGCTTCGCCGCCGCGCGGCGCGAAGCTGTCGGTGTCGATGGCGATTATCATATAGGCATAGAAATTGAGGATAGCCGTCAGTTGGCTCTCCATGTTCGTTTCGTTGAAGGTCAGCGGCTCCCCCTCGCTGTAGGTGAATTCCACCTTCGAGTCGCGGAAGTTTATGAGGTTTGTGGTGTAGGAGGCGTTGTAGGCCGGGCGCGTAGCCTGAACCTGAATGTCGCCGGTCATCTTGTCGCCGTCATATTCCTTTATCGTGAAGAAAAGCGTGCATTCGATTTTTTCTATCGGGGAATATTGTGCGGCTGTGAACTTTGTGTCGTTCATATACGACGTGATGGCTTCCTGAAGCGTTGTGAAGACGCTCTTGTTCGTGCCGGTAATCTTGTCGGAGTTGACTTCGACGCGGCAGTTCAGCTCCTGTGCGGCGGCCGAGGCAGCCAGCAGGGCAAAGATAAGGAGAGAGAGGATTTTACGCATTGCGGAGAGTTTCTATTGAGTCGATAATGTCGGCGGCTACGGCACTTTTGGGCTTAAGTGTGCCGGCTGTGCGGCGGCCGTCGGCGGTTATGATGGTGACAAGGTTGGTGTCGGTTCCGAAACCGGCTCCCTTGTCGGCCAGAGAGTTGACAACTATCATGTCGAGGTTCTTACGGCGAAGCTTGTCGGCTCCGTGGGCTATGGCGTCGTCGGTTTCGAGGGCGAATCCTACGAGAGTCTGCCCCGGGCGTTTCTCCGAGCCGAGGGTGGCGGCGATGTCGGGGTTGCGCACCAGTTCGAGGGTCATCGCCGGGCTGTCGCCGCGTTTCAGCTTCGAGGGGCTGACGGCGGCCGGACGGTAGTCGGCCACGGCGGCGCACATTATTGCGATGTCGCTTCCGGCAAACGCCTTGCGCGCTTCGGCAAGCATCTCTTCGGCGCTCTCGACGCGGCGCACCTCGATAAGCGGGTTGCGCGCCTCCAGAGCCACCGGCCCTGAGACCAGAATGACGCGGGCGCCGCGCCGGGCGGCTTCCTCAGCCAGAGCGTAGCCCATCTTGCCCGACGAGAAGTTACTTATGAAACGAACGGGATCGAGCTTTTCGCGTGTCGGGCCGGCGGTAATCGTCACCGTTTTGCCGGTCATTGACCCGGCTGTAGCAAAATGGCTTTCGAGCGTTGCTACGATCTCTTCGGGTTCGGCCATGCGCCCCTTGCCGCTGAGGCCGCTGGCGAGAGCGCCGCTCCCCGGCTCTATGATGTGGTTGCCGAACGAGCGCAGCCGTTCGATGTTGGCCACGGTCGAGGGGTGGCGCATCATGTCGAGATCCATTGCCGGAGCAATCCACACAGGCTCTTTGGCCGACAGATAAGTCGTCACGAGCATATTGTCGGCAATGCCGTTGGCCATTTTCCCGATTGTCGAGGCTGTGGCGGGAGCTACGACCATAGCGTCGGCCCACAGCCCGAGGTCGACATGGCTGTGCCATTCGCCGGTGTTGGCGGTGAAAAACTCGCTGACGACGGGCTTCTGGCTCAAAGAAGCGAATGTCACGGGCGCTACGAACTCCTTCGCTGCCGGAGTCATGACAACCTGAACCTCGGCTCCGGCTTTTGTCAGCAGCCGCAGAAGCGTCACGCTCTTATAGGCGGCAATGCCGCCCGTGACGCCGAGAATGATATGTTTGCCTTTGAGAGAGCTCACTTCATCGACAGTTTTATTCGTGTGAAGACGTCTTTGGTGTTGCCGGCGAAGTCGCCCTGCATTATCCAGTTGTAGTAGCCCGGCTCGCGGCGCAGTATGTCGCGCACGGGCTGCCCTTTGTATTTGCCGAAGTTGATAATCTCGCGGCCCGATTCGTCGCGGATAATCCGGCCCATGAGGTCGACATTGTCGTTCTGGCTCGAGAACGTGCTCAGGGCGTCAACGTCGTTCTCAAGGTCGTCGTAGCGGTCGAGCTGAGCCATCAGAACCTCGTAGGTGGCGCGTGTGTCGGCGTTGGCCGAATGGGCTCCTTCGAGATCTTTGTCGCAATAGAGACGATAGGCGGCCGAGAGGGTGCGCTGCTCTTTCTTGTGGAAGATTGTCTGGACGTCGATAAAGCGCACTTTCGAGAAGTCGAACTTTATTCCGGCCCGCCGGAATTCCTCATCGAGAAGAGGAACGTCGAAGCGGTTCGAGTTGAAGCCGGCGATGTCGCAGCCAGTCATCCAGTCGGCCAGCGAGCGGGCTATGCGAGAGAATGCGGGTTCGTCGGCAACGTCGGCATCGGTGATATGGTGGACGGCCGTGGCTTCGGCGGGAATAGGAATGCCGGGGTTTATGCGGCGTGTCTTCTCTTCGTCGTGGCCGTCGGGAAAGACTTTTATCATTGATATTTCAACGATGCGGTCTGACGATATGTTGGTGCCGGTGGTTTCGAGATCGAAGAAAACCACCGGACGTGTCAGTTTCAGTTTCATTTCAGATTGCGGGAGGGGATTGTTAGAACTCGGCTACGAGCATCGGCATCAGAAGCATGATGAGCTCGGTGTCGTCTTCGTTTTCCGACGGCTTGAACAGCCCGGGACGCGAGGGGTCGCACAGCTCCATGACAACGTCGTTGGAGCGTATCGTGGCCAGAATCTCGCTCGTGTAGGGGCCGCTGAAGCCGATGACCATGTCCTTACCCTCGTAGTCGCAGCTTACCGATTCCCAGGCCGAGCTGTTATAGCCGTTTTCGCAGGCTTTGAGAATCATGCGTCCCTGCTCGAGCTTGAAGCGGATGAGGCCGTTGTCGGTGTTGCCGAAGAAGCCTATGCGGCGTACTGCGCTCTGGAGTGTGGGGCGGTCGACGGTCAGAGTGTAGGGATTGTTCTGCGGAATAACACGGTTGTAGTCGGGGAAACGGCCTTTGATAAGGCGGCTGTTGAAGGTGAAGCCGTCGCTGTCGAAGGTGATTCCCTTTTCGCGCATCGAGATCCGGATCTCAGATTCCTTGGCGAAGACATTTTTCAGGACGACGGCGCTCTTTGTCGGCAGGATGAACGAGCCGCGCGCACCCGGCTTGATGGCCTTGTCGGTGAATTTGACGAGCTTGCGGGTGTCGGTGGCGGCGAATACGAACTCTTCTTCGAAAATGTCGAGCAGTATGCCGGTCATCTGCGGGCGAAGTTCGTCGGAGCCGACGGCAAAGAGAGTGTTGTCTATGCCGCGGATGAGGCTGCCCGAGCTGATCGTGAAGTCTATCGGAGCTGCCTCGCCGGCCTCGGGCTGGGAATCGGCCTCGGGGAATTCGTCGCCGTCGAAGCCCATGAACTTGAATTCGCCGTTGGCATATTCAACCGTGATGGCATAGTTCATGTCGGGGTCGACCACGAAGGAAATGCCGACATCGGGAAGCTCGCGGAGTAGCTCTACGAGGCGCTTGGCGTCGACGCATACCGAGCCCGAGCCTTCGACACCTCCAACGGGAATACGGCCTTCGAGAAAGTTCTCGCCGTCGGAGGCTGTGACTGTCAGGATCTCGTCCTGAAGCGTGAGCTTGAAATTGTTGAGAATTGTCAGCGCATTCTTGGCGTTGATGATTTTGCTGACTGCCGATGTGCAGGCATATAGAGCTTTTCCGGGGACGATAAATTTCATTGCTTGATAGTTTATGTTTAATGCGCAAAAATAGCAAAAAATCCTGTAAGTTCTGTAAGTCTTGCGAGTTTTATGTGCCTTATAAGTCTTATAAATCCTGTAAGTCTTATAAAATTTATAATTAAGGCTGTAATTAACGGGGTTTAATATCGGCGGGCAATATTGTTGCCCGTTAACCGGGATACCTTTGCGATGTCAACCGAAACTAACCTTAAAAACAATCCCAATCATGAACCAGGCAGTAGTGATCAGCACCCGCGTACTCGCAACCATCAATTCGCTTCCCGACGAAGAACGCTCGGCTATGGCCGCCGCTCTGACGGGCGAGTTTATTCTCGGCATGGATGTCAGCAAGGAGCTGACCGAGATGCAGCAGATTGTCTATCGGATAATCCGCAACTATGTGGTCAGCGATATGCGCCGCGCGGCTAATTGAAAGTCAGTATTGCAGATAGATAAACGGCACGAGGTCGCTCTGGCGAACCTGAATGATGAGCAGAATGACCAGCGCGAGCACGAGGGCCTGAACCCAGAAGGGGGTGGCGATGAAGCGGTCGCGCGCGTTGGTGAACCAGCGGTGGGGCATGAAGTGCATGAAGTAGCCGAGCATCAGCGCCAGGATAATCGTGAAGTAGCCGATTATGAACTGGGGGGCTATCGCCGGATGGAAGTCATAGATAATCTGGTGGGCCATCTCGGCGGCTCCCTCGAGGCTTCTCATTCTGAAGAACACGAAGGCTATAGCAACGAGATTGAAGGTCAGGAAAATGTTGAGCGTCATGCGCCACCAGCTGACGTTGCTGTCGACGGTCAGGTTCGGGAAGAGCCGTTTCAGCGATTTATGGGCTACGAGAAGGAATCCGTGGATGGCTCCCCAGATGACATACATCCATGACGCGCCGTGCCAGAGGCCGCCGATTACCATCGTGGAGAACTGGTTGAAATAGGCGCGCGGCTTGCTGCACCGGTTGCCCCCCATGGGAATATAGACATAGTCGCGCAGCCATGTCGACAGCGAGATGTGCCAGCGGTGCCAGAATTCCGTGGGACTCTGAGCTTTGAACGGGGCGTTGAAGTTGTCGAGGAAGCGATAGCCGAGCATGAGCGCTATGCCTATGGCTATGTCGGAGTAGCCCGAGAAGTCGCAGTAGAGCTGGAGCATGAATCCATACATTCCCATGAGATTCTCGAAGCCGCTGTAGAGCGACGGATTGTCGAAGATGCGGTCGACGAAGTTGCCGCTTATGAAGTCGGCGACCACAACCTTTTTTATCAGACCCGATATGATCAGGAATATTCCTTCGCCGACCATGGCGCGCGAGGCTACGGGATTCTGCTCGACCTGAGGCAGCATGTCTTTGGCGCGGACAACGGGGCCTGCGAGCAGCGGCGGGAAGAATGTCAGGTAGAAGGTGTAGTTGAGGAAGTTGTCGCAGGGCTTGATTGTGCCGCGGTAGATGTCGACGATATAGCTTATCGAGCGGAAGGTGAAAAACGATATGCCGGCAGGGAGAATTATGTCGAGGGCGTCGAACTTGACGGAGCCGAAGTTCGAGATCGTGTCGAGAATCAGGTTGAAATACTTGAAATAGACAAGCATTCCGATATTTATGACTACGTTTATCCACACAATCAGCTTGCGGACGGCGCTTTTCCGGGCTGACCCGAGCCACTGTCCCAGAAGGAAGTCGCTAACGCAGACGCCCAGAAGTATGAAGCAGCACCAGGCCGACGATTTATAGTAGAAATAAAGCGAAAACAGAATCACAAAGATTTTCTTCGCTGTCGGGAAGCGCCGCAGAAGACTGTAGACGCCGATAAAGACAACGAAGAGAATCAGAAACAGACCGGTGTTGAACAGCAGCGGGCTGGCGGGGTCATAACCCAGCACCTGAGGCAGTTTTTCGGCGTCGATATAATTTTCCATTGCTAAGGGGGGAGGGCGATGCCGTTATTGTTTGTTGACGATGGCATCGATGAGGGCGTCGTAGACGAGGCGACCTTCAAGGTTATAGCCCTTGCGGGTGTGGTGGATGCGGTCTTTGGCGAAGAGGCCGTTGGCAATCCAGCGGCTGCTGGCTCCGGTTCCTCCGGCAACGTCCCAGAAGTCGAGCACGGCGATATTGTTCTCGCGGCCATAGCGCAGAATCTCGTCGCGCACTTCGGCGATATTGCGGTTGGGGGCGTAGTCGCGCACGGTTGTCGTCACCTTACGGCTGACGGTCTTTTTTGACGAACGGCGGCGTCCTTTTTTGCCGCGGCGGCGTTTTCCGGCCGGAACTTTCACCGTTTTTGTAACCTTGCGGCTGACCGAGCGCTGGCATTCCATCGGCGTCATGAGAAGGATGGCGGCATCGGGATTCGATTCCTGGATATTTTTCACGAGTCGGTCGATGCTCTGGGAGAAGTTCGCGGCGTTGAAGCGCCCGAAGGCTTCGTTGGTTCCGAGGGCAATGATGACGAGGGAGGGGGAGAGCGGGGCTATTCCGGCGCCGACGTTGCCGATACGGTTATAGGTGTTGTAGGTGGCGCCGTTGTTGCCGATCGAGTGATAGAACACTCCGGGCCGCTCGCCCGAAAGGGCGACGCCGTAGAGTGTCAGATCGCCTTTCGACGAGAAGTCGACTTTTACCTCGGTCTCCTGTGTCGACATTACGACCTGAGTGTAGTCGTGCGACGGGATGACTTTATAGTGGAGTTCTTCGCCACGGTCGTTGACGATACTGTCGATTGTCATTTTTCCGCCGTGGAAGATTGTGAACGACTTGAAAGGGTTGTAGTCGTCGGTGTCTTTCGTGCCTACTGTGAAACTGCCGGAGTTGCGCGAGGGGTGGAGCGACGTACCGGTGAATCCCATCGGGTAGTTCCACTGGCGGCTCATGAGTTTGACGGGGCTCCATGAGTCTGACGAGGTGAAGACATAGTCGACAGGTTGGTTTGTGCCGCTCATTTTCAGCGGTGCGATTATTCCGCGTCCGGCATTTCCGAAGTCGTACTGTAGCAGTTCGCGCGTGGTTCCGGAGTTCATTCCGGCCTGGACATGGCTGTCGCCGATGAGAACTACCGACACCGGTTTCTTCTGTGAGTCGGCGAAAGCGCGGCGGAGCTTGTCCCATTTGGCTCCGTTGAAGATGACATGGTTCGACGACGAGCGGATAAAGTCGGGCACGGGAATGTCGATGTCGTCGCCCGGTTCGATGTCGAAGACGGGATTCTCGCGGATGTCCTGTTCTGAATCATCAGTGATTTCGTCTTCCTGAGCGGTAACGTCGCCTTCGGCGCACTCTTCGTCGTCATCGTCTTCTTCAGGAGCGGTTGTCGCAGGCTGTGATGCCGCGGGAGGGGCTGCAGGCGTCGTCGTTGCGGCCGCGCCTGCCAGTATGGCTGG
>HF985566.1:14732-77452 GCA_000431215.1 Prevotella sp. CAG:1031
CGCCCCTGCCAGTATGGCTGCCAGCGACAGGGTCGCGAGGCTGAGTAGGGGCTTTTTCATTTGAGGAGGTTCTGGAGAGCGTTAAAGAGATAGGTGGCAAGCTCTTTGCCGCCTTTGTGGGTCAGATGGATATAGTCTTTGTTGGCGCGTCCGTCGGAGGCCCATGCCACAATGGCGCCGTCGCCGCCCATTGCGGCGCGGGTGTCCCAGAAGAGGCAGTGGGCGCGGCGTGCGGCCTGCCGCTGGGCGTCGACCATGAATTTGGCTGTCGACATCGATTTCACCTCGCCACCCTTCTTTTCGCCGCGGTCGCCGATGCCCATGAGCATTATGTCGGCGTTGGGATAACACTGGCGCACGTTGTTTATCACTTCGACGAGGTGGCTCATATAGACGTCGTAGTTCGTCTGCTTGGCTGTCAGCGCATTGATGCCGAACTCGAGGATGATGAGGTCGTAATCGGCCCATTTGGCCATCTGGCGGCAGAGGTTCTTGTCGACAGAGGCAAGGGCGATGCCGCTCTTTCCGCGCGACGACAGGCAGTCGACGCCGATTCCTCCGGCGCTTTCGAGCCACACGCCGAGTCCGGCGAGTTTCGGATCGGTGACTTTAATGTCGAATTCCGAGGTCGGCCCCTCGATTTCGATTGCCTGGACGTCGGGCGAGCCGGTGATCTTGTGCTCAGTCCAGTTGCCCGAAGTTTTGGTCATGACCGTTGTGTTGGCCGGAGATATGAAGAGAAAGCGCGAGCGGTCCCAGGTGTCGAGATGAGCGGGCTGTTTCACTCCGGCGTAGGTCGACAGTGCGTTCCCTTTCGGCATGAAATATTGCTCGGAAAGCGAGATATAGCGTTTGTCGCTCTTCTTGCCCTTGGGGAGGGCTGTCCAGCCGTCGCCCCCCTGACGGACCGAACGGCGGAATCCGGGAAAAGCCGAATACATCGACATATATCCGGTGCCTGTGCCGCCGTATGCGCCCTGAAGCATCTCGCGGAGATCCTGAGTCATAATGTCGCCCTCGATATAGCTGTCGCCAACGACGGCGATACGGGCGCGGCGCGGGTCGGCGATGGCGCGGCGAAGATGATAGAGACCGACCGAGCCGTCGGTGTAGTCTTCGATGACGGTCTGGCCGTTGACCTGCGATGGTTGCGGCTCGCCGATGATTGTGTCGGTGTAGAGCGGATTCCCCTGCGCGTCGAGATTCTTGGCTACGGCCTCGGCTTTAAGCAGTTCGGGATCGACGGTCTCGCCTGTCGAGGCGCTGTCGGAGGGGAGCAGCGAGTCGGGCAGAATGTCGCGTATAAGGCTGAAATTCTTCACTCTGCCGCCTGTCCAGCGTTCGAGAGGCATGAACGATACGCCGGCAACTATGGCAATCGCGAGAAACACTGTCAGCACAATCTTGCCGGCCGGCCCGCGGTGATTCTTTTCGGGATCTTCGGGGGGCTGGGGGGCAGATTCAGGCGCAGCCGTCTGCGCCGGCTTGTTCGAGACCTTTTCTGTCTCGTTTTCCTGTTCAATATTTTTCTTACTCATTGTAGTCTGTTGGCTTGTTGATAATCTCGCGCAGAGGCGTTATTTTCGCTTCAGTCTCTTCCCATTCCTGAGCGGCGACCGATTCGGCTGTTATTCCTCCGCCTCCGAAGATGTTGAAGTCCGACGAGCCGTCGGCGTTCTGGCGCGCCATTGCGCATCGCAGATTGACGTATGCGTCGATGGCCCGTCCGCTCTGCACTCCTACAAATCCGGCATAGCATTTCCGTTCGTGTGATTCGAGCTCGGTTATGCGCCTGATGGCTTCGTCGCGCGGCGATCCGCCGACAGCCGCGGTAGGGGAGAGGGCCGTCAGAAACTCGCGGTAGTCGTCGACGCTGAGCTGTAGCCGCATTTCCGTAGCCCTGTGTTTGATATTGCCGAAAGGCACTTCACAAGTGCGCACACTGCACTTCACGTCGTTGGCCGCGAAGCGCGAGATGACATCGGCTATGTCGGCGACAACGAAGGTGTGTTCGTTGATATTCTTGCGGTCCCATTCCTGAGCGTCGGCGGGCAATGTGCCTGCAAGCGGCCTCATCAGCATTGTCGCGGGATCGTCGGCGGCGACTTTCAGCAGAAGCTCGGGCGTGGCTCCGAGCCAGAGTCCGGTCTCGCGGGTGAAGCAGAGATAGCGGAAGGTGTTGGAGAATCCGGCGAAGAGGTCGCGGGCGATGTCGACAACGCGCCGCGGTGAGCCGAGCACTTCCATGCGCGACAGCACAGTCTTTCCCTTGCGCCGTTTCAGACGCCTGATTTCGGTGTCGACATATGCGAGATATATAGTGCGGTCGGTCGAGAGTGTCTGGAGATGTTCACCGGACTCTTTCCCTGCTGCGGGATTTGCATCGGCATATTCGAGAAAGTCCTCTGGCGTCGCGAAGTCGCAGCTGACGGCAGCCGTATAGGCTTCGTCGTTATTGAAGAAGTTGATGAAGAACGAGTCGGTTCCGGCGGCAGACTGCTCGCGCGGTTTCCAGACGCCGGCGTCGTCGTTGTCGGGTCGGGCTGCGAAAAATCGGGCTTCCCGGTTGTCGGGGAGCGCGAAAAGGGCGAACGGTATGTTGCGGGCAATCGCGGCCTCGACCGCGCATGCCTGAATGTCGGTTATCTTAATCATCGGCAATCTCGGCCATCAGCTCAAAAGGTGAGGCCGATGTAATTTTCACGTTATAAAACTCACCGCGTTTCAGCTCGCGGCCATCGGGGAGGGCTATCATGACCTCCGGATCGACTTCGGGCGAATCCCATTGCGTCCGTCCGACCATGAAATCGCTTTCGCGGCGGTCGACTATGACCCGAAGTGTCTGCCCGACCTTTGTCTGCTGGATTTCGTCGCTGATCTCTTCCTGAAGGGCCATCAGCCTGTCGAGACGACGCTGTTTCTCTTCCTGAGGAATGTCGTCGGCGAGGTTGCGGGCTGCAAAGGTGTCCTCTTCCTCACAATATGCGAACGCGCCCATGCGTTCGAATCTCTGTTCTCTGACGAAGTCGAGAAGTTCGTCGAACTCGCGGGGGCCTTCGCCCGGAAACCCGACCATGAGGGTGGTGCGGATATGCAGTCCGGGCACACGGCGGCGCATTTCGGCCAGCAGCTCGCGCGTGGCCTTTGCGTCGATATGACGCCGCATGTTCGTCAACACCGGGTCGGCGATATGCTGAAGAGCGATGTCGATATATTTGCAGACGTTGGGGCGCCGGGCCATAACGTCGAGCAGATCCATCGGGAAGCCGGCCGGATAGGCATAGTGGAGGCGGATCCAGTCAACGCCGGGGATGTCGGCAATAGCGTCAACGAGCGCTGCCAGCGGCGAAAGCTGCCCCGGGTTCAAAGGGCCGAGATCGGCGCCGTAGCCGCTGAGATCCTGAGCAATGACGTTGAATTCTCTGACGCCACGGCCGACAAGCATCCTGACTTCGTCGAGAATCTCGTCGCGACGCCGCGAGCGGTAGCGCCCGGTTATAAGCGGTATGGCGCAGAAGGCGCAGAAGCGGTTGCAGCCTTCAGCTATTTTCAGATATGCATGGTGGGACGGTGTTGTTATGACGCGGTCGTAGGGCGCTGTGGCGGGGTTGCGGCGCGCAAGGTCAGCGACGAGGCGGCTCCAGTCGGTTTTTCCGTACCAGGCAGTCACTTCCGGAATCTCTGCGGGCAGTTCGCTGCGATAGCGCTCGCTAAGGCAGCCCATTACGCGCACTTCGCCGACTTTGCCGTTTTTCAGGCGTTCACACCAGGCCAGTATCTCGTTGACCGATTCTTCTTTGGCGTCGCCGATAAATCCGCATGTGTTTATGACGACGATGTCGTCGGGACCGAGGTCATCTTCAGAGGGCTCGACGACGACGCTGTAGCCGACATCTTCGAGACGACGCATCAGAACCTCGCTGTCGACGAGGTTCTTGCTGCATCCCATGGTGATAACACCGACTCGCTTGGCGGTCTTCGACATCGTTGCGCGGCGGTCAGTTTTTGCCTCCGAAGAGTGATTCTACAAATTCGCGTTTGTGGAAAACCTGAAGGTCGTCGATGCCCTCGCCGAGTCCGATATATTTCACCGGAATGCGGAATTTGTGACTTATTCCGATGACAACTCCACCTTTGGCGGTTCCGTCGAGCTTGGTGACGGCCAGAGAGGTGACGTCGGTTGCGGCCGTGAACTGGCGTGCCTGCTCGAAAGCGTTCTGTCCGGTCGAGCCGTCGAGCACGAGCAAAACGTCGTTCGGAGCTGTCGCGACAACCTTCTTCATTGTGTTGCGAATCTTTGTCAGCTCGTCCATGAGGCCTTTCTTGTTGTGGAGGCGTCCGGCGGTGTCGATAATGACGACGTCGGCTCCCTGAGCCTTGGCGCTCTGAAGGGTGTCGAAGGCCACGGCGGCGGGGTCAGAGCCGATTTTCTGCTTCACAACAGGTACTCCGGCGCGCTCTCCCCACACGTCGAGCTGCTCGATGGCAGCGGCGCGGAAGGTGTCGGCGGCGCCGAGAACGACTTTGTTGCCGGCTTTCTTGAACTGGGCGGCCAACTTGCCTATTGTGGTCGTCTTGCCTACGCCGTTGACGCCTACGACCATAATGACATACGGACGCGGCATTTCGGGCGGCAGAACGAAGTCGTCGAGCATCTGCTCGCTGTCGTCGCCGGCAAGCATCTGCGCTACCTCGTCGGCGATGAGACTGTTGAGCTCGGCGGTGCCGACATATTTGTCGCGCTTGACGCGGGCCTGAAGGCGTTCGATGATTTCCAGCGAGGTGTCGACACCGACGTCGCTGGTGATGAAAACATCCTCGAGGTTGTCGAGGACCTCGTCGTCGACTTTGCTCTTGCCTGCAATGGCACGTGTTATCTTGCTGAAAACGCCCGTTTTAGTCCTTTCAAGACCTTTGTCGAGCGTCTCCTTCTTTTCTTTGGAGAAAAATTTGCTGAAAAAGCCCATACGATCGCTTTTTAATTCGGACTGCAAAGGTAGCGTTTTTTTCGGAATCCGACAACCCTGCAATAGCGCAGTCGCCTTAAGGACTTTAAGGACTTTAAGGTCTTTAAAGCCGGTTGCCGGAGTGCTTTTTTTGCAGGTTTTTAGATTTTTTTGCTACCTTTGACGGCGAAGCGCTCCGGCGCTTGGATGCTGAATTCTTTAATAAACCTATTAAATACCATTAAATCACATGTTTAAAAATCAACCGGCGGGACTGATTCCCGCGGCATTGAGCAACATGGGCGAGCGGTTCGGATATTATATCATGAACGCCGTGCTGGTGCTCTTTCTGTGTTCGAAGTTCGGGCTAAAAGAAGAAACAAGTGCCATCATCTATTCCTGCTTCTATGCCGGAATCTATGTTCTCAGCCTCGTCGGCGGTCTTATCGCCGACAAGACCCGCAATTATAAGGGCACTATCATCACCGGCCTTTTCATTATGACCGCAGGCTATATCCTGCTCTCGTTCCCCATTTTCGCCACTGCCGAGAATCAGGTGTGGCTGCTGTCGCTGACCTGCGGCGCCCTTTTCCTCATCGCCTTCGGCAACGGTCTGTTCAAAGGTAACCTTCAGGCTATCGTCGGCCAGCTCTACGACAATCCCCGCTATGCCGCCCAGCGCGATTCAGGATTCCAGATTTTCTATGTGTTCATCAATATCGGCGGCCTTATAGCTCCGTTTGTGGCTCCGATGCTCAGAAGCTGGTGGCTCGGCGAAAACGGCCTGATTTACAATGCGTCTCTTCCGGCTCTCTGTCATGAATATCTGAGTGTGGCCGACAGCATGAACACTCAGAATCTCAACAATCTCTACGCTCTCATAACCGAGGTCGGCGGCAATGCGTCGGCAAATATCTCGGAATTCTGCACCCGCTATCTCGACGTGTTCAACACCGGCATCCACTATTCATTTATCGCCTCGGTGGTAGCGATGCTCGTCTCGCTTCTGATATTCGTCTTCACCAAGAAGCAGCTTCCCTCTCCCGCCCGCAAAGAGAAAGAAGAGACCGTCAACTATACAGCCGAGGAGAAAAAACAGATGGCTACCGAAATCAAGCAGCGAATGTATGCTCTTTTCGCAGTGCTCGGCATCGCTATCTTCTTCTGGTTCTCATTCCATCAGAACGGAACATCGCTCTCGCTGTTTGCCCGCGACTTCGTCAAGACCGACTCTGTCCAGCCTGAGATATGGCAGGCCCTCAATCCATTCTATGTTATTGTGCTGACGCCGCTCGTGATGTGGATTTTCTCGGCTCTCTCGCGCCGCGGAAAAGAGATCTCGACTCCGCGCAAAATCGCCATCGGCATGGGTCTCGCCGGCCTTGCCTATCTGTTCCTGACAATCTTCTCGTCCATTCAGGGCTATCCTTCGGCCGAAGAATTCAAATCGCTCGCTCCTTCCGTAGCCGAGGCGATGAAGACAGGCCCCTGGGTGCTGTTCGTGCTCTATTTCTTCCTGACTGTCGCCGAACTTTTCATATCGCCGCTCGGACTTTCGTTTGTGTCGAAAGTCGCTCCGAAACATCTTCAGGGTCTTTGCCAGGGTCTCTGGCTTGGCGCCACTGCTGTCGGCAACCTGCTTCTCTGGGTCGGCCCGCTGATCTACAACGCCTGCCCGATATGGGTTGCCTGGACGGTATTCCTGAGCGTATGCGTTGTTTCCATGGGCGTTATGTTCGCCATGGTCAACTGGCTCGAGAGAGTTACCCGATAACCTTTTACGTCCCGTCGGGGCGCACTGAAATAAAATCCACCTCCCGCGAGGTGGATTTTTATATTCGGTCAATTTACTTTTTTTATAGGAATTCCGAAAAAATGTGTAATTTTGCCGTGACATAAAACCTGGCATAAACTCTAAAAAAACAGTTTAATTGACTCACGCCCGACCTGTAATGGTTAATAAAACTCGCGACAAGCTCATTGAAGTGGCTCGGCAACTCTTTGTCCATAAGGGCATTGAGAATACCACTATGAACGATATCGCGAACGCATCCGACAAGGGCCGGCGCACGATCTACACATATTTCAAAAACAAACGCGAGATCTACAACGCCGTTGTCGACCGCGAGAGCGAACATCTCGTGGCCCGTCTGCGCCGCGTTGTCGAATCCCCGCTTCCACCCGCCGAAAAGCTACGAACCTACCTCGAGACACGCTTTGACATCGTCAAGGATGCCGTAGGCCGCCCCGGTGGCTCGTTCAAGTCGTATCTCACCCTCGATTTCCGTCGCGTCGACCGCATACGCCGTCAGGCCATCTCGAAAGAGGCAGCTCTCTTCGAGAAGCTTATGGCCGAAGGCATAGCCGTAGGAGCGTTCCGCTCCGACGTCACTACCGCGACCCTCGTCGAAGCGGTAATATTTCAGGGTGTCGACTACAGCTATCTGCGCGACAACTTCTCCGACATTAAAACCGACCCTTCGGATATGCGGCAGAAGGTGGTGGATTTCATGATGAAGGCCATCGTCGTCACCGACGTCTGAGGGAGTCAATGTATGTATAACCATCAACCCCAACCAACAATGAAACTTCTCGAAGGAAAGACTGCTCTGATAACCGGCGCCGCGCGTGGTATCGGCAAAGCCCTTGCACTGCGTTTCGCCGCAGAAGGTGCCAACATCGCATTCACCGACCTCGCTATTGACGAAAACGGCAAGAAGACCGAAGAAGAAATAGCTGCTCTCGGTGTTAAAGTCAAAGGATATGCCTCCAACGCCGCAGATTTCGCACAGACCGAAACCGTAGTCAAAGAGGTTGTAGCCGATTTCGGCCGTATCGATATTCTTGTCAACAACGCCGGAATAACCCGCGACGGACTGATGCTCAGAATGACCGAAGCCCAGTGGGATTCCGTCATCAGCGTAAACCTCAAGAGCGCTTTCAACTTTATCCACGCCGTTCTGCCCGTCATGATGCGCCAGCGCGGCGGCTCTATCATCAACATGGCTTCGGTAGTAGGCGTCCACGGCAATGCCGGACAGTCGAACTACGCTGCCTCGAAGGCCGGCCTTATCGCCCTGGCCAAGAGCATCGCTCAGGAGGTCGGCTCGCGTGGAATCCGCGCCAATGCCATCGCCCCCGGCTTTATCGAGACGGCGATGACAGCCGCTCTGCCCGACGACATCCGTGCCGAATGGGTTAAGAAAATTCCTCTGCGTCGTGGCGGTCAGGTCGACGACATCGCAAATGTCGCCACCTTCCTTGCCAGCGATATGTCGAGCTATGTGACCGGTCAGGTCATTCAGGTCGACGGTGGCATGAATATGTAAATGCCCGTATCTGACAGCGCATAACCAAACTTATATATATTCCCAAATTTTTATATCCCTGAACGACCGGTGGAGCTGTGAAGCTGTGCCGGCCATTTTTTTGTTCCATCGGATAGATTTTTGTAACTTTGCGGTTGTTATGAATTTAAAGCCCCTGATGTCGGGGCGGAATTAAACGATATGCTAAGATACAACACCCAGCTGCGCCAGCTTGTGCTCCCGGAATACGGACGCAACATACAACAGATGGTCGATCATTGCCTGACTATTGAAGATCGAGCCGAACGAACCCGTTGTGCCTATTCGATAGTGAATGCCATGGGTGCCTTATATCCGGCCCTGCGCGACAACGAACAGTCGCGTCATAAGCTCTGGGATCATCTCAATATAATGAGCGATTTCGGCCTCGATATCGACTGGCCGTGCGAGGTTATCGGGCGCGAAAGCCTCAATATGCGTCCCGACAAAGTTGTATATCCCCAGTCGCTCATCCATCGCCGCCATTACGGCCGCAATATTGAGATGATGATTCAGAGGGCCGCCGCGATGGAACCGGGCGAAGAGCGCGACGCTCTGGCCATGATGCTTGCCAACCAGATGAAGAAGCTTCTTATGATGGTCAATAAAGACGGAGTCGACGACGAACGCATATTCCGCGATCTGGCTGAATACAGCCATGGCGAGCTGCGCTACGACGCGGCCGAGCATCCGCTCCATCAGTTTCAGATCGTAGCGCCTCCGGCTCTGGGCAAAAAGAAAAAGAAGAAATGATAACTCGCGGAATGCTGACGCCTGCCGGCGAGTTCAATAAACCCCACGGCATAAAAGGCGAGATCTCGGCCTCGTTCGACCCGCGTGTCGATGTCGGCGCTCTCAAGTGTGTGGTCGCCGAGGTCAATGGCCTTTTCGTGCCTTTTTTCATCGACGCCATCCGCTCGCGCGGGGCTGACGCCGTACTGCTCACCATCGATGGCATCACCGACGAAAACGAGGCGAAGCTGCTCTCGAGGAAGCCTCTGTATCTGCTCAATGGCGACGCGGCTCTTGCCGCTGACGACGAAGACGATGGCTTCTATGCCGAAGACCTTGTCGGGTTCAGCGCACTTGACGAAGATGGCGCCGTTATCGGAAAAATAGCCGGTGTCGACTCGACCACCGCCAACGTGCTTTTCGTCATCGACCGTCCCGACGGCAGCGAGGCTCTCGTGCCTGTCGCCGATGAGTTTATCGACGGGATTGATCCTGAAAGTGCCACAATCACCCTCCGTCTGCCCGACGGACTTTTATAATACACAGCATTATGGGTTACGACGAACAATCATCAATAAACTACATACGCCACTCGACCGGCGATCTTCTGGCTGCCTACGACGACGACCAGATTCTGAACATAATCGATATGGTGTGGGACTGGCAGGATGCCAACGGATTTCTTGACATTGACGCCGGCGCCGACGCACCCGAGATAAATGTGGCGGATGTTGTCGCATATTGCCGCCGCATGCTCGGCCGCGACAGCGGAAACCGCGTGGCTCCCGAACATATCGAGCCTATTGTGGTCGCCGAACTCGAATTCGAAGACTCAATAGACGAATTCTGATGAAGGTGCTACGACTTTTTCTTATCGTGCTCGCGGCCATTGTTCCGTTCGTAAGCCGGGCCGCCGATCCCGATCCCTGGGAGAACTACGACGAGGCCATGTTCATGGACATGGATCTCGACGCCAATATTGCCTCTCCGGCATTGTCGTCCGACAAGGAGCGGCGTGCCGTCAGACGGTATATCGGAGAGCTTGGGAAACGTGTGGCCGAGAAAGGGTATATTGTAGAGACCGATCGCGACGACGAGGTTATGGTGGTGACGATTCCTCTCGAGAAACTTTTTCTGCCTAACGACACTCTTCTGCGCGCCGGATTTGAGAAGACCCTGCGTCCGCTGATCGGATTCCTGAAAGACCCCGGAATGTTCAAGGTCGTCTATGCCGTCCACAGCGACAACACGGGCAGCGAGAATTACAACTACGACCTGTCGAACGAGCGCGTTGCGTCGATCTACGACTGGCTTCTCGACAATATCAGCGAGGATCTGATTGTTATTCCTTTCGCGATGGGCGACACCGACCCTATAGAATCGAACATGACCCGCGACGGACGCCGTCAGAACCGCCGCCTCGAAATTTTCTTTGTCCCCGGGCCGGAACTGATTATGCGCGCTCGCAAGGGAAAGATCTGAACTTAGTTTTCGTCGTCGATATCGTCGATGTCGTCGAACGGCAATACGTTGCGGCGTCCCTGGCGTATGCGCCTGTCGCGCCAGCATTTACGGCATACGGCAATATAGCGGTCGTCGCCTCCGATCTCGACCTGCGCGCCTTCTTCGACGAAATCGCCGTTAGCGTCGATGCGCGCGTTTATTATTGTCTTGCGTCCGCAGGTGCATGTCGATTTGATTTCGTCGATTGTGTCGGCAATCTCGAACAGACGGCGCGATCCTTCGAACAGACGGCTCTTGAAATCGGTGCGTAGTCCGTAGCAGACTACGTTCGAACCGAACTCGTCGACAACGCGGGCCAGCTGGTCGACCTGCTGCTCGGTGAGGAACTGAGCTTCGTCGACGAGAAACCATTCCACCATGGCTCCCATGTCGTTGCAGATGTCGCGGGCGAGCTGATAGAGATTCGTGTCGTGGTATATCCATCGGCATTCGCGCTCGATGCCGATGCGTGACCGGATGACGCTTCGCCCTTCGCGGGTGTCAATTACGGGTTTGAGGCAGGCGTAGGTCAGTCCGCGTTCCTCGAAATTATAGGCTGTTGTCAGCAGCAGGGCGGTCTTAGCCGAGCCCATTGTGCCGTATCGGAAATAGAGTTTGCCAAGTCGGTTCATAGCGACAAAGTTACTAAAAAATCGGGCTGCCGCAGCAATGATACCTCCCGATGCAAAAAAAAATTATTCGTCATCACGACGAATAATCTTCTTACCTTAAATCTAATACCATGAAAAACTGATGCAAAGATACGGCCATTTTCGAGATTGTCAATAGCGCGAAACCATAATTAATAAATTTTATATCTTGTTTGCATTTGAAGCGAAGGTATAAGAAAAGCGTCGAAGATCGATCTTCGACGCTCAGTGTGGCGGGAGCAGGACTCGAACCTGCGACCTTTGGGTTATGAGCCCAACGAGCTACCACTGCTCCACCCCGCGATGTTTTTGTGAGTGCAAAGGTAGTGTTTTTTCTGCTTCCGTCAATAGCTTTGGGTGTTAAAAAATGTCAATCATCAAATTGACAGGATGTTCCGCGACGCACATTTTCTCTTTTTTTGCCGTGAAGTGCTTTTTTAGTAACTTTGCGCTCTATGTTGAAATATCTGAAGCATCTTTTTCAGCTCATATTGTCGCCCGGTCACGGCTGGGAGGACATCTCCGCATCGCGCATCGACAGCCGCGCTCTGGCGTCGGCGGGTTTTTATCCGCTGACGGCCCTGACGGCGCTGACAGAGTTCGTCGCGCGCTTCTATCATGATTCGTTGACCGTCAGCCAGCTGCTGATGAATGCAATAACGACGTTCGTTATGTTTTTCATCGGTTACTTCATCTCGACATTTGCGATCAGCTTTTTCATGGCGGGAGTGACTGACGGAGATGTCTCAGAGCAGAGAAACCACACTTTTGTGCTCTACGTGCTCGGCCTTCTCGAGCTGCTGATGATAGTCCAGAACTGTGTGCCTGTGCCGATGGCGATCATATTCTTTTTGCCTGTCTATGTTGTTATAATAATGTGGAAGGCATCGCGCTATCTTCGCATAGCTTCGGGAATGACGGGCCGTTTTGTGGCGGGATCGGTTGCCGGAGTTCTGGCGCCTCCTTATCTGCTGATGCTTTTGATGAATATTGTTCTCCCTTCTTAAAAACATGAATCTTAAGGAAATAAACATAAAGAACCGGCGTGCGACCTTCGATTACGCCATTGGCGATACTTTCACGGCAGGTATCGTGTTGACCGGTACTGAGATAAAGGCGCTGCGGATGGGAAAGGCTTCGCTGGCCGACACCTACGTGGTCATGATTAACGGCGAGGCGTGGGTCAAGAATATGTATATCGCCGAGTATTTCTACGGCACCTACAACAACCATGAAGCGCGCCGCGACCGCAAGCTGCTTCTGACCCGCAAGGAGCTCGCTAAGCTCGAGAAGGCGTCGAAAGATGTCGGGTTCACCGTTGTTCCGCTTCGTCTTTTCATCAATGACCGCGGTCTGGCGAAAGTTGTCATCGGAATCGCGCGCGGTAAGAAGGAATACGATAAGCGTCAGAGTATCAAGGAACGCGACGACAAACGGTCGATAGCCCGCGCTTTCCAAAAATAACAGGTATGAAGACAACAGGCCGGATATTTCTTAGCGTTATCCTTGTCGCTCTCATTCTCGCCGGATGCAACTCCGCATCGAAGCGGGCCGAAGTGTTCACCGACGACGTTTATGCGCCGCGCTATGCCGGCGGCTTTGCAATCAAGGGTGCGCCCGGACGTCACTCGACCGTCATCGAGGTCGGCCGTGCATGGCAGACTGACGACAGTGTGGCTCCGGCCGAAGCACCGGCGTTGCTTGTCCTTCGTGGCGACGAGGAACTGCCTGCCGGATTCGAGGGGCAGGTGCTTCGCGGCGATGCCCGCAGAATCGTTGCGCTGTCGACGACCCATGTCGCTATGCTCGACGTCCTCGGGGTAGCCGACCGCATTGTCGGCCTTTCGGGAAAAGACTTCGTCACGGCTCCGTCGGTCCGCGCCCGTCTCGATAGCATTGCCGAAATCGGTTATGAGGGAAATATCGACTATGAACGTCTGGTCGGCGCAGATCCCGATCTCGTGCTGCTCTTCAGTGTCAACGGCGCCAGTGCGATGGAGCCGAAACTGAAGGAGCTCGGCATTCCTTATCTTTATATAGGCGATTATTGCGAGGAATCGCCGATCGGGAAAGCCGAATGGCTTATGGTTCTGGCCGAAGTGTGCGGTTTGCGCGACAAAGGCCGTTCGGTTTTCGATTCAATCCCGGCTCGATATGAGGTTGTCAGAAAGAGAGCCGAAAAAGTGGCAACCCGTCCGAAGGCCATGTTTAACGCCCCGTATCGCGACACATGGTTCATGCCCTATAATTCCAGTTATGCCCTGCGGCTCGTGCGCGATGCCGGCGGTCAGGCTGTCTATAGTGACAACAACACCCGGCGAGCCGTCCCGGTGACGATGGAGCAGGCTTATCTGCTGACCGACAAGGCCGACGTGTGGCTTGTCTCGGGAACCTACCGCACACTTCGGGAACTCTGCGGTGACTTGCCGCGTTTCGCCGACACGCGCCCCGTTGTCTCGGGACGTGTGTTCAACTGTACGCTCCGAAGCGTCGCCGGAGGCGGCAATGACTATTGGGAGTCGGGCATTGTCAACCCCGACCTCGTGTTGCGCGATCTGATGAAAATATTCCATCCCGAGCTTGTCAGCGAGCCTTTCGTCTACTACGAAAATCTGCGATGAGACGCCCGAAAGCACTGATTTTCATTATCCTCGGGGCAGTGACGCTGCTCTTTCTCGCTTTTGATATGACGGTCGGAGGGGCGCCTGTCCCTCTGGGCGATGTTTTGGCGGCACTCACCGGTGGAGACGTGCCGAAAACGACGGCCCGCATAGTTGTCGACATCCGCCTCGTGAAAGCTGTTGTGGCTCTTCTTTCGGGCGCTGCGCTCGGTGTCAGCGGACTCGAGATGCAGACCCTGTTCCGCAATCCGTTGGCCGGCCCGTATGTTCTTGGCATAAGCTCAGGCGCCAGCCTCGGCGTCGCTCTCTTCATGCTCGGCGCGCCTCTTCTGGGCCTTTCGGGCGCATTCTCGTCGCTCGGCGTAGCGGGTGCGGCCTGGGTAGGAGCCGCTGCCGTACTTTTTGCCATCGCCATAGTGGGGCGCCGCGTCAGAGACATTATGGTGATTCTAATTCTCGGAATGATGTTTTCGTCGGGAGTAGGCGCCGTGGTTCAGATTCTGCAATATCTTTCGAGTGAAGACTCTCTGAAACGGTTCGTCGTGTGGACAATGGGATCTCTCGGGGATGTCACCTCGGCTCAGCTCTGGCTTCTCGCTCCGGCTGTCGTTCTCGGCCTGGTGTTCGGTGTGGCCGCTGTCAAGCCGCTGAACCTGTTGCTTTTCGGTGAGGAATATGCCGTCACAATGGGGCTCAGCGCGCGCCGCACACGCGCGTTGCTTTTCTGTTCGACAACCCTGCTGGCCGGAACCGTCACCGCTTTCTGCGGCCCGATCGGATTCATAGGGCTGGCAATCCCTCACGTGGCCAGACTGCTGTTCGGAACCTCCGACCATCGTGTCCTTCTTCCGGCAACAGCTCTCACCGGCGCCGCGGCTCTTATCGGCTGCGACGTCATATCGAAACTTTTCATATTGCCTGTCAACGCTATAACGGCTCTGCTCGGAATCCCGGTGGTCGTGTGGATTGTATGGCGCAATAAATCGACGGCATGATAGAACTGAAAGACTTCGGAATAGGATTCGGCGACCGCACGCTTCTGAAAGATGTCGACGCATGGTTCAACGCAGCCACACTGACAGCACTCATAGGCCGCAACGGCACCGGCAAATCGACTCTTTTGCGCGCCGTCGCAGGCCTGAATCACAATTACAGCGGCACAGTCCTTATCGGGGGCACTGACATATCCACTGCCGCTCCCCTGAAGCTTTCGCGCCTGATGGCTATGGTCAGCACGCGTCGCCCGCGAATTCCGAATATGACTTGTCGGGCCGCCGTCGAGGCCGGCCGCGCCCCCTATACCGGCTGGGCAGGCAGTCTCTCGGCTGCCGACCGCGCCATTGTCGACGAGGCCATGGAAGCTACCTCGACGGCCGGTTTTGCCGACCGTCCTCTCGACAGCCTAAGCGACGGCGAATGTCAGCGTGTCATGATTGCGCGCGCTGTCGCACAGGACACCCCGGTCATACTTCTCGACGAGCCGACATCGTTTCTCGATCTCCCGGGCCGGTATGAGCTTTGTGACCTGCTTGCCGGTCTGGCTCACTCCGGGAACAAGACCATAGTCTTCTCGACCCACGAGCTCGACATAGCCCTCGACCGGGCCGATTCGGTAGCTCTTATTGATCCGCCCGGATTGCTGACAATGACTCCCGGCGAGATTGTGGCGTCGGGCGCTGTCGAGCGACTGTTCAACATTAAAATGACTACGCGATGAAACTCATGGGAAGCGGTGAGACTGCCGCCGAAGTCGAATTCCTGAGTGCCGACGCCGACGCCGGTGAATATATTTCGTCGTATCGGAACGCCGATGCCTGTATGCGCGCTTGTCGGGCGTGTCCGAACTTCGGCAAGACATGGATATGCCCGCCGTTCGACTATGATCCGCTCGATCTGTTGCGCGGATTCGGCCGGGTCACCTTCTACGGGGCGGTGATACGGCCCGTCTGCCGCGACATCGCCGTTGAGCGCAGTCTCGAAGTGATGCTGCCGGCGCGCAGGGAGCTTGAGAGGCAGTTGCTCGAAGCTTGTGACTGTCGTGGGGGTGTAGTGCTCGCTTTCGGCGGCCGTTGCTCTCATTGCCCGCAGGGATGCACGCGCCCCGAGGGGCTTCCGTGCCGCCATCCCGACAAGGCGGCTCCCTCGCTTGAGTCATACGGCTTCGATGTGGTCGCCACAGCCTCGCGCTATCTCGGGATAGACCTCCTTTGGAGCGGCGACGGACGCATTGCCGAACGCCTGAGTCTTGTAGGGGCTCACTTCTATTAAAATACCTATTTTTAGTGATTTTTCGCCATAGCAGTTTTTAGTAATTTTGCAGCGTGAAGCTTGCAATGTTACTTTTGACTTTCCTTTCAGGGCTGGCGGTATTTGCCGAAGAGCCCGACACCTTGTCGCGCCGGCTCGAGGAAGTATCTGTCACGGCCATCAAGAGCACCGGCGCCGGCATGGCCGCCCGCGGCGCCGTGGCCGCCACGGTAGTATCGGGCAAGGAAATTGAGCGACTCGGTATTGTCACAATGAAGAATGTCAGCGAAGTAGCTCCTAATTTCTATATCCCCGACTACGGCACTCGAATGACGTCGAGCATATATGTGCGCGGCATCGGTGCCCGCATCGACCAGCCCGTGGTAGGACTTAATGTCGATAATGTGCCTTTCCTCAACAAAGACAACTACGACTTCGATCTTGTCGACATAGAGCGTGTCGAAGTGCTGCGCGGCCCCCAGTCGACGCTTTACGGGCGAAACACAATGGGGGGAGTGGTGAATATAACGACCCTGTCGCCGCTCCGCTACAGAGGTTTCCGTTTCATGGCCGAAGCCGGGACCGGGACGCTTCTGCGTGCGTCGGCCTCGGCATATTTCGGAGTGAGCAGCCGCGTTGCGATGGCCGTCAGCGCGAATGTCAACTATCTGGGCGGTTATTTCACCAATGAATATTCCGGTGCAAAGGCCGACCGCGAAGAGGGCGGGGCGGTGCGATGGAAAACATCGTGGCGCCCGTCTTCGGCTGTCACGGTCGAGAATACGGCCTCGCTGTCGCTGAGCCGTCAGCACGGCTACCCCTACGAAAGCGTAGCCACGGGACGCATCGCCTATAACGACACCTGCTTCTATCGGCGCACAGGTATTTCCGACGGTCTTACGGTCAACTGGTGCCACCGCGTCTTCACGTTCTCGTCGATAACATCTTTCCAGTATATCGACGACAATATGACTCTCGATCAGGATTTTCTGCCCGACAGCTACTTCACTCTGACTCAGAAACGACGTGAATGGGCCTTTACACAGGATTTTGTGGTGAAAGGGCGCTCCGGGCGCTACAGCTGGCTCGCAGGGGTGTTCGGCTTCTATAAGCGAAGCCGGATGGAAGCGCCTGTGACATTCAGGGAAGACGGTATCGAGCGTCTTATTGTCGAACATCGCAACGAGGTCAATCCCGTCTATCCGATTTCGTGGGACGAGCCATCTTTCCGACTCGACAGCCGCTTCACATCACCAACGGGCGGGGTGGCCGTTTATCACCGCAGCGCCGTTGACGTCGGAGACTGGACTTTCGCGGCCGATCTGCGTCTTGACTATGAAACTACGACTCTCGACTACAACTCATGGTGTCGCTCGGCTTATACGATATGGGATCTGTCGGGAGCGGGCGAGCCGGTTGTCTTCGACCGTGTCGGCCTCGTGATTGACAATCCCGGAACCCTCAGCAAAAGTTTTACCCAGCTGCTGCCTAAACTGACTGTGCAATACCGTCTTCCGACGCCCGGTTCAGAAATTTTTGCTTCTTTTTCGAAAGGTTATAAGGCCGGCGGATACAATACACAGATGTTCAGCGACGTTCTACAACAAAAGGTAATGGAAACGATGGGTCTGTCCGCCAAATACGACGTCAGCACGATTATCAGCTACGCTCCCGAAAAGAGCTGGAACTATGAGATCGGATGCCGTCTGTCGACAGCCGACAGGAAACTGTCGGGCGAGATGGCCCTGTTTTATATCGACTGCCGCGACCAGCAACTGACGATGTTTCCCGAAGGAACCACAACGGGGCGCATCATGGCCAACGCCGGCAAGACGCGCAGCGTCGGCGCCGAGATTTCGGGCCGCTGGCGCCCGGCTTCGCAGTGGATGATCCGCGCGTCCTATGGCTTCACATCGGCCGAATTCGTCGACTTCGACAATGGCCGCGAGGACTATGCCGGCCGGCGGGTGCCCTATGTGCCTCAGAACACATTCTTCGCCGGAGTCTCGTGGAGCAGGCCGCTTTCGCGTTCGCTGTCCGTCGAGCTCAATGTAGGCGTGCGCGGTGTCGGCAGCATATACTGGGACGAGGCCAACCGCTACCGCCAGCCTTTCTACGCGCTGCTCGACGCCTCGGCCGCTGTCAGCGGGCGCCGCTGGAGTGTCACTCTGGGGGGCGACAACCTGACGGCGACGCGCTATGCCACCTTCAGCTACGAATCGATCGGCAACCGCTTTGTCCAGCGTGGGAAACCGGCCCGCGGAACCGTTACTTTCCGCTATGAAATATCAACATTCTGAATCATATAACAACAAAATCTCAATAAGAATGAAAGTCAAGTATTTTATTCCGATGGCAGTTCTGGCGATGAGCCTTTCGTCATGCCTCGACAACGACAACGACAACGAACCTTCGTCGACACAGTCGTGGACCTACGGTGATTGCTTCAATGTAGTGACAACGACAAACGAGCAGGGCTACAAAATCACCAAGGAGCCGCGATATAATTTCGCGCTCAGCATCAAAGGTGCCGAAGCGAAAATGAAAATCAGCATGTCGAACATCCGTCTCGGCGACGACATCGCCCTCTCGTCGTTCGATTTGCCCGCGCTGACAGCGACGCAGGAGGCTGTCGACAAGCCCATCACTATTGTCGCCCGCGATGTCGTCCCCGAGAATCAGGCTACATCGGGGGTTATTTTCGACAATATCGAAGTCCAGATTCTGAACCGTGTCATCCAGAACGGAATGTCGGGCCAGTGGACCGCATCATACGTCTATAAGATCCGCTTCTCGGTCAACGGAAAGTATAACGTCACGGTCTTCCCGCTCACTACTCTGCTCTACGGTACAACAACTTCGACACCTGTCGATGGCGGTCAGCCGTATATGTCGACCGACACCCGATATGCGATCGTCATGGATCTGACCGATACCGCCAATCCGGTTGCCAACCTCGACATTACCGGCGCCAAGTTCCTCGCAGCGATGCCCGCGCTCGACATGACCTTCCCGAAGATTCCCGTCAGCTTTGTTGGCAATGCCCTGCAGCTCACGGCCGCAAATCTCATTCCCCAGATCAAGACCGGCTCGACCGTCACTCCTTATCCGAATTTCCCGATCTCCGATCTTAATCTCGGTGTGACACCTGTCAGCGGCGGCAGTCTCAACTTCAACTGTGTTGCCAACACCCACGGAACTTTCACTGTCAACTCCGTGCTTGCCCCTCTGAGCCCTTCGACACCGAAGACCGATAACTGACGCTTCAGCGTTAACAAATTTTCACGCCGGGACGCTCCCAAGGGTCAGGTTGACCCTGCGGGCGTTCCGGTTGCTTTGTTTTGTCGCCGATTTTATCTAAATTTGAACCACGAAACTAACCGAGCGGGCCGACAGCCTCAGTTATTATTCCGTCAACGGAATGTAATTGGTTGTTTGCCAGCTAATTTAACTATGCGCTTTAACCGGTCGGAGAATAGTATACATAACCCGCGTAAACTGCTGGCAGCGCTTGTCGGCGTCATGATTTTGGCGCTGGCTGTCCCTGTTAACATTTTTTCGGTTAATCCGATGAAGCCGGTCAGACCTCAGCGCCGTACAAACCCAGAATGGCCTGACACAATCGCCTTGTCGCAGCCTGTCGGCCCCGGTGCGGAAGTTGTCGGCTCGACGCTGACAGTCAGCGGTGACAGCGTCAGCATAGTGCATGCCGACACAATTGCCGTCATCGTTCCTCCCGAACTCGACCGCACCATGGCAGCCGATACCGGATTCGTGTTCAATCCGAATCCGACCCGGGCTGTGTGGATGTCGGTTCTTTTCCCGGGCCTCGGACAGATCTATAACCGCAGTTTCTGGAAACTGCCGATCATTATCGGCGGATTTATGGGACTCGGATATGCCACTTCGTGGAACAATGGTATGTTGCGCGACTATACGCGCGCCTATTCCGATATTATGGACTCTGACCCGTCGACGAAAAGCTATATGGATTTCTTTCCGCCGACCACACAGGAAAGCGATCTCGACCGCGAGTGGCTGACCAATGTGTTGAAGAGCCGCAAAGATTATTACCGGCGCAACCGCGACCTGTGTATAATCTGCATGGTCGGTGTTTATCTGCTCTCTATCGTCGACGCCTATGTCGACGCCTCACTTTCGCATTTCGATATCTCTCCAACCCTGAGCATGGATGTGTCGCCGACTCTTATCCCCGACCGCCATTCGACGCGCTATCCGGGCGTCGGAGTGCAATGGGCCTTAAACTTTTAACCTCAGTTCTCCCCAATTGTCATGAGACTATCCAAACACATGAGTGCTATTCTCAAGCCGTTAGCCGCAGCCGTTATCTGCGGTGCAGTGGCTGTGCCCGCTGCTTCGGCCTATCCCTCGCAGTCGATTCTCGACATCAAACATTCCCTGACCGACGACAATATCGTGCCGCCGGAAAGCTTCGAGACGAAAATCGGCGAGCTTGAGGAAAATTTCTATCTCCAGAACTATGTCGTGCGCGACAAGAGCAATAAGTCGGAGCGCCTCGGAACGGCCAAAGACTATGAGAAGCGTCTTGCCTCGCTGCCTACCGAGATAGAGATGCCCTATAACGATGTTGTCGGAAAGATGATCAATATGTATCTTGGCAAGCGTCGCGGCCTTGTGGCCGATATGCTCGCTCTCCACAGCTACTACGGCAATATATTCCTTGAGGAACTCCTGAAAGAAGGGATGCCTACCGAGCTGCAGTATCTGCCGGTTATCGAGAGCGCGCTGAACCCCAATGCCGTCAGCCGCGCCGGCGCCGGTGGTCTCTGGCAGTTCATGCCTGGCACTGCAAAAGGGCTCGGCATGGAGGTCAACTCGCTTGTCGATGAGCGTCGTGATCCGCGTGCATCGTCGCGCAACGCCGCCCGCTATCTCCATCAGCTTTACGACATCTACGGCGACTGGTCGCTGGCGATTGCCGCCTACAACTGCGGCCCGGGCAATGTCAACAAGGCTCTTCGCCGTGCCGGTGGCGGAAAGAAAGATTTCTGGGAAATCTATAACTATCTGCCGCGCGAAACCCGCGGATATGTGCCTGCGTTCATCGCCGCCAACTATGTGATGAATTTCTACGACCACCATAATATCTCGCCGACTGTCGTGCGCCGTCACCTGACAACTGACACTGTCACCGTGAATCATCGCGTCCACCTTCAGCAGATAGCCGATGTCCTCAATATTCCTATCGACGAGATCAGAATGCTGAATCCTCAGTTCCGCAAAGATATTATTCCGGGCAACTATCGTCCGTATATGCTGACATTGCCGCGCCAGCAGGTTCTGAGCTACCTCATGAGCGAGGATGCCATTCTGGCTCACGACGCCGAGCTTTACGCTCAGCGAACTTATGTCGAGCCGGGAACATCGAACGAGTCCGCGGAGCCTGTCGACGTCGATGGCGACAGGAATCTTACGGCGGCAAGCCGCCAGAGCGCCAATGCCGATCAGAACCACGAGCTGGCTATGGCGGCTACCGAGAGCGTATCGTCGATAACCCACGTCGTAGGCCGCGGCGAGAACATAAAGGATATAGCTAAGAAATACGATGTCAGCGCAACCGACATCAAGCGCTGGAACAAACTTCGCCGCGGAAAGGTGAAGGAGGGTGACCGCCTTGTTATCGAAACGCGACGTATGGCCGATCCTGAAAGTGTGACGGCCGTTGCCTCGACAACGACAAACCGAAAGAAAGATTCGGCCAAGAGCAGCGATGTTCCGCGTCCGAAAGCCAAACAGCCCAAGCCCGAGCCTGCTGCTGTTCCCGAGCCGCCGGCAAAGAAAACCAAGGAAGCTCCCGAGAGCGAAGGAACGCGCGCCGGCCGCCGCTATGCCCAGCATAAGGAGGACTACGACCGTCCGCAGGGCGACGTGGCCAGTCCTCGCCAGCAGGAGAAACAGCAGCAGCCCGCCCGTTCGCGCAAGCAGCAGGCTGCCGCTCCCGAAAAGACTTCAGGCAAGAATAAGTCGAATGCCCCCGAACAGACTTCTTCGAAGAAAAAGTCGAAGAACACTGCGGCAGCCGACAATAAGTCGTCGAAGAAAAAGAATTCCAGAACTTCAAAGAAACAGTCGAAGCCGAAAGAATATACCGTCAAGGAGGGCGACAATCTCGACAAGATCGCCCGCCGCAACGGAACGACCGTTGAAGAGCTCCGCCGAGCCAACGGCATGAAGAAGAACGAGACAATGATCAAGAGCGGTCAGAATCTCAAGATTCCCTCGAAGAACAGCAAGTCTTCGAAAGGAAAAACCGGTTCATCAAAAAAGAAATCGAAGAAGCGCTGAGCCTCTTCGCCAGTCATAGCGCAGCGGCGTGCCCCCCATCGGGCGCGCAGCTGCTCGCTCTAAGGCCCTTAAGGTCATTAAGGACTTTAAAGACCTTATAATCCTTAGCCAGCGAAAAAGGCGGCGCTCATTGAGCGCCGCCTTTTCGTTGTCGTCGAGTAGGCCGTCGGGCTTACTTTCTGATACCAAGCTCTTTCTGGGCGATGATAGCGCGGTAGCGGTTGATGTCTTTGCGGATCAGGTAATCCAGCAGGCGACGACGCTTGCCGACGAGGGCCTTAAGAGCACGAGCTGTTGTATGATCTTTATGATTTGACTTCAGGTGCTGAGTCAAATGAGCGATACGGACTGAGAATAATGCAATCTGTGCTTCGGGTGAGCCAGTGTCAGTCTTGCCCTTACCGTATTTCTCAAAGATCTGGGCTTTTTCTTCAGAATTTAAGTGCATTTCTGAGGTTTTGAAGTTATTAATAAATATTACAAAGCACCCTTTTCTCGAAAGGGCACGCAAAGGTAGAGTTTTTTTTGCAACCCTGCAATAGGCGCATCTGACTTTTTAGTCGAGATTGGGCTTTTCGGTGGCCGGATTGCGGTAGATGATCTTGTGGTCGAGATATTCCTGAGTGGCGATAAGCACTGGCTTGGGAAGTTTCTCGTAGTAGCGTGAGATTTCGATTTGCTCGCGGTTCTCGGTGATTTCCTCAAGGTTGTCGCTGAGCGAGGCAAACTCCTGGAGCTTTTTGTCGAGCTCGTGTTTCATCTCGCCGGCTATCTGGTTCGAGCGCTTGGCGATGATGCAAACGGTTTCGTAGATGTTGCCGGTTTCTTCGGCCATGGCTACGATGTCGCGCGTGACTGTGTTGAGAGGTGCGTTGGTCTTCTTGAAATCCATCTTTATATGCTGGTTGTAAGATTGTTTTATTCTGATGCGTGGCGCTTTGCGATAGCGAGAATGTTGTCGGCTTCGGCGCGGTTGGGGCTGTCGGGATAGTTGTTGATGAATCCATAGTATTCGTCGACAACCTCGCGGTAGCGATCCCCTTTCTTCTCGTCGATTGAGTTTTTGGCTTCCTGAAATTTCGCTTTCAGGACAATGAAGTCGAAATCTTCTTTATATTTCGAGTAGGGGAAATCTTTCAGCGCGTTCTGGGCCACGATAATGGCACTTTCGTAGTTGTTGCCCATATATGTGCCGAGGTTATAGTAGAGCTGGGCGTTCATAAGCTGTTTGAGGGCCAGTTTGTCCTGAAGCTCGAAGATGGCGTTCTGGGCTATCGTGACTTTGTCGCTTCGCGGGAAATAGTCGAGAAATCCCTGCAGCTCTTCGATGGCTTTAACTGTCGGGGCCTGATCGAGCTGTGGATCGGGGGAATCGAGATAATATCCGTATCCGGCGTAGAAGCGGGCCAGCTCGGTGTATTTTCCGCGCGGATAGCGGGTGTAGTAGGTCTTGAAATATGCGCCGGCCGTTGTGTAGTCTTTGTTCTCGTAGTTGCTCAGGGCAAGGAGGTAGAGCGACTCTTCGGCTTTCTCGGTGCCTTTGAACACTGTTATTACGTCCTGAAGGATTGTGGCGGCCTGAACGTAGCGTTTCTTCTCGAAAGCGCGTTTTGCGAAGTCGAGCTTATAATTGGCGTCGGTGCTCTTTTGGGCACGCTGATATTCGCCGCATGAGGTCAGAGTCAGCAGCGCCAGAAGCGTGATTATGATGTATTTCTGCATTAATCGTCGGTCTAACAGAGCGCAAAGTTAGCGAAAAATCGCGAAATGGCCATACTGTCAGGCTATTTTTGTTGAGATTATATGAAAATAGTCATGTTTAGACGTCGTGGCGCGGCAGTTCGCGCTCTATGCGGTCGACGAGGCTCTGTATCGGCGATGCCAGCGGCTGTGTGAAGTTCGGAACCGTTATCGGCAGTGTTTCATCGTCTTCTGCTTTTCTCAGTTCTTTATACTCATCGACGGTCAGATACTCTATTTCGACGGGATATTGTTCGATATAACTGTCGACATTTATATTTCCGTTTGTCCTGAGCAGCTTTTTCATCAGTTTGCCTTTGCTCAGAATGTGAAGGTTGCAGGTGCTGTAGACATAGTCATGCAAACCGTATTTTCCTGAGGCAGAGACGTTATAGGCGGTCTTTATCGTAGCATTTTCTATATCCATCGTCAGTCCCAGCAGCTTGAAAAACCAGGGGCTCATCTTGTGGTCTTTCTCATCGGCAAGCGCGTCGCGCTCAACGGTGAACAGGTTGCCCGATTTGCGGTAGATAAGTTTCGGATAGTATTTGCCCCGGATAGTGTCGGTTGTCTCTCCGGCTGCCATCGCCGGGGCCTCGGCGGTCTCTTCTTCGGGAAGCGAGACGCCTGCGGTCAGAAATGTCAGGTAGGTGACTTCACCACTGCCGTCGGGGCGCATGATGCTGTCCAGCCCTGCCGAGTTGGCCATGCGTCCGAATCTGCGGAGAGCTCTTAACTTTGCTTTCGCATCAGATTTCTTGTAGCCCTTTACTTTGCCCTCACACAGGAAATATTCAAACATGCCCTCGCTGTAGAGTTGTAGAGTGTCGGATGGGGAGGCGCTCGTGCAATATTCGCGGGCATAGGTCAGGATTCTTGTGATCGGACGGCCTTCAGGTGTAACCACGACCTCCCCCAGCTGGTACGACGCCGGAATCATGACGATTGTGTCAGCCGGATTACTCACTGACAGTGGCTCAAAGCCCATGCTGCGCAGCGACAGCGGATAGTCCCTGGCGTCGACGCTGATTGCGCCGTTGGCGTCGGTAGTGCCCAGAATAATGCCTTTCGACGAAATCACCGCCGCGCCTATAACCGGACTGTTTTCGGTTTTATCCCAAACAACCGTCTTATTCCCGGCGATAGAAACAAGCGGGCAGATAACAGGTGCAAGCATTAAGGCTCTTAGCGAATTGACAGTTTTTCTCATAAATATATGTCTGACGTGAGCACAATGTGGAGGCAAAATTACTGAAATATTCGCAAACCCGCGCAATCCGGCGGAATTTCGTCATGGAAGTGGTGTAGGGGAGGCCGAGTGAACAAACTGCAAATATGTATAAAAAGATAAAATTATCGGAAAAAGAATCGATTTAGCCGCGGGCTGTTTGTTGTTTGGGATAAAAAGGCTAATTTTGTGCAACCTGTTATGTCCGGCCGCCTTGGCGGCTCCCGGAGTCTCGACTGTAACTAACAATAACCAAAAGCTATATAAACCTCATGGCAAATCCAACTGTCTCTCAGGAAATTATCGACAAAGCAAAAAGCTGGCTCTCTGACAGCTACGATCCCGAAACGCGCGCCGAAGTGAAGGCAATGCTCGAGGCCGACGACAAGACGGCGCTCATCGATGCCTTCTACCGCGACCTTGAATTCGGAACGGGCGGCCTGCGCGGAATAATGGGCGCCGGCTCGAACCGCATGAACATATACACTGTCGGCGCTGCTACCCAGGGCCTCGCCAACTACCTCAAAGAATGTTTCAAAGATCTGCCGCAGATTTCCGTGGCTGTCGGTCATGACGTCCGCAACAATTCGCGTCATTTCGCCGAGATCGTCGCCGACATCTTCTCGGCCAACGGAATCAAGGTTTATCTCTTCGACAGCTTCCGTCCGACCCCCGAGCTGTCGTTCGCCATACGCCATTTCGGATGCCAGAGCGGCGTCAATATCACAGCCAGCCACAATCCCCGTGAATATAACGGATATAAGGCCTACTGGGCTGACGGCGCGCAGATTATCGCTCCCCACGACACCAATATAATCGATCATGTCAACCGAATCAAAAACGTGGCCGACATCAAGTTCGAGGGCAACAAAGATCTTATCGAGATCGTAGGCCCCGATGTCGACAACGCATTCCTCGCCGACGTCAAGAGTCTTCAGCTCAGCCCCGACGTTGTTGAGAAATTCGCCGATCTGAAGATTGTCTACACCCCTATCCACGGCACAGGCGTAGAGCTGATTCCGCGCTCGCTGATGAACTACGGGTTCAGGAACATTATCCATGTTCCCGAGCAGGATGTTCCCAGCGGAGACTTCCCGACTGTTGCGTCGCCGAATCCCGAAGTGCCTTCAGCCATGGCTCTCGCGATCGCCAAGGCCAAGGAGGTAGGCGCCGACATCGTCATGGCCTCCGACCCCGACGCCGACCGTATCGGCTGCGTTATCCGCGATAACACCGGAGAGTATGTGCTTCTCAACGGCAACCAGATTGTGATGATTCTGCTCTACTATATCATCACCCGCAATGTAGAGCTCGGACGTATGACCGGAAACGAATATGTCGTGAAGACAATCGTCACCACCGAGACTATCAAGACTATCGCACAGAACGCCGGCATAAAGATGTTCGACTGCTATACCGGTTTCAAATGGATTGCCGCCGTTATCCGCGACAATGAAGACAAGCTCCGCTATATCGGCGGAGGCGAAGAGAGCTACGGTTTCCTCGCCGAGACATTCTGCCGCGACAAAGACGCTGTCAGCGCTATCTCGCTGATGGCCGAAGCCTGCGCGTGGGCCAAGAGCAAGGGCATGGACTTCCAGGGCCTCCTTCAGGACATCTATCTCAAGAACGGATTCAGCCGCGAGGTCGGTATCTCGGTAGTGCGTCCCGGAAAGACCGGCGCCGACGAGATTCAGGCCATGATGAAAGATTTCCGTGCCAATCCTCCGCGTCAGCTCGGCGACAGCGACGTAGTGACGGTCAAGGACTACGACACTCTCGAAGTCCGCGATATGCGCGCCGGCACTACCGCGAAACTCGACATGCCCGTAACCTCCAATGTGCTCCAGTTCTTCACCGAAGACGGTTCGAAGGTCTCGATACGTCCCTCGGGAACCGAGCCGAAGATCAAGTTCTATATCGAGGTTAAGGCTCCGATGCCCACCGTCGCCGATTACGACAAGGCCATAGCTCTCGCCGATGAGAAAATCGAGGCCGTCAAGCGCTCGCTGAAAATCTCGTGATAAGTCCCGCCTAACAATATTGGAGGTGCTCCGGCAATCTGCGCCGGAGCGCCTCTGCTGTCTTTTCTGATGAAAGTATCCCATATAATTTTATTCGTGGCGGCGTGTCTGACCGTTCTGACATCATGCCGCAAAGAAGATGTTATCGAAAAACCTACGGTGACGCCTGTCGAGCCTTCCGGGCCGGCTGACGATCCGTCGCGCGCCGTTGTCGGCTTCTATCTTCTCAACGAGGGAAACATGGGGTCGAACAAAGCGACTCTCGACTTCTACGACGCCGCTTCGGGGACATACACCCGCAACATCTACGGCGCGGCCAATCCGTCGGTAGCCAAGGAACTCGGCGATGTCGGCAACGATCTTGCAATCTACGGCTCGCGGCTCTATGCCCTGATAAACTGCTCGAACAAAATCGAGATCATGGACGCCGCTACCTGCCGCCGCATAGGCCAGGTCAACATTCCCAACTGCCGGTTTATGGCTTTCGATGGCCCGTATCTATATGTTACCTCATACGCCGGCCCTGTCGTCATAGACCCTGACTACAAGCAGCTCGGCTATGTGGCGAAGGTCGACACGGCGACGATGGAGGTCGTTGCCACCGCTACGGTAGGCTTCCAGCCCGACGGCATCGCCGTCAGCGGGCGCCGCCTCTATGTGGCTAATTCCGGCGGTTACATGGCCCCGCACTATGAGCGCACAATGAGCGTCATCGACATACCTGAATTCCGCGTTGTCGACACCGTCGACATCGGACTGAATCTCGGGCTTGTCCTCGCCGACAACTGCGGGCAGATATGGGTTGCGTCGCGCGGTAACCTCTACGACATCGGCCCGCGGCTCTACTGCTACGACATCGCCGCACGCGAGATTGTGGCCGACCTCGAAATCTCGGTAGGGGACATGTGGCTCGATGACGATCTCATTTATATAGTCGGCAACGAATGGAGCAATGTGACGATGAAGAACACCGTCTCATACGCCGTTGTCGACGTCAGATCGCATAAAAAGGTGGCGGACAGCTTTATAACCGACGGCACCGAGACGCGCATCTCGAAGCCCTACGGCGTCGCCGTTGACCCCGTCAGCAAAGACATCTACGTCACCGACGGCCGCAACTACGTCAATCCCGGCGACATCTATTGCTTCGCCCCCGACGGCACCCTCCGCTGGACAACTCCCACCGGCGATATCCCGGCCCACATCGCCTTCCTCCGCAAATAACCTTACGGCCCGGTTATCAGGTGGCGCGGTGCCAGGCGGTTTCGGTGTAGGCGGCGTTGAGGGCCGGGAAGCGGGTCTGGGGAATGTAGACTGTCAGACCGCAGTGCCGGGCAATGTGGAAGCCGTGGTCGTAGGTCGGCATGAAGTCGGCGGTTGCGGCGGCATATTCCACCGCTTCGGAGATTGCGGTGCGGATTTCCGTTGCCCGGTCGGGTGCGAGTTCGCAGAGATATTCTTCGAGGTCGAAGAACAGCGTATAATCGTGGCGGTTGAACCGATGCATAGTTTTCAGTTTTTCTTCATCGAGCGGAGTTGCCTCGCCGATGATCTCCGATACTAACGACGCGAGCTGCGGCATGGCCGAGGTGTTTATCACGGCGGGTTTTTAATATTTGGCTCAATGCACTAAGTTAATTGCATTGAGGCACTAACCTCCGCCCGGGCTGGATAATTTGCTCGGAAGAATGTTAAGTTAATAGCATTGGGATGCGGCTCGGCAGAACAAGTTTAAAAAAATGTATTTTTTTGCTTGTTTTGCGCTCGCCTTTCACTATCTTTAGATAAGATAGGATGCGGCTCGGCAGAACAAGTTTAAAAAAATGTATTTTTTTGCTTGTTTTGCGCTCGCCTTTCACTATCTTTAGATAAGATAGGATGCGGCTCGGCAGAACAAGTTTAAAAAAATGTATTTTTTTGCTTGTTGCTCCGGCTTAATAGGGAACGAAGTGAAATTCTTCGACAGTCCCGCTGCTGTAAGTTCTATCTTTCGTCGACCGCCATTGCCACTGAGGCCCGGCTTCGGGAAGGCGCGGTCGTCTGGAACGAGTCAGAAGACCTGCCGTTTCGTTATTGTCAAACTTCAATAACCCCCTGCGCGGACAGGTTTCAGTTATGAAAAATTACTTTATTGCAGCGTTTTGTGCTTTCAGTGCCCTCTCAGCGGGGGCCAACTCTCCGTTTATATCGGAAGTTTTCGACTATGTTCCGGCTCCCGGACAGTTTATCCATCTGATTCCCGAGGTTACCGACGGCATGAGCCGCGAACAGGTTCTCGAGGCTGCGGCCCGTCAGCTTGTCGGCGACGAGCGCCCCGGCATGGTGTCGTTGGGCGCTTTCGGCGGATATATCGTGTTCGGTTTCGACCATCCGATAGCCAATGTCGAGGGCGAATATGATTTCAAGATCTACGGCAACGCAATGAAGATGTTTGGCTCGGGAGCCGATACCTCGGCCGAACCGGGCATTGTAATGGTCAGCGTCGACACCAACGGCAACGGCATTCCCGACGACGAATGGTTTGAGATGCGCGGCAGCGCCCACGACAAGGCGTTCGCTAATTTCACAATCAGATACAGCCGTCCGTCGCAGACCGAGACGGCGGAGAATATCGAATGGACTTCCAACGACCCCGACAGTCCGTCGGGAATCATCACGCTTAACGATTTTCACTCCCAGAGCTACTGGCCCGGATGGATCGAAGGGGACGTCATCGAGTTTTCGGGTACCCGTCTGCCCGCCAATGCAGTGTCGGAAAACGGAATCTGGACGCTCGTGCCTTTCGACTGGGGATATGCCGACAACCGGCCCGATTTCGTCAATGTCAACGGCAACATGGAGCCTAACCCCGAGGCTCCCGGCTTCAATATCGACAATGCCGTCGACGCCGACGGCAACAGCGTCAGACTGACGGCCATAGACTTCGTGAAGGTCTACACTGCCGTCAACCAGACCTGCGATTTCCTCGGAGAGACCTCGACTGAGATATGCGGCGCCCGCGATCTTCATTTTGTGGCGTCGCTGACCGATGTCAGCGCCGCTGTAGAGCCGCTGCGCCTCAGCGGACGCAGCCTCGTGGTCACTGTCGGCTCGGCCGCGTGTGCCGAGGTCTACAATGTTGCCGGACAGCGTGTGGTCTGCTCGGACTGCGCCGCCGGACGCACCGAAATCGACCTGTCGGCTCTTCCGGCCGGCATCTATGTGGCCCGCGCCGCCGGCTCTGCCATGACAATGGCACTCCGCTAACTCAGACTATCAATCCTTCTTTTTCTACTGCCTTTTAGGGTGGCGCGTCGACGCGTCGCCCTGAATTATTAGTTAATAGGTGTTAATTCAGGGCCTTCTGCTTGACGAATAACACGTTTTATCATACTTTTACCAACGCAATCAACAATTCATCATTTATTTTTGACTTTAGGAGAAAAACTACGCTAATGGCTATGATGGCTTTTTCAGCCATAACAGCCGCTGCGCAGACGCCGGGGCAGATTCAGACTTCTGCGATGTCCGACGTTCCTTTTGCCGCCTCTCTTGAGGCGACAGGTCTCGTCCGCGGTGAAACCCGCCAGTCCGTTGTGCCTCCGATGAAAGCCGGTTATGCCGAAGGTGTGACTCTCTGGGCCAACCCGATATATGCCCGCTCGTGGGGCTAGATGGAGCAGTATTTCGGAATGAAATCCTACACCTATGCCAATGGCAAAATCACGGCCAAGCAGCTCCACCACGATATGTATCAGTGGGCCAACGGCTCAGGAGCCTATTACGACGGCAAGTTCCACATGGTATCGCGAAGCTACACCTATCTCTACTGCGAATATCTCGTCGACTGATGGGAACTGCTCAGCAACGAGATCCACGATACAAAATTTCTCGGCCTTGTTGCCACCGATTGTGATTACGACCCCGCAACGGGTCTGACCTACGGATGTTTCTGGAATCCGACACTGAAAACCTACGAGTTTGCGTCGGTCGATTATGAGACGCAGACCCATACGTCTATCGCCCCGATGGAAGAGTTCAGCGGCATCGCAATTGACGGCTCGGGCCGGATTTATGGAGTCAAGACCTCTGACGGCGGACTCTACACAATAGATAAGAAAACCGGTGAGCAGAAGCTTGTCGGGCTTACCGGCGTGAAGCCTCACGCTCTTCAGTCGATGGCTTTCGACCGTAAGACTGGAATATTATACTGGGCAGTGCGCGCGCCCGAAAGCGTTTCGTATCTCGCCACCGTCAATGTCAACACCGGCGGCGTGCGCCGTCTGGCCTATCTCCCCGACAATGTCCAGCTTTCGTGCCTCTATGTGCCCTACGTGGCCGATGAGGGCGCTCCGGCTCCGGCAAAGGATGTAGCCCTTTCGGGCGCCGGAACCGCGCTCACTGTCGGTTTCACCATGCCGTCGGAAACGGCCGACGGCGCCACGCTTGCTGCCGACGGACTGACCTATTCGGTAGCTGTCAACGGCGAGCAAAAGGAATCGGCTGCTGCGGCTCCGGGAGCGAAGATCAGCCTCGACATCGTAGCCGACGATGGTTATAACGCCGTTGTAGTCACGGTTTCGAACACTGCCGGACAGTCGGCGCCTGTCGACCGCCGCCGTTGGTTCGGCGCCGACGTTGTCATGACAGCCGATGCTGCCGGTCATCCTGTAGCCGAACTCTCGTTCACGACTCCAGCCTCGACAGTCGGTGGCGTAACACTGACTTCTATCAGCAAGATAGAGATCAGGCGTAACGACGAACTAATAGCCACGCTCTCCGACGTTGCTCCCGGCTCGAAGCAGACCTACACCGACCGCGCGGCCGTCAACGGCACGAACCGCTATTCGATCGCTGCCTTCAACGGCGCCGACGGAGGCGCTCCGGCTATAGTCGAGGGCTTTGTCGGGCAGGATATTCCTTACGAGCCCGAGAATGTCACCGTTGTCGACAACGGTGACCATTACACCCTGACATGGGACGCTCCCGGCTCGGTCGGAACCCACAAGCTGCCGGTTCTTGTCGACGAGCTGACCTATACCGTCTCTTACGGCTATCATTACACACCCATCGCCTCTGATGTCAAAGGAACTTCCTACACTATCAGCGGCGATATGGTGACCGGCTCTCAGGATATGATAGGTTTCCATGTCGCGGGAGCTACCCCCGCAGGCTCGGGCCGCGTCGGCGACTCCAATCCGATCTTTGTCGGCAAGCCCTACTCGCTGCCTTTCCGCGAAAGCTTCGCGCACGGCATGGTGCCTGATTCCTACTGGTGGGTCGGCGGTGGAAATGTGTTCAAGCTGACTGATCTCAAATCGTTTGACGGCGACGGCGGATGCGTTTATATGCGCACTAACAATACCGAGCGCGACAACTGGTTCAACTTCGGAAAACTGCGCCTCGGGGAGGCCGCCAAGCCGGTTGTCAGTTTCGCCTACTACGCCACCCCCGGTTCGAGCTTCAGAATCGAGGTGTGTGTGACGCCTGCTGGCGGCGACGACATCGTTGTCGGAACTATCGATTTCAGCAAACTGAGCGGCGAGCCCGGATGGCGCACTGCTCTCTTCGATCTGTCGGCAGGAAAGTCGCAGAATTATTCGTTCGTGAAGTTCCATACCACCCACGCCGTTGGCGGAACCGAGGTATTCCTCGACCGCATTACCGTTCGTGATTCGCAGGGCTGCAACCTCTACGCCGGCTCTCTGACCGGTCTGTCGACAATCTACCCGGGCCAGACAATACCTGTCAGCGCCGAGGTCGAGAATTTCGGTTCAGTGGCCGCCGGCGGAAAAGTGGCATTCTATGCCGACGGAAATGAGTTCGCCCGCGTCGACTGTCCGACAATCGAGCCCGACGGCTCGGCCACAGTTGTCGCCGAATATGCCCGTTCCGACGGGATGACCGAGCCCGTAGAGATCACGGCCGAGATCATATGCGACAACGACCAGCTGGCTTCCGACAACACCTTCGACGGGCTGACAGTGGCTCCAGTCGAGTCGCGTCTCCCGGTTGTAAGCGACCTCTATGCCGAAGCTGACGCAAGCGGCGACGGTGTGGCTCTTTCATGGAACGACCCGAACTCTAAAGACGGCCTTGTCGTTGAATCGTTCGAGACTTATCTCCATAAAGACACCTCTTTCGGCGAATGGACAACCTACGACGGTGACCGCGGACTGACCTACGCCAACCAGATCGTCGACATAGGCCATGGAAACGAGGAAGCCTCTTTCTGGGTGTTCAATATTGACGGAGCATCGGTTACGATGACCGACCGAGAGGCTTATACGCCTCACAGCGGCGACAATATGCTGCTTGCAATGTCGTCGGAAGACGTAACGATTAAAGTCGGCGACAGCAATGACGACTGGCTGATCTCTCCCGAACTGACGACAGGGGAGGCCCATTCGCTCTCGCTTTGGGCAAATTCGATCCGCGGCAATACCTACGGTCATGAGAAGTTTGAGATCTATGCCACCAAAGGATTCCCCAACGACTTCAAGACATTCGAGCTGATCGCTGCCTACGAGGTTCCGCAGGGATGGACGAACTATACCGCCGAACTTCCCGAAGGCACCCGCTTCTTCGCCATACGATATTGCAGTTACAACCTCTATCTCTTCGCCCTCGACGATATCGAGTTCGACCGCGGCGACTTCAGTCCGAAAGGATTCAACGTCTATAGCGACGGCGTCAGGATCGCATCTCTCGATGCCTCGGCTCGCAACTATAGTGTGGCCGGCGCTGATGCCTTCAACCATACCTATAATATTACGGTTGTCTATGACAACGGCGAGTCGCCTATGTCGAACAACGCCTTCATAGGAATGGGCGCCGGACTTGTCGACATCAGCGACGTCCTCGCCGATGGCCCGGCCGACATTTACAATCTGCAGGGAATCTGCGTGCGTCGCGCCGCCACGTCGGTCGATGGACTTCCCGCCGGCGTATATCTGACCCGCGGCCGCAAGTTCCTCATCCCCTGATCAATCCTTGAAATTGAACAAAACGGAGGCAGCGTTTCGGCGTTGCCTCCTTTTGTTCTAAAACAGTGCAAAACCTATGTCTTTTTATCCGCGTTGGAGCTGTTATATTTGAAAAGAATCGCCCGACAAGCGCGGGACGCGCGATATCTCTACAACTGCCTGCGACAGCTGGCGGCAACCACCGCTCCCCCACAAATTCGCGGCAAGCCACGGCAGTGCGCGCTGCCGCGAAACGCGACAGCACAGGTCGCAGGCCTTGGCTATCGCCGGTTGCGTGACTGCGCACGCTCCGCAGCTTGTCACGCATATATTGTTGGCTCTCAAGCCCACAGCTATCGCAGTGGGATATAGAAATATCGCGCCTCACGGCGCTTGACGCGAATAGGCTGTTTGATGCGGTTATTCTGCAAAATTGTCAGGTGCTATAGCCGAAAGCACGTCTACGCCAGAGCGTTTCTGATGCTGATTTCATCTAAGGAATCATGCGCTCGGAGAGTCACAGATCAGGAGTGGAGGAAGGGGAGATGCCGGAGGACGGCGCGGGTGAAAACGTGGCGCGAGAGAAACGAGACGATGAAGCCTGTCGACAGTGCTGCTATCACGGTGCCTTCGCGAACCCCCTCGATATGACCTGAACAGGCGATGCCGAGCAGCAGGGCCGAGCTGACGAGGACAACATCGAAGATAACTTTCAGACGCCCGAAATCTTTGTTATAGCGCCGTGCGGCATATTTCACAAACCCTTCGGCGCTCATTATTGCTACATTCGGCTTAAGCTCAAGAACGACGCCTGTCGCCTGACTCAGGCATCCCGCGCCGAGCATTGCTAACGCCATGGGATATGACGTTGGCTCGACCGAGCCAATGAACGCCATGTTTATGTCAATGAAAATGCTGAAAACCAGAGAGAATGGGAGCTGAAGCAGTATCTCGATGCGGTCTTTTCGTGATCCGTGACCTGAGCGGATAAGCCAGAACTGGTCTGCTATGAGAAGTACGTTGATGAGGAAGGTAGCAGATTTTTTTTCGATATGCCGGATAAAACAGGAGGCCGCGCCTGAGTGTCGGCGCGGCCTCCCGGTCGTTGTATGTAATTCGAAAAGGTTTATCTGTGGATCTCTTTAGTGGTTCCGTCGCGGCCGGTGATGAGGTAGATTCCGGCGGGAAGACCTTCAAGGGCGTTTTCGCGGGCAACCTTGCGGCGTATGACAATGCCCGAGATTGAGGTGACGTCGACGAGGTTGGCGCCTGCGCTGTCTTCGTTGATGTCGGTGATTCCGGTTACAGAGTCGTAGCTGAAATAAACTCGCTCGCCGGTCAGTCCGGGAGTTGTGCGGCCGTTGAGATAGGCGCGGCGTCCTTCATGTTGAATGTCACTGCCGTCGGCCGCCGGACGGACGAAATACTGCACGAAATTATCGCCGTAGGTCTGGCCGCTGAGCGGGAATCCCTGACTTTCGGGATTGAGACTGCGGGGCTCGGTCAGACCGGTCAGAACGCCTGAACGGTCGTGATAGTCGTTTTTGCGGTTGGTGGGATAGCCGGTGAAGGTGTAGATCTTAGTGGCTGCGCTCCGGCGTCGCGGGGCTCCCTGGCTCTGTTGCTCGCGCTCGGCGAGAAGTTCGAGATTGCGCACGAGATAGGGGTAGTTCGCCTTGATGAGGTCGGTCTGTGTTCCGTATTGAATAATATGGTATCCGATTGTCGAGCCGTCTTCGATCGACTGTTCTCCGGCTTCCGAGACTCCCGTTGCCTCTACGACTTCGAGTCCCTGCGGAACTGCGTGGTCAAACGGAAGGATGATCGTGTTCCATTCGTTGGGGAAATCGAGGTCGATCTTGGTCTGCTCAACGTTGTTGCCGTAGTAGGTCAGGCGAAGGTTGTCGAGATAGAACGAGGCTGCTCCCGATGCGTTCGATTCGCGGAAGAAAACGAGTTCGCGGGTATCTTCTTCGTTGGTAGTCTTGTCGAACTCGTAGACTATACGGCCGTTTTCGGTCGATGCGTTGAAGTATTCCCCGACAAGGCCTATCTGGTCGCTGCCGGCTGTCAGGCCGCTGATCGCAGAGCTGTTGGCGGCAAGAGTCACGGCCTCGCGGTCGCCGAGACGGAATTTGACGTCGTCTGAGCTCGAGGCATACTGGAACTCGAGTTTGTATTTGCCTGCGGGAAGGTATGACACGATTGTCGACAGCGAGAATGTCGTGTTACTCGTCGAAGTGTTTAAAGCTCGCCACATTCCGCCGCGCTGTTCGGCTGCCTGCCCGGCGGTGACATTGCTGCCCGCAGTCAGATTCCATTTGCTTACAGAACTGTCGCTGTTGCCGAACGAGTAGGAGGGAATGAGGAAAGTGGCATCCATACCGCGCTCGGGGTTGGCCTTCTCTTTCAAACGGCTTATGCGGTCGTGGCCTTCCATAGTCCAGAGGGGAACTTCGTCGTCGGGAGTCATGGCGATAAGCTGCCACATCTGATGGGGGTCGCTGTCGTCGGGGGCTTCGGGGTTGACATAATATGCCGGAGTATCGAAGTAGGGGTTGCTGGCAGCGTCGATCGGCCGGGCTGTCAGGCGTTCGTTCGACACCTGCCCGGTGATGTGGTAGACGGGGTAGCCGTTCCAGTATGTGCGGCTAAGAAGGAATTCTGTGCCGTTGTTGTTTTCGCCGTCGGTCGGGTCGCAGTAATATTGTCCGTCCTTGTTCTGAAGAGCACCGAAAGTTGTCACAAGGCGCAGGCCGTTGTCCCCTTTCTCGAAGGTGACATAGTGGCCGGCATAGTGCGCTACGGCGTGAGCGCCCCAGTCGGCACCGCCACCGAAATATTTATAGTATTTGACATCTTCGCTGGCGCCGACGTTGCGCAGGAATATGCGTTTCCCTGCCAGAGGATTCTCGGGTCGGGCTTTCCAGTCGATCGACTCGTCAATCTGATAGCGCACCACGGGAGCATCCTTGCCGCGGGTAAAGTTATTCTCAATGACCTTGTAGACAGAAAGGTCGCCGTTGGTTTCGCTGTTGAGACAGTAGTCCATGAACACGATTCCGAGCGGGCCCGCACCGAGGCGCCCGTTCTCGTCGCCGAGGTCGTCGATGAGCTGCTTGTTGAGTGTGGTGGCGTTCGATTTGTAGTTCGACGATGACGAAATCGTGCTTGTCTGCATTGTCATGAAGTTCATGATCCATTCCGAAATATAAAGTCCGTTGAGATTATACATCGTCATGGGCTCGTCTTGCGCCTGTGCGAAGTTTACGAGGTTGAGCATGTGAGCTTTCTTAGTGTCAAGACTGCCTTCGCTTTTTGACGATATGTCCTGGACATGGAGGCGGGTCGACACTTCCGCATTGCTGTGGAGGTTGAGGCGTCCCGGTCGCTGATTGTCGTTGAAAGAGGTGCGCCAGTTCTGGATGTCTGCCTGCTTGTCGTGCTGAAGATAGCTTGCACGGTCACGAACCGTAATCACAATCTTGCCGCGTGCTTCTCTTACTGTCAGGTTCGGGCGGAATTCAACAATATGCTCTTTTACCTCTTCTTTGCCAAGAACTTCGGTATAGAACTGATTGGATTTTGTAGGCTCGTCGCCACTTCTGCCGGGAAAAATATGTATCACAAAGAACTCTTTGGGATGAGTGTTAAGATATTCTGTGAGTTTATTCATCCCGTCTTCAAATGTGATATCCATCACATCGGCTCCATGACACAAAAATAATTTAGCATCTCCGCGAAAAGGTTTATAATATCCGGGACGCAGGTCGATGCCGCGGATACCTCCGGCAAGGAGCTCGTCTATCGTTGCGCTTTGGCAGGTCGAGTTGAGGGGGCCCGAAATCGTCTTCCAGTTGTTTTCGCCGGTGACGAAGTCGTGGGCTGCGGGGATTGATACGTGGGCGACGAACATATTGTCGGGCAGATCGGCCATCCAATCGGCGGCTCGGTCGCCCTGATCTTTTATCAGTGTTTGAGTTTGTGCGTCCCACCTTTGATCCCATTTCACGCCTGATATTGCGGCCGTCGCAACCGACACGGATGTGACGGCCAGTATTGCAGAGATTAAATGTTTAAGCATAGTTTAATATAGGTAGAATTATTGAAAAAATAGCTATAAATACCTGAGGTAAATAGGCTTAAATAAGCAATTTGAGTCTTCGAGTTGCAAAGATACGACGAAGAGGGCAAATTACCCCCCCCATTTGTTAAAAAATGTCAAATAATTAATTAGTAGCGATTTAAATCGCTAATTTATGCGTTTTTCTGTAAAAAAATGCCCCAAAATAATCATGGAGAGGGGGCATTGCGATATATATGAATTGACGCCTCAGTCAAAGAGTAGCCAAAGGCATGCAGTTATAGGATGATCTGACAATTTTTTGCAGATTAACCAGTTCAAACATCTCATTCGCTGTCAAGCGCGGGACGCGAGAAATTTCTACAACTGCGATAGCTGGTGGCAACCACCCCTCATCCCACAAATTCGCGGCTTGCACGCTTATCTCGTTGGTTCTCAGACCCACGGCTATCGCGGTGGGTTATAGAGATATCGCGCTTCCAGCGCTTGACAGAGAATGACCTGTGTGAGGTGGGTAGTCTGTAAAATAATGTCAGTACTGTAGCCATAGGCACGCGGTAATGCTATTAACTTAGATGAAACCGGCGTCAGAAACGCCCTGGCGTAGGGACGTGCCTTCGGCACGTAGCATTGCAACGTTCTGATTGTCAGTCGCATGTGAAACGTGCCAAAGGCACGTCCCTACGCCCGGACAGGATAATTTGCCCGGAAGAATTTTAAGTTAATAGCATTGAGGCACGCGGCTACATTCAGGGCGGAAAAACCTATATAACTTGGGTTCAGTTCCGCCGCATTCATGGGCGAAAACCATATAACCGGGTTTCTGCAACACCGGTTATATTCAGGACTGTAATTGCGGGTTTTGAAGCTTCAGAGCGAGGCGTCGACCACGGGGGTGGCCGCGTCGTCGCCGCAGAGAACCACGAGCAGATTGCCGACCATGGCGGCACGCCGGTCGTTGTCGAGCTTGACGACGTCGTCTTTTTCGAGACTGGTCAGCGCCATCTTAACCATCGAAACAGCTCCTTCGACAATCTTCTCGCGGGCGCTTATGATTGCCGATGCCTGCTGTCGGCGCAGCATGACGGCGGCAATCTCCGGAGCATAGGCGAGGTAGTTGAGGCGTGCTTCGAGAACTTCGACGCCGATCATGGCAAGGCGTTCGTTGAGTTTCGCTTCGAGCTCTTCATTTATCTGGGCGCCTCCGCTGCGAAGTGTCAGCTGTTCGTCGCCGGCGCCGTTCTCTTCGTCGTAGGGATAGCGGCCGGCAACCTCGCGCAGGGCGGCGTCGCTCTGGACGGCCACGAAGCCCTGGGCCGACTGGCCGTGGCTTGTGTCGAGGTCAAAACAAACACGGTAGGTATCTTTCACTCGCCATACGAGCACCATGCCGATAAGAACCGGGTTGCCGACCTTGTCGTTGACCTTTATGGGGGCGACGTCGAGGTTGTTGACGCGCAGCGAAACCTTGCGCGATGTCAGGAAAGGATTGAGCCAGTAGAATCCGGTGCGCGACATCGTGCCACGGTATTTGCCGAAGAAAAGCAATACAATCGCCTGATTCGGTTCGAGCATAACGAAGCCGCCCAGACTGATGAGCGCCACAATGCCGAGAATTATTCCGGGGATTATCATGGCTCCTTCGAGCATAAAGGCGCCGGCGGCTGCCGCGAAAAGAATCAGGATAAGGATCAGCGCTGCGAATCCGTTGATAGTCAGTCCTCTGTAGACAACTTGATTTTTCAGGTCGTTATTCATAAACGGGAGATTTTATATTTTTTAGCAAATATAATGAAAAAGGGGAACACGCGCAAACCTTTTCAGAAGATAGCTTGTTTAAGAAGTAGATTTCAGAAATTAACGAACAAAGCCAACTATTTTTTTATGAAACGCGTACTTCTTATTCTGGCTGTAGTGTTTGGATGCACGGCAGTCTTCGCACAGAAATTAGACAAGAACGAGGCCCGCCAGCTGAAGGCTTTCCTCGCCGCTCCGGCCGCTGAGGCCACTACCAATGCCGCCGCGCTTGGTGTTGCCGATGTCAACGCATTCGTCTCGCTCGAGGGTGTGACAGTCGAGAACGGCCATGTCACCGTTCTTAATCTCAAAGAAAAGAAACTTGGCGGCACTCTCGATCTCAGCGGTTTCACGGCCCTGACGTCGGTCGATGTGTCGCGTAATTCACTGACGACTCTCAATGTCAGCGGCTGCAACGCCCTGAAAGAGGTCAATGCATCGCGCAACCGCCTGAAAGAAGCTTCGTTCGACGGATGCGACCAGCTGACAAAGATTCTCGTCTACCGCAACCGCCTGACAGAGTTCAATGTATCGCAACTGCCGATGATCCAGACGATCAATGTCAGCAACAACTATCTCGTAAGTCTCAATGTGGCCGGGTCGACCACGCTGAAGACTCTCAACTGTCAGGGCAACCATCTCGAAAGCCTGACAATCGACGGCTGCACGGGCCTCAAGAACCTCTACTGCGGCTATAACAAGCTGACAGCCATCAACCTCTTCGGTGTCGAAAACCTTCAGAATCTCAATGTCGACGACAACCAGATTTCGTCGATGCTCGTATCGGGACTTCCCTCGCTGTCGAGCTTCGTCTGCAGCGACAACAATATGACCACTCTCGGTCTGCGCAACTGCGACAATCTTCTCGACCTCGTGTGCAGCTACAACAACCTGACTCAGCTCAATGTCGAGAACTGCCGCAACCTTCTCTTCGTCGATTGCAGCTACAACGATCTGACCCAGCTGATTCTTTCGAACCAGAGTTTCCTGCAGCGTGTTCTCTGCAACAACAACCAGCTTCAGATTCTCGACCTCTCATTTGATCCGGCTCTCACCTATATCAACTGCCGCTTCAACTATATTACCGATCTCCGCACTATCGGCGACGACAATCTCGGCATGATCGCATGTCAGTGGAATCCCTGATGGCGGTAATTCGGACAACCACTGTTATAATGAGAATAAGAACCCTTCCGACAGGGCGATACTCATAAAAACATAGTTACCGAAATCAATAGAACCAGGGGGCTGCGCCGATTGGCGCAGCCCCCTCTGATGGTATGTAAAACGGAGAGCCGGATGGCTCCCCGTTGCATGATATGGTCAGGCTTTCACGATCTCTGCCGAGAGCTTGTCGGATCCTTCGGTGTGGTCAAGACGTATCTCGTCGCCCGGGTTGACTTTGCCGCTTATGATAAGCTCGGCGAGTTCGTCTTCGAGATACTTCTGGATGGCGCGCTTGAGCGGACGTGCGCCATACTGCGAGTCATAGCCTTTGTCAGCCACGAAGTTCTTGGCGGCTTCGGTCAGCGTCAGGCGGTAGTCCATGTCGCTGATGCGCTTGTAGAAGCCTGCCAGCTCGATGTCGATAATCTTGAACAGGTCGTCGCGCTTGAGCTGGTCGAACATAATGATGTCGTCGACACGGTTGAGGAATTCTGGCGCGAAAGCCTTGTTGAGGGCTTTCTGGATCACGCCGCGGCTGTAGTCGCCGTCGCCGAGTCCGGCCGGAGTGAAGCCTATTCCGGCTCCGAAGTCCTTGAGCTGGCGCGAGCCTATGTTCGAGGTCATTATGATGATCGTGTTCTTGAAGTCGATGCGGCGTCCGAGCGAATCTGTCAGGCGACCTTCGTCCATAACCTGAAGGAGTAGGTTGAATACATCGGGGTGGGCCTTTTCGATCTCGTCGAAGAGGATGACGGAGTAGGGGTGGCGGCGCACCTTCTCGGTCAGCTGTCCGCCTTCTTCATAACCGACATATCCCGGAGGGGCGCCGACCAGACGCGACACGGCGAATTTCTCCATATATTCGCTCATGTCGACGCGAATCAGTGTGTCGGCCGAGTCGAAGAGATATTCGGCGAGCTTCTTGGCCAGATGGGTCTTACCGACGCCTGTCGGGCCGAGGAACATGAATGTTCCGATAGGCTTGTTGGGGTCTTTCAGCCCGAGACGGTTGCGCTGGATTGCCTTGACGATCTTCTCGATGGCGTTGTCCTGACCTATTATCTGGCTGCGCAGGATGGGTGCCATCTCTTTGAGGCGCATTCCCTCGGCCTGGGCTATGCGCTGAACGGGCACGCCGGTCATCATGGCCACGACCTCGGCCACACGGTCTTCGTCGACAGTTTCGCGGTGGTTGTTGAGCTGTTCCTCCCAGCGGCGCTTGGCTTCCTCGAGCTCCCCTTTCAGGGTCTGTTCGCTGTCGCGGAAGGCGGCTGCGCTCTCGAAGTTCTGGGCGCGTGCGGCGGCGAGCTTGTTGGCGGCTGCTTCGTTGATCTTCTCTTCGAGCGATTCGATCTCCTTCGGAACGACGATATTTGTTATGTGGACGCGCGAGCCGGCCTCGTCCATGGCATCGATGGCCTTGTCGGGGAAGTTGCGGTCCGACACGTAGCGTTCCGTCAGTCTGACGCATGCGTCGAGGGCTGCGGGAGTGTAGGTGACGTTATGGTGTGACTCGTATTTATCGCGGATATTGTCGAGAATCTGACGGGTCTCTTCGGCTGTGGTCGGCTCGACCATGACTTTCTGGAAGCGGCGTTCGAGCGCGCCGTCTTTCTCGATGTTCTTGCGGTATTCGTCGAGAGTGGTGGCGCCGATACACTGTATCTCGCCACGGGCCAGAGCCGGTTTGAGCAGGTTGGCGGCGTCCATTGAGCCGGCGGCGTTTCCGGCGCCGACAATCGTGTGCATTTCGTCGATGAAGAGAATTATGTTCTTGTTTTTCGACAATTCGTTGAGAATAGATTTTATGCGTTCCTCGAACTGGCCGCGGTATTTCGTTCCGGCGACGATCGAGGCCATGTCGAGCGACACGACGCGCTTGTCGAACAGGATTCGCGACACTTTCCGCTGCACGATTCTCAGCGCCAGCCCTTCGACGATTGCCGATTTACCGACGCCGGGCTCGCCGATGAGCACGGGGTTGTTTTTCTTTCGGCGGCTCAGAATCTGGGCCAGACGCTCGATTTCGGTATCGCGGCCTACGACAGGGTCGAGGCGCCCTTCCTGGGCGGCGAGAGTCATGTCGTTGCCGAATTTGTCGAGCACGGGGGTGTCGCCGGCAACGGTAGTATTGCGGGTGCGCGATGTCGGCGCCTGCTGGCTCTGGCGGCTGTCGCCCGAGCCGGGCGCGCCGTCGTCGAGGTCTTCGTCGTCTTCGGTGAACTCCGGACCGGCCACGGGGCTTTCCGGAGCAAGCTGATGACGGAGCGATTCATAGCTCACGCCTGATTTCTTGAATTTCTCCATAAATGGTGTGTTTTGCAAATCGGGATTGTGGAAAATGGCCAGCAGAAGATGCTCCGGCTCGACGCTGTCGCTGCGGAACATGCGCGCCTCGAGCACACTGAGCTTGATTACTCTTGAGGTAAGGTCGCTGACCGAGACCGAGGCCGGATCGACAGGTTTCACTTCGACACCCTGCGCAAAGCTCTCGTCCCACAGAGTTTTGTCGAGGCTCTCGCGCAGTTCGTAGGCCGACGAGCCGCGGCTCGCCGACTCGACGAGCCTGAAAGGCGTCGACGACGGCTCTTTGAGAAGGGCCAAAAGCAGATGCTCGGGCATGACGATGCTGCTGTTGTGGCGCATGGCTTCCTGCAGTCCGGCCTGAAGTATCTGTTTAAGTATGGGGGTGAAATTTGATTCCATTATGCTTCGGTTTCCTTTCTCTTTTTGTGGTGGTTTTCATTAATTGAATTACAAAGATAACAAAAATTGTGCCAAAAACCACCGGCCCCCGCGCCGTTTGTGTTATTTAACAGGCGGGGGCCGTTTGCGAAAAATCTGTTTATAGGGAGGCTCAGTTCGCGGCGAGGGCGCGGGCGGTGATGGCCGTCGAGCTGTAGGCGAAAACGCCCTGTTCGCTGACTTCGACAACGCGGCGGCTGCCGTCGGGCATCGGCATCGAGACGTGGCTGTCGTCGACGAATGTCATCAGTTCATAGCGTTCGCCGGAAGCCGGGATGACGACATCCCAGCTCTTGTCGGCCGGGTCGAAGTCGAGACGCACTACGCTGCCGTCATTCTCCGAGGTGATGGTGTAGCCTGTTGCGTCGACGTCGACAAGGTAACGGCCGTCTTCGCCGTCGATGACCTTGCGCCCCTGTGCCATCGGATTGCTGCCGCTCCAGAATTCGATGCTGTTGATGACCAGCAGATCGGCAAGTCCCGTGACTTCATAGACGGGCAGAATCCAGAATGCGAAGAAAACGAGTTCGTTGACGAACTTGTTGCCCACCTGACGGTTCCAGTCGAGAACTTTGTTGGTCAGGGCAAAACTTCCGATACACGAGGGCATCAGCATCGCGGCTGACAGGCAGAGAGCCATGGCCACAGTGATAGTCTTCTTTTTCATTATTATTTTTTTATGTGTTTGATGCATTTGTTATAAAAATCCATCACCTGGTTGACATATTCGAATGTCTGTCGGCCGCGCGAATATCCCGAGCTGACCACAGGGTCGTTATAGTAGTTCGGATTTGATTTCAGAAGAACCATTTCGGCGACGTTGGCGTCCCAGACGTTGTCTTTCAGCCCCTGCTTGCGGGCAAGCGCCATAGCGTCAAGGATGTGGGCTTGTCCGGCGTTGTAGGCGGCGAGAATGAACTTCAGCCGCTCGCGGGGGTCTTTCACGCGCGGTTTGAAGAGCCGGTCGAGCTCTCTGATGATTTTCACGGCCACGGCGACCGACGTCTCGTTGCTGCGGAGCTCGTCGGGCGACACTCCGAAAGCGCGTCCGGTCGAGGGCATGATCTGCATGAGGCCGACAGCTCCGGCCCATGAGGTCTGGGAGGCGTCGAACTGGCTTTCGACATATCCGATGGCGGCGAGCAGACGCCAGTCCCAGCCGACTTCGGGGGCATGCCGCTTGAAAATATGGTCGAACGGCGAGGCGTGGCCCGAGGCGAAAGAGATGTCGAACGAAGGGGCCGCCTTGCTCATCTCGAAGTAGCGGCGTCGTATGTCGGCATGTTCGCGTCGGGGAGCTTCCTGGCCGAGCCATGCGTCGATGGAGTCGGCGAGCCATCGGGCGTTCTTGGCCACGGCCCATTTCGACCGCTGCGGAAAGCTGACTTCGAGGCTTGCGTCGAGGTTGGGATAGTAGGTTTTGTTGAGCTGGGCGATATCGCTGTCGACGATTGTGAGGCCTATCGAGTCGCGGCTGACGAGTTCGAGAAAGTCTTCAGTGATGATGGAGTCGCTGTCGAGCTGGCGTATGACTATGCCTCCCCCGATTTCGTTGTTGAGATTGACGAGCCGGTGGTAGTAGCGCGAGTCGCGCTCTACGGTGACGGTTTTTCCGGCGAGCTGGGTGACGTCGGTTATCAGTCCCGAGCCGCCGCGGCCGACTTTCGGCTGCACGAGCACCTGAGTTGTGACATTCTCGGGCCCGCAGGGGAGCACGCGAGCACGGTATTCGGCCGTGACCGGAACCTCCGTGGCCAGCAGGTCGACGCGCCCCGAGTCGAGCAGGGCTATGGCGTCGGCCATTGTCGGCGCTACCTCGAGCTTAAGCACCATCCCCTTGTCGGAGGCGAGACGGCTGACGAGGTCGTAGTCGTAGCCCATCTTCGTGTCGCGGTAGATGAAATAGCTGCCGGGGCTGTATAGCGTGGCTACGCGGAGAGTGTCGGGAAGCGGATGGGCGGCCGCGGCTCTGGCGGAAGCCTTATGTGGCTTTTGGGCCTGACGGGAGCCGCACGACGCGGCGGCAAGAATCAGTATTCCCGCCGTCAGCGCCGCCATGAGGCGCCTCAACGTGAGGTCAGAGATATTCAAACGTTCCTTTTGAGGATTTGATTGTCAGCAGGTTGCCCTCGCCGCGCTCTTCGACGCGGCCCACGATGCGGGCCGGAATGCCGAAGCTCTCGCTGATGGCGATGACCTCTGCGGCTTTGTCGGAGGGCAGGTAGACTTCGAGGCGGTGCCCCATGTTGAACACCTTATACATCTCTTTCCAGTCGGTTCCGCTTTCGCGCTGGATCATCTCGAACAGAACCGGGGTCGGGAAGAGGTTGTCTTTGATGACATGCTTGTTCTCGACAAAGTGCATCACTTTTGTCTGGGCGCCTCCGCTGCAGTGAACCATGCCGTGGATCGCCGGGCGCATACGGTTAAGAAGCTCCTTGACGACGGGGGCATAGGTGCGGGTGGGGGAGAGGACGAGCTTTCCGGCGTCGACAGGCGAGCCTTCGACAGCCTGGGTCAGCTCCATCGAGCCTGAATAGACGAGGTCGGAGGGCACGGCGGGGTCGAACGTCTGGGGATAGCGCTCGCCGACAGCCTTGCAGAAGACGTCGTGGCGCGCCGAGGTCAGTCCGTTGCTGCCCATGCCGCCGTTCCAGAAGGTTTCGTAGGTGGCCTGTCCGTCGCTGGCGAGGCCTACGATGACGTCACCCGCGGCGATGTCGGCGTTGTTGACGACGTCGGCCCGGCGCATACGGCAGGTGACGGTTGAATCGACGATGATCGTGCGCACGAGGTCGCCCACGTCGGCTGTCTCGCCGCCTGTCGAGTAGATTGAGATTCCCATGTCGCGCAGGCCGGCAAGGAGTTCCTCTGTGCCGTTGATTATGGCGGCTATGACCTCGCCGGGAACTAGCATCTTGTTACGCCCGATCGTCGACGATACGAGGATGTTGTCGGTCGCGCCGACACACAGGAGGTCGTCGAGGTTCATGACCAGGGCATCCTGGGCTATGCCGCGCCACACGCTGAGGTCGCCCGTCTCGCGCCAGTAGGCGTAGGCGAGGCTCGATTTCGTGCCGGCGCCGTCGGCGTGCATAATGTTACACCACTCGGGATCTCCGCCGAGAATATCGGGGATAATCTTGCAGAAAGCTTTGGGGTATAGCCCCTTGTCGACATTCTTGATAGCGTTGTGGACATCCTCTTTCGAGGCCGACACACCGCGTAGGTCATATCTCTGATCGCTCATAATCTTATAGTTGATTCAGACTGCAAAGATAGACTTTTTTGCCGACATTTTGGGCTTCCGCGCTGTTGTTTGCTGAAAAATCGCTATCTTTGCATCATTATTCGCTAAACAAATCAATCCCTGTTATGGCAACTCAAGACGAAGTCTTTAAGAAAATAGTGTCTCACGCCAAGGAATACGGTTTCGTATTCCCCTCGTCGGAAATCTACGACGGCCTCGCCGCCGTCTACGACTACGGCCAGAACGGCGTCGAGCTCAAGAATAATATCAAACGCTATTGGTGGGAAGCGATGACGCTGCTCCACGAGAATATCGTCGGCATCGACTCGGCTATCTTCATGCACCCCACAATCTGGAAAGCCAGCGGCCATGTCGACGCTTTCAACGATCCTCTGATCGACAACCGCGACTCGAAGAAGCGCTACCGCGCCGACGTGCTCATAGAAGACCATATAGCCAAACTCGACGACAAGATCGCCAAGGAGGTTGCCAAAGGGCGCAAGCGCTTCAAAGAGGCTTTCGACGAGGCCCAGTTCCTCGCCACCAACGGCCGTGTGCTTGAGATCAAGGCCCACCGCGACGCCCTCCACGAACGTTTCGCCAACGCCATGAACGCCAACGATCTCGCCGAGCTGCGCGCAATCATTGTCGACGAAGAGATCGTCTGTCCGATCTCAGGCACGAAGAACTGGACCGACGTGCGCCAGTTCAACCTCATGTTCAAGACCGAGATGGGCTCGACGGCCGACGGCGCGATGACCGTCTATCTGCGTCCCGAAACCGCCCAGGGTATTTTCGTGAACTATCTGAATGTCCAGAAAACCGGTCGTATGCGCGTTCCTTTCGGAATCGCCCAGATAGGCAAGGCTTTCCGCAATGAGATCGTGGCCCGCCAGTTCATATTCAGAATGAGAGAGTTCGAGCAGATGGAGATGCAGTTCTTCTGCCGCCCCGGCACAGAGCTCGAATGGTTCAGGACATGGAAAGAACGCCGCCTGCGCTGGCACAAGGCCCTCGGACTCGGCGACGAGAAATATCGCTTCCACGACCACGAGAAGCTGGCCCACTACGCCAACGCCGCAACCGATATCGAATTTCAGATGCCGTTCGGCTTCAAGGAGGTCGAGGGAATCCACTCGCGCACAAACTTCGACCTCAGCCAGCACGAGAAGTTCTCGGGCAAGAACATCAAGTATTTCGATCCCGAACTCAACGAGAGCTACACCCCATACGTCATCGAGACCTCGATCGGCGTCGACCGTATGTTCCTCAGTGTGCTCTGCTCGAGTTACGAGGAACAGCAGCTCGAAGGGGGCGACTCGCGCGTAGTGCTCCATCTTCCCGAAGCGCTCGCCCCGGTGAAATGCGCGGTTCTTCCGCTTGTCCGCAAAGACGGGCTTCCCGAAAAGGCCCGTGAGATTGTCGACGACCTCAAGTTCGATTTCGCGACCCGCTACGACGAGAAAGACTCGATCGGCAAACGCTACCGCCGTCAGGACGCCGTCGGAACGCCTTACTGCATCACCGTCGACCATCAGACGCTCGAAGACAACACCGTCACCCTGCGCCACCGCGATTCGATGGAGCAGGAGCGCGTAGCTATCGCCGACCTCCACAAGATTATCCACGACCGCGTTTCGCTGACGTCGCTCCTGCGCCGCCTCGGCTGACGCCAAAAATCATTAAAAAATGAGACTTTTCAGAATCATAATCGCTCTGGCGGCTCTGCTGCCGATGCTGACATCCTGTAACTATAACTCTCTGGTCGAGAAGCAGCAGGCCGTCAACGAAACCTGGGCGCAGGTCGAGAACCAGTATCAGCGCCGCGCCGATCTCATCCCCAACCTCGTGTCGACGGTAAAGGGATATGCAACCCACGAGTCGGCCACACTCGAAAAGGTGACCGAGGCGCGCGCCAAGGCCACTTCGATAACCATCGACGCCGACAATATGACCGAAGAGCAGCTCGCCCGCTTCCAGCAGGCCCAGAACGAACTCTCGGGTGCGCTGAAATCGCTCCTTGCCGTCAGTGAGGCCTATCCCGACCTCAAGGCCAACGAGAATTTCAGAGACCTTCAGGTTCAGCTCGAAGGCACGGAGAACCGCGTCACCGCAGCCCGTGGAAACTTCACGCGCGCCGTCAGAGACTACAACACGGCGATAAAGAAGTTCCCCACCGTCATCTATGCCGGCTGGTTCGGCTTCGAAGAGAAGCCTCAGTTCGCCGCCGAGCCCGGTTCGGAGAAAGCTCCCAAGGTTGAGTTCTAATCAAAAGCCCGCATCCCGACAATGAAGAAGTTTCCTCTGTTGCTGATGATTCTCGGTTGTCTCGCTGTCGTCGCCTGCAACAGCGACGGCGACGATGACGATTCGAAAGACTACTGGTCGAAATACCGCAAGTGGCGCGAAGAGAATACCGAATGGTTCAAGGTCAAGCGCGATTCGCTCGCTGCCGACGGCACACAGTATTTCCAGACGGTATCTCCCGCATGGAATCCGTCGGCTCAGATACTCATCCACTACCATAACGACCGATCGCTGACTCAGGGCAATCTCTCCCCTTATCTGACCTCGACAGCCGCAGTCCGTTATATAGGCCGCCTCTGCACCGGCGAACCTTTCGATTCGAGCTATCTGCTTACCAATAACGGGCCGGCTATCGCCCTGCTGAGCCCTCAGAACTCCGTGCAGGGAATGGCTATCGCGCTGATGGATATGCGCGTCGGCGACACCTGCACCGTAGTGATGCCCTACGAACTCGCCTACGGCGGCCAGATGAAAGGAAGCATCCTCCCTTATTCGGCTCTCGAGTTCGAGGTCGGCATGGTCGATATTCCCTACTACGAAATTCCCGAATAAATCAATCTGTTTACTATAGCGAGGGGGCGCGGCAAACACCGCGCCCCCTTCGTTGTCGATCCCGATTAACTCTGATTAATCTTGAATAATCCGTTTAATCGGGATAAAAAACGCCGGGGGCTGCGGTGCAGTCCCCGGCGGGAATGGTTCTAAAGGGAAATCAATGGCGCGGGCCACGGTCGCCACGCTCACGTCGCGGGCCGCGTTCGCCTCTTTCGCCACGGTCGCCGCCTTCGCGACGCGGGCCGCGTTCGCGGGGCGGACGCTCTACCCAGCCTTCGGGCTTGGGCAGCAGGCTGCGCATCGACAGGCGGTATTTGCCGGTCTTCTTGTCGATTTCGATGAGCTTGACTTCAACCTCGTCGCCTTCCTTGAGGCCGCTTGCGGCCATGTCGGGGAGGCGTTCCCACGAGATCTCGCTGATATGGAGCAGACCGTCGCGGTTGGGCATGAACTGGACGAAGGCGCCGAAGTCGAGAATCGACTGCACACGGCCTTTGTAGACCTTGCCCTCTTCGGGAAGCTCGACAATGGCGTTGATGAGTTCCATAGCCTTGTCGATCGACTCCTTGTTGGCAGCGGCAACTTCGATATAACCGCCCTCGTCGATTTCGTCGATGCTGACGGTGGCTCCGCTGGCCTCCTGAATGCCCTGGATGACTTTTCCGCCCGGGCCGATGACGGCGCCGATGAGCTCTTTCGGAATGAGAAGAGTCTGGATGCGCGGAACGTGGGGCTTGTAGTCTTCGCGCGGCTGCGGGATTGTCTCGTTGATTATGTTGAGGATGTGGAGGCGGCCTTCGCGAGCCTGGTTGAGGGCGCGCTCGAGAATTTCGTAGCTGAGGCCGTCACACTTGATGTCCATCTGGGTGGCGGTGATACCGTCGGCGGTTCCGGTCACCTTGAAGTCCATGTCGCCGAGGTGGTCTTCGTCGCCGAGGATGTCGCTGAGGATGGCGTATTTAGTGCCGTCGCTGATAAGACCCATGGCGATACCGGCAACGGGCTTGCGCATCTTGACGCCGGCGTCGAGCAGCGAGAGGGTGCCGGCGCAGACGGTGGCCATCGACGACGAGCCGTTGCTCTCGAGGATGTCGCTGACAATTCGGCAGGTGTAGGGGAAGTCCTCGGGGAACATGCGCTTGAGGGCGCGGTGGGCGAGGTTGCCGTGGCCGATCTCGCGGCGTCCAACTCCGCGCGGGGCGCGGGCTTCGCCTGTCGAGAACGGGGGGAAGTTATAGTGGAGCAGGAAACGCTCGTGTCCCTGATTGAGGACGTCGTCGACGAGTTTCTCGTCGAGCTTGGTGCCGAGGGTCACGGTTGCGAGAGCCTGAGTCTCGCCGCGGGTGAAGACGGCGCTTCCGTGAGGGCCGGGCAGATAGTCAACCTCACACCAGATGGGGCGGATCTCGTTGGTCTTGCGACCGTCGAGACGGATGCCCTCGTCGAGGACGCAGCGGCGCATGGCCTCTTTCTCGACGTCGTGGTAGTAGCGTTTGACCATCGGCTCTTTCTCTTCGCGCTCTTCTTCGGGCAGCGAGTCGATATATTCCTGACAGATGGCGTCGAACGAGTCCTGACGCCAGTGTTTGTCGGCGCTGCCCTGCTTGGCGATGGCGTAGGCCTTGTCGTAGCATTTGTCGTGGACATCCTGACGCAGAGCCTCGTCGTTGACTTCGTGGCAGTATTCGCGCTTGACGGTCGAGCCGACCTCTTCGGCGAGCTCCATCTGAGCCTTGCACTGAACCTTGATGGCGTCGTGGGCAACGCGGAGAGCTTCGAGCAGAGTTGCCTCGCTCACTTCGTTCATCTCGCCTTCGACCATCATGATATTGTCGTAGGTGGCGCCGACCATAAGCTCGAGGTCAGCTCCTTCGGCCTGTTCGAAGGTCGGGTCGATGATGAATTTGCCGTCTTTGAGCACGATACGAACCTCCGAGATCGGGGCTTCGAAGGGAATATCGCTGACGGCGAGGGCTGCCGAGGCGGCGAGGCCGGCCAGGGCGTCGGGCATATCTTTGCCGTCGGTCGAGTAGAGGGTAACCTGCACGATCGTGTCGGCGTGATAATTCGAGGGGAACAGGGGGCGCAGAACGCGGTCGACCAGACGTGAAGTCAGAATCTCGTAGTCGCTGGCGCGTCCTTCGCGCTTGAGGAAGCCGCCGGGATAGCGCCCGAAGGCCGAGTATTTTTCCTTATACTCTACTTGGAGGGGCATAAAGTCGACCCCTTCGCCGGCCTCTTTGGCCGTCACTACTGTCGCAAGAAGCATCGTGTTGCCCATGCGCAGTTCAACCGCTCCATCAGCCTGCTTGGCCAGTTTGCCGGTCTCAAGTGTGATGGTCCGGCCATCACCCAGGTCGATGGTTTTCTTGATTGGTTTCAACATCTTTTAAATTGTTACAATATTCAGCTAAATGTAAAATGCCCACAAAGTTAGCTATTATTTCCGAAACGCCCAACTTTCGCGCTGCTTTTTCAGTTTTCTCGTTTGTTTTTGCTAACTTTGTCGAGATATTTTTTTACCGTTTACCTATAGCATGAAAAAACTTAATTCTGTCTTGCTTATTTCTATGTTGGCATTGGCGCCCGCCGCAATGGCGCGCGTAGAGATGCCCGCCCAGCTGGGCGACAATGCCGTGCTTCAGCAGCAGGCCGATGTGCGTCTGTGGGGACGCGCCAAAGCCGGCTCTCAGGTAGAGATCGCTCCGTCGTGGACTTCGTCGAAAACTGTTGTAAAGGCCGGCAGCGACGGCCGATGGCAGGCTACGGTAGCAACTCCCGCCGCAAGTTATACCCCTTATGAAATCACCGTCACCGACGGCGACGGCCCCGCGGCCACAATGAAGAATGTGCTCGTTGGCGAAGTTTGGATCGCTTCGGGCCAGTCGAATATGGAGATGCCTCTCCGCGGATTCTGGACCCAGCCTATCGAGGGCGCGCAGGAAGAGATTGTCTTCTCGGGCGAGTGGAAAAACCGCGTCAGAATGGCAACCGTTCCGAAGCGCCGCAGCTACACGGTCATGGACACTGTCAGCGGCTCGTGGCAGGTGCCGGCGCCCGGAACCACCCCGGAGTTCAGCGCTCTGGCGTGGCATTTCGCCAAGTCGCTCAACAGGATTCTCGATGTGCCGGTAGGCGTTATCGCATGCGCCTACGGAGGCAGCAGTGTCGAAAGCTGGCTGCCGCAGACAACCGTCGACAGCTATCCCGGGTGGAGTGTCGAACGCGAGAAAAATGACCCCGACCAGAAAGACTGGGAACGCGCGTCGGCGATGTATAACGCGATGCAACAGCCGATCGCCGGTTACACGGCCCGCGGTTTCATCTGGAATCAGGGGGAGACCAACGTAGGCCGTCACGCCGAGTTTGTCGGACATATGAGCGGCCTTATAGCCCAATGGCGCAAAGACTGGGGCAATCCCGACATGCCGTTCTATCAGACGCAGCTCCCGGGCTGGGACTACAGCGATGTCGACGCCACCAACGCCGCCCTGCTCCGCGAGGCTCAGGCCCGTTGCGCCGAAACGGTTCCGAACGGCGGTTTTGTCTGCACCATCGACCTGACCTATCCCTACGAATCGAAAGATATTCACGCCTGTCAGAAAAAGCCTATCGGCGAGCGGATGGCCATGCTGGCGGCAAAAGATACATATAAAGTCGACGGGATGCCTTACAGCTATCCCTCGTTCAAATCGATGAAAGTCGACGGTAAGAAAGCCCATATCGAACTCAACGATGCCTGGAACGGCCTGACGCCGAACAACACACCGCTCGAAGGCTTTCAGGCCGCCGGCAGTGACGGTGTCTATCATCCGGCACGCGCCGTGGTCAGACTCAACACCCTCGGAATCGACATCGAATGTGACGACGTCGACCGAATCGTAAACGTCCGTTATGCCTTCACCAACTTCCCGCGCGGAGAGCGGGTGCGCGACCTGATGGGGATGCCTCTGCTGCCTTTCCGCACCGACAACTTCGAAAAGTAATTCACTACCTTATATTATTATCGTGAAAAAGATTCATACACTGCTTCTTGCAGGAGTTGTGGCGGCGTCGGCTCTCGGCGGATGCGCCACCAAAAAAGCCGATGCCAACGACAGCGAGATGGTCAGAGTGGCCGACGGCGAGTTTATGATAGGCGATTCGGCCTACAGGTTTGTCGGCGTCAATATGTGGTATGGCGCCATCCTCGGAAGCGAGGGGCGCGGGGGCGACCGTCAGCGCCTCGAACGCGAGCTTGATTCGCTTGAGGCCATCGGAGTCAATAATCTCCGAATCCTCGTGGGAGGTGACGGCGAAGAGGGCATCCCATCGCATATCTCGCCCGTTTTGCAGACAGGGCCGGGGCAATATAACGACACACTGTTGCGCGGCCTCGACTATCTTCTGACACGTCTTGAGGCCCACAATATGAAGGCCGTGCTCTATCTCAACAACGCATGGGAGTGGAGCGGTGGATATGGCGCCTATCTCGAATGGGCCGGTGCCGGAAAGGCTCCCGTGCCAGTTGTCGACGGATGGGACAAATATCAGACATATATTGCTCAGTTTGTCCATAATGACTCGGCCAAACGGCTGGTTTACAATCATATCCGCAATATCGTCGGCCGCACCAACTCGATAACCGGAAAGCCCTACAAGGATTCGCCGGCCATAATGACATGGGAAATCGCCAACGAGCCGCGTGCCTTCGGCGAAGATTCGCTCTCGAAAGCGCGCCTCGAGGACTATATCCTTACTTCGGCACGCATAATCAAGGAGATCGACCCGAACCATCTCGTGTCGACCGGTTCGGAGGGCCTTTACGGCTGCGAGCGCGATCTCGACCTTTGGGCGCGTATCCATCAGGCTCCCGAGATCGATTACGCTATTTTCCATCTCTGGCCCTACAACTGGCGTTGGGTCGACTCGGCCACGACCGTCAGCGGTGTCGATTCGGCCTGGATGAAGTCGAAGGAGTATATTGATAAGCATATCAACGCCTTCAAGGGCAAGCCTATCGTTCTCGAAGAGTTCGGCTATCCGCGCGATTTCATGAGCTATGCTCCCGGAAGTCCCACGGTCGGGCGCGACAAATTCTTCGAATATGTGCTCGACATGATTTTCAAAGATGGCAAAATCAGCGGATGCAACATCTGGGGGTGGGGAGGCACGGCAGTCCCGCGCCACGACAACTGGCAGGCCGGCGATCCCTATGTCGGCGACCCGGCTCAGGAGCCGCAGGGCCTGTATTCGGTGTTTGCTGCTGACAGATCGACAATCGATATTATCAAACGTTATTCGCGCCGCTGAATGAAAAAGACTGTGCTGTCGGCTGCAATGTCGACAATTCTGCTTGCTGCGTCCGCCAATGTCAACGACCGCGTTTCGTTTAACGGCGGCTGGCTTTTCGAACTCCAGCCGACGGGAACGACGGTAGTCGACCGTCAGGCAGCTGATACCGACGATTCTTCATGGCGTTCGCTCGATCTGCCTCACGACTGGGCTGTCGAAGGGGATTTCTCTGAGGATAATCCCTGCGGCACGAGCGGAGGTGCCCTGCCGGGAGGCACGGGCTGGTATCGCAAGCATTTCCCGACGCCTGCCGACCTCGGCGAGGGGGGCCGTGTGTTCGTCGACTTCGACGGCGTGTATATGAACTCGACAGTCTATGTCAACGGAAAGAAAGCCGGCGAACGCCCCTACGGCTACTCTTCGTTTACGTGTGACATTACACCTTTCCTCAGTCCGGCCGGCGACAACGTCATCGCCGTCAAGGTCGACAACTCGCAGCAGCCCAACTCGCGATGGTATTCGGGCTGCGGAATCTACCGCAATGTATGGTTGCGGTCAACATCAGGCGTGTTCATGCCTCTGTGGGGAATGCATGCCGTTCCTGTTGTCGGAGCTGACGGAAACGGCACGGTCGATGTCGCTACCGATGTCGAGAACACGGGCAATAAGAAAAGAGATGTCACAGTGGTCACAACCCTGCTTGCCCCCGACGGTAGTGTTGCCGCAAAAAAAGAGACAACGGTCGCAGTGAATCCCGGATCGGTGGCTACTGCCTCGCAGCAGCTCGAAGTCGGCACCCCGAAACTCTGGTCGCCGAAGTCGCCCGCGCTCTACACTGTCCGCACCGAGCTTTTTTCCGGCGGAAAGCGTCAGGGCATATATGAGAGCAAAACCGGCTTCCGCACACTGAAATTCGATGCTTCGGAAGGGTTCTCGATCAACGGAGAGCGCATGAAAATCCGCGGAGTCTGCCTCCATCACGACGCAGGCGCGCTGGGTGCCGTCGTCAATCGGCGTGCCATAGAGCGTCAGCTCCAGATTCTCAAGGAGATGGGCGCCAATGCCGTGCGCACTTCCCATAATCCGCCCGCGCCCGAGCTGCTTGACGTGTGCGACTCGCTGGGCATAATGGTCATGGACGAGGCTTTCGATATGTGGCGCAAGAAGAAAAACAAATATGACTACGGCTGTTATTTCAACGAATGGCACGAACGCGACCTGAGCGACTTCGTCAGGCGCGACCGCAACCATCCGTCGGTAATAATCTGGAGCATCGGCAATGAGATCTACGAGCAGTGGATCCATGCCGACGCCGACACTCTCAGCCTTGACGAAGCCAACAGGCTTCTGCGTCTCGACGACGTCATTGCCCGGAATGATACCTCAATGTCGATTAACTCGCTTCTTACCGCCAAACTTGCCGGTATCGTCCGTGATCTCGACCAGACGCGCCCGGTGACGGCCGGATGCAACGAGCCGTCGCCCGTCAGCCATCTGTTCCGTTCGGGTGCTCTCGATCTTATCGGCTACAACTATTTCGAGAAATGGTATAAGAAAGTTCCTGAAAACTTTCCCGGTAAGCCGTTTATAATAACGGAGAGCGTCTCGGCGCTGATGACGCGCGGCTATTACCGTATGCCCTCAGACAGCCTGTTTGTGTGGCCCACCTATCCGACATTCTCCGATCCGTCGTTCGCCTGCTCATCCTACGGCAACTGCCATGTTCCCTGGGGCACGACCCACGAGCATTCCATGGCCGACACTGAGAACAATGACTTTATCTGCGGTCAGTTCGTCTGGACCGGCTTCGACTATCTCGGCGAACCGACCCCCTACGGATGGCCCGCACGCAGCTCGTATTTCGGCATCGTCGACCTCGCCGGGTTCCCAAAAGATGTCTATTATATGTATCAGAGCCACTGGCGCGACGATATTGACGTGCTCCATCTTTTCCCTCACTGGAACTGGGAGCCGGGGCGCGAGGTCGAGGTCATGGCCTATTATAACAATGCCGACGAAGTCGAGCTCTTCGTCAACGGCCGGACGCAGGGCGTGCGCCCGCGCGAGCAGGGAAGCTGCCGCGCCGTGTGGCGCGTTGTCAGCGAGCCGGGCGTGATAGAGGCTGTCAGCCGCCGCAACGGCCGCGAGGTTGCGCGCCGTCAGGTGAAGACCGCAGGCGCTCCCGCTGCTGTCAGGCTCACTGCCGACCGTCAGGCGATACGCCCCAACGGCGATCTCTGCTATATCACTGTCGACATCGTTGATGACGAAGGCAATATCTGTCCGTGGGCCGAGAACGAGGTGACATTCTCGGTCGGAGGCTCCGGCGAGAATGTCGGCGTCGACAACGGTTCGCCTATATCGCTTGAACGCTTCAAGGCCGACCGCCGCAAGGCTTTCTACGGAAAGGCGCTGCTCATCGTGAAATCTTCCGATACTCCTGGCGCGATTACCGTTTCGGCCACATCGCCCGGCCTGAAATCAGATAAAATAGAAGTAATATCGAAATGACCGAGCCGGGAACGTTCCGTGCACTTGTCGGCTCATCTTCGGCCGACATCGCCGCCTCGTTCCCTTTCGAACTGAAATATAAGCTGTTGCAGAACTAGTCTTTATATGATTTTCCGGCCCTGAATGTGGTAGCGTGCCTTTTTCGGAGACGTTGATTCTTATATATAAAGGAGTTTTGTAACACCTTCGAGGTTGTCAGGAGTCGCCAAACTTCCGGCTGACGTCGTCACGCAGAGGCTTGAAGTAAAGAGCGGGCTTGGTGTCGGGCATAATGAAAAGTGATGGTGTATCAAATCTGGTAACAAAAATACGAAAACAACTCTTTCCCGCTTTACCGGCGTGAGAATCCAATAGAGAGAGAACCTGTGTCTGAAGATTGTCGTGAAGTGGTTATTTTTCAGTATTTGAGGGCTGCCGGGTTTGTTGTAACTTTGCGGACGGATTAATTCATACTTACCTTCATCGTGAAAAGCAACTTTTTCTTTCTGCTGTCGTTGGCAATGACTGCGGCAGCATCGGCCGAGACTGTCAGCTCGCCGTCGGGCGATATCGTCGTCGACTTCGGAATTGCTGACGGCCGTCCGACCTACAGCGTGACCTATAAAGGCCGCGACGTTGTCAAACCGTCGCGACTTGGTGTTAAACTCGCCGGCGGCGATCAGCTTGCCGAAGGATTTGAGACCGTCGGGTTTCAGAGAGCTTCGAAAGACGAGATCTGGCACCCTGTCTGGGGCGAAAACGCCGAGATTCGCGACAACTGCAACGAACTGCTCGCCGAGCTGCGTCAGCCGTCGACCGGCCGCCTCATGAACGTGAGGTTCCGTGTCTACGACGACGGCATCGGCTTCCGCTACGAGTGGCCCCGTCAGGACAAGCTCAACTATTTCACTATCGACTCCGAGCTGACCGAGTTCGCCATGCCATCCGATATGACGGCCTGGTGGATAGCCGGCGACTATGATACGCAGGAATATAACTACACCGAGAGCCGCCTTTCGGAAATTCGCCGCCTCTTAGCCGGCAGCGTCGACGGGAACGCCTCGCAGACACTCGCGTCGCCCACTGCGGTGCAGACGTCGCTTCAGCTCCGAAGCGACGACGGACTCTATATCAACCTCCACGAGGCTGCTCTTGTCGACTACTCCTGCATGCACCTCGAGCTCGACGACTCGACGATGACCTTCCGCTCGCTGCTGACGCCCGACGCCACCGGCCACGCCTGCCATCTCCAGACCGACGCCCGTTCGCCATGGCGCACCGTCATTATCAGCGATGACGCGCGCGATATGCTCTCGTCGAACCTCATACTGAACCTCAACGAGCCGTGTGCCTACGACGACACGTCGTGGATAAAACCGATCAAATATGTCGGCGTATGGTGGGAGATGATCACCGGCGCCCGTCAGTGGAGCTACACTTTCGACCTGCCGTCGGTCAAGCTCGGCGAGACCGACTACAGCAGCCTTAAGCCTCACGGCCTCCACGGCGCCAACAACGAGAACGTGAAGCGCTATATCGACTTCGCCGCCGACAACGGCTTCGATCAGGTGCTCGTCGAGGGCTGGAATGTCGGCTGGGAAGACTGGTTCGGCAAACAGAAGGACTACGTGTTTGACTTCGTCACTCCCTATCCCGATTTCGACATCGCAATGCTCAACGATTATGCCCATTCGCGCGGCGTCAGACTGATGATGCACCACGAGACTTCCGGCTCGGTCCGCAACTACGAGCGCCATCTCGGGCAGGCCTACGATCTGATGAACCGCTACGGCTACAACGCCGTCAAGAGTGGATATGTCGGCAACCTGCTTCCGCGCGGCGAACACCACTACGGCCAGTGGATGAACAACCACTATCTCTATGCCGTCAAAGAGGCCGCGAAACATAAGATTATGGTCAACGCCCACGAGGCAGTGCGCCCGACAGGTCTCTGCCGCACCTATCCCAATCTTATCGGCAACGAGAGCGCACGCGGGACCGAATACGACGCCAACGCCGGAAACAACGTGGGCCACACGACCATTCTGCCCTTCACGCGCCTTCAAGGGGGCCCGATGGACTATACTCCCGGCATCGTCGAGGGGGACATCTCGCTGCTGAACCCCGACAACCATTCGCGCATGAAGAGCACCGTAGCGCGCCAGCTTGCACTCTACCTGACAATGTATAGCCCGTTGCAGATGGCGGCCGACACCCCCGACAACTACGAGCGTCACCGCGACGCCCTGCAGTTCATACGCGAGGTGCCCGTCGACTGGCAGAAGAGCATTTACCTCGAGGCCGAGCCTGGCCGCTATATCGTCGTTGCCCGCAAAGACAAGAACAGCGACAACTGGTTTATCGGCTGCTCTGCCGCCGAAGAGGGGCACAAGTCCACAGTCAAGCTCGACTTTCTCGACCCCGGCCGCAAGTATGAGGCGACTGTCTACCGCGACTCCGACGATGCCGACTACCGCACCAACCCCGCCGGCTTTGTCGTCGAAAAGAAGAAAGTGACTTCGAAGACGCGCCTGCCGCTGAAAGCCGCCCCGGGCGGCGGCTACGCCATAACACTGAAAGCACTGTAAACGACGACAGGCTGCGCCCGAGAGCGCAGCCTGTCGTTATATCTGTGGGTGGGGATTACTTGCCGAGGAAGCGGCGCACTTCGTCGAGGATGTTGGCGGCGTTGAAGCCGAACTTCTCGTCGAGGACTCCGGCGGGAGCCGATGAGCCGAAGCGGTCGAGGCCGTAGACGCGGCCATTGCAGCCTGTGAGCGGCCAGAGCGTCGAGGGGAGTCCTGCGGTAAGGCCGAATACGGGGGTGTGGGGCGGGATGATGCTCGTGCGGTATTCCTCGCTCTGATCCATAAACAGGCCGATTGAGGGAACCGACACAACGCGCGCGGGAATGCCTTCGGCGTCGAGAAGCACGGCGACTTCGGCCAGCAGCGATACCTCGCTGCCGTTGCCGACGAGCGTCACTTCTGCGTCGGGGGCGTCCATGACAACATATCCGCCGTGAACCATCTGTTCGGCATCTTTGAAGCGCGATTCGCCGCGGGCGGGCAGCTCCTTGACGGCCTGACGTGAGAAGAGCATTCCGGTGGGGGTCGACGTGTTCTCCATTGCCATACGCCACGCTATGACGGCTTCGGCGGTGTCGGCCGGGCGGAGCACGAGCATCGAGCGCTTGCCGCTGAGGTTACGGGTCTGTTCGAGCAGTCGCAGCTGGGCCTCATGTTCGACGGGCTGATGGGTGGGGCCGTCTTCTCCGACGCGGAAGCTGTCGTGGCTCCATACATATTTCACGGGCAGCTCCATCAGGGCGGCCATACGCACGGCTGGTTTCATGTAGTCGCTGAAAACGAAGAACGTGCCGCAGGCGGCGATGACGCCTCCGTGCGCCACTATGCCGTTCATGATGGCGGCCATGGTCAGCTCGCTGACACCGGCGTGGAGGAAAGCTCCCGAGAAATCGCCGTGGGCGAGCGCGTGGGTGTGGCGGAGGAATCCGTCGGTCTTGTCACTGTTGGCGAGATCGGCCGAGGCCACGATCATATTGTTGACCTTGGCCGAGAGTTCGGCGAGCACGTCGCTCGATGCCTGGCGTGTCGGTATGTTGTCTTTATGAGGAATGGCCTCGTAGTCGATTTCAGGCAGCTTGTTGGCGAGCATGTCGCGCAGTTCGCGGTCGAGTTCGGGGTTTGCGGCGGCCCATGCCTCACGCTGGGCGCGGCGCTCGCGGACTATGGCACGCAGTGCGTTGGCACGCTCGGCATAAAGTTCTTTGACGTCGTCGAAGATAACGAACGGATCGTCGGGGTTGCCGCCGAGATTGGCGATGGTGGCGCGGTAGTCGGCGCCTGATTTCGACAGGGGCTGGCCGTGGGTCGATGTCTTGCCTTCGAACGGGGTGCCGTCGGCGGTGACGCAGCCGCGGCCCATGACGGTGTGTCCGATAATGAGGGTGGGGCGCTTCTTCTCATCGAGCGCTCCGCGCAGAGCGGCGGCGATGGCTTCGGGGTCGGAACCGTCGCAGCTGACGACGTTCCATCCCCAGGCGCGGTATTTTGCGGCTACATCCTCGCGGTCGACCTCGTCGACCATCGTGGAGAGCTGAACTTCGTTGGCGTCGTAGAACATTATGAGGTTGCTCAGACCGAGGAAACCGGCGATTCGTCCCGCTCCCTGACTGATCTCTTCCTGAATGCCGCCGTCGCTTATGAAAGCGTAGGTTTTGTGGGCAAGCCAGTCGCCGAAGCGTTCGACGAGGAACCTCTCGGCGATAGCTGATCCGACGGCCATGACATGGCCCTGTCCGAGCGGCCCTGAGGTGTTTTCGATTCCGCGCGAGGGGTTTAGCTCAGGATGGCCTGTCGTTACCGAACCCCACTGGCGGAACTGCTCGAGTTCGGCGATAGTGAAGCGGCCGCACATTGCCAGAACCGAATAGAGCATCGGCGACATGTGGCCGGGGTCGAGATAGAAACGGTCGCGTGCAAACCACATCGGGTCGTCGGGATCGTTGATGATGAAGCTCGAAAAGAGCACATTGACGAAGTCGGCGCCACCCATGGCGCCTCCGGGATGACCCGATTTGGCTTTTTCTACCATTGCTGCCGACAGAATGCGGATATTGTCGGCTGCGTGATTCATGGTCTTGACGTTCATATAGGGCTGTTTGAAAGTTGGTGTGACGAAAGTAAGCATTTTTTTGCAACCGACCAAACAGCATCAGC
>HF985566.1:77487-90332 GCA_000431215.1 Prevotella sp. CAG:1031
CCGCCGCCGTATTCGGCGGAATATCAGGAACTTCGGGGCTGCTCTTTTATGTTTATGCAAATATTTGTAACTTTGGAAGATGAAAATATGAAATAAATGAACAAAGACGTAGGGCTGCAACGAGGTGCAGCCACACCCGCACCTACCGACGATAACGCCGTTCCCACAGCCCATTATATAGACCGAAAAATTATACGGGCTGAGTTTCACCACTACTCGGGTGGCAACTATTTCGTCACTATTTGCACCCGAGATAAGTGTCGTTATTTCGGCGAAATAGCGAATGGTGAAATGCATCTTTCGGCTGTCGGTAAGTACGCACATGATGAGCTTAAATCATTGCATAAACATTATGTCTATGCTGAAGTGCCGCTCTTCATTGTGATGCCTAATCATATTCATGCTATCATTTGTATAAAGGAGCCGGCGGATGCGCCCGGTTGTGTTCCTCCAATACGCACGGCGCTTGGTGTAATAGTAGGAGGGTATAAGCAAGCAGTAACGAGATTTGCGAGAAGAAACAATATTGTTTTTGGATGGCAAAGCCGGTTTCATGATCATATTATAAGGGGATTGAAAGATGGAAATAATATAGCGGAATATATTGAAACTAATATTGCGCGTTGGGACTCGGATTGTTACTATATGTAGGGCTGCTCCGTGGAGCAGCCACTGGTGCTCAATGGCTTGATTGTATGTGTGTTACCGGCTTTTGGGGGGTGCGATATTGGACATTTGAGGGCAGCGGCTGCACCGCGGTGCAGCCCTACACCATGTGGAACACCTTCATGCGCTGCCGACGTGACTTTTCGGGGGATCGGCAAACTTTTCGGGACGCGCCGACGTTTCTTAAGTAAGAGTTATTAATTGAAAATCCCGAAATTATGGAACCTCACATCGACAATACTTTCTATTCCTGGATTATTATCGGGACCATTGTTTTCGTGGCCACAATAATCGGAGCGGCTATCGACAGAATCCGCACTCTGCGTCACAGATAAAGCCTGCCTGCCGGCTCATGCGAAAAGCGAGTGGAGAACGTCGGGACTTTTGAGCGACGCAGCCCTTACGATGTTGTGGAGCTCAAGGTAGTCAAGCATGGCATCGAGGGCAGTGGCGCGCTCGGCGCGATTCATTTTTATGGCCCCGAGAGTTTTCAGCGTTAGGCGCGACAGAACAGCCAGCGCGCCCGCTTCTTCGGGCCGCAGTCTTTTGGGGGTTACAGGCATTGAGGCGGTGAAGCGTCCGCCTTCCATATCGAACCAGCGCCCAGGAGCGTAGGTCGACATATCGGGCTCGACTCCGAGAAGAGCGGCGAGCCGGTAAATGAAATAAAGATGGAAGTTGGCTATTGCCGTAGGATTATCGAGGGTGTCGAGAGCCATGAGCGAGGCGTCGATGAAGTCGGTCAGGGCTGCGTCGGGCTCCCGGGCTTCGCGCAGGGCGTGGTCGAGGATTTCGGCGGCAAGGGTGGCAATCATGGACTTCAGCGGGTTGGCCCGCAGCGAGGCAAGCACGGCGCGCGGACGCATCGATGAAGCCGGCATCACCTCGCGACCCGGAGATGATGTCGCTTCACATTCAATCATCGACGGAACTATCGAGAGGGCGCGTGAACGTGCCGCCGACCTGCCCGAACCATCGGCGACGAGAAGCGATACACGCCCCATTTCGGCCGACCACGCCGTCAGAATCGAGTGGCGGTCGGAGTAGCGGGTGCGCCGCAGTGTGACGATATTGAGCCTTAGCCGCGCCATCAGTGGGCCTCGAGCCAGTTTGTGGCCGTTCCCATCGACACTTCGAGCGGAACATCGCCGTGCCAGGCGTTTTCCATCTCGCCCGCGACTATTGTCTGCATCTCGGCGAGCTCTTCGGGCTCGATGTTGAAAATAAGTTCGTCGTGAACCTGCATTATCATTCTCGAACGCAGTCCGCGACGCCCGATTTCGCGGTAGATATTGACCATCGCGATTTTAATGATGTCGGCGGCCGAGCCCTGAAGAGGGGCGTTGACGGCATTCCGTTCGGCATAGCTGCGGACGACGGCGTTGCGCGAATTGATGTCGGGCAGCTGGCGCCGACGTCCCATTATCGTGGTCACATACCCGTTGTTGCGCGCTTCTTCGATGGCATGGTCTATATATTCGCGGATATGAGGATACGTGCGATAATAGCCGTCGATGAGTTCTTTGGCTTCGGATCGCGCCATTCCGAGGCGTTCGCTGAGGCCGAAGGCGCTTATGCCGTATATGATGCCGAAGTTGGCGGTCTTGGCGGCACGGCGCTGGGCGTCGGTGACGTTTTCGATTTCTTCGTGATAGATTTTCGCTGCCGTCGCGCGGTGGATGTCGTGGCCGGCGAGGAACGAGGCGACCATGACGGGGTCGTGGCTGAGGCACGCTATGAGGCGCAGCTCGATCTGGCTGTAGTCGGCGCTCATGAACAGGCATCCGGGATCGGCGATGAAAGCGCGACGAATCTCGCGGCCGTCGTCGGTGCGTATAGGAATGTTCTGGAGGTTGGGGTTCGTCGACGATATGCGCCCCGTTGTCGTCACGGTCTGGTTGAAAGTGGTGTGGATCTTACCGGTTTCGGGGTTGATAAGACGCGGCAGCGCGTCGGCATACGTCGCCAACAGCTTCCGCAGTTTCCTGACGTTCAATATTATCTCGACCAGAGGATGATCCTTGCGATGTTTTTCGAGAATCGCTTCGGTCGTCGAATAGCCCCCTTTGGCGGTCTTCTTGGCTTTCGGGTCGAGTTTGAGGCGTCCGAACAGAATTTCGCCGACCTGATAGGGCGAACTGAGATTGAAGGGCCCTCCGGCGAGTTCGAAAGCTTCGGCTTCGAGACTGTCTATACGGTCATTGAGCTCTTTCGACATATTGTAGAGCGGGGCCGGATCGAGCCTTACACCTGTCCATTCCATTTCGGCAAGCACTTTTATCAGCGGCAGCTCGATGTCGTGGAGCAGGGCCGTCATTCCGAGGCTTTCTATTTCGTCGGCCAGAGGACGGGCCAGCCGCAGAACCGTGTCGGCTTCCTGGCAATATCGGGTCGCCGCTTCGGATTTGTCGAGCGCAGCGGCCGGATACCAGTGGCGCATGTCGGAGGGGAACAACGGGGATTCAAGTCCGAGATAGCGAAGCATGACCAGCGGGAGGGAGTGGCGCGATTCGCTGTCGATAAGATAGTGGGCTATCGCGGTGTCGAAATGACGAGCGCCGAAGCTTATGCCGGCGCGGCGAAGCAGAATCATGTCGCGCTTGACGTCGTGGCTGACTATTTCTGTCGATTCCGACTCGAAAAGAGGTCTCAGCCGTTCTAACAGACCGTCGGAGGCCGGGATGAATGTAGCTGAACATGGGGCGATCGCCAGAGCTATGCCTCGGAGGTCGGCACGCATGGCTTCTTCTCCGACGGCGTAGGTCGCAAGCCCTACACGTTCCGAAGCAAGGGCTTTTTCGACGAGGCTGTCGACTTTCTCGGCAGTGTCGGCTGTGGTATATTCGCCGGTGGGGCAGTCTGATGCGCTAATTTCGGCCACTGTCTCGCCTTCGGGAATATCGAACAGCGAGGGCTGGATCGCATGAGACGCGCTTTTTGCCGGAGCGGCGGTGTTGGGGCTGTTAAGCTTTTTGAGCAGTGAGCGGAATTCGAGTTCACGGTAGATTTCGCGAAGGGCGTCGGTGTCGGTCTCGTTACGCACGAGGTCGTCGGGCTCGATGTCGACAGGCGCGTCGGTTTTTATCGTGACGAGGAATTTGCTGAAGACAATCTGTTCGGCGTTGGTCTCGATTTTTGTTTTCAGAGCGCCCTTGAGCTTGTCGGCGTTTGCGATGAGATTCTCGACAGTGCCCCATTCCTCGATAAGGCGCCTGGCGGTTTTTTCGCCTACACCCGGACATCCGGGAACATTGTCGGAAGTGTCCCCTTCGAGAGCCAGAAGGTCAATGACGCGCTCGGGTTCGGGAACACCGAAACGCTCTCTGACGAGCTCGGGCCCGCGCACTTCGAAGCCTTCGCCGCGGAGCGCCGGGCGATACATGAACACGTGGTCTGTCACGAGCTGGGCATAATCTTTGTCGGGCGTCATCATATACGTGTCGAATCCGGCTGCCTCTGCCCGGCGCGAAAGTGTGCCGATCACGTCGTCGGCCTCATATCCGGCAACCTCGACAACGGGAATTTTCATTGCGCTCAGAATGCGTTTGATCCATGGAATTGAAGCAGTGATGTCTTCGGGTTGCTTCTGGCGCTGGGCCTTGTATTCGGGATAGGCTTCGTGGCGGAATGTGGGGCCCGACGGGTCGAAACAAACAGCCAGATGGGTCGGGTTCTCTTTGCGCAGAAGTTCGTCGAGGGTGTTGCAGAAGCCGAATATCGCTGATGTGTTAAGCCCGTTCGACGTTATTCTGGGCGAGCGTATGAGCGCATAATATGCGCGGTAGATCAACGCGTAGGCGTCGAGCAGAAAAAGTCGTTTCATTCTCAGTGTCGAAGTTTATTATGCAAATCTACAACAAATTTTCGGGCCATGCAAGCTGCGGCGGAGGGTGGGGCGCCACAGACCGCGATCGGCTGCGGACTATGGTAAGTAGCTTCCATTCTATCTTCACGAATTTTGCGAAACTTAACGGAGCCGACGTTGGAATTTTATAAATTTCGAATTAACTTTGCAGCCGAAATAAACAGATACCGTCATTTTTTTAAGATTTTCCCCCGATGAAACAACCTGCAAATCTTTTGGCAGAAAAGCTGTTGAGCATAAGTGCAATCAAGTTGCAGCCCGAGCTGCCCTTCACCTGGGCCAGCGGCTGGAATTCCCCGATCTATACCGACAACCGCAAGACTCTGTCTTATCCTGAAATACGCAACTTCATTAAGGTAGAACTCTGCCGCGTAATCCTCGAGAATTTTGAACGCGCTGATGTCATAGCCGGCGTCGCTACGGGAGCTATCGCCCAGGGTGCTCTTGTGGCCGATACACTCGGACTTCCCTACGTCTATGTGCGCTCGACCCCGAAAGACCATGGCCTTGAAAACCTTATCGAAGGCAATCTCAAGCCCGGCCAGAAGGTTGTTGTCATCGAAGATCTGATCTCGACAGGCGGCAGTTCGCTGAAAGCCGTTCAGGCTATCCGCAATGCCGGATGCGAGGTTGTCGGCATGGCCGCTATCTTCACTTACGGTTTCCCTGTTGCCGAAGAGGCTTTCGACAAGGCCGGCGTCAAACTCGTGACTCTCTCGAACTACAACGCCATGCTCGAGACCGCTCTCGCCGGAAATTATATCAATGAGGCTTCTCTCGAAACACTCCGCCAGTGGCGCAAGGACCCCGCCAACTGGGTTGCCCCTAACGCTAAAAATCTCTGAACCATGGCTCGCTATAAAGGTAACACTGTGGCAATCGCCCGTCCGATCGAGACTGTCTACGATCGTGTCTCGGATCTTTCAGGGTATCAGCAGTATGTCGACCGTCTGCCCGACGATATAAAAGCCAAAATCGGCGATGTCGTATTCGAGCCCGACGCAATCTATATCGGAACGCCGATGGGTAAAGTAGCCCTGAAAATGACCGAGAAAAATCGGCCTGCCGACGTCAAGTTCGAGGCTCAGGGTTCACCCGTGCCTCTGTCGGTGAAGCTTCAGCTCGAGGCGCCGGAGGCTGAGAAGACACTTCTCACGCCCGTCGTCGAGGTTGAGGTTCCGGGCATGATGCTGCCCTTTGTCGGCCCTAAGATGCAGTCGGCTGCCGATCAGCTGTCGACACTTATCGGCAATCTTTTTGGCGGAGCACTGAGTTGAAACGATTAACAGTATTTGTGGCCGCGGCGCTGACAGTCGCGGCCACGCTTTTTTCAGGCTGTCATTCGGTCGACGACGACCGAATCCCGCCTCTGCCGGTTTATCTGGCGTTCACTACAGTCGGAATGTGGGATACTTACGGAGTTGCCGGAGCGACCTCCCACCGCCGGTTCATTCTTACCGACCGGCTTCGTGTGCCCGAGAATTTCCCGTTTACGGCTCTAAGCCAGACGGGCTATGGCGGAATACTTCTTGTCAGCGATATTCTGGGCGATCCACAGGCCTATGATCTCGCCTGTCCTGTCGAGGTACGTCAGGATGTGAGAATCAGGGTCGATTCCGAAAAAAATGTCGCCGAATGTCCCGAGTGTGGCTCGACATACGACATATTCTCGAACTACGGCACGCCATTGAGCGGGCCGGCCGCCGAAAAGGGTTACGGGCTTAAGCGTTATCACGTCGGCCGCGGGTCGGGAACCGATTATATGGTTGTCACCTACTGAAAAATCAGACAAGTCAAACCAGTCTGACTTGTCTGATTTTTCTGATTAGTTCGATTCAACTTCAGTCGAAGATATGGCGGAGCTTGCTGAAGATGCGGTTTTTTGATGTGGAATCGGCTGTCATGTCGGGCTGTCCCTGAAGTGATTCGATAGCTTTGCGCTCTGTGTCGTTGAGCTTTTCGGGAATATAGACCATGACGTTGACCAGCTCGTCGCCGGTGCCGTAGCCGTCGGTAGACGGAAGTCCTTTGCCGCGCAGTCGAAGCACTTTTCCGGGCTGTGTGCCTGCCGGAATCTTTAGACGCGCGCGCCCTGTCAGTGTGGGAACTTCTACCGATCCGCCGAGAGTAGCGGTCGGAATGTCGAGCATGAGGTTGTAGATGATGTCGTTTCCGTCGCGGATAAGATCGGGGTGTTTTACCTCTTCGATAACGACAAGGAGGTCGCCGTTGACGCCGCCGTGGCGTGCGGCATTGCCTTTCCCTTTGAGGGTCAGCACCATGCCGTCGGCTACGCCTGCGGGGATGTTGAACGAAACGGTTTCTTCGCTGCGCTTGACGCCTTCGCCCTGACAGTTGGGGCATTTTTCGGTTATGATTTTTCCTTCGCCGCCACATTGGGGACATGCGGCTGCTGTCTGCATGACACCTAATGGGGTCTGCTGACTGTGGATGACCTGACCCGAGCCGTGACAGATGGGGCAGGTGGCAAAGGCGTTTCCGTCTTTGGCGCCGGTGCCATGACAAACGGGGTCGGGCTGCAGTACGGGAATTTTAAGTGTCTTGCTGACCCCCTTGGCGATGTCTTCGAGGGTAAGTTTCACCTTGATTCTTACGTCGGTGCCGCGGCGCTGACGGCGCTGGCGTCCGCCGGCGCTCTCGAATCCGCCCATACCGCCGAATCCGCCGCCGAAAATGTTGCCGAATTGTGCGAAGATGTCTTCCATCGACATTCCGCCGCCGAAGCCGCCAAAGCCTCCGAAGCCTCCGTCGCCTCCGAAGCCGCCCTGTCCCATGGAGTGACCGAACTGGTCATATTTGGCGCGTTTGTCGGGGTCGCTGAGCACGCTATATGCCTCAGCTGCCTCCTTGAACTTTTCTTCGGCAGTCTTGTCGCCCGGATTTTTGTCGGGGTGGTATTTGATAGCGAGTTTTCGGTAGGCTTTCTTGATTTCGTCGGCAGTGGCTTTCTTGTCGACGCCAAGAACCTCGTAATAATCTCTTTTGTCCATCTTTTAGGTTGGGGGTGTGGGTTGGATTTTTATTGCGCTACAACAACTTTGGCGTGGCGAAGCACTTTGTCGTTGATAGTGTAGCCGCGGGTCGGAGTGTCGATTACCTTGCCCTTCTGGGTTTCGTCGGTAGCGGGAACCATGGCGATGGCCTCGTGGAGTTCGGGATCGAAATCCTTTCCCGTGCTCTCGATAGGCTTGACGCCGTTGGTTTCGAGGAATTTGACGAGCTTGTTGTAGATCAGCTCCATTCCTTTCTTGACCGATTCGGCGTCGTCGGCGTTCTTGTTTGCCTCTATGCCGCGCTCGAAGTCGTCGACGATAGGAAGCAGGCCGCCAAGAACTTTTTCGGCGGCATTCTTGATTATGTCGCCCTTTTCCTTGACTGTGCGTTTGCGGAAGTTGTCGAACTCTGCCAGAAGAAACAGATATTCTTTCTTCTCTTTCTCGAGGGCGGCATTGGCTTCGTCGAGTTTCTTGTTGAGCTCGTCTATTTCATTGGCTTCGGCCTCGATTTCCTGTTCCTGTTCTGCGGCTACAGTTTCGTCGGCCATTTCGATGACGTTGTCTTCGATGCCTACGCCTTCGCTGGCGTTTTCAGGCTCGGAGATGTTGGAATGTTTTTTATTGTTCTTGCTCATAGCTTGTTGTCTGTTGTTGAGATGTTGCGATTATCGGTTACAGCAAAAACCGTGCCTAAACGGGCGTCGGTCTGTTCCGCTATGATAAGGTAACAAATATGCCAGCGTTATCGTTCATTACTGCCAAAATGGCAAACAGAAGCGCGGAGGGGCAGGGCTGAATGCCTCCCTCCGCGCTGAGGTTTCAATTTTATGGTCGGGTGATTGACGGCTGTCAGGCTTTGACGCGGCCTACGTAGCTGCCGTCGCGGGTGTCGACCTCGATGAGCTCGCCTTCGTTGATGAAGAGGGGCACGCGGACTTCTGCGCCGGTCTCGACGGTGGCGGGCTTGAGGGTGTTGGTGGCTGTGTCGCCTTTAACGCCCGGCTCGGTGTAGGTGATTTTCAGGACTGTCTTGATGGGCATCTCGGCATAGAGGACGGTGTCGGTCGATGCGTCGCTGACAACTTCAACGGTGTCACCTTCTTTCATGAAAGCGGCGCCGGTTACGAGCTCTTTGTTGATGGGAATCTGGTCGAATGTCTCGTTGTTCATGAAGATGTCGTCGCCCCCTTCGGCATAGAGATACTGGTAGGGCCGACGCTCAACGCGAACGTCTTCGAGTTTCTCGCCGATGTTGAAACGACGCTCGAGAACGCGGCCGTCGACAACGTCTTTGAGCTTTGTGCGCATGAATGTGTTGCCCTTGCCAGGTTTTACATGGAGGAATTCAACACAGAAATAGAGGCGGCCGTCCATGCGTATGCAGGTGCCGTTCTTGATGTCTTGAGCGTTAATCATTTTCGATGGTGGAAATGGTTGATTGGAAAAATTTTGCGTGCAAAATTACAAATTGTTCCCGAAAATCCCAAAAAAATGCGCTACCTTTGCGCTTTCGTTTTGTGTGCCCCTCAGTGGCTATCGATATTCAGATGGAACAGCTCAAACATGAATGCGGGGTTGCGATGATACGTCTGCGCAAGCCTCTCGACTATTACAAGGAAAAGTACGGTACTTACGCCTATGCTCTCAACAAGCTTTATCTGCTTATGGAGAAGCAGCATAACCGCGGCCAGGAAGGTGCCGGGGTCGGAGTCCTTAAGATTAATGCGGTGGCGGGATCGGAATATGTGTTCCGCGAAAGAGCTATGGGCTCGGGCGCCATTCAGGAGATTTTCGACAATATCCGCCCGCAGGTCGACAAGGCTCTGCTTGCCGATCCTTCCCCTTCCGAGGTCGAGCGCGATATTCCTTTCATAGGCGAGATTTACATGGGCCATCTGCGCTATTCGACGACCGGAAAGTCGGGGATGAATTATGTCCATCCGTTCCTTCGCCGAAATAACTGGCGGTCGCGGAACCTGCTGATGTGCGGTAATTTCAATATGACTAATGTCGACGAGATTTTCGAGACTGTCGTCAGCCGCGGTCAGCATCCGCGCCTGTATAGCGACGGAATTGTGCTGCTCGAACAGCTCGGATGGGCTCTCGACCGCGAGAATCACCGCCTATACCGCAAATATCGCGACTCGCTCAGGGAGCCTGAGCTGTCCCATGCCATCGAGGAGCGCCTCGATCTGACCAATGTGTTGAGTCAGGCCCGTATGTGGGACGGCGGTTTCTGTATCTGCGCCGTTACCGGTTCGGGAGATATGGCGGCGCTACGCGACTCCCATGGCATTCGCCCCGCGTTCTATTATGTCGACGACGAGGTTGTCGTCGTTGCCAGCGAACGCCCGGTGATTCAGACTACTTTCAATGTCCGTCTCGCCGACGTCCGCGAGCTCACGCCCGGTTCGGCCATAATTGTCAGCCGCTCGGGCGACGTGAAGATTGTCGATGTCCTCGGCGAGCGGAAGAATGAGCGCTGCTCGTTTGAAAGGATATATTTCTCGCGCGGCAGCGATGCCGATATATATCGCGAGAGAAAGGCGCTCGGAGCCAATCTTGTGCCGCAGGTGCTCGATGCGCTCGGCCATAATGTCGACGACGCCGTGTTCTCGTTTATTCCGAATACGGCCGAGGTCGCTTTCATCGGGCTTGTCGAAGGCCTCGGAGAGACTCTCGAACGCGAGAAAACAGAGCGTATCATGGATGCCGCCAAGTCGGGCGAATTGTCGCGCGAGGTTCTCGAGAATATCATGCGTCAGAAACTGCGCGTCGAGAAAGTAGCGCTGAAAGATATAAAACTGCGTACTTTCATTGCCGAAGGGGAGAGCCGCAATGATCTTGCAGCCCATGTCTACGATGTGACTTACGGTATAGTCAACAACGACCGCGATACTCTCGTTGTCATCGACGACAGCATTGTGCGCGGAACGACGCTGCGTCAGTCTATCATTTCCATGCTCGACAGGCTCCATCCGCGGCGCATTCTCGTTTTGTCGTCGTCGCCTCAGGTCAGATACCCCGACTGCTACGGAATCGATATGTCGCGCATGGGAGAGTTCATAGCTTTCAAGGCCGCTGTGGAACTGACTGTGGAACGTGGAGAGCAGCAGCGGCTCCACGATGTTTATCTCCGTTGTCTCGAACAGGAGCGGCTTCCGCGCTCATCCGAGCCCGTAAACTGTGTGAAAGCCATTTATGAGCCGTTCTCCGATGAGGAAATTTCGGCCAAGATCGCCGGGATGCTGACTCCGTCGACCATTAACGCCGAAGTGAAGATAATATATCAGAGTCTCGACGGTCTTCACAGGGCGGTTCCGAATCATCCGGGCGACTGGTATTTCTCCGGAAACTATCCCACTCCCGGAGGAACACGCCTCGTCAACCGCGCATATATCAATTATTATGAGGGAAATGTCGACAAGCGCTGATTGTCGGCGCCTCATGCGTTGAGGCGATAATACGGCTAAGATTGCCATCGGTCGGCATTTTTTCACTATCTTTGCTGAACAATGGACTTGAAATCTTGCAGAATATCAAGAAAACTCATTATCGCGATCGCTTCTGTCGGGCTGATTGCGGTGCTGACATGGGGTTATGCGAGAGCTAACTCCCAGCACGCGTATCTCAAGGTCGGTAATCTTGATTCGCCTGTTGCATTATATCCTTTCCATCAGAGTATTATCGACTTTGGCGGTGGTATTGAATTCTGTTATAATACAGGCTCGTTCATATCGACAATTTTACCTGCCGATCTCGAGCGGCTGAAAATAATGGGAATGGATGTTGATTCGGTCAGCTTCCCGTCGTTCGGAATCGACCATCTGAACAAGGCATTCTTCTGCTCGAAGATGTATACTGTCGACCTTCCCGTTTACGACAACCAACCGGGTGCCAAGCCTGAAAACAGGCGCGTTGTGGCCCGTATGAAAGATGTCCTTTTCCTTCCGGCTCCGTCGTCCGACACTCTCTCGACACTGGGCATTGATGTTATCGAGCGTTTCGTGTGTCTCTATTCGCCTGCGACAAAAGCAATCGGATTCTCAACCGAAGTTCCCGATGATTTCGAGCTCCTGACAGATATTTCTTCGGAATGGACAGCCGCAACGTTGCTCGGATGCGGCAAGCGCTATTATGTCGATATGTCGATAGAAAACAATTCCCACAGCTTCTTTATCAACACTTCTTTCCCGAAGGTCAATGTAGCGCTTCCTTTGGAAGACAGCGTACTTGCCAATTCCGACCTGCGTACTTCGCTGCTTGTCACTATGCGCGGCAGCTTCCGGGCCAAATTACTCGATAAAGCCTGGGTGAATATCGGCGACAGGGCCGGCAACCATCCGATTTTCTTTGCCGATACCGGCTTCCTTGAAAGCTATGTGGTCAATCCTATGAATTTTTTCCTTCAGGATGTTGTGATTGACTATCCGCGCAACCGCATACTTCTTCGCCCGCGGGCAAAACTTTTGCCGGCGTCGCTCTGAGGCGCCCTCGTCTTACCGGGCCGTTATTACCCGCTCACCTATAACTTTTGCGAAGTCGGCTTTCAGGCGGTTCAGCTCGCTGATTCTTGACAGAAGTTCGTTGAGGCGGGCGATGGTGTCTGCGTCGGCGGTAGCTGTGACTGATGCCGACATCTCCGCTATTTCTCCCCTCAGCTGTCCGATCTGCTGCTCGACAATCGCTTCTTTCAGTTCCCAGAGAGCGCGCTGCACGAATTCGTTGAGGCGATCGCGCTCGGTTTCTATTTTCGCGTATTTCGTGTGGACTTTGCTCAGTACATATTTGTCACTGACAAGCTCTGTCGCCAGTTTTCTTACGGTGTCGTCGGGATGGTTGATGAGAGCCTGACTCACATAGTTCTCGGAAAACTCGTCGATGCGACGCTGACGTTCGGCAGCCAGTTCCTCGTCGAGTTCGCGATCAAGACGCTGCAGTTTCTCGAGGCTGCCGGTGGCCTCGGCCGCCAGCTCGTTGTGGCGACTGACGCGCAGTTCGGCAATCTCACGGTCGATGTCGGCCGTGCGTGAGGCAAGATCCGACGTCCAGTTGCCTGAGGCTATGGCCTGCGCTTCGGCGAACGTCGCCGCTATGTCGCTGTTCTCGAGCTTGATGCCGTCGGCATTCAGGTCATAGTCGATAAACTCTATTACGCTCATGGGGGTCGCATTGTTGTCGGCGTCGTAGGCGTTGCAGGCGTTGACTCTTCCGTATTTGACGGCATAGCGCAGAAGTTCTCTCTCGAACGGGCGCAGTCTGGCGGCGTCTGTCGTGTTTTTTGTCGTTTTTGAAGT
>HF985566.1:90371-92028 GCA_000431215.1 Prevotella sp. CAG:1031
GAAGAGCGACGGGGAGCTTCTGGCAATGCCGTTTCGGGATTGCGGTCGAGTCGGCTGTGTTCATCTTTACGCTGTTGCTCGTAGCCCTGTTTCTCGGCGGCCTGCCCGCGGTAGCGGTCGACCTGAACCGTCAGCACCCCCTCGTCGATGTTCAGCCGGCGGCTTGTCTCCTGAATATAAACGGTGCGCGTTATCGCGTCAGGCACTACGGCAATGGTTTTTACTATGTCATTTATCGCGCGCGAGCGTTCAATCGGGCTGTTCTCAAGCCCCTCGAGAAGAATCTTTGTCTTGAATTCGATGAAGTCGGTCTCGTGGGCTGAAATATAATCCTCGACTTCGCTCGATGTGTGTGACTGGGCGAATGAATCCGGATCGTCGCCGTCGGGCAGAAGCACTGTCTTGACATTCAGACCGTTGGCCAGAAGCATGTCGATGCCGCGCAGCGACGCCTTGATGCCTGCGGCGTCACTGTCGTAGATGACGGTGACATTCTGGGTGAAACGGTGAATGACGTGAATCTGCTCTTCTGTCAGCGACGTGCCGCTTGAGGCCACTACGTTCTCAACCCCGCGCTGAAACATCGAGATGACATCCATATATCCCTCGACGAGGATACACTTGTCGCGTTTGTTGATAGCCTGCTTGGCCTGATAAAGTCCGTAAAGTTCGCGGCGTTTGCTGTATATTATGCTTTCAGGCGAATTGACATACTTCGCCATGGTCTTGTCGTTGCGGAGAGTGCGGCCTCCGAACGCTACAACTTTTCCCGAAATTGAGAATACCGGGTATATGACGCGCCCGCGGAATCTGTCGTAGGTCCGTCCCTGCTCGTTGCGCGAGCATAGCCCGGTGTCGACGAGATATTGCTCCTGATAGCCGGCCTTTTTGGCGTCGTTAAGGAGTCGGTCGCGCTCTTCAAGGGCATAGCCGAGCCGGAATTTCTTCATCATCGCCGCCGAAATGCCGCGCTCTTCGAAATAAGCTTTGCCGATGTCGCGGCCTGCAGCCGTTTCGTTCATATAATGCTCGAAACGGCCTAACGCGAAATCGTTGACGGCAAGCATAGCCTCGCGCTGGCTTTCCTGGCGCTGCTCTTCGTCGGTCAGCTCACGTTCCTTAATCTCTATGTTATATTTCTTCGCAAGATAACGTAGAGCCTCGACGTAGCTCATCTGTTCCAGCTCCATAATGAAGTTCACAGCCGAGCCCCCTTTGCCGCAGCTGAAGCACTTGCATATACCCTTCGATTTTGAAACCGAAAACGACGGCGTCCTTTCATTGTGGAACGGACATAAACCTATATAATTGGCGCCGCGACGTTTCAGCGTCACGAAATCGCTTACAACCTCAACAATATCCGTTGCGTCGAGTATGCGCTGGACTGTCTCATGATCGATTCTTGCCATATCGCCCACAAAGTTAATGAAAAAATTGCCTTCCCCCATATCACATCCGCCGCATCCGTAACATCCGCTACATCCGCCACAACCCCTAAACCTTGTTTCGCCGCTGGCTCTCAGCGGCGAAACATTTTTTAACACAAAAATCTTCCTGTGATATTTGGCAGATTGGCTGGGAACCTCTACCTTTGCACTCGCTTTTGAAAAGGACGGCCCGGAGGGGCTGCGAAAAGCAAAAAGTTGTTAAAACAACG
>HF985567.1:0-8762 GCA_000431215.1 Prevotella sp. CAG:1031
GCCTCAGACACACTCAGTGAAACACTACCCGACTCGGCAACGAAACGCCAGTCGGAATCAGTTACGCCGCAATCCCAAAGGCCGTCGTTGCATACTGCCGGAGGCGGCGGCACTACTGTAGCCCCATCGACGGCGACACAACGCAACGGATGAAGATTGCGGCTGAAGTCTTCATAGAAACGCCGGAGCAAAGCCGCTTTTCGCGGCCTGAGGTATCGGAAATCTGTCGCCACTATCCAATCTGTCTTTTGATATAGTTTACCATTTCTGAACTGTCGGCACATCCGATCACATATTTATCGCCGTTTTTCATACGGACAAGAAAGCAATCAGATGCTTTTCCGAAATATGCGGCATAGCGGCCGACATCGCCCTCCTTGAATATGCCCCAGTAACCAAAGAAGCCGCCGGAACCGAACAGGCGCCGGGCCCCCATTGTCGGGGTGAAAGGCTCTACTCTCACTATGTCGTTCAGAGAAATATGATGTTTCTTTAGAAGGCTCGAAATAATGATACACCTCTCGTTGGCTCTGACCGACAACGGTGCGTAGAAAAGCGCCGGGATAATCAGCATAAGGCAAAGTGCGAGGACAATGCAGAACGAAACGAGCTCACCATAAGTCTTCACACAGGCCAATATGAGGACGACGGAGATAACCACCGTCAGTATCATCGAATAAACACTGAATTTAACTCTTGATTTCATTCTCGAATACTTAATTAATGCGGCTGAACAATTCGGCTAAACGGGCCATTGATCGGACCGCGCAGAGGTAATCCGATAGTCCATTTAACTCCGTTTTCATCATAAAAATATCTCCAGCAGATCGAAGAACCACGTTTTTTTCCATTGGCCATATAAAAAATATAGTCGTCAGACAATCTCGACTGATCCACATCGCCTTTGACGATGAGATAATCTCCTATCTGATAAATATCTTCATCTCCGGCGTATTCCACTTTCGCACACTTTGACAGATCGGCTCCCTTCAGAACTTCAGGGAGCACCGTCAGCCTGTCCTCATCAACATGGAAATGACACGACAGTCCGAAATACTGATATCCGACAGCCCATAAGCCGTCGGTAGTATATCTGAACGTGTACCATGGAGCTGTTATAATCGTGTCATGATAGACATGTTTTCCAATATTTCTTTTGACTTCGGCATAAACGGCTTCGTGTTCTTCGTAGATCTTTTTCTGCCAGTAGATCAGCGGGCCATAGAAGGCGAGAAGCAGCAGAAGAACAAATCCTGAAGGAATCGCAGAAAAATATCTGAAAAATCTCGATTCAGTATACAGCCCGTTGGTCGCCACAATTATCATAGGAGTGATAGCAAGAAAGGCCGCACGTCCTGTCACAACCAGAACGAAAACAATACACAACGCGAACAACGACAAGAATGTAAAATACTGGTTCTGTATATTAGATAATATATTTTTGAGACGATGCCTTCCCGATTTAGAGAGAAGCATTATAAAGGCGACGATGCCGACTATAACACAAAGAAGAACACTATGATAAAGAATGCGGAGGAAGTTTAACAGGAATGCCCGTTTGTCGGTGTCGGTCGTTGTTATCATTAATCGATCGAGAATTGCCGGCGAACTCATGCAGATAACATAACCGATAAAAAGTGCTATGAATATTCCCCACCACTGAGGTTTCATTCTAAACCTATTAATCAGGGCAACACATCCTAAGGCTCCCATAAGCGGAAGCGAGAAGCACTCATGAATAAGTCCGGTGGCCACCGAAAGGATTATAACAAAAACATATTGCAGCGGATTGAAGTTTTTCTTTTCGAGCCGGAATATGCACGCCAATGTCAGAAGGACTAATAGCCAGGAGAAGAAATAGTTTAGGAAATAATCGACAATCATCAGTCCGCTGTAATCATGCCAAGGCAAAAAGACGACCGAAAGCGCCCATACGAACACCACAACTCTACCGGTCAATGGATTGTTTCCGACGGCAAATTTCGCCGAAATGAGGTAAGTAGCAGAGATAGTAGCACCCATCAAAATTGCCCGCAGCCAGTGAGGGAACCAAAGAAGAAACGGGCCACACAAATAATTGGCAAGTCGGCCGTTTTCAATTTCCCAGACTGATTTAATATAGCCACACAGGACTGACAGTGAGAAACTCGAATCCCCTCCGTTCAAGTCGAGATAATAACTCATGAAAGTAAAGTCATCGATCGCAACCGGCACGTACCACGAAAAAATAATATAAGTTATCGTCATTACGGCGGCAACCGCAATGGCTTTCGGCGTGATTTTTTGAAAAAGTGTTGTCATAATTATTTCAGCTCTCAATTTTAAGGAATGGCCCCTTCACATTATCTTTTGCGGGAATGCCCAGAAACCATAAGCTACCGTCGGCGGCATCAAACGGTTTCCAGCTAACGTCGGATCCAACAACGCGCCCACTTGCTAAAGTAAAACGAATTTCGCCGGGCAAGGAATCTCTGTCATCGCGGCCATCATAAAGCAGATAATTTCCGATTTGGAAATAACCGTCGTTGTCGTCGAAAGTGACCTTATCGCACTTCTTCAGATCAATATTCTCTAATATTTTTGGTAAAACATAAAGTTTTGAGCCATCCATTCCTAAATAATCAGCTACACAACCCTCATGAAAACTATAATAACTCCACAACCCATTTAGCGGATAGTCAAAAGTATACCAGGGTGTATAATCTATCGTGTCGAAATATACTGGCTTGCCGCCTGCCTTTCTCATAGCTTCCACTATAATATCGTTCTGCTGTCTGATCTTATTCTGCCAATAGATAAGACCTCCGTAGAAAATCAGAATCAGAGAGAGGACTATAGCTGATGGAATTCTAGAAAAATATCGCGGAAAGTTCCAATGCGATTGCAACGACCCGACCAGAAGAATGATTGTCGGAGGCACGGCCATCATGGCAGAACGAGCTGGTGCATAAGCAGCAACAATAGATATCGTAGCAAACAGGGCCAACATGGCGGCAAAAACATTTATCGGATTCGCAAAGATGCTCGAAAGATGTCGGCGACCCGAGCGGCTAAGAGACATAATAACGCCGGCAAATCCCACAAAGGCGCATAGCGACATCGTATGATATATAAGCCGCGCAAAATACATCATATCGCGAGAACGCTCAAAACCTGCGGTCCGAATCACTCTCTGAATGATGCCGTTAGCGCTTACGCATATCAGGAGACCCGCTATGAGTGCCGCGAAAGTACCCCACCATTGAGCCGGCAAACGAAACTTTCTTATCGCAGCATATACAGCAGCGGAAGCCACAAGCACAGCAGAAAAACTCTCGTGAATCATCCCCGTTGAAAATGCGAGGAGAATCACAAGACAATATAGCGGCACCGACATTGGCTTGGCCTCGACTTTCATCATGAAAATCCATGTCAGGAGAACCAACAGCCACGAAAGAAGATAATTGAGCGCATAATCAATTGCGACAAGGCCGCTGAAATCTTGCCACGGCCAGAAAATTACGGATAGTGCCCATATAAAAACGATCATACGGGCAGATACCTGCTTCCGGCCGACGGAAAGACGCGCCGACAACATAACGGAAGCAGTCACAATTGCGCCGAACAGCAGCGACCACAACCAATGTGGCATCCACATCACAATCGGAGCGCAAAGATAATTGGCCAACCGTCCGTTTTCAACATTCCTGACCATTGAAATATAATTGAAGAGTCCCGTCAGCGAAAAACTCTCCTGATGGTTATTTCCGTCAAGATAATACCGACTAAACATATAATCATCGTGCGCATAAGGCGTGACCCATGAATAAATCGTATAGACCAACATCATTAAGGCGATCACAATTATCGCATTGGCGCTGAAAAAACGGGAATTCAATTTTGCAGTCATCGTTTAGTCAGATCTTTTTACGAATTTATATGATCCATGAAGTCCGCGTTTAAGAGGGGAGGCAAACAGCGTGTAGACAGCAAACATAGCGATTGCTGTCAGGCCAAGCAAATATGTCTGTTTTCGCGAGAATTGTTCCATGAAGTCACAAAGTTACGAATTATTCCACAATAGGATAGCGCCTGTAGAGAATTAAAAAGGCGACGACAGCGATGATAGCACAGGGAACCCCTGCGATTGCCGGTGAGGCATAACCGAATCCGTGGCGGATTATCGCGCCGCCTATGGCAGCGGCAACCGCATTGGAGACATTGAAGGCAATCTGGATTCCGGCTCCCCCAAGCATCTCTCCGCCTCTCGAATAGCCGACAATAAGGAACTGGGGTGGGCCGCCGAGACCGAAAAGCAATCCGGGAGCTATAAAAGCCAGAATCAGCGAAGGAAGCCTATATGGCGACAGCAACCATATCAATGGCATGACAACCACAATGAGAGCGGCGATAACCATCGACACTTTTGCCGGAGCATAGCGGTCGGCCATCTTGCCCGAGACAATGTTTCCGAATACCATTCCCGCTCCGACAACAACCATGATATATGTCATCGAACTTTCCGGGAGACCTGTCACGGAAGTCATTATCGGCGAGATATAACTGAGCCACATATAAACGCTCATCTGTCCGAAAAACATACCCGAATAAATCAGCCACGGAGCCGGACGGCTAAGGAATCTGAACTGCCCCTTCAATCCCGAATCAGGCAACGCTTCGATTCGCGGCATCCAGATCCTGACCGAGAAAAAAGTTATTATTCCGGTAATAGCCACTATCCCGAACGGAAGACGCCACGACAATGCATGACACACATAAGTGAAGCCAGGGACGCCAACGAGATTGGCGACAGTCATTCCTCCTATGAGTACGGCTACGGCCGATGCCCCTTTCCCACTGTCAACCAAACGGGTGCACGCGATAGCTCCAGCGCCGAAATACGCCCCATGGGGCAGTCCGGAGATAAATCTGGCAATGAGAAGAAATGTGTATGACGGCGAAAACGCCACCATAGCGTTGCCAATAGCTATTACTGCCGCAAGAAGCAGCATTAGACGCCTGAGTTCCATACGTCTTAGAAAAATCAGACAAGGGGCGCCCACTGCAACTCCGGCGGCATACGCCGAGATAAGGTTGCCGGCCTGAACAACAGAGATGTCGATGTCTGCGGCAATCTCGTTTAATATACCCATCATTCCGAACTCGGCGACGCCAAGCGCAAATGTTCCGAACGACAGAGAAAGCAAAGATTTTTTCATACCTTGGAAATTCCCGGCAAAGGTACGAAATTTGCGCAATCATATAGTCAGTATGGCGCCTATTCCTATTGTGAAGATGTCGCCTGTCGGAACCGCACTGTCGACAATCTTCTGCCTGAGGTATAAGTCACAGACCGATACCACATAATAGAGTGATATATGCTTGACAACATACCTACGCCTCTCGGGAATCCTGAACGTTAAACGCGATCCGATTCCAAGATGAAATCTGACACGGCTCGAAAATGCATAATAACCGTTCGGATACCTGTCAGGTTCGCTGGTCCAGAAATCGCTGCTGAAAATGGTGTTCATGGCGAGCGAAACCGACAGGGGTCTCACTTCAAAAGGAGTCGACGCTATCCTGATGCGCCATGGAAGATATTCTTCGCGCAATGTCAGCGTGGCATAGGCACTGCTGTTATAGCGCTTTGGCAAAAAGCCTATCATAAGATGTGTCTCAAACTTATTATCGCGGCCATAATCCCAGCCTATGCCGGCTGAAAACATCCCCATGCCTCCGGCATACTGGAGAGGGAAAACCGTCGGAATAAGCCGGTTCCACGCCTCCTGCCGTCGCTCCAGACGCTTATGATACCGCTCAATGCGGAGGCTGTCGGCTGCCTCGTCGGCGCTAACCGACAAAAAGCCGGCTATCAGCACAAGAATTTCAGAAATCAATCTTTTCCATCTCATAGCCTTCGGATGTTACGGTGAATACAAAAAACTGACGTTTGGCAATGTTGGCACACTGATAAAAAAGAATGCCTCGCGATCCGATCTCACTGACATCGAAAGAGTGATTGTGGCCGTTGACACAAAATCCTCTGCAAAAGGTGCCGTCTTCTCTGCGTTCGTCATTATCGCCCATTCCCGGATAAGACCGCAGATAATAGAGAAATGGCTCGGCTACATTATTATTGAACTGCTCGTCGTAGGGATGGGAATGCATGACAACCACAGTTTGAGTGGCACCCGCTTCCTTTGCCGCAACAGCATCAGCTGTTATAAAGCCCAGATCGGGAACAGGCTCGGAATAGTCATATTCGAGAGCGTTTGTGTTCAGGCAGACAAAATGCACTCCGGCCACATCGAATGAATAATTAGTAACGCCATAGACATATTTATATATTTCCTCGCCGTTTCCCAGACAGTCATGGTTGCCTATCACGATAATATACGGCAGGCCGCACTTTTCCATTATATCACGACACCAGAGAAACTCGCGTGTAAGTCCGAAATCGGTCTGATCGCCACCATGAACAATGAAATCAATGTCGCCGCGTGCTTTGATAACTTTCAGTGCATCTTTCAAATCAGCGTCAGAGCCCTGGGTATCGGTAATAAAGGCGAACGTAAGCGGCAATGAAGTTATCTTGTGCTTAATTTCGGTGATATTCCGGTCGGTCAGTCCGACAGGGCCGTCTATATCCGCCGAATAGGGGTGATACTCGAAATTATCACACGAAGTCAGCATCGGCGCCAGAAACATGGCGACAGCAGATAATGCATACTTTAAATGTAGTTTTGTCATCCCGACAAAATTAATCAACAGTCTCAAGCCGATAAAACTTTGTAGAACCAATGGACAGTTTTGCCGAAAAAAAGAATAATATAAGCCGCCGGAGACTTTCGTGCTCCGGCGGCCGGTGAAGAAAAAAGTGTCAAGAGTTATTTGAGAACGCCCATCTCGCGGCCTACTTTAATGAAAGCGGCAATAGCGCGATCAAGCTGCTCTGTGGTGTGAGCTGCACTGAGCTGAACGCGAATACGGGCCTGTCCTTTGGGAACTACTGGATAGTAGAAACCGGTCACATATATGCCCTCGCGCTGCATGGCGGCAGCAAAATCCTGACTGAGTTTTGCGTCGTAAAGCATGACCGCACAGATAGCGCTCTGAGTCGGCTTGATGTCAAAGCCGGCATCGATCATGCGGGTGCGGAAATACTCGACATTCTTCATCAGTTTGTCGTGGAGATCATTGCTCTCATTCAGCATCTTGAACATCTCGATGCTCGCGCCTACAATTGAAGGTGCTACAGAATTCGAGAACAGATACGGACGCGAGCGCTGACGCAGCATGTCGATGATTTCGCGCGGACCCGTGGTAAATCCGCCCATTGCGCCGCCGAACGATTTTCCGAGTGTGCCCGTGTGAATGTCGATACGTCCGTAGCAGTCGTATTGTTCGGCTACGCCGCGGCCTGTCGGCCCGACGACGCCAGCCGAATGGCTTTCATCAACCATGACGAGAGCGCCGTATTTCTCGGCGAGCTCACATATTTTATCCATAGGTGCGACATTGCCGTCCATCGAAAATACACCGTCGGTTGCAATCATTTTAAAGCGGCAGTCCTTAGCCTCCTGAAGACAACGCTCGAGATCGGCCATATCGGCATTGGCATAGCGGAAGCGGCGAGCCTTGCAGAGACGCACACCGTCAATAATCGAGGCGTGGTTCAGGGCATCGCTGATGATAGCATCTTCTTCGGTCAGCAACGGCTCGAAAAGTCCGCCGTTAGCATCGAAACATGCGGCATAGAGAATCGTGTCTTCCGTATGGAAATATTCGCTGATAGCGCGCTCGAGCTGCTTGTGGAGATCCTGAGTGCCACAGATAAAACGCACCGACGACATGCCGAAGCCACGCTCGTCCATGGCCGCTTTGGCAGCATCGATAAGGCGTGAATTGTCGGCCAGACCGAGATAGTTGTTGGCACAGAAATTGAGGACCTCGCCGGGGGTATTCTCCACAGCAATGTCAGCGCCTTGCGGCGACACGATAACGCGCTCGTTCTTGTAGAGCCCTGCTTCCTTGATGGCGTTAAGCTCGCTCTGAAGATGTTCTTTGAATTTTGTGTACATGATAAGATGTGATTAAGGCTAATTATTGTCGGGCGCCGTGTCACCGGCACCTCTACTGACCGCAAAAGTAAAAAAAATTTTGGTCGGGTGTTGCTGTTAAAGCAAAAAAATCTAAATTTGCAGGCAGAAATAGATTTACTGCACAACCAACGACATCTAACCTTAAATGAAGAATGTTCTAATCATCGGAGCAACCGGACAGATAGGATCGGAGCTCACCATGAAACTGCGCGAGGCTTATCCTGGCGGAAATGTAGTAGCAGGATATATTAAAGGAGCTGAGCCGAAAGGCGAGCTTCTCGAAAGCGGCCCTTCGGCGCTTGTCGACATCACTGATGCCAGCCAGATTGCCGACGCCGTTGAACGCTACAACATCGACACAATCTACAATCTTGCGGCCCTCCTGAGTGCTGTGGCCGAAGCCCGCCCCCAGCTTGCCTGGAAAATCGGAGTCGGTGGACTTTACAATACCCTTGAAGTTGCCCGGGAAAAAGGATGCGCCGTGTTCACCCCCTCGTCAATAGGCTCATTCGGCCCGTCTACACCCCACACCAAAACGCCTCAGGACACAGTCCAGCGCCCTGAAACTATTTACGGTGTGACTAAAGTCACCGGCGAACTTCTTGCCGATTATTACGCACGCCGCTTCGGCGTCGACACCCGGTCGGTGCGCTTCCCCGGCCTTATAAGCTACACGAC
>HF985567.1:8777-16451 GCA_000431215.1 Prevotella sp. CAG:1031
GCTACACGCCGCCTCCCGGAGGCGGCACAACCGACTATGCCGTCGACATCTACTATTCAGCCGTCAAGGGCGAGCCGTTCAAATGCCCGCTGAAGCCAGGCACGTTCATGGACATGATGTATATGCCCGACGCCCTGCGCGCCGCCATAGAAATCATGGAAGCCGACCCCACACGCCTCAAACACCGCAATTCGTTCAACATCGCCTCGATGAGCTTCGATCCTGAGATTATCTACGCCAAGATTCGCGAGTATATGCCCGAGTTCACCATGACCTACGAGCTCGACCCGCTGCGCCAGGCCATCGCCGATTCATGGCCCGACAGTCTCGACGACACTTGTGCCCGCGAAGAATGGGACTGGAAGCCTGAATTTGACCTCGACACAATGACGCGCGACATGATCAAAAACCTGCGCATCAAATTCGGCATCGAAAAAGCTGTAACAGTCTGATTGATTCCAAAATAGCAAAATAATACGGGGGAGGCCTTAAAATCGGGCCTCCCCCGTGAAATATTTACTGGAATTTAGAATTCGGCGTTGCCGGGGGTGCGCGGGAAAGGAATGACATCACGAATGTTTGTCATGCCTGTCACAAAGAGCACAAGGCGTTCGAAGCCGAGGCCGAAGCCGCTGTGAGGGACAGTGCCGAAACGACGGGTATCGAGATACCACCACATATCTTTCATAGGTATATGAAGTTCTTCGATTCGTCTGTTAAGCTTGTCGAAGCTTTCCTCACGCTCGCTACCGCCTATGATCTCGCCGATATGCGGGAACAGAACATCCATTGCGCGCACAGTCTTGCCGTCGTCATTGAGCTTCATATAGAAAGCCTTGATTTCTTTCGGGTAGTCGGTCAGGATAACGGGCTTCTTGAAGTGCTGTTCGACAAGATAGCGCTCATGCTCGCTCTGAAGGTCGATGCCCCACTCTACCGGGAACTCAAATTTATGTCCGCTGGCTTTCAGAATATCGACGCCCTCGGTGTAGGTCAGGCGCACGAAGTCGTTGTGAAGCACAAACTCAAGTCGGCTGACAAGCTCGGGGTCATACATCTTGGCAAGGAAATCGATGTCTGAACGGCAGTTGTCGAGAGCATATCTGATGCAGTACTTCACGAACTCTTCGGCAAGATCCATGTTATCGTTGATATCATAGAAAGCCATTTCGGGTTCTATCATCCAGAACTCGCTCAAGTGGCGCGGTGTGTTGGAATTCTCTGCACGGAAAGTCGGCCCGAAAGTATAAATCTGTCCGAGAGCCGTCGCTCCGAGTTCTCCCTCTAACTGTCCGCTGACAGTCAAAGCCGTAGGCTTGCCGAAGAAATCTTTCGAATAGTCGACATTACCCTCTTCATCTTTGGGAAGATCATTCAGAGGGAGAGTCGTTACCTGAAACATAGCGCCTGCGCCTTCACAGTCCGAAGCCGTAATAAGCGGAGTGTTCAGATAATAGAAACCCTTCTCGCCAAAGAATTTGTGGATAGCCTGAGCCAGGGCGCTGCGCACACGGAGCACGGCGCCGAAGGTGTTTGTGCGCGGACGAAGATGGGCTTTCTCGCGAAGGAACTCGAGAGTGTGGCCTTTCTTCTGAAGAGGATAGCTTTCGGGGTCGCAGGTGCCGTATAGCTCGAGACTTTCGGCCTGAACCTCCATAGACTGTCCTTTGCCCATAGACTCGACGAGGTTACCGACGACCCGCAGGCTTGCACCGGTAGTGATAGGTTTAAGCTGCTCATCGGTGAATTTCGACATATCGAAAACAACCTGTATGCCGCCGACATTGCTTCCGTCGTTAAGCTGGACAAACTGAACGTGTTTGTTTCCGCGGCGTGTGCGGGCCCAGCCTTTTAGTTCGACCTGCGAGCCGATCATTTCAGGCTTCAGGTCTTTTATGAGTGTACGTTTCATTCTGTTATTTTATTCAAAAGAACCCATTTTAAGGAAATTGACCTCTTCCTGAGTCAGATAGCGCCAACGTCCGCGGGGCAGATTTTTCTTTGTCAGGCCGGCGAAATAAACACGGTCGAGTTTGGTGACGTGATAGCCGAGATGTTCGAAAATGCGGCGCACGATGCGGTTACGGCCACTGTGAATCTCAATTCCGGCCTGATTGCGGTCGGTTTCGGTGGCGTAAGATATTGCGTCGGCGTGGATTTCGCCGTCTTCGAGTTCAATGCCGTCGGCAATGCGCTGCATATCATCTTCCGAAATATCCTTGTCAGTCCAGACGTGGTAGATCTTTTTCTTGATATATTTGGGATGAGTCAGTTTAGATGCAAGGTCGCCGTCGTTCGTCAGAAGCAGAACGCCGGTAGTATTGCGGTCGAGACGTCCTACCGGATAAATACGCTCGTTACATGCGCCTTTGACAATATCCATTACAGTCAGGCGGCCGTTAGGATCGTCGGACGTCGTCACGCAATCTTTCGGTTTATTGAGAAGAATATAGCACTTGCGCTCGAGAGTAACGACTTTTTCGTCATATTCAACAGTGTCGCTATGGCTTATCTTGGTTCCGAGCTCGGTAACAACCTCGCCGTTGACTTTGACAAGCCCCTGACGGATAAACTCGTCGGCTTCTCTGCGGCTGCATATTCCGGCATTAGCCATATACTTGTTGAGACGGATCTGCTCGTCGGGATCGGGCACAGGCACCTCATATTCTACCGGTTTCGGACGGGGCACGAAGCTCTTTCCGCCGTAAGGCATACCATACTGGTTCTGACGCTGGCGTTGCTGGCCGGGACGCTGCTGGTAGCCGCCGGGGCGTTGCTGGTAACCGACCGGGCGCTGCTGATAGCCGCCCTGTCGCGGCTGGTAACCGCCCTGGTTGCCACCCTGTCGGTTGTTATATCCGCCCTGACGCGGCTGGTAAGGACGCTGCTGGTAACCGCACTGGCGCTGCTGATAGCCGCCCTGACGCTGCTGATAACCACCCTGGCGCTGCTGATAGGGGCGCTGCTGGTAGGGGCGCTGCTGATGGGGCTGCTGTGCGCCTTCCGATCCTGAAGTCACCGTTGATCCGGCTGCAGCCGTATTCTCAGTACCTTCAGCGGCCGGAGTTCCTTCTGCGGGAACATTATTATATGGACGGTGCTGATAGGGACGCTGCTGGTAACCGCCCTGATTGTTATAGCGGTTATAACCACCCTGATTATTATAGCGGTTGTAGCCGCCCTGACGGTTGTAGCCGCCCTGACGGTTATTGTTATTGTATCCGCCCTGACGCGGCTGATAGCCTTCGCGGTTGCCATACTGGTTATAACCTCCTTGGTTGCCATAACGGTTATAGCCGCCCTGGCGGGGCGTGTAGCCCTGACGCTCTCCTTCTTCCGTAGCGTTATTACTGTCTCGCGGTATGAAAGACGAGCCGGCGTGATCGTTCTTTTCAGGCTCTGCTGATGCGCTGCGCTGTTCTCCAATGCGCGGCCGCTTCGATTTCTTGTCGTTCTGATCCTGGGTCATGAGTGTTGTAGTTTAAGGATAATTAAATGTGGCCTCTCGGCCATTTCTCAATTGATGTTTGTGAAATTTTTCTTTTAGCTGGTTAGTGATATTATTAGCATTTACAGGCTGACGACACCGACAATCGCGCCGGCCGACAACCTCGCTGCAAATTTAAGTATTTTACTCTTTATATACAACGTTATTCCGCCTACACTATTCAATTTTATTGACTATTATTATATTTTAGGTACCGCAAGGCTCGGTTTAAAGAAAAAATTGTAAATTTGCAACGATGAAGAGACTTCTATCACTGGTAATGACTCTCATTCTGGCAATAGCAGCTTCAACGCCTGTAGAGGCTGCCCAGATCTGGGAACCGATGGCAACGGCCTCTGCCCAGGCCCCTGCCCAGACTGACGACGCCCCGGCTATCGAGCTGAGTGTGCGCGGCGGAGAGATTGTCATGACCCTGCAGAGAAAACTTACAGTCGAGGTGTTCACAATCCTCGGCCAACCCGTAAGCCGCGAGACACTTCAGCCGGGGGCCTACAGGCTAAAATTGCGAACGCGCGGAATCTTTATTCTACGCGCCGGCGGCCTCACACGCAGAATAACAATATAACCCACCATACCTTAAAAATACCTCACCGACAACAATGACAGTAACAGACCGACTGCTCGACTATGTCAAATTCGACACACAGAGCGACGAACTGACCAACATGACCCCGTCTACGCCGGGTCAGATGATATTTGCCCGGCATCTGCGCGACATTCTGACACAGATGGGCCTCTCTGAGATAACTCTCGATGAAAACGGCTATCTGATGGCAACCCTCGAAGCCAACAACGGCAATGCCACGACTCCTACCGTCGGATTCATCGCGCATCTCGACACATCGCCCGACATGAGCGGCCGTCATGTTAACCCGCGCATTGTCAAGAACTACGATGGCAACGATATAACCCTCAATTCCGACGAAGGTATAGTTCTATCTCCGACTGAGTTCCCGGAACTGATGAACTACGTCGGTCAGGATCTGATAGTTACTGACGGGACAACACTGTTAGGCGCCGACGACAAAGCCGGCATCGCTGAAATAGTCACTGCAGTGGCTTATCTTCAGGCTCATCCTGAAATCAAACACGGCAAAATCCGCATAGCCTTCAACCCCGACGAAGAAATCGGACTCGGAGCACACAAGTTCGACGTCGAGCGCTTCGGTTGCGACTGGGCCTACACGATGGACGGCGGCGAAGTCGGCGAGCTTGAATATGAGAACTTCAACGCTGCCGTGGCAAAGATCACCTTCAAAGGGCGCAACGTCCACCCCGGATATGCCAAACACAAGATGATCAACTCGATGCGTATAGCCAATCAGTTTGTGATAATGCTCCCGCGCTGGGAAACGCCCGAACACACTGAGGGTTATGAAGGTTTCTATCATCTGGTCGGGATGGAAGGCAATGTCGAGAAGACTACTCTGACTTATATAATCCGTGATCACGACCGCGACCGATTCGAACGCCGCAAAAAAGAGATGGAGCATCTGACGCGCAAGATCAACCATGAATTCCCCGACTGTGCCGAACTCGAGCTGAAAGACCAATACTATAATATGCGCGAGAAGATCGAACCCGTCAGCCATATTATCGAGATTGCCGAAGAGGCCATGCGGCGCGCAGGAGTCACACCTCGCGTAGTTCCTATCCGTGGTGGCACGGACGGAGCTCAGCTCTCCTTCAAGGGTCTGCCCTGCCCGAACCTTTTTGCCGGCGGTCTTAACTTCCACGGCCGCTATGAGTTCGTGCCCATTCCCTCGATGGAGAAAGCGACCGACACCATTATTGAAATCGCCCGTCTCGTAGCCGAGAAAAAGTGAAGACACTGGTTGTTGTCACCGGGGCCACTGCATCTGGCAAAACAACAACCGCCATTGCTTTGGCTAAAAAGCTCGGTTGCGACATCATTTCCGCCGACTCTCGCCAGATCTACCGTGACATTCCAATTATCACCGCGGCTCCCTCCCCCGACGAGTTAGCCGCGGTGAAACATCATTTTATAGGTATTCTTCCGCTTGAGTCCTATTATTCGGCAGCACGTTTCGAAGAAGACGTCATGGCACTCCTGCCGGAACTGTGGCGGCGGAATGACTACGCCATAATGGCCGGAGGCTCAATGATGTATATCGACGCCGTAACCCACGGTATCGACCCGATTCCGACGGTGAGCGACGAAATACGCCGCCGGGTTAAAGAGATCTGCGACCACGAAGGACTCGAAGCGGTAACAGCCATGCTCGGTAAACTCGACCCCGACTATCTCGCCCGCGTTGACCGCGCGAACACCCGGCGTATTGTCCATGCCGTAGAGGTTTCACTTCAGGCAGGAATCCCCTACTCGACCATGCTGACGGGCACTCGTCAACAACGCGATTTCCGTGTTGTCAAACTGGCGCTCGATCTACCACGAGAGACATTGTTCGCGCGCATAAATGCCCGTGTGGAGGCCATGGAGGCAGCCGGCATGGAAGCCGAAGCAAGGAAGGTTTTTCATCTTCGCTACCTCAACTCTCTCAACACCGTAGGTTTCAAAGAAATGTTCGCCTATTTCGACGGCACTATGGATCGTACGACAGCTCTTGCGAGAATAGCGAAGAACACTCGCGTCTATGCTAAAAAGCAGCTGACATGGCTGCGTCGCGACCCAGATGTCAGATGGATCTCGCCTTCGGAGGCTGCCACTCTCGACGCCGCCTCACTATAGACCGAGAAGGTTTGAAACAGCGTCAATACAGTCAATAGCGCTCTGGTCAGCACGCGCCGGAACTACAGTGGCATACTTCCTGGCAAGCCAATATTCATCTGTAGCTGAATCATCAGGCTCAATATTGACAAAGCGGCCGGTAAGCCAATAGAAAGGCTTCCCGAAAGGATCTGTATACTCTTTATATTCTTCGCTCCAATAGCCGCGTGCCGCACGCACAACTTTCAGACCCTCGATGTCGACTCCGGCCGGGAAGTTGACATTCAGACAAATACCGCGTTCAAGCCCGTTGGCAAGCACCTTCTCCGTTATGTCGCGTATATACGGGACGGTTCGGCTGAAATCTGCCTTCATGCTGTGATCGAGCAATGAATAGCCTATAGCCGGAATTCCCGCCATTGTAGCCTCGATCGCAGCTCCCATTGTGCCGGAATATGTTATACAATTGCCGGCATTCGATCCATGGTTGCAGCCTGAAAGCATGATGTCGGGCCGACTGTCTGCGACAGCATGGAGCCCGAGCTTGACACAATCTACAGGAGTCCCGTCGACAGAAAATACTCTGGCTCCATGGTAGCTGTCACATTCTTTCAGACGCAGAGGCCGGTTGACAGTTATTGCCGACGACTGCCCCGAATGAGGCTCGGCCGGGGCAACAGCTATAATATCGCCCATATCGGCGACACAGTCGATCAGATGGCGAAGGCCGGGAGCTTCGACACTATCGTCATTACTTATAAAAATCAGTGGTTTCGTCATTGTTGATATTTGCTTTTCAACTGCAAAGGTAGCAAGAATCGGGCAACTCACGATGACTTTGGAACCGTAGCGAAAAAAATTTGCGGATAAAACGAAAAAAACGCTTACCTTTGTGAAACGAAATTTCATTCAGGCCAGTCATGAACCACAATTCCTTGGTGTCGATCTCCGATATCGACCGCGACGAAATTCTGAGGTTGCTCGACCGCGCTGCTTCTTTCGAGGCTAATCCGAACCGACGGTTGCTCGAAGGAAAAGTTGTGGCGACCCTCTTTTTTGAACCGTCGACGCGCACGCGTCTGAGTTTTGAAACCGCAGTCAACCGCCTCGGAGGCCGCGTGATAGGCTTCAGTGATGCTGCCACATCGAGCTCGTCGAAAGGCGAGACACTGAAAGACACTATAAAAATGGTGTCGAACTATGTCGACCTCATCATAATGCGACACTATCTCGAAGGAGCTGCGCGATACGCTACCGAGGTTACCGAAACCCCGATAATCAACGCCGGCGACGGCGCTCACCAACATCCGTCGCAAACAATGCTCGATCTCTACTCTATCCGCAAAACGCAGGGACGCCTCGAAGATCTGACAATAACTCTCGTTGGAGACCTGAAATACGGACGCACGGTTCATTCTCTGATTATGGCGATGAAGTACTTCAACCCGACATTCCGCTTCGTTGCCTGCGACGCTCT
>HF985567.1:16493-25860 GCA_000431215.1 Prevotella sp. CAG:1031
CCCCCGAATACAAGGATTTCTGCCGTCAGAACGGTATTAAATTCACCGAACACACCGACTTCTCGGCCGACGTGATCAACTCGAGCGACATTATATATATGACCCGAGTCCAACGTGAACGCTTTGCCGACATCGGCGAATATGAACAGGTCAAAGACCTCTATAACCTCAACGCCTCCATGCTTGCCGGAGCAAAACCGACAATGCGCATACTCCACCCGCTGCCGCGCGTCGGCGAAATTTCTCAGGACGTCGACGACGATCCTCACGCCTATTACTTCGAGCAGGCACGCAACGGACTGTTCGTGCGCCAGGCCCTTATCTGCCGCGCTCTCCAGATCAACCCTCAAGACTAAAGCGATGAACACCGATAAAAAAGAACTCGCAGTTGCCGCACTGGCCAACGGAACAGTCATCGACCATATTCCCGCCGAGAATCTTTTCAAGGCCGTAAGCCTTCTGCATCTCGACAAATGCCGCACTCGCATGACCATCGGCAATAACCTTCCGAGCGGACGCCTCGGCACCAAGGGTATCATAAAAATCGCCGACGTTGAGCTTCCCGAAGCGACTATAAACCGTATCGCGCTTATTGCGCCTCATGCCAGAGTCAACACTATCCGCGACTTCGAAGTGGTCGAAAAGCGGCAGGTTGAACTTCCCGACATGATTGTCGGCATAGTCAGGTGTGCGAACCCCAAATGTATAACCAATCACGAACCCATGGCCACACGCTTCGACGTTGTTGACCGCGACGATGTCACTCTCCGCTGCTGCTATTGCGGTCAGAGCGTCGGCGCGCGCGAGGCCTCTATTATAGAATGAAACAGAACTGGAAACCGGGGACGATGATCTATCCTCTTCCGGCTGTGCTCGTAAGCTGCGCGGCCGAGGGGAAGTCGAATTTCCTGACCGTAGCATGGACCGGGACAATCTGCACCGATCCGGCTATGTGCTACGTATCGATTCGGCCTGAGCGCTTCAGCCACGAACTTATAAAGAAGTCGATGGAATTCACCATCAACCTCTCGACTGCCGAAATGGCTCGCGCTACCGACTGGGCCGGAGTCCGCAGCGGACGCGACTACGACAAATGGGCCGAAACCGGCCTCCATCCCGAACCGGGCGTAAAAGTGCAATGTCCGTCTATAGCCGAATCTCCCGTCAATATCGAATGCCGGGTAAGCCAGATTATTCCTCTGGGAAGCCACGACATGATAATCGGCGAAGTCGTCAACGTCAAAGCCGACGAGAAGCTGCTCGACCCGCAGACCGGCGCATTCGACCTCGGCGCTGCCGGACTGATGAGCTATACCCACGGCGCCTACTATCGTCAGGGCGAGCCTATCGGACGGTTCGGATGGAGCGTAAAGAAGAAAAAATAACCTCAAATCTATATCAATCAAGAAAACCATCTATCATCAACATGAAAAAAGACGAACAGATTTTTGACATCATCGAACGCGAACACCTCCGCCAGAAGAAGGGCGTTGAGCTGATTGCCAGTGAAAACTTCGTCAGCGACCAGGTTATGAAAGCCATGGGCTCATGCCTGACGAACAAATATGCCGAAGGCTATCCCGGCCACCGCTACTACGGCGGCTGTGAGGTTGTCGACGAAGCCGAGCGCCTTGCTCAGGATCGCATAAAAGAACTCTTCGGAGCTGAATATGCCAACGTCCAGCCCCACTCAGGCGCTCAGGCAAATATGGCTGTTTTCATGGCCTGCCTTAAGCCCGGCGACAAATTCCTCGGTCTCAACCTCAGCCACGGCGGTCACCTCAGCCACGGAAGCCCCGTGAACTTCTCGGGTCTCATGTTCCAGGCTCTCGAATATAACGTAAAAGAAGACACCGGAACAGTCGACTACGACCAGATGGAAGAAGTAGCACGCCGTGAACGCCCGAAGCTCATAATCGGTGGTGCCAGCGCCTACAGCCGCGAATGGGACTATGCCCGTATGCGTAGCCTTGCCGACGAAATCGGCGCTATACTGATGATCGACATGGCCCATCCCGCCGGTCTTATCGCCGCAGGCCTGCTCGATAACCCCGTCAAGTATGCCCACATCGTAACCTCGACAACCCACAAGACCCTGCGCGGTCCGCGCGGCGGTATCATCCTGTTGGGTAAAGACTTCGACAACCCCTGGGGTAAGGCTACGAAGAAAGGCGAAATCCGCAAGATGTCGTCGCTGATCGACTCTGCCGTGTTCCCCGGTGTCCAGGGTGGCCCGCTCGAGCATGTCATCGCAGCCAAAGCTGTCGCTTTCGGCGAAGCTCTCCAGCCTGAATTCAAGGAATATCAGAAACAAGTCAAGGCCAACGCAGCAGCCATGGCTCAGGCTATGATCGACAAAGGCTACAAAGTCATCTCCGGTGGCACCGACAACCACTCGATGCTCATCGACCTCCGCACTAAGTTCCCCGATCTGCCCGGCAAAGTTGCAGAAAAGGTTCTTGTCGAAGCCGACATCACCGCCAACAAGAATATGGTGCCTTTCGACAGCCGCTCACCGTTCCAGACCTCTGGAATGCGCCTCGGAACGCCGGCCATCACCACCCGCGGCGCAAAAGAGCCACTCATGGGCGAGATCGTCGAGATGATCGACACAGTCCTGTCAAACTACGACAATCCGAAAGTCATTGCCGACGTGCGCGCCAAAGTCAACGCCACAATGAACGACTATCCCATGTTCGCCTGGTAATCCGTCAGCAACAGAAAATAATAATGAGGCGGTCAGACCATCTTCGGTTTGACCGCCTCGCGCATTTTATATAGAGATGTTTATTTCGTCTGAGTCTCGATTTCTGCGACCCATCCCTTCAGGCGTTCGTCGGTAAGCTCGGAGTGGTTGACCTCGTCGAGCAGAAGTCCGAGTCCCTCACCGTTTTCATTAGCTTCCGATTCCTCGAAATGATAGACCGAATCGGGGTAGCGGCCGATAAATGTTGCGCCTGTGGGCTGTAGACTCTTGTAAATAATGCCTACGGCGTTGCAGAACGTATCGCTCATCGACTCATCGCCAAGTCCGAAGATAGCGATCTTCTTCCCTTTCAGGTCAAGAGCTTCGAGACCGGTCAGAAAATCATACCAATCGTCCTGAAGCTCTCCCGAACCCCAGGTGCTCGACCCGAGAAGAAGAACCTCGTAGTCGGCCACGGCGTCGGGAGCCGTCGTGGCAACATTATGGACGTCGGCGCTGTCGATCTTGAGAAGTCCGGCAATCTTATGGGCAACCTCTTCGGTGGTGCCGGTTGAAGAACCGAAGAATATTCCAAATTTTTTCATTATAGTCTAATTTTGATTTTTAATTAGAACGCCACATCCGCAGCGATTGTTCATCTTGAATATGTCCTCTCCATCATTTTACTTGTGCATATTAATCATAATGATGAATACGCCCCGAGTATTCTCTGTTACCGTGATTATCTGTATATTTGCATTCATCATCAGGTGACTATGAACGACGATAATACTAACCACAAAATGAATAATATTGAAACGATAAAAAACCGGATGCTTGGCTGTCTTTACGGGCAGGCAATCGGTGACGCTCTTGGCCTCGGCTCTGAATTTATGAGCAAGGATGAAGTCAGTAAGAATTATCCCGGTGGATTAAAAAGTTATAATCAGATTGTTCAGGATGCTCATCGGCGGAGATGGGCTAAAGGCGCATGGACAGACGATACGGATATGATGTTGTGTATCCTCGAAGCTTTTGAAAACGGAACGTTCAACATAAGTCGTGTCGCCTCCAATTTCAAAGATTGGTTCAATGGAAATCCAATGGGGATTGGCAGTCACACTTTCAAAGTGCTGTCTGTGGACGATTATGTCGTGCAACCTGAAATGAGTTCCAGACTATGGTGGGAACTATCTCGCAAGCAAAGCGCCGCAAATGGCGCACTGATGAGAACATCAGTTGTCGGATTGGCAAAGTCGGATATCGAAGAACAGGCTGAGGACATATGCAAGCTGACGCATTACGATCCCCGCTGTGTCGGTTCATGCGCAATCGCAGCTTCAATAATCCACCACCTTGTATGGCATGACAGGCAGCTATCTTATGATGAAATAAAAGATATTGCTCAGAGATACGATGAAAGGATCTCCGAATGGATTGATGCGGCATACATCAGTCACGATATATCAATGCTCGACTTAGACGAAAGCTTCACCATAGGTTACACACTACGTACACTTTCGGCCGCGCTATGGTGTTACTGGCATTCCACATCTTTTGAGGAAGGACTTCTGGCGGTTGTCAATGAAGGAGGTGATGCCGACACAAACGGAGCAGTAGCATGTGCTATACTCGGGGCCAAGTTCGGATATCGGTCTATACCTGAATACTATATAGCAAACCTACTTAACAGAGAAGTCTATAATAACAAGATTACATCCTTAATACAACAAATCATCAATGAATAAGCTTAAGGAAACTCTCCTATGGTTGGTGACCGGGGTAGTTATGACGGTCTTACTTCTGATTTTTGGTTGTTATTATATAGTCGTCTGGAACGCTTCCAGCAGAACTTACGACCGAGTAGACGATATACCGCATAATAAAGCCGGTCTGCTGTTGGCAACCTCCCCTATAACACCCGGTGGCGCACATAACTACTACTTTGACAATCGTATTAAGGCTGCCGACGAACTCTATAAAGCCGGTAAAATAGATTTTATCATAGCCAGCGGAGGCGATTATACCCAGACTCAAAAGAACGGGTGCAATGAACCGCAGGCAATACTTGACTCATTAGTTGCCCGTGGCGTCCCGGCCGACAGAATAATATTGGATTATGAAGGAACACGCACTCTCAACTCCATCGCAAAAGCCGGGCAGCTCTATAATCTTGAAAGCATGACGCTCATCTCTCAGAAATATCATAATGAGCGCGCTATTTACCTTGCGGATAAATACGGAATTAAAGCCATCGGCTACAATGCCCAACCCTCACCCATCCGTAAGAATCGCATCAAAAACACGCTTCGCGAATTTCTGGCCAGACCGAAAATGTTCATTGACATTCTGATTGGCATCAGACCTACCATTAAGGAAGACTCCGACTCCATATCCGTCGAGCCGCGTATATAGCTGATTTGTCATACCCGCCGTTTGGGAAAAAATCGCTAACTTTGCAGCCGAATTTCAAAAACCGTCTATGATAGCTGTCAATAACCTCGGAATCCAGTTCGGAAAGCGCGTGCTTTTCCAAGATGTCAACTTCAAGTTCACCCCCGGCAACTGCTACGGAATAATCGGAGCAAACGGCGCCGGAAAGTCGACGCTGATGCGCATTCTCAGCGGTCAGCTCCAGCCGACCCACGGCAATGTCACCCAAGGCCCCGGTGAGCGCATGAGCGTGCTCGAACAGGATCACTTCAAATTCGACGAATTCACCGTCATGGACACGGTTCTTCAGGGGCACACCGTACTCTGGGACATCATGAAAGAAAAAGATGCCCTCTATGCCAAAGAAGACTTCAGCGACGCCGACGGAGTGCGCGCCAGCGAACTCGAAGAGCGTTTTGCCGAGCTCGACGGCTGGAATGCCGAAAGCGATGCGGCCTCATTGCTCAGTGGTCTCGGCATCAAAGAAGACAAACATTATATGATGATGTCTGACCTGAGCGGTAAGGAAAAGGTGCGAGTCCTTCTTGCCAAAGCCCTCTTCGGAAACCCTGATAACCTGCTGCTCGACGAGCCGACCAACGACCTCGACCTCGAAACGGTAGCATGGCTCGAGAATTATCTCGCCAACTTCGAGAACACGGTACTTGTGGTCAGCCACGACCGTCACTTTCTCGACGCCGTGTCGACCCACACCCTCGACATCGACTACAATAAGATCTCGCTCTTCGCCGGCAACTATTCTTTCTGGTATGAGTCGTCGCAGCTCGCTCTGCGCCAGCAACAGCAGGCCAACAAGAAAGCCGAGGAAAAACGCAAGGAGCTTCTTGAGTTCATTCAGCGGTTCAGCGCCAACGTTGCAAAATCGAAACAGACGACTTCGCGCAAAAAGATGCTCGAAAAACTCAATGTAGAAGAGATTCAGCCGTCGAGCCGCCGCTATCCGGGAATCATCTTCACGCCCGAGCGCGATCCGGGCAACAAGATTCTCGAGGTCAAGGGTCTGACCGCAACCGTCGACGGCGAGACTCTGTTCAGCGATGTCAACTTCCAGGTCGAGAAAGGCGACAAGATCTGCTTCCTCAGCCATGACCCGCGCGCAATGACAGCACTTTTCGAAATTATCTGCGGCAACCGCAAGGCCGACTCCGGACAGTTCGACTGGGGTCAGACAATCACCACTGCCTATCTTCCGCTCGACAACTCGGCGTTCTTCAATACAGACCTCAACCTCGTTGACTGGCTCTGCCAGTGGAGCAACGACAGCAGCGAAATCTACCTCAAGGGCTTCCTCGGAAAGATGCTTTTCAGCGGCGAAGAAGTTCTCAAAAAGGCTTCGGTGCTTTCGGGAGGCGAAAAAATGCGATGCATGATAGCGCGCATGATGATGACGAACGCCAACACTCTCGTGCTTGACTCGCCGACCAACCATCTCGACCTCGAGTCAATTCAGGCCTTCAACAACACCCTTCAGAACTTCCGCGGCAACATTCTCTTCACAAGCCACGACCACGAATTCATCCAGACAGTCGCAAACCGCATAATCGAACTGACGCCTAACGGCATTATCGACAAACTGATGGATTACGACGACTATATCACTGACGAGCGCGTAGCTGCCGCACGCGAACGGCTCTACGCTAAGTGACCTCAGCCGGAATATCATTTCCCGACAGCCCGCGCCGCAACATCGCCGCGCGGGCTGTCGCGCTTTAACAGTTTTGCTAAAAATTTATAAGATTCAGCTGCGATATTGCATAAGGACAATAAAATAGCTATCTTTGCAGTAACCATAATTCAATGTAGCAAAATGAAATCTCTCATCCTCTCCATACTGACCCTGATTGTTTCGGTAGCCCCCATCGCCGCCTTTGCCGTGCCTTCGCGGCAAAGCGATATTGCAACTGAAAAGATTGCCGAAACAGCCGAACTCAACGTCGGCCGAGGTTCGGTTGAACTTATCGCGGCGCCTCAGCGCTCAGCCCACTTCGTGATATTCTCGATAACGGGACAAGCCGTCAAATCAGCCAATGTCGACGCAGGTGAAAGAGTCAGCATCGACCTTCCGGACGGATACTATATCGTAAAGTGTGCCGACTGGTCGCGCCGCATACTGATTAAATAAGATTTATCCCTTCGTTTTCATCTTTAATAAATAACCATGAACAATAAAACTATCGCCGCGCTTGTCATGGCCGGCGCTTCTCTTGTTATGTCACCACTCCTACAGGCATCGACTGTAGACGATGCCGCCCTGTCAGCCCTTCCCTCTTACAGCGGTAGCGATCTCGAACTGACAGTAGACAACAGCGGCACTCACTGGCGTCTATGGTCGCCGATGGCCACGCAGGCCCGCGTTCTGATCTATGACAACGGCCTTAATACCGCCGCTATCGACACCCTCGATATGAAACGCGGCGAGAACGGCACATGGACAGCCTCTAAGCCGGAAAAGCTCTACGGAAAATACTATACCTTCCAGATCGAGCATAACGGCAAGTGGCTCGCAGAAACCCCCGGAGTATGGGCAAAGGCTGTAAGCCCGAACGGCGCGCGGGCGGCCATTATCGACTTCGCCACCACGAATCCCGAAGGATGGGCCAACGACCGCGGCCCGAAGATCAACGCGATAACCGATGCCGTCATCTACGAGATGCACCATATCGACATGTCGGGCCATGCCAACAGCGGCATTGTCAACAAGGGCAAATTCCTTGCTCTGACAGAACCGTCGACAACAAACGGTCAGGGCGCCTCGACCGGTATTGACCATCTCAAGGAACTTGGCGTAACCCACGTCCATATTCTGCCTTCGTTCGACTATAACAGTGTCGACGAGACCAGGCTCAATGTTCCGCAATATAACTGGGGATACGACCCAGTGAACTATAACGCTCCCGAAGGATCTTATTCGACCAATCCCAACGATCCGGCAACCCGAGTGCGAGAGATGAAAGAGATGATCAAGGCCCTTCACGACGCCGGCATCGGAGTTATCATGGACGTCGTCTATAACCACACAGCCGAAAACGACGGCTCGAATTTCTCGAAAACTGCTCCCGGCTATTACTATCGCCACCGTCCGGACGGATCATATTCCGACGCCTCGGGATGCGGCAACGAAACCGCCAGCGAGCGCACCCAGATGCGTGATTATATCGTCAACTCTGTGAAATACTGGGCCGACGAATATCATATCGACGGCTTCCGCTTCGATCTGATGGCCATTCACGACATCGACACAATGAACGAAGTCTCGAAAACTCTAAAAGAAGTGCGTCCCGAGATCTTCGTATATGGCGAAGGCTGGACTGCCGGCGATTCACCACTGCCCGTAGAAAAGCGTGCGCTGAAAGACAACGCTTACATGATGCCCGACGTAGCGGTGTTCAGCGACGACATCCGCGATGCCGTCAAAGGCCACTACAGCAATGCCTCTGACCGAGGTTTCGCAACAGGCAAAGCCGGCAACGAAGAGACCGTTAAAATCGGTATTGTCGGTGCGACAGCCCATCCTCAGGTCGATTATTCGAAAGGCAACAACTCGAAAGCTCCTTACGCCAAGAATCCCACTCAGGTCATCAACTATGTTTCATGTCACGACGACCTTTGCCTTACCGACAAGCTGCGCAAATCCATGACCGAGCCGAGCGAAACCGACACCGACCGTAAGCGTGCCGCCAAGCTTGCCCAGACCATCGTCTTCACTTCGCAGGGAACCCCCTTCATGTTTGCCGGCGAAGAGATTTTCCGCGATAAAAAAGGCGTTCACAACTCCTATAAGTCGCCAGCAGAAATCAATGCCATTGACTGGAACCTGAAAACCACCAACGCCGACCAGTTCAACTACTACAAGGAACTTATCAAACTGCGTCGCTCCCATCCCGCGTTCCGCATGACCAAGGCCGAGGATGTCGCCCGCAACCTTGTGTTCGACAAAGTCAAATCGCCTCTTCTGATCAGCTACTCTCTGAAAAACAATGCCAACGGCGATTCCTGGAAAGAGATCAAGGTTGTTTTCAACGGCTCGAAAGAAACTCAGACCGTCAATGTCGGCAACGGTGACTGGAAAGTCATTGCCCGCGACGGACGTCTTGAGGCCGAAGGCTTCGACACCACCCGCGGCGGACGTCTCGAAGTCGCTCCCACAAGTGCCCTGATTCTTGCCCGTGAAAAGTAATTTCACACAGGAGATATAGAAAGGGGGCGGCCCGATCGGGCCGCCCCCTT
>HF985568.1:0-2066 GCA_000431215.1 Prevotella sp. CAG:1031
GGCATATCGGTTCTTTGGCTGAATAGTTACTTTTTTTGTGATAAATATTAAAAATTCAAAAAATCTACCTATATTTGCGGAGTTAAAGACGCATAGTGTTCCTTTTTATGTCCTTGTGTGCCATGATTGACCCAGTACTCTTGACATATAACTGAACAGTGTAGAGAGATTATATTGATTCTAATTAATACCATATACTAACCTAAAATTTTAAATTTCATCCTGCATGAAGAACATTTGTTTACAGATGAGTCGGAAAGCGTGGCTGACCCTGGTCTTGGTCGTGTGCCTCTCTTTCCCTGCTTTAGCGCAGAAGATCACGGTCACAGGTACCGTGACTGACCCTTCCGGTGAGCCTCTCATCGGTGCAAGTGTGCTTGCCCAAGGCACATCCAACGGCACGGCCACTGACATCGACGGTAATTACACCATCAATGTCGATGCCAACGGCACCCTCGTTTTCTCGTATGTCGGCTATGACACCCAGAATGTCGCCATCAAAGGCCGCACGAAAATCGACGTTCAGCTCGCCGAAAATTCCGTAATGCTGAAAGAAGTCGTAGCCATCGGTTACGGTGTCATCAAGAAGAGCGACGCCACCGGTTCGGTTGCCGTCATCAAGCCCGACGACATCGAAGCCGGTATCGCTACCTCGACCCAGGATCTTCTGGTCGGCGCAAGCCCCGGTGTGACCGTGACCCTCGATGGTGGTAACCCGACCGGCAACGGTAAGATCCGCATCCGCGGCGGCTCCTCGCTGTCGAGCGACGACGCCAACGATCCTCTTATCGTTATCGACGGTGTGCCCCAGACCAACCAGAGCGGCGGCACAGGCGCAAACGCCCTGACCATGATCAACCCGCAGGACATCGAGCAGATGACCGTGCTGAAAGATGCTTCGGCAACCGCCATCTACGGTTCGCGCGCTTCTAACGGTGTGATCATCATCACAACCCGCAAAGGCACAAGCGGACGTCCGCGCGTCAGCTTCGCCGCCAACTGGCATGTCAACACCGCCCGCAAGACCCTCGACGTCATGAACGGCGCCCAGCTCACCGAGCTCGTCCGCCGCGAACTCGGCGACCAGGCCGTTGCCGACTACATGGGCGACGCCGACACCGACTGGCAGAAAGAGACTCTCCGCACTTCCTTCTCGCAGGACTACAGCCTCAGCGTAAGCGGCACAGCCGGATTCCTTCCCTACCGCGTCAGCGCCAGCTACACCAACAATCAGGGTATCCTGAAACGTTCGAAGATGGAGCGCACAACCGTAGGTTTCAGCCTCGCTCCGAAGTTCTTCAACGGCAAACTCTCGATCAACGCCAACGCCAGCGGCTCGTATGTCAACACCCTCGAGGCCAACACCGACGCAGTCTCGACCGGCCTGACATACAACCCGACGATGCCCGTCTACACAACCTATCCCTCGATCGGCAACTCGGGCTTCACCGGCTATAACGGCTATGCAAACTATGTCAGCGGAACCGCGCTCGACCTCAACCAGCCCGTCAACCCCGTGCAGCTTCTCAACCAGCGCGACCGAAAGGGCAAAAACCTCTCGTCGACCGGTAACCTCCAGATTGACTACGCTCTCCACTTCCTCCCCGAACTCCACCTCAACCTGAACCTCGGTTATCAGGTCAGCAAGAACGAGCGCAACGAACTCACCGCTGCCAACTCGGCTATGGCATGGAACAACCAGGATCTCTACGCCGACGGCATGGCTGGCGCAGGCACAAGCACCAAATGGTGGGAGCTCCAGCGCAACACCTTGCTGAACTTCTATCTCAACTATCGCAAGGAATTCGAGGCTATCCGCTCGAATCTCGACGTTATGGCCGGTTACGAATGGCAGCGCTTCAGCTTCCTCGGCCATGAGCAGACCTACTACACGACTCCCGGCTTCATCACCGGCGCCGACTCGGCTTACCCGATGTTCTCGAACGACCAGTTCGTTCTCGACTATGTTAACGGTGGCGAAGGCCGCATCGGCGATGTTGTCGGCAACAAGCCCATGACACGCTGGGGTCAGAAACTTCAGCTCATCTCGTTCTTCGGACGTCTGA
>HF985568.1:2085-20180 GCA_000431215.1 Prevotella sp. CAG:1031
CGTCTGAACTACTCGTTCGACGACACCTACCTGCTGACCTTCACTCTCCGCGACGACGCTTCTTCGCGCTTCTCGAAAGACAACCGCTGGGGTCTCTTCCCCTCGCTGGCTCTCGGATGGAAAGCCATCAACTGCCCGGTATTCGAACCGGTCCGCGGATGGTGGAACGACCTCAAACTCCGTCTCGGCTGGGGTATCACCGGTCAGCAGGACGTAGGCTCGTACTTCCCCTACATGCCTATCTACACTCTCTCGAACGCCGAAGGTTTCGGCTATGTCGGCCCCAACGGAAGCTGGCTCTATCCGCTCTACCCGAACCCCTACGATGCTGACATCACCTGGGAGAAAACAGCTACCTGGAACATCGGACTCGACTTCGGTTTCCTCAACAACCGCGTAACTGCAAGCGTCGACTGGTATCTCCGCAAGACTACCGACATGCTTCTCAAAGGTTACACCGCCGCTATCAACACTTCGAACCAGTATGCATTCAACGCCGGTTCGATGCGCAACGTCGGTGTTGAAATCAACATCGGTGCCAAGCCTGTCGTGACCCGCGACTTCACATGGAACACCGGTATCAACATCGCATTCAACGACAACAAGATCACCGAGCTGACCGAGGGTCAGGAAATGATGAACTGCGCCAACACCCCCGTCGGTATCGGTACTCCCGTCGAGTGGCATATCGTCGGCGAGGCTGTCCGCTCGTTCCTCGTCTACGAGCAGGTCTATGACCAGGCCGGCAACCCCGTGCCCGACACCTACGTCGATCAGAACGGCGACGGCAAGATCACCGACGCCGACAAGATCATCTTCCACTCGGCCGATCCGAAATGGACATTCAACTGGAACAACACCTTCACCTGGAAGAACTGGGATCTCGGTATCGTTCTGCGCGCCAACCTCGGCAACTACGTCTACAACGGCCCGCGCTACAGCACAACCACCCTCAATGATCTCTTCGCCAACGTTTGCCAGATCAACAATAAGGCCGCCGATGACTATCTCTTCCCGAACATCACCTACGGCACATCGCTCAACCTGTCGAGCTACTGGGTAGAGAACGCTTCGTTCATTCGCTGCGACAACATCTCGCTCGGCTATACCTTCAAGGATCTCATCAAGGGCAACCTCAACCTGCGTGTGTTCGGCGTTGTTCAGAATCCGTTTGTCATCACCAAGTACAAAGGCCTCGATCCTGAAGTATTCGGCGGTATCGACAACAATATCTATCCGCGTCCCATCACCGCTACCCTCGGTGTAGTCGCTACATTCTAATCATCTCTTAACACTGAGTAACAACATGAAATCAATCAAGAAATATATTCTTTCGCTCGGTGTGGTTGCAGCGGCTCTTTCGTTAGGCTCCTGCACCGGCGACCTCGACCTCATGCCGTCCGATCCGCGCGACATCACGGCTACGGACTTCGCATCAGACCCCGAGGGCTATATGGACCAGGTCATGGGTCAGGTTTATATGGCGTTTGTCAACCACGGCCCCAACAATAATTCGCAGGTCGCCGGTTTCGACGGCGGTATGTCGACCTTCGGCCGCGCCCTGTTCAACCTCGAAGAGATTCCTACCGACGAAGCCTGCTGGCAGACGTCGGGCGACGCCGGCCTCTACTCGCTGCAGTATGGCAACATCTCGTCGGACAACGACGCTATCTTCGGCTCGTATTCGCGTCTGATGATCAACGTCGCTCTCTGCAACGACTTCATCCGCACCGTCAACGATAACCTCTTCGCTCTCTCGACCGACGAACAGAAAGAGAAAGCTGCCGAATATGTCCGCCAGTGCAAGACTCTCCGTTCGGTCTGCTACTTCTATCTGATGAGCCTCTTCGGCAATGTCCCCTATGCCGACGAATCGGTCGCCATCGGCACCATGGCTCCCCAGATGAAATCTTCGGAAATCTTCCCGCTCGTAACCGAAACTCTCGAAGCTGTCGTTGCCGAATACGGTCAGGGCGGCCAGAACCCCGCCTACGGTTATGTCGGTGTTGACGCCGCCGAAGGTTTCCTCGTGAAACTCTACCTCAACGCCGAGGTGTTCACCGGAACTCCCGCCTGGGACAAGTGCCTCAGCCACGCCAAGAACATCATCGCCCGCCATCAGGGCAAAGGCTTCAAGAATTCGGGCCTCACCATGGGTTACCATCAGAACTTCGCCGCCAACAACATCGACTATGTTGTCGGTGGAAAGGGCGTTCCCGAAATTCTCTTCCTTCTCCCGCAGAAGTATCCCGAACTGATGTCTTACGGTAACGCCACCGTCATGATCCTCGGCTTCATCGCCGAAGATGTCGACAAGGCTTTCTTCAATGTCGGTAACGGCTGGAAATGCGCCAAGGGTCGTCCTCAGCTCGTCAACCGCTTCCAGTGGAACGACCAGCAGCAGACAACCTCTCCCGACAAGCGCACAGCTCTCTGGCGCACATCGGCCGACGGATATGTCAATGACATGCCCTCTCTGCAGCAGAGCCAGTGGAACAAGAACGGCTACCTCACCCCGAAGTATATCAACCGCAATGTCGACGACAACAACGCCGTAGACCTGAACACCCAGCCCGCTTTCAACGGCGACAAATATGTCACCACGAACTATCCTATCCTCCGTCTTGCCGAAATTTATCTGTCGGCCGCTGAGGCGGCTCTACACGGAGCCGGCTCGAAAGACGAGGCTCTGACCTATGTCAACCTTATCCGCGAGCGCGCAGGCGTCGCTCCCTGGAGCCTCGCCGAGCTCACCCTCGAGACTCTTCAGGACGAGCGCAGCCGCGAGCTCTATCTCGAGAACACCCGCCGCACCGACCTCATCCGCTACGGCAAATGGGTGAGCGGTCTCAACTGGGCCTGGAAGAACAACGCTCTCGAAGGCCAGAACTTCGCTCCCACGGCAGTTCTCTATCCTATCCCCTCGCCGGTTCTCGCAATCAGCCCTTATCAGCAGAACCCCGGTTATTAATCATCCACACATTAGACTACAGGAAAAATGAAAAAATTCTCAATATTACTGGCTTGTGCGGCTATGCTGGGGTTGGCTTCGTGTGACTCCACCGATGACCCCAAGATGACTCTGCCCGAAGACAAGACCTTCGTGCTCAACGCTCCCGCATTCGCCGACCAATATTATGAGCTGCAGGAAGGCAACAGCTTCATGCTGACCTGCTCGCAGCCCGCCTACGGCGTTGCCGTGGCTGCCCAGTATTCTGTTGAAGTGGCTCTCGACGACAAGTTCACCGCTGTCGAGACTATCGCTTCGTCTGACCCCGGTTCGGCCAAGATCGTCATCGCCGACAAGGATCTCGCCACAGCCCTCTGCAACCTCCACGGCTTCGACGCCGCCAACTACGAGGATCTGCCCGCAGCTCCCGTCTACTTCCGCGCCTTCTGCGAAATTCCCAACGTAGAGGGCTCGCGCTGCATGTCTAACACCGTTTCGCTCAACAAGGTTAAGTTCTACCACGCCGTTCAGGGCCAGCGCAATATCTACCTCGTAGGTAGCGTGACCGGCTGGACAGCTCCCGACGAAGGTGCCGCAGCCCATTATGAGAACTACAAGCTCGTCGAAACCGCTATCGGCAGCGATGTCTACACCGGTTCGTTCACCTTCCCCGCCGGCGAAGTCGCATTCCGCTTCTATTCGGCTCTGACCGGTTGGGACGGCGGTGCTTCGATCGGTAGCCAGGAGCCCGACGAAGGTCTCAGCATCGAAGGCAAGTTTGTCGACAACATCTATGAAGGCCCCGCCTTTATCCCCGGTAAGGGTAACTGGACATTCACGATGACTGAAGAGATGAACGTCAACCTGACTGTTGATGTCAAGAACAAGACTGTCAAGTTCGAACTCGGCGGCGACGTCAACTACGACGCTTATCCCTGCGTCTATGTCGTCGGTAACGTCGAAGGCTGGAAAGGTCCCGATGAGGCAAATGCCGAGCACTATGCCGACTGGCGTCTCTTCGATACCGACGGCACCGGAATCTACCACAGCGTCAAGCCGATGGAATATGACATCGCCGACGGCGCCTGCCCGATGTTCCGCATTTACACCAAGCTCGAGGGCTGGGATGCCAACTCTCTCGGCTCGCAGGTAGATGACAACCCCAAGGATGAGACAGGTCTCGACCTCACCCTCAACTACGTTGAAGGCAAAGGCGCATGGAACTTCGTCAGCGCTCCCGCTAAAGGCTCGATGGAGCTCGTTCTCGATACCAACAAGAAGACTCTCGAAGTTAAATTCTCGGCAGCAGAATAAACCGTAACTCATCGAATCAGGGGCGGGCGCGGCAATGCGCCTGACGCCCGCCTCCGGTTCCATCATCAAACACTAAATAATATCATTCAACAGAAATGAACAAGATTGCATCAATGCTGTCGGTGATGGCTCTCTCGATGGGTTTTGTGGCTTGCGAAAACTACGATCTGCCCAATCCCCCGGCCCAGAGCAACCCCGCCGACGCAATATTCAAGGCTGAAAACCTCACCATCGCTCCCATCAGCGTTGAAGGCGAAGCCGCAAAAGTGATCGACCTCAAGGCCCTCAACGACGCCAACGAGCCCGCAGCTGTCGCCGCAGTCGAAGTTGTCGACTGGCCCGCCGACTATCAGCTCGGAATGACAATGTATGTGTCGAAGACCGAAGACATGGCCAATGCACAGCCCTGCTCCCTGACCGTTAAGGACGGCATCGCATACGCCGCCGCCGACGAACTTCAGGGCGCCGTAGCCGCTGTTACCGCCGACCCGCGCGAAGCCAATTTCTTCACCAACTTCGCCGCAACCGCCGACCTTCTCGACGCCGAAGGCAAAGTTCTCGGCTCGGTCAACATCGGTTCGCCCGAATACCGCTATGCCGGATTCCCTCTGGCCATCAAGCCCTTCCCCGCCGACTATGTCATCGAGGACAACTACTTCCTCGTAAACGGCGACAACCGCATCAAACTGACCCACAGCTCGGCAAGCCCCTACGACGATCCGACGTTCACAACTATCGTCGAGATCACCGCCGATCAGGCTGCCGCCGGTTATGAATGGACTGTCGTTCCCGAAAGCGGCAAACCCGTCATGGGTGGTGAAGGCGAAAGCGGCAACCTCGCCGAAGGTACAACCGGCAAGGTCAGCCTCTCAGGCCCCGTAATGTTCTCGTTCGACATGAAGGCGAAGACCTTCAACATCAGCAACGCCTACGAGTTCCTTTACACCCCCGGTGCCTCCAACGGCTGGGCACAGGATGCCTCTCAGGTGCTCTTCACAACTGACTATGTCAACTACAACGGCTTCGCTTATCTCAGCGGCGAGTTCAAGTTCGACGCTACCCTCGACTGGGGCGCACCCTTCGGCAACTCAGGTGTTGAAGGCAAGCTCTCGACTGATCCCGGAGCAGGCAACCTCGTAGCCGATCCCGAAGGTCTCTACTGGTGCACAGCCAACATCGTCGAGCTGACCTATGCCATCACTCCGATCCAGAGCGTATCGGTTATCGGCGACGGCACCCCCGGCGGCTGGGACGCTGACACCGAGCTCACCCGCGACCCGAACAACTTCCTCATCTGGAGCGGCGAAGTTGACTTCACCGCCGGTGAATTCAAGTTCCGCATGAACAACGGATGGGATATCAATCTCGGTGGCGAACTCGGCAACCTCCAGCCCGGAGCCGGCAACATGGCCGCAACTCCCGGCAAGCACAAGGTTACCCTCAACCTCACTACCTATCCCTACACCTGCACAATCGAATAATCGCGTTCAGCAAAATAGTCTGCGAGCCCGACGCCCCTGCGCCGGGCTCGCTGTGTGAATAGCCAACCCCCAATAGATAATTGGGGGCTAACTAAAGTCTTGCGCCTCCCGGCGCAAGATGTTACCGTCTGGTGGAGTCCCCGCCGGTTGCCCGATGCCTCTCTGTAATGCGCCGGACGGCGCATTACTGAATGTTAGCCCCCAATTAATATTGGGGGTAGCCTCGCGCCCCGACGCTCAATCCCGGAGGGATTGCACTATTGCCGAAAAAATCGCTAATTATTCCTATATTTGCAAAAAATCGGTTATCATGAGCAAAACAAAATGCCTTATTTACCTCGTATTTGCAACAAAAAGTCGCAAAACGACAATCTTAATGCCACGCAAGGCAGAACTTTATAATTACATCTTTGGCATTTTGAAAAATAACAACTGCTTTGTTCATAGAATCAATGGCATGTCCGATCATGTGCATATATTATTCGATCTGAATCCATCCATCGCACTTGCTGATATCGTGAAGGCTATCAAGAGATGCTCAACGTTGTGGTTGAAGGGAAATGGTATCTTTCCATATTTTGAAGGATGGAAAGAGGGATATTATGCCGTATCCGTCGGCCCCGATGGATTGAATGCTTGTCGCCAATATATCGTAAATCAGGAAAAACACCATAGCACAAGCAGTTTTATCGACGAAATCAAAGATTTGATTTTGCATAGCAATCTGCAATGGTATTCTAAGGATTGGGAGTGACCTATGCGAAAGTGCAATCCCTCCGGGATTGCTTTGTAGATTGTTTGCCATCACCCCCAATAACGAATTGGGGGCTAACTAAAGTTTTGCGCCTTCCGGCGCAAAGATAGGCCATCGTCGCCTGTGCCCCCGTCGGTCAATCGTCGCCTCTTTGTAATGCGCCTTCCGGCGCAAAAAGTCCGCCAATTGTCGGCGTTATGCGCCGGACGGCGCATAACTGAATGTTAGCCCCCAATTGATATTGGGGGTAACTCCAATTCTAATGCTCAATCCCGGAGGGATTGCACTATAGCAGGAATCTGAAGATTTGACACGCGATTTAACTTTTTCTGACATTTTCAGTTTTGGCATATCTTTTGCTGAGTTGTTATATTGTAAGCATAACAAATCTAAAACCCTATATATGGCAACAAAGCAAGGGTCGATTGGGGTAACGACCGAAAATATATTCCCCGTCATAAAGAAATTCCTCTACAGCGACCACGAAATCTTTCTGCGTGAGCTCGTCAGCAATGCCGTGGACGCTACCCAGAAGCTCCGCACGCTCGCTTCGTTCGGCGACTTCAAGGGTGAGGTTGGCGACGCCAAGGTAACAGTGAAGATCGACACCGAGGCCGGAACGCTGACCGTCAGCGACCACGGTATCGGAATGACCGCCGACGATGTCGACAAATATATCAACCAGATTGCCTTCTCGGGTGCCGAAGAGTTCCTGTCGAAGTATAAGGACACGGCCAACAGCATTATCGGCCATTTCGGACTCGGCTTCTACTCGGCTTTCATGGTGGCCAAGAAGGTTGTCATCGACTCGCTGAGCTATAAGGAGGGCGCCGAGGCCGTGCGCTGGGAATGCGACGGCTCGCCTGCCTATACTATGGACAAAGGTTCGCGCACCGAGCGCGGAACCGACATCATCCTCTATATCGACGATGACGACAAGCAGTTCCTCGAACAGAGCCGCATAAACCTCCTGCTTAAGAAATACTGCCGATTCCTGCCAGTGCCCGTCGAGACCGACGGCAATGTCGTCAACTCGACCGAGCCGCTCTGGACGCGCAAGCCCGCCGATCTCACCGACGAGGACTACCGCAATTTCTACCGCGAGCTCTATCCCGGTCAGGAAGATCCGCTTTTCTGGATTCACCTCAATGTCGACTATCCTTTCACACTGACCGGTATACTCTTCTTCCCGAAGATAAAGAACAATCTCGACATCCGCAAAGACCGCATCCAGCTCTATTGCAATCAGGTTTACGTGACCGACTCGGTCGAGGGTGTGGTGCCTGAGTTCATGATGCTGCTTCAGGGCGTCATCGACAGCCCCGACATCCCGCTGAACGTGTCGCGCAGCTATCTCCAGAGCGACAGCGCCGTCAAGAAGATTTCGGGTTATATCACCAAGAAGGTCGGCGAGCGCCTCGACGGCATCTTTAAGAACGACCGTGCCGATTTCGAGAAGAAATGGGACGACATCAAGATCTTCATCGAATACGGAATGCTGACCGATCAGAAGTTCGCCGACATGGCAATGAAATTCGTTCTGCTGCGCGACGTCGACGGCAAATACTTCACCCTCGACGAATACAAGACCCTCATCGGGGCCAGCCAGACCGACAAAGACGGCAATCTCGTCTATATCTACGCCACCGACTCGACGGCCCAGCACTCGCAGATCAAGGCGGCTCAGAACCTCGGTCTGAATGTGCTCGTCATGGACGGACAGCTCGACAGCCACTTCATCGGAATGCTCGAGCAGCGCCTTGAGAAAACACGCTTCGTGCGCGTCGACTCCGAGACGGCCGATAATCTCGTTCCGCGCGACACTAAGAAGGAGTCGGGCCTCAGCGGCGCCGAGACCGACGTGTTCGCCCGCATGTTCCGCTCGGCCGTTCCCCACGTCGACAAGGCCGAATTCTTCGTCACCTTCGAGCAGCTGTCGGCCGAGGCCAATCCCGTTCTGATAACCCAGAACGAATATATGCGCCGAATGAAAGACATGGCCGCCATGCAGCCCGGAATGAGCTTCTACGGCGAACTGCCCGACAGCTACAACCTCATTGTCAACACCGGCAGCGAGCTCGTGAAGCGCATCGTCGACGAGGCCCGCGAGAAGCTGATGCCCTCGACAACCGAGTTCACCGACGAGCTCGAGAAAGCCGACAAGGAGCTGCGCGCCGTCGATGCCGAGGTCAAGGACAACAAACCGACCGACGAGCAGCGCAAGCAGCGCGCCGACATCGAGGGCCGCATGAACGCCGCCCGCAACTCGCGCGACAAGCTTGCCGACGACTACGCCAAAGAGCGTCCGCTGATAAGCCAGATCGTCGATCTCGCCCTGCTTGCCAACGGCCTCCTGCGCGGCCAGCAGCTCAGCGACTTCGTGGCCCGCAGCCTGAAGATGCTCTGACAACCCCCATCGAAACCCAACAACGGGGAGCGTGCCGTGCACGCTCCCCGTTCTGTGTTTTATAAGGTTCGGTTTAGCGGACGAGGACTTTCGAGGCACGGCCGTCGATGTCGACGATGTAGATGCCGGGGGTGAGGCCCTCGAGGCCGGTCATGGCGCCTGAGATGCTGTAGACGCTGACGGTGTCATATTCGCCCACGATCGTGATGCGGCCGTTGCCGCCGATGGCGCGGGCTGTGGGAGCGTCGCCGATTGCGTCGTCAATGCCTGCGGTGTCGGCTGTGCCTATGATGACGAAAGTGCCTGCGGGAAGCTTGCAGCTTACTTTGCCGTCGGTCACGGCGGGAGTCAGCTCGACAGCGGGGGTCGAGGTCATCACGCGGTTGTTGGCGGCGGCGATCTTGGTCACTGCGGCTTCGACGGTCATTTCGTCGGTTGTCGGGTTGGCCAGAAGCAGGAGTTCCTGATTGCCGGCGGTGAGGCGGATGTGACGGCCGTTTGTCCATCCGTTATAGCTCATGTCGACCTGAGTGTCGGCCGAGAAGAGGGCGGGATTGAGACGGCGTATCCAGTTGAGGTTGGTGTAGGTCTGGAGCAGGTTGGCCCAGTTGCCGTTTTCGAGGCGTCCCCAGAGCACGGTTTTCGGGTCGGTGTTGTTGCCGCCGTCGGTGTTTTTGGTGGTCTGGTCGGCACCGAGCTCTCCGAACTGCCATATCATGTGGTTGCCCGGGGTCATGAGCATCAGGGCGGCTACCATTCCGAGGCGCTGCGAGCGCACTTCCTCGTCGGCCTTGACGTCGTCGGTGGCGCCCCACTGGGTCTGTTTGTAGCCCATGCGCTCTTCGTCGTGGCTCTCGGCATAGCTGACGGTCGAGCCGTAGGGGCGGCTGCCGTGGCGCGGAGCGTAGAAGGCGCTCATGTCGCTCTGCTGGTTGTAGCCCATGGCTGTCTGGCATGAGGCGTTGCTCATGTTGGCCCACTGGAGCTGGCCGTCGGTGGCCATCTCGGTCTCTTCCTTGGCTCCGGCGAGATGCTCGTTGTTATGGATGCCGTCGGGCTTGACCGAGGTTATTACGGCGTGGAGGCGGGTCATGCGGTCGACGCGGCTCTTGTTGTAGGCTTCGGTGCCGCCGGAGTAGCTGTCGTTGTCGCCGAGGCCCTTGACGAGGTCGAAACGGAAGCCGTCGACGTTATAGGCTGTCATCCAGTAGCGGATAACGTCGGCCCAGTGCTGCTCTACGAGCGGGTTGCTCTGGTTCCAGTCGTTGAGCACGCTGTAGTCGTGGGGAGCCTTTTCGTTGTAGAATGGGTTGTTCTTGATGTCGTACATTTGATACCAGGGATGGAGGCCGTCGCTCTGATTGAACACGATGTCGAGGATGACAGCCATGCCGTGGCGGTGGATGTTGTCGATGAGGGCGCGGAGGTCGGCCGGCGAGCCGTAGGCTTTGTCGGGAGCCATATAGAAGTTGGTGTTGTAGCCCCACGAGTTGTTGCCGTTGAACTCCATGACGGGCATCAGCTCGATGGCGTTGACGCCGAGCTCCTTGAGGTAGAGAAGGCGGTGCGACACGTTGTCGAAGGTTCCGTCGGCGGTGCGGTTGGCTCCGTCGAAGTCGCGCACGAGCAGTTCGTAGATTATCAGCTTGTCGTGGTCGGGAATAGAATAGGCGTCGTTATACTGCCAGTCGTAGTTGTCGATGTCGCTGTTGTAGACGGCGAGCATGGTGTCGTCGAACCGGTCGTAGGGGTAGGCGGGACATCCTTCGGGCAGTTTGTCGAGCCATTTGTCGCTATAGGGGTCGAGCACGAGGCGTGCATAGGGATCGCCGACTTTCTTCGTTCCGTCGACGAGGTAATAGTAGCAGTAGTTCTTGCCTTTCTCAAGACCTTCTACTTCGGCCCAGAAATAGCGGTAGCCGTTATAGTCCTGATATTTCATCACTGAGGCGTCGTTGGGGCTGTAGTTGTCCCACGAACCGACGATGATGACATTCTCCTTTCCGGGGGCGGCGATGCAGAAGCGCGTTTTGCCGTCGGCCTCGACAGCGCCCTGCTGCGGCACGCCGCCGGGGTAGTCGGCTTTCACGGCCTGGGGAGCCACGAGGAATGTCAGTTCCGAAGTCAGGGTCTCCTTGCCGTTGTCGGCGGTGACGATGACCTTGTAGGTGCGGCGCTCCGACAGCGAGATTTCGGCGCTGAGCGTTGTTCCCTTCTTCGAGGCTACCTTTATGCCGTCGAGGGTGATGGTGATGTCGGCTTCTTCGGTCGTTGTGGCGTTGACGGTTGCTTTCGTCGGCGAGAGAAGCACCGATGAGGCCGTGCTGTTCACGTCGAGGACGAATCCGTCGGGGTTGACGTCGACAAAGATGTCACCGCCGGTTTCGGTCTTGCCCTCTTTCTTGGTGTCGGCCGAACGGAACACCATGGCGAGCTTCTCGACAGTCTCAGTGGCGTCGGTGATGCCGAAATAGGTGCGGATGTCGCCGATGGCGAGCTCCCAGGTGTCGTTGCCTTTCGGGGTCAGTTTGTATTTTTCGCTGTTATCGCCCCATTTCGCAGGCGCGTAGACCCACTGGCCGTTGCTCTTGTCGGTGATGACGCCGATGTGGGCGTACATATCGCCGGTGAAGCCTTTCAGTCCGCCGTTACCGCGGTCGGAATGGTAGACTACGACAACATCTTTGCTTGATTGCTGAAGCGGGGCCGGACGAGTCTCTACGATCTGCCCCGACGCTGCGGTAGTGAGGGCGAGCACCCACACTGCGAGCAGTGAAAACAATTTCTTCATGGTTTGGGGATGTGTATGATTGTTAAGTTAAAGTCAATACTTGCAGTCTCTACGCTGCAAAGTTAGCTAAAAAAATCGAGACGGCAATGCGGCCCGCGGCCGCAAAAGAGAAGGCCGACTCGCTGAGAGCCGGCCTTTTAGTTTTTTTTACAGTGGGATGGGTTATTCGCCCGGGATGATAGCGTCGTTGGGGCAAACCTCGGCGCAAGAGCCACATTCGATGCAGGTATCGGGATCGATGTGGTAGATTTCGCCCTCAGAGATAGCTTCTACGGGGCAAACGGGCTGGCAGGTGCCACATGCTACGCATGAATCGGTGATTACGTAAGCCATTGTAATAGATGTTTTTTGTTATGGTTGGATAATTATACGTTTGTTGAGTAGATGCAAAGGTAGCGCTTTTGGGCTGAACTGAGCAAATTTTCCGACAAGTTTTTTAAGATTTTTTGCGACGTTTTTTGCCGTTATGCTCGCTGTTCTCGCCGTAGCCGTAGCCATAGCCTTTCTTCGCGCTTGTTCCGTTGACAACGAGACCCATCTTCTTGAGGCGTTTGTCGGCATAGAGGTCGTTGAAGAATTTGACGTCGCGCAGCGAAGTGTAGTTGGCGCGGCACACGTAGACTGTGGCGTCGGAGATGCGCTCGAGCGAGAATGAGTCGCTCACCATGCCGACGGGGGCGCTGTCGACGATGATGTAGTCGTACATCGTGCGCAGCTGTGCGAACAGGTCGTCGACCTTCTTGCTCAGCAGCAGTTCCGAGGGGTTGGGCGGAACGGGGCCGGCGGCGATGATGTCCATGTTGGGCAGTACGGCGTCTTTCATTATTATGTCGTCGAGCGATATCGCGTCGGAGGCGAGATATTCCGTCAGTCCGCGCTTGCCGGTTCCGAGCGGCAGATATTCGGCGAGCTTCGGGGCGCGGATGTCCATGCCGACGAGCAGAACGCGCTTGCCTTCGAGCAGCGACAGCGACGAGGCAAGGTTGATCGAGATGAACGATTTTCCTTCGCCCGACACGGTCGATGTCATCAGAATGACCTTGTTGTCTTTGTCGGGGAGCATGAACTGGAGGTTCGTCCTTATCAGGCGGAACAGCTCGGCGATGGATGTCGAACCGCCGGGCTTCACGACGAGGCTGCCGCTGCGGCGCGAGGTGCATACCTCGCCGAGCACGGGAACCTTTGTGAGTTTCTCGAGTTCGTCTTTGCTCTCGAACTTGTTGCGCAGCGAGCGGCGGATGTAGATGATGGCCGGAGCGAGGCAGAGGCCGAAGAAGGCGCCAAGAAGAAGTAGCATCTTGCGCTTCAGCCCGCGCGGCTCGACGAGCGAATAGGCTTCGTCGACGATGACGCCCTTCGGAATGGAGTTGGCCAGAGTCATCGACGTTTCCTCGCGGCGCTGGAGAAGGAAGAGGTAGAGCTGTTCCTTAAGCTCCTGCTGGCGCATGATCGAGCGGAAGATACGCTCCTGATAGGGCATCTTGCCGAGGCGCGAGTCGGCGGCGTTGACTTCGGCCTGAAGGTCGCGCTGGGCGGTGAGGGCGCCGTCGTAGCTCTTGGCGAGGCTCTCGCGCAGGCTCTTGCGCATTGCGGCGAGCTGTTCGTCCATGCGCGAGAGATTCTGGTTGTGGCCTTTGGCCGTGCGGGCCAGTTCGAGGCGCTGGAGCATCAAGGTGTTATAGGAGTTGATGGCCAGCACGGCGTCGGCGGTGATGGCCGTCGAGGGCATCAGCGAATAGTCGTTCGCGGGGTCGTTGACGAAGTCGAGAAGCATCTTCGTCACTTCGGTGGTGGTCTGGGCTTTCAGCAGGTCGCCTTCGAGAAGGGTTTTCTTGCGGAGGTTGAACTCAACGTCGACCTCGGGGTCGGTCAGCCCTTGTTCGCGCTTGAACGATTCGAGGCCGTTCTCGGTGTCGTTGAGGTCAGAGCTCAGAAGGGCCAGGCGCGAGTCGAGGAATTCGGCCGTCTTCTGCGACTTGGCCGTGCGCTCCTTAATGCCGCGGTTGTTGTAGTTGGCGAGGATTCCGTTGAGGACGTCCTTGGCGTAGTCGACGTCGGTCGACAGCATGTGGAGCGAAATGACGTTGGCCTTCTTGTTGGCGACGTTGATCTCGACAATGTCGGAAAGACCTTCGGCCGCACCGTTGTAGCCGTCGAGCTCGATTGTCGTCTTCAGCGATTTGCCGGGAACGTAGTAGGGCGTTTTGTTGAGAATGAAGCGGCCGAAGTCGGTCTTGACGGTGACCGGGAAGCGGGCGTCTTTGATTTCGGAGACGGTCTCGCGGTCGATTTTTGTCTTGACATCGACAAGTCCCTCGTCGTCAACGCTGACATTGAAGCGGATGGCGTGCATGAGGGTGTCGGGAATCGATGCTTCGCAGAGCACGTCGACAGGATATTCCTTATATTCGAACTTGTTGAGCAGTAGGTTCTTCTTTACGTAGTGGCGTTTGTTGATGCCGAGATCTTTCACTGTCTCGCGCAGAACCGAGTGAGACTTGACGATGAAAACCTCGTCATCGACTTTGCCCTTGCTGCCGAAAACCGACGAGATGTCGCCGAAGTTGCTCAGCAGGCTTCCGGCTCCCCCTTTCTCTTCGTCTTGCGAGATGAGAAGGTTGGCGTTTACGTCGTAGACCGGCAGGCGCGATTTGGAATAGATATATGCGGCTCCCGTGCAGATTATTATGCAGGCCACAAAGAGATACCATTTCGAGGCATATTCACCGAGAAGACCTCGGATGTCGATTATTTCGCTTTGCTTTTCGCGTTCGGTGCTCATATTGGTTTCGAAGGTGGAATTACTGTGTAAAAGGTCAAAGGGAACGGCACGGAGGCCCGTCTTACTTGACGAAGAGAGCTATTGCCAGCGACGCTACTACCGAGCAGGCGCTGATTATAGCCGAGGTGACCTGAAGACGGTAGCCGTTGTTGACATTGTAGTTGACATTGCTGCGGCGCACGTCGTTGGGCTGCACGACAACCATGTCGTTCTGCTTCAGATAGAAGTAGGGCGAGGTGAATACCTTCGAGTCGTTGAGATTGAGATGATGGTATTCCTTCTTTCCGTTTTCCTCGCGGATGAGCAGAATGTTGTCGCGCACGGCGTAGGGGGTGAGGTCGCCTGCGCGGGCTATGGCGTCCATAATGGTGAAACGCTCGGAGTTGGCCGACACATTGCCCGGACGGTTGACCTCGCCGAGGATGCTGACATGGAAATTTGTCAGCTGGACGGTTACTATGGGGTCTTCGATCTGGTCTTTGACGTGGTCGTAGATGTAGTCGGCGAGCTGGGTGGTTGTCATCCCGGCTACGTGGATCTTGCCGAGAATGGGGAAGTTGATGTCGCCCGACTGGCTGACCAGATAGTCGATATTGTTACCGGCGGGGGTCTGGACCATAGTGCCGGTGTTGGGATCCATTACGGTGCTGTAGCTCGAAGGGATGTTGAAGATCTGCGCGGCGTTGGGATTGGTCGAGGTCACGCGGATGTCGAGCTTGTCGTCGGGGGCGATCTTCAGTTCGTAGTCGACGTTGCCGAGCTGGCCGCTGTCGGTTGTGGAGATATTCTCGAAATAGGTCATCGAGGCCTTCGGCGTGCTGCACGAGCCGAGAGTCAGCATAACAGCGGCGGCGCTGAGGGCCAGGGCTATTGAGAAGAATTTTTTCATTACAGCAAAAAGTATGTCGGATAGTTATTGAATATATGGGGGTTACATAACAAACGCGCGCATCGGCACCTTTATTATAGTGCCGACGCCCGGGACAGCCCCATTTTTTGCGCCGCAAAGATAGTGAAAGTTAGCATAATAATCAAACATCGGAGCGGGTTAACGCTCTTTTAGCGATTCTTTAGAGGATTATTGGCGCAGAGTTTGTAATTTTGCAACTTCAAAAAACGATATTGTCAATGACTTTTCCATATCAAGAGCTACTGTCGCTGAAGTTCGATATTGTCGCGATAGCCGCGTCGGGTGCCGCGCTGGTGTTTGCGGTGCTGATTCTGTCGCTGCTGCTTCCGCGACTTCTCAGGGTTACGCGGCGCATACGCCGCGACAATGCCATCGCGTCGGGCACTGTCGAGGCCGAGGCGACATTCCGGCCGGTCACCGTTATTGTCACCTCGAGCCACGAGGCGACAAATCTGCGCACACTCCTGCCGCAGATTCTCGAGCAGGACTATCCGGCTCCGATGGAGGTTATCGTTGTCGACGATGACGATGACGAGGGTGTGACCCCGGGGGTTGTATCTCAGCTTCAGGATGTCTACTCGAATCTTTATATGACCTACGCGCCCGCTACATCGCGGAATCTGTCGCGCAAGAAGCTCGCCATAACGCTTGGCGTCAAGGCAGCCCGCTATGACTGGATGGTCTTCACCAACGGAAACTGCCGTGTCGAGTCGCCGCTGTGGCTGCGCCTTATGGCACTCGGTTTCGCCCGGGGCAACAAGGTTGTGCTCGGCTACAGCATACCGCGACCCTCCGATGACGCCGTTGAGAAAGGTGGCCGCCGCCGGCGTGCTTTCGACGCAGTGCGCACAGCGGCCCAGTGGCTCGGCGCCGCCATCGGCGGCCGTCCCTACCGCGGCGATGGAAACAACCTCGGCTATACCCGTCAGCTGTTCATGGAACAGCGCGGGTTCGAGAAGTCGCTGACTCTTGTCAACGGCGACGACGACATATTCGTGTCGCAGCTGGCCTCAGTGGCGCCTGCCGACGTCATGGTAGCGCGCGACGCGATGGTTGTGGATCTCGAACGTCATCCCGAAAAAGCTGCGCGCGACGAATACGACGCCCGACGTTTCACCGGGCGCTATCTTCGCCGCTCGACCCCGCTGATGTGGGGCTTCATGTCGCTGTTATGGTGGCTGTGGCTCGCTGCAACGGCTGTGGCTGTGGCGACCGGACTGCCGTCGCTGGTGCCTGCCGCCGCGATGCTGCTCGTCATGATCGGGCTGTGGATTCCCGTCATGGTGACGTGGCGGCGCCTGTCGCGTCTTCTCGATGCCGCGCCGCTGTTCTGGACGGTAGTGCCTCTGACGCTGATACATCCCGTTCTCACTCTGTTTCGCCGTTTCCGCCGCTCCGACGTCAAAAACTATACGTGGCAGTGATTTCGCGCGGCGACAAACGCTATATTTGCTGACCAAATGAAGAATCTTGTCTTACGAAGCCTCACGGGCGCCCTTTACGTTGCCGTCATAGTGTGCGGCATTGTCATCAACTCCACGCTCTTCACTGCGTTGGGCTGCCTGCTGGCGGCTCTTGCCGTCAATGAGTTCCTCCATCTTGTCGACAGGCATGAGGGGGGAGCGGGCCTCGCGATGCATCTGCTCGACGTAGCCGGCGCGCTTGTGCTCGTCTACGGATTCGATTCGGTCGTCTTCAGCCTCGGAACGGGGTCGAGCTTCCCCTTTCTGGCGGCGTGGGGCGGTTTGTATCTGATATATCTCATCGCCAGACTTGTGGCAACGCTCTATTCGAAACGCGGCTGTCCCGTAAGATCGCTCGTCTGCTCGCTCGGAGCGCAGGTCTACATCGCGCTGCCGATAGCCCTGATGTCGCTCGTCTACAACTCCCGTCAGGGCGTAGCGCTTCTGTTGGGCGTCTTTATAATGATATGGCTCAGCGACACCGGTGCCTATCTCGTAGGCTCGACGTTCGGACGCCACCGTCTTTTCGAGCGCGTATCGCCCAAGAAATCCTGGGAAGGATTCTTCGGCGGACTTCTGTTTGCCGTAGCAGCCGGTTTCCTCTTTCGTTTCGGTTTTCCCGACTTGTTCGACGCGCGGTCGTGGGCCGAGCTTGCCGGACTGGGCCTTGTTGTCGGCGTCTTCGGAACGTGGGGCGACCTCGTCGAGTCGCTTATCAAGCGCACTGTCGGCGTGAAAGACTCCGGCAACCTTCTCCCCGGCCACGGCGGCATCCTCGACCGCATTGACTCGCTGTTGCTCGTCATCCCCGCCGTCGTCGTCTACTCGGCCCTTCTGCTCTTGTTCTGATTGTCAGGAAAGTCCCGCGGCAACAAAAATTTCGCGGGCCAGATGCAGAACGTATGATTTTCCAGCCCCTGAATGTGGCGGGGAGTCTTTGGCACGCGCCGGCTCTTTGTCGGAGATGTTGATTCTGAGGTGTCGACTTTTATAACTCCGATGTGACAAGGTCGTATACAACCCAGCATACGATAGAGGCGATGAAAATGACTATGAAGTAACGTAGGGGCTTCGATTTTATAATTCCGAATTTGTCGAAAACCCAAAGCAGAAGTGCTGCCACTACAGCAATTATCAGATAGACATACCAATGTTCGCGCATAACGTCTTGTATTTGAAGTTCTATCTATTAGACGCAGATTTCCGCGATTAGTTTGGGTCAGCGGATTTTCCCGGTGGGCAC
>HF985569.1 GCA_000431215.1 Prevotella sp. CAG:1031
TAAGTTTTCCCGAAACAGATAAGTCGGCTGATGATAGGTTATTTTTCAAAGAACACGTTCCTAATCTCTTGCCAAAGAGATATTTACGATGCAACCTTTACGGGCGCACAGAGATACTTCATATACTCAGCCATATTCGCCGAGGAGAGAGCCTTCCAAGCCTCTTCACAGATAAGGACTTTGCGGACTCCCTTCAGGCGGCGCATCTTGTTGATGAAAGCCTCCATGATGATGATTGTAACCACCGGAAAAAGTTCGCGGTTATCTTTAATACTGTCAATCTCGAATACCACAAACCGCTTGTTGAGCAGGTCGATATTGGCTTTGGAGTTGAGCAGAAAGTCGAAGCGTCCACCGTGGTAGTACTGGCGTAACGTGGTCAGGAAGTTGTCAATGTCGAAGTCCTGTTTGTAGATGGGAATGGGGCGATTTGCCATTTCCGCGCGGTAGTCATCACGCATGAACTCATAGAATGAGTTAAAACATGGGACAATGTCGCGGTCTTTTGCCATCTTGTCGAGGAACATTGACAACGCCGATCCAAGCTCGCCGGATTCTGTCTTGGTAACCCTGTCATCCTCCGATTTCCAGAGTGTCAGCAGCAGCGTCTTGATAGAGTCTTTCTTCTCCACATCAAATACTCCATCGTCGGTGTAAAATGGGTTGAAAGAGATGGGATTATCCTCTGTGTGTGTGAAATATACACCATCTTCACCGTGGGTACGGTTGTGAATCAGATTGCTCAACCCTTCGTAGGAATTACCCGTGTCAATCAGCAGGATATGCGCGCCCTGTTCATAATATTGCCGTACAAAGTGGTTGGTAAAGAACGACTTTCCGCTACCTGACGGGCCCAAGATGAACTTGTTTCGGTTGGTGGTTATGCCACGTTTCATTGGCTCGTCGGAAATATCCAAGTGGACAGGTTTGCCTGTCAATCGGTCAACCATCTTTATTCCGAATGGGGAGAGAGAAGAACGATAGTTGGTTTCAGCAGTGAAGAAGCAAACCGCAGGTTCGATGAACGTATAGAATGATTCCTCCGCAGGGAAGTCAGCCTCATTACCGGGCATCGCCGCCCAGAACAGCGTCGGGCAGTCGATGGTGTTGTGCCGTGGCATACAACCCATTGTCGCCAGTTGACCGCCAACATCATTTTTGACTCGCCTCAATTCCTCAGCATCATCGCTCCAAGCCATTATGTTGCAATGGCAGCGCACGGAAATCAGTCCGTAACTGTGTGCCTCGTTGAGATATTGGTCAATCCATTCTTTGTTGATGGCATTGCTTCGGCTGTACTTCGACAGGGAGTTCATATTGCGTGCCGTCTTTTCAAACCGCGTCAGATTCTCGTCCGGATCATCAATCAACAGATATTGGTTGTAGATATGGTTGCAAGGCAACAGCAATCCGACCGGAGAAGCGAATGAGAGCCGGCAGTCGCTTCTGTCAGTTGACAATCGCTCATATCGGTTGTCGGTACTGACCTTTGCGGGTAAGTCCTCCGTGTCTGAGAGTGTATGGAGGCAGAGCATCTTGTCGCCGATTCTCATCTCCTTTGCTGAGAGGTCAATATCCTCCAAGCAAGTGACATCATCCATTGAAAGCGACATATATTTCTCAATCAGCCCCGATGATGTTTCCGTTCCGATAAGGTCTTCATCATTGAGACGATGGAGCTTGATATACCCGGTGTCATTCATAATACGCTCAAACTGCTCAACGCTTTCCATAAACTTCACAACCATTTCGTGATTCAAGTCCTTTGGCATGATTCTACCACGGCAGAGAGTTGAGAAGTTTGACTGCTGGCGCATACGCTCCTTTGTCGTCTTTGTCAGGAAGAGGTAGCACTTGTGGGCAAGATATGGACGCTCGTTGAAGTGGCGTTCAAATGAACGGTCAAGAAATGACAAATCCTCTTTTTGAAGTTCCGGCTTATACTTCTCACTAACAAACCAATCCTGCTTATGTACGACCGTGTGATGTGGCAACACCTTGATTGCCTTGCACCAAGCGGAGTGCATCGCTTCGTATTCAGCGGAGGTGACAGTGAAAAGTTCCGGGAGGCTCACCTCAAAGGCCACGGTTACATCCGCGTCCTTTGAGATGATGCAGCCATGCTCGACCGCCAGCAGAGGCAGCTTTGACTCCAGTGTTGTAGCTTTCAGTATATTCCTCATGTTTTATGTTTAATCAATCGAGTTATGCGCAGACGGTTGATGATATATCGTGGGCGATACTTGACCGAGGTCAGTTTCATCAGACCGTACTGGCCGTATTTGGCATTGAGATGGAATGTGAGCCAGACAAGAAAGGACGCACCTGTCGCTCCGAAGCCTATGCAGACCCATTGGGAGATTCCGGCGATATACATGATGACGAATACCACGAACATGGCAAGCAATCCTCCTGCGAAGATGAACAGGTATTGCGCTTTCAAGCCTTTGTACTCAACCGACCGCCCGATGCCCTTATTGATTGAATACTCGGACATCAGAGGAAGAATGATCGGAGGATTGTGGCGGCTACAATCAGGAAGATACAGGCCCCGAACCATGAGGCGGCAGTCTTGCTCGTGTCGGGGTCGCCACTCGACCATTTGGAGTAAACCTTGATGCCGCCGATGAGACCGACCACGGCACCGATTGCGTACACCAGTTTCGTTCCCGGATCAAAATAGGAGGTGACCATAGAAGTGGCTTCGTTGATGCCACTCAGACCGTTACCAGCGGCGAACATCTGGATTGCGGCCGTCAGAAGAAGCATTGCGGCAATAGGACGGCGGCGATGGGGTGCGTTCATAAACGCTACGGTTCTTTCATAGAATTTCTTGAAAAAATTAGACATGAATTAAATTATAGATAGGTTTGCCTTGCGGCCAAGTGTCAATGATAGACATTGAAATCAATTTCATCAATGTCTGAGGTGTCGATGTCAGCGTGGAAAAGGACTCTTTTAGGTTTCTCCGGCTGAGATTCAAGGGATTGAGCGGAGTTATTTTGGTTATGTTCAGGAATAACATCCTCTGTTTCCTCTTTCGTTTGCTTGGGCAGATGTAGTTCGATAAGGAGAATCTTTTTCTGAATTGCCGGGTCAAGTGAAAGTTTTTCCTTTATGACTGTACCGTCAAGTTTACGGAGAGTTTCCTGTGCGACCTCTATATCCTCCGGGGTGTCAGACTTCTCTCTCAACACATTCATTGTCGTTGTCATATCGTTGAAGTCCACGCCGTCGGCACATGGTTCAGTAGGTTCGGGAGCCTCACCGGTCAATTCCGCTACTGTTGTGTTGGAGAATACTTCATCAAGTTTGTCATTGGGTACAACTATTGAAGATTTCTTTTCCTCTAATTCCGGGAATCCGGCATCTGCAAAGTTGCCATATTCCTCTATGATAAGAGGAACGACCTCTTTCACAATCTCTTTGACAATCTGCTTATATGTGTCGGGGTCATATTTGCTTTCTCCGACAACGGAGGCTATTTTCTCCTCAATGGGATTCTCGATCGAAGCATCAGATACACCTTCATTATTATCTTTAGGTAGGTATGGTGTATTATCAGACGCTGTGGCTGTTGAATGACTGTCTGCTTTCTCTTTATCCTTTGATAGGAGCATTTTGGCAAGAAAGATATTGCTTGCCAAAAGTGCCAGCACTACAAATACTGTCATGTAAATAAGTCCTCACGGCTGTCTTCAAAGATTCGCTTCATCAGGTCTGCGTTCTTTGCAAAATGGTCGAGGACGATTGCCGACAGATAGCTGCCGATGGTTGCCCCATGGGGAGCAAGAACTTTCGCCATCTTGGTAAGAGTATCGTGCAACTGTGGCTGGATGTAAGTGCGCCTTGTGGCGAAATCATTTGAGCCGGAGAGATACTTCTCTATGTATGCGGCCTGTTCCGGGTCTGTGGCTTTCATTTCGGCTTCCACCGAATCGGGGGTGACTTTGATAGTGAGTTTATGGGTTACATTTTTCATTTATTGTCTTTTTTCAATATAGGTTTCATACTCTCGGAAATGCTCCGCAAGTACGTTGTTTATATAGGCTTTCGCTGAGCAACAAGGTGTATCGCCGTATGAGATGATCCGCTTTACCTTCTGTATAAAAATTGGGTCAACCTCAACCACCTGATACTTCTTCCTTGACCGCATGTGCGCCATATTGCGCACGAAGCAGTCAAGATACTCTTCCTCGGTCTGAGGATGTGATTGCGGGGGGGTGTCCGGCTTGGATTTCTGTTTGGCAGAAGAATCTTTATCCGACGATGTAACTTTAGGTTTCTTGGAAGGTTGCGTCTGGGAGGGGCTCTCCCGAAAATCTCGGATGAACTCATCAGGGTCTATATCCGATTCATACACTTTACCCATAGGTCAGACATCACAGGTTGACAACCTTGAGGAATTCCTCTGCAAGTTCCTGTAACCTCGTTCCTTTGAGCAGCGCCTTGTCCGGAGGCATGATCGTGGACCTGAAAACAGCCCTTTCAAGCGTTTCCGAACCTTCACGGCGATATTTCTTTGTATCGGGTACTTTGGTTGACATGGTAGGCAAGCCCAACTCATCGAAGAGTTTCTCATAGCGTTCATATAACTCCGTTTTCTCACGGGCATCAACCATATTCCAGAGCATGTGAACACCCTTCAACTGGGATTTGCCGGTCGTGAGCCATTCCTGTAATTTGAGTGCATAAGCGAGCGAACTCTCCAATACCACCTTGTCGGCGGAGATTGGTACAACAATCATGTCCATGCAGTTGGCCACAGTTACCACGCCACGATTATTCACTGTACCGGGGAGGTCGAAAAACACGATGTCGATGTCGTCTCCACTTTCAACCAGCTCCTTGACTTTTGACATGGCTTCCTCCGGAGGGCATACCAGAACAGGGAATGGTTTCAGCTTGGTTCGGACGAGTGTGTCGGAGAATGTTTTCTTGAACGAGGGACTCAGGTCAAGAAGCATCTTCTCTCGCTTGCGCATTTCGTCGATGCTGTACTGCGGATAGTCGCAGTCAACAACGAGAACTTTCAGACCCTTGCAGTAATACAGGTAGCTCGCTACCGTGACCGTAAGGGTAGTTTTGCCTGCTCCTCCCTTTTGGGGATACTGTTTCTTTGAGTGTGTCTAAGA
>HF985570.1 GCA_000431215.1 Prevotella sp. CAG:1031
GTGTGCCCACCGGGAAAATCCGCTGACCCGGCCTCACCCGACATCCGCTATTATGCTTCGTCGAATATTATTGCTATATTTGCGAATATGACAAACCGAGAACTTTATATGAGCCGGGCACTCGGGCTTGCATCTAATGGCGAGCTCCACGCCTCGCCCAATCCGATGGTGGGAGCCGTCATCGTGGCTCCCGACGGACGCATTATAGGCGAAGGATGGCACCGGCGCTGCGGAGAGGGGCATGCCGAAGTCAATGCCGTGGCCTCTGTCAGCGAAGCCGACCGCCCTTTGCTCCGGCGGTCGACAATGTTCGTCACCCTCGAGCCCTGCAGCCACTACGGAAAAACTCCGCCCTGTGCCAAACTGATTCTCGACACCGGAATCCCGCGCATCGAAGTCGCTACCGTCGACCCCTTCGCCCGCGTATCGGGCCGCGGAATCGCCATGCTGCGTGAAGGCGGCGTCGACGTAAGAGTCGGGCTGCTCGGCGATGAATCGCGCCGGTTGAACCGCCGGTTCTTTGGAGCTCACACACGCCGGCGCCCATGGGTCACGCTCAAATGGGCACAGAGCGCCGACGGATTTATCGACGGACGCGACTCAGAATCAGATTCCCCTGCGGCAATCTCAACGCCGCTGACGCGCGCCGCTGTCCACCGCGAACGCGCCCTCAATCAGGCAATAATCGTCGGGGCGGGCACCGTCATCGCCGACAATCCGTCGCTGACAGTGCGCGACTATGCCGGAGATTCGCCGCGGCGCTTTGTTCTCGACCGTCGCGGCCGCATCTGCGAACGTCAGGGCTTGACAATCCTATCCGACCCGACGCCCGAAGCGGCCCTCAGCCGCCTCTACAACGACTTCGGCATAATCTCTGTGCTCGTCGAAGGGGGGGCCACCCTGCTGAATTCATTCATGGAGGCAGCCCTCTGGGACGAAGCGAGAATAGAAATCGCTCCCCGACTGAGGCTCGCCGACAAGCCCTATAAGGTCGCCGCGCCGGAATTTCATCTTCCGGCGCTCCCGGCCTGCGTTATCGACGGCCATCCGATTTACCGGGCTTTCGCCAATCCGGACATCAGCACAAATCTCAAACCCTAATTTTATACCTGGCACATGACAAAATTCATCAAGGGAACCGCGTTAGCTCTGACGCTGACCGCTCTGACAACTGCGGGAGCACAAACCCACCGCCTTCCCGAAGTCTATGCCTCTTTCTTCCGCGAGACAGCAGCTCCGGCAATGACCTCTCTGCCGTCTCCGCCACCGTTTGCAACACCTCCGCTGAAAGCCGAAGCGGCCTCAGGCATCTACGGATACCTGTTCTATTTTATTACTGTCCGCTAAACTAAAAAAAGG
>HF985571.1:0-24902 GCA_000431215.1 Prevotella sp. CAG:1031
AAAGAGTTTTCCGTTCAAGTCATCGCGTCCGGCATACTTTTCAACGAGTGCCTTTGCTCTGGCATTGAGAGGAACCCGAACTACCTGCGGTCGTTCGCCCTTTGTTTTCTGCGTCATATATTCAATGGCATCATTGATGATGCTTCCCGGAGTCATAGTCATAAGGTCGGACACACGGCAACCGACAAGACACTGAAAGATGAAGATGTCTCGCTGAGCCTCCAGTGACGGATTTGCCGACAAATCAAAGTCGGCGATCTTGTCTCGCTCTTCAAGTGTAATGTAGTATGGCGTACCATACACCTCTGTAGTCTTGCCATTGTATTTTGCAAATGGGTCGTTGATTGTCAGTTCTTGGTCACGACACCACCGATAGAAAGCCCGCATCAAGCCGAAAAGCCCGATGATGGTATTGTCGCCTTTTGGTTGTGGCTTTGGCTTTTTTCTCGTAGTATGAGTGTCCCCTGGAACTGCCTTATAGATTTCCGGATACTTCACATGGATTTCATGTTCCGAGCGCAGGAACTTCTCGAAACTGTTTACGTCATCGACAGTGAAGTCGTTGAGTTTAATCTTGTAGCGACTGCGGCCATTGGCACGAACATATAGCTCATAGCGCATTAAAGCCCGTTTCAAGACACGAAGATGTTTGATGCGCCATTCCGAGATATTTTTCTTCTCGATGTAATCCTCAAATATGTCGAAGAAACTTGGTTCACGAGGTTGCCGTTTCTGCTTTTCCGGCTTCGGATGCAGGAACAAGTCATATTGAGCGACTACAAAATCCTTAGTAAGAGTATCGGCTGGTGTTTTCTCACAGAGATTGATGAGGAAGCGTTCGATGTCGATAAGCCTGTCCTCAATAGCCCGAATTTCAGCGCGAGCAATAGGATCTTTAGGCAATGAGAAAACGCCTTTGTCAAATCGCGACGGATCCATCCATAATCCGGTTTTTAGGCGGACTACAAGATTACGGGACACTGAAAGGCGAAGCAGGAGTTCAGCCTTTCCCAATGGGTTTGTGCCCTTCGTGATATTACGGGTGAGTGTTGCCATAGGAGAGTGATTTAAATTCTAAACGCGAAGTTAGCCAATTCAGTTGACATACACAATAGTATTAGTGTCAACGCTGTGTCAACCAGAATTGATTTTAACTGAATTACGACGGAATTACGCTTTCATCCAGTTTCATCCATTTGACGACAATATCATCTAAATCAACACTATAGCGCAACATTACAGATTCAGCTAAAATCCGCATTAAACCAATTCAATCTAATATTAATGCTCCTGTTCTGGACACCAACAAATAATGTAACTCATTAACAGTCAGGAGCTACGGGATTTATCTTTTATTTTTGTCTACCGTTTGCCTACCAAAATTTAGCTCTTTAGCCCTGGCGTAGAGTATGATATTTGTTTGCATAAATCATATATAGTTGCTATTTTTGCGTTATCGTTTGATGGTGCTTGCGATATTTAAGATTTAACATCGTTCCTGGTCGTAAGCTGCCAAGCACCACTCATTGTAGCTGAAGGCCGGGGATGGTTGTTTAGAAAAAGAATGGCGACAAGACTCACCAAGAAGGCCAAAGAAACCTTTGAAAGTATAAAAAAAAAATCGACGAAAACGGGACGGAATGGTGGTCGTCGCGAGAGCTCGCACGAGTTCTGACCTATTCGAATTACAAATATTTTCTCGAGGTTATGAGAAAGGCCTGGGCGGCAGTCTCAAACAGCGGGTTAAAACCATCAGACCATTTTGTTGTTTACAACGAAATGGTTCCCATAGGTTCAAACGCTGAAAGACAGGTAGATAATGTTAAAATGACTCGTTTTGCATGTTATCTGACCGTGCAGAACGCCGATTCATCCAAAACAATTGTGGCTCAGGCACAAACGTACTTCGCGATTCAAACTCGCAGAGCCGAGAAACTGCTTGATGCTCCATTTAAAGAAGAAGAGGAAAAGAGGCTTATTCTTCGAGGCGAAATGAAGAAACACAATTCACGACTTGCAAGTGCTGCCAAAGAGGCCGGCGTCACTACAAACAAAGACTACGGCGTATTCCAAAATGCTGGTTATAAAGGTCTGTATGGAGGCCTTGATCAGGATGATATTCATAAAAAGAAAGGACTTAAAGTAAATCAACGAATACTTGATCATATGGGGAGTACAGAGCTTGCGGCCAATCTTTTCAGAGCGACCCAGACTGAGGACAAATTGCGCAGGGATAAGATTAAAGGGAAGACTAATGCCAACCGTGCGCATTTTGAAGTAGGGCAGAAGGTCAGGCAAACAATTAAAGAACTCGGTGGCACAATGCCGGAAGATTTGCCGACTTCAGAAAGTATAAAACGCCTTGAAAGCAAACAAAAGCGTATGAGCGATAAAAATGATACAGCTAAAGATTCATGATCCAGCATTGCTGAAATCGAAATGAGAGACCGAATAGAAAAATGGAAACAGATGGAGGTCACCAATGATCCCGGAGCGAGCGACTACCTGAAAGAGATAACTGCGCAGGCTCAAGCTGAGGACAAGCTTCAGGAGATGGACGAAGTTTTGCGCTGGCTTATGTGCTCGGCCGAGACGCGTCTCGAAAAGGTCGAGAAGTCGCTTGTCGCATACAGGCGTAAATCTTCATCATTGTAAAATCCTATACATACGACGCGTATGTGAACAAAAATCTCTGTTTGTCTGGAAAATGAATAGATTGTTCAGATAAAACCTTATGGTTCTTTCGTTATTTAGAGCGTCCACAGTAATGAACTGGCAACCGGCCTGTTTGTATTGAGAGAATGTTCCCGCGACGAACTCGATAATCGTCATTCCGATACCTTTGCCCTGGAATTCAACTGATGTTCCTAAATGACCGATATTTATCGCCGGGTATGATGACTGTCTTTTGAAAAAATCTACAGCAGCAGAATCTTCCTCCAATCGCAAGTCGTCAAAGAAATCCTCTTTTTCATTTTCTGAAGGAATCATAATGGCATCATTCATCAACGTGAACGCAGCCACTATCCCGTCTGATTCTGTATAGGCGCAATATGCCGATAGATATTTGCGCTCCACACACTCCCTGACTTCATATCTGAAGAAGTCATCAAGTTCCTTGACTCCACATGAAAACGCAGACATTTTTTCATGGTCTGCGTCAGTCATAAGTCTTATTTTAATGTCAGTATCCGAGAATAGGGTTTTTCCCACCGCAATTTGCTGTTATGCGTTTGGTTATTGCCTCTGTCCGAGCCTTAAGCTCTTCAATGCGATGTCGTTCATCCACGCTGAAATCCCTCCGGAGATGTTTCTCCAGATTCCTACGGAAACGAGCGACATCCTCTTGATCCATCGGAGGGTTTGGTATTGAACGTATCATAGCTTCAGTTGTGAATATACAAAGTTACGGTATTTTACTTATTGCTGCAAATATTACCGGCGAAAAATTTAATATTAGTCATTTTTGTAACATTAAAATTTGCGCGGATGTTCGTATTCATATCCGTTTATGGGGTCGGTTGTACGGAAATGGACAGGAATTTTGGTTGTAAGTCGCTGATATACAAGTGGAGTTGGAATTCGGGTTGCTGCTGTCGTAGATTTGTGTCGGAAAGATTACAAAAATATGGACAAGGCTATCGATAAAAATGAGATCAGGCGATTCCGCCGGCGGCGTCTGCTGCTCTGGGGCGGCATTGCGATTGTGGCGACGGTTGCGGTCGCCGGAATGATGGCGGGCATTGCACCGACGGTTGACGGCCGAGATATTACGGTCGGAACCGCCGACAGCGGCCCTCTCGAGATTACAGTGGCAGCAACAGGCCGGGTTGTTCCGGCCTATGAAGAGATAATTACGTCGCCGGTTGATTCCCGAGTGCTGAAGGTTTATGCCGAGTCAGGTGATACGGTAAAGGCCGGCACGGCGCTGCTTCAGCTCGACCTTGAGCAGGAACTGACCGAGCTGGGCAAGCTTCAGGATGCCCACACCATGCAGCAGCAGGAGCTGCGGCAGCTTCAGCTGTCCAACATGACGGCTATCAGCGATCTCGAGATGCAGATTAAGGTGAGCGAGATGAATGTGAACCGTCTGCGTATCGAGGTGGAAAACGAACGGCGTCTCGACAGCATAGGCAGCGGCACTGGCGACCGTGTCCGTCAGGCCGAAACGTCGTATAAAGCCGGCGTGCTCGAGCTTGAGCAACTGCGCACTCGACTGCGCAACGAGCGTCAGCGTGCGGCCGCCTCGGAGCAGGGCAGGCGCCTCGGCGTCAGCTCTTCTGATCGCGACATTGCATTGATGTCTAAGACTTTGCGACAGGGAGGTATTCCGGCTCCGCTCGACGGTGTGCTGACGTTTATAGTGACCGATCCGGGCAAGCGGGTAGCGGCCGGCGAGAAGGTTGCCGTAGTCTCGGATCTTTCGAGTTTTAAAATTCTCGGTGAAATCCCCGAGGGGAGCAGCGACCGCATAGGGGTAGGCGACCGTGTCAGTGTGCGTATCAATGGTGCGCGTCTCGATGGCACTGTCGCCAATATAACTCCGCAGGCGCGTCAGGGAGTCGTGTCGTTTGTTGTCAGGCTCGACAATCCGCGCGACCGCAACCTTCGGTCGGGTTCAAGAGCCGAACTGCGGGTGAGCTTCGGATATAAGAGCAGTGTGGTTCGTGTGCCCAACGGCTCGTTCTATCACGGTGCGGGCGAGTATAAAGTGTTCGTTTTCGATGGTGACGACCGTCTCAGAAGGCGCACTGTCCATGCCGGAGACTGCAACAGCGATTATGTTGAGATAACTGAAGGGCTGAAGCCGGGCGACCGACTGGTTGTGAGCGATATGGAACATTATAAAACCAAAGACAAACTGAAAATAAAATGGCAATAATCACATTACGCGGTATCGAAAAAGTCTACCGCACCAAAGAAATCGAGACTACCGCGCTGGAGAATGTCAACCTCGAGGTTGAAGCCGGTGAGTTTGTCAGTATCATGGGCCCGAGCGGCTGCGGCAAGTCGACGCTGCTGAATATTATCGGACTGCTCGATAAGCCGACCAAAGGCACAGTGTCTATTCTCGGTCAGGAGTGCGGCGCACTGACCGACACCGGTCTGTCGCATTTCCGCAACGCCAATCTCGGCTTTGTGTTCCAAAGCTTTCATCTGATACCGACTCTCGACGTTGCTGCCAATATAGAGCTTCCGCTGACCTATCGCAAAGGGGTAGGGGCTTCGGAACGGCGTCGGCGCGTTGAGCAGGTCGCGCAGCGCCTTGAGATGACCCACCGCCTTCACCATACTCCCGCTCAGCTGTCGGGAGGACAGTGTCAGCGCGTCGCTATTGCCCGCGCCATCGTCGGGCGTCCGCAGATAATATTGGCCGACGAACCTACCGGCAATCTCGACAGCAAGATGGGAGCCGAGGTCATGAGACTTCTTCATCTTCTGAACAAGGAGGACGGCACGACGATAATCATGGTGACCCACAACGAAATGCAGGCCCAGGAGACCGACCGTATCGTCAGGTTCTTCGACGGCAGAATAATCGGATAAGTCATGAAACAGAGAATACGTCAGATAATAAACGACATGAGGCGCCAGCCTCTGATAAGCGGCGTCTCGTTCATAGCTACGGTCATGTCGGTGTTCCTGTTCATGGTTGTGGCGATATTGCAGCGCCTTCAGACTATACCTTTTGCGCCGGAAAGCTGTCGTGACCGCCTTCTTGTGGGAGAATTTTTCCACTATAAGAGCATCGACGGTTCGAGGGGAGAGACATCGGGGGGAATGAGCTATGCGCTGGCGCGTCAGATCTACGGAGGTCTTGACGGAGTCGAGAGCGAAGCGTTCATGCAACCCGATCTCACCACTAAAACCGTCGGGGGACAGGTCGAGAAAAACTTTCAGGCATATTGCCGCGGTGTCGATGCCGGATTTTTCAAGGTGTTCGACCATCCTTTGGTTTCCGGCCGTTATTTCACGGCCGACGAAGTCAATGCCGGACTGCCGCTGATTGTCATCAGCGAGCGCACGGCGCGACGCGCTTTCGGCACGACCGACTGCGCCGGAAAGCCTCTGCTGCTCAATCACCGGAAGTACACTGTTTCGGGCGTAGTCAAAGACAATTCGTTTCTGGCGACAACGGCCTGCGGCGATGTGTTCATAGCTACCGGGGTCGCCGCCTCGGCGTCGAACGATGACGTTTACTTCGGAAATACGGCGGCAGCCCTTGTGGTTAAGGACGGGGTAAGTTTCAGCAGCATACGCGATCAGGTCAAGGCGCGCTATGCCGTACTCGACACCGAGCTGAAGCCGCAGGGGTTCAAGTCTGTTAATCACGGCTCGCCTTACGATCAGGCCACGATAGCCTCGGGCCTTGGAGGCAGTAATATGACTCCCGACAATTCGTCGCAGACGATGTATTATATTCTCTATGCGATTCTGCTGGTTGTGCCGGCTCTGAATCTGAGCAGTCTGCTTCACAGCCGTATGCATAAACGCATAAGCGAAATCGGAGTGCGCCGTGCTTTCGGATGCACCCGGCGTCGCGTCGTCACCGACATTCTGTGGGAGAATTTTCTGGTAACGCTGGCCGGAGGATTCGTCGGGGTTACAGCAGGCATCGTATTCGCCATGACCTACAGCGGCCTCTACGAAAATATCGACACCTACGGCAGCGGACTTACTCCGGCTCTCGACTCGGTTATAAACTGGGGAACGGTCGCGATAGCTGTCGGCGTGTGCTTCATTCTCAATCTTATAAGCGCTTCCGTTCCGGCGTGGCAGGCGTCGCGTCTCAATCCGGTGGAGGCTATCAACGCTAAGTAACAAACAGCCATGAAACGGAAATTATTCAAACAGATGCTTAACGAATGGCGCAGCAATATCTGGCTCGTTGTAGAGCTGGTAATTGTGCTGATTGTCATGCAATGGATATTTACCTTGCTCAGCTCTCTATATTATATCCACAAAAATTCCCTTCCTGTCGATCTCGGCGACATCTATGTCACTGACATAAGAGTACTCGATGAGAATTGCGAGGGGTACGTGCCTTACGACAGCGTCCGGTCGGTCCGCTCCGACCTCGATGTCATGCTTTCAGGGCTGCGTTCGAACCCTTACGTCGAAATAGTAGCTGAGGCCAATTATACGTCATTGCCATATAACTACAGTTTCATGGGCGATAATCTGATGTATATTCGGAAAGATGGCAAGGAACGCCGCTATTATGTGAACAAGCGCTTTATGTCGCCCGAATTAATGCTGCTTTTCCGCCTTGGCGGCGACGGTGGCGAGACGCCTGAGAGGCTGGCCGAAATACTGAAAAAAGGGGAGATAATAATATCCGAGACTGAATACCCCTGGGGTGAAGAGGCTCCCACGGCCAGAGAATTCATGGGCAGGAATGTAGTGCTGTCGAGCGACACGCTGACATACTACCGCGTCGGGGCGGTCGCCGCCGACCTGCGCCGCACCGATTATGAACCGACCTTCGCCGGAAGCGGTTATTTCCCGATCAGGCCTGAAGATGTCTCTACGCTGGTTTTTCGCGTGAAGCCGGGAATGGGGCGCAAGTTTATCGAATCACTCGGCAACGGAGGGATGCAGTCGGGAAATGTTTATCTGACCGATCTGAAATCGCTCGAAGATATTCGCGATTCGATACAGATAACTATAACTCAGGCTATCCGGAATATCGTGATTTGCGCGCTTTTCATTATGTCGGTTATTTTCCTTGGCTTTCTCGGAACATTCTGGTTCAGGACGCAGCAGCGGGTTTCGGAAATCGCCGTCCGCAAGGTTCATGGCGCCCGCAATTCCGATATTTATGCGCGCTTTTTCGCTGAAGGCCTGATTTTGCTCGCTGTGGCGGTGCTTATCACTCTGCCTGTTTCAATATGGATGATGAAATCGTCGCTGCTCGAAGTTATTGAAATGCCTATAGTGCTGCCGGACAGTCAACTGATTATCGGGGAGATTCTGGCAATATTGTCGCTGGGCCTGCTGATTGTCGCCGGCATATATGCTCCCGCGCGGCGCGCCACCCGAGTCGATCCGGCCGAGGCACTTAAAGATATGTAATTGACGATGAATAAGCTTTTCATACTATATATTGCGTTGCCCGCGTTGCTGTTCCCCGTGAGTGGAGCAGCCCGCGTGCAGACGCTGACACTCGACGACGCCATCGCCATGGCGCGTGTGCAGAGTGTCGATGCGGCCGTCGCTCTCGACGAGCTCAGAACCGCCTACTGGCAGTGGCGCAGCTACCGGGCCGAACGCCTGCCCGAGATTTCGATGTCGGGAACGCTCCCTTCGTATAACGACCACTACACTCCATACATGAACGGCGAGGGAGAATACAGCTATGTGCGCAACCACAACCTCAGCGTGCAGGCCGGACTGTCGGTAAACCAGAATATTCCCTTCACGGGCGGTAAGATCAGCCTCAGCAGCTCGCTCGATTTTATGCGGCAGTTCGACGACGGCGGCTCGAACCGCTTTCTGACCGTGCCGGTAGCGCTTACTCTCGAGCAGCCGGTTTTCGGGGTCAATACCTTCAAGTGGGACAACCGAATCGAGCCTGTGAGATTCTCCGAGGCGAAGGCGGCATTTCTGAGCGCCACGGAAGATGTGGCACTGACCACGGTAAACTATTTCTTCACGCTCGTCATGAGCCGTGAGAATCTTGCGATAGCCGGGCAGAATCTCGAGAATGCCCGTAAGCTCTATGCTGTCGCTGTGGAAAAACGCCGGATGGGGCAGATCAGCGAGAACGATCTGCGGCAGATGGAACTGAATCTGCTCGAGGCCCAGTCGGAGGTGACCGACTGCAGCAGCACCCTCAAGAGCGATATGTTCACCCTGAGGTCGTTTCTTGACCTCGGAGAAGATGTCGAGATCGAACCTGTTGTCCCCGACAGCATTCCGGCTGTCAGCATATCCTACAGCGATGCTCTCGACAGAGCTCTTGCCAACAATAAGTTTGCGAAGAATATTGCGCGCCGCCAGCTTGAGGCCGACTACGAGGTCGCCAAAGCCAAAGGCGATATGCGCGAGATAAAACTCTATGCCCAGGTCGGCTTCACGGGGACTGCCCGCAATATTTCCGACGCCTATACGCGCCAGCGCGGAAATCAGATGATAGAGGTCGGCTTCTCGATTCCGCTTGTCGACTGGGGCAAGCGGCGCGGAAAGGTGAAAGTGGCCGAGAGCAACCGTCGCGTCACGGAAAGCCGGCTGCGTCAGGAGTCGCTCGATTTCAACCAGCAGCTGTTTATACTTGTGGAGCGGTTCGGCAACCAGCAGCAGCAACTGTCGATAGCCTCGCGCGCCGACGAGATTGCCCGACAGCGATATGACACCAATTTCGAGACTTTTCTGATCGGCAAGATCTCAACCCTCGATCTCAATGACTCGCAGTCGAAGAAAGATGAAAGCAAGCGCAACTATATCAACGAGCTTTATAAGTTCTGGAGCTATTGGTACAGAATACGTTCGCTGACGCTTTATGACTACGGAAATCTGTGTGACATCAATGCCGATATCGAAAAAATATGCAGAATGTGATGCGATTGAGCGGAAATACAATTAAGTTTGCACTATGATTCTGATAGTAGATGATGATAATGCGGTGCGGATGGCCCTGTCGCTGGCGCTTGAGCGCGCCGGTTTTGAACCGCTGGCTGTCGGCAATGAGGCCGAGGCTCTGGATGCGGTGCGCTCCGGGCGAGTCGAACTGGTTATCCTCGACATGAACCTGACGTTGTCGACAACCGGGCGGCAGGGGGTCGAGGTGCTCCGCAAGATACGCATTCTTCAGCCCGACGTGCCGGTTATAATGATCACGGCATGGGGAACGATTCCGCTGGCTGTAGAGACGATGAACTACGGAGCGGCCGATTTTGTGACCAAGCCATGGAGCAACGCCGATGTCATTGCCAAAATCAAAAAGGCGCTTGCCAGAAGCTCTGAGCAGAAGGCCCGGACTTGCAACGACAAGACTCTCGAAGAAATCGAGGCGGACACTATCAGAGAAGTTCTGCGGCGTTGCGGCGGCAATCTGTCGGAAGCATCCAAGCAGCTCGGCATCACGCGCCAGTCGCTTTACCGCCGTATCGAAAAATTCAAGTTATGAGGTTCCGAATCTGTTACATGATGCTTCTGGTCGCAGTGGCGGTGACAACCGCAGTCGTGGCTTTCTGCGATGTCGGTAAGTTGTGGACTGTCGGGCTGTGCGGGCTGATGGTTGTTCTTGTGCTGTTGCTTTACCGTTCGGTGGCGATACCTATGAAAGCTGTCCGCAATGGCCTGAATCTGCTGCGCGAACAGGATTTCAGCAGTCGCCTGCGTATGACAGGGCAGCCCGATGCCGACAATATCGTGGAGCTTTATAACACACTGATGGCTTCTATGAAAGCCGAGCGACTGAAAAATCTCGAACAGAACAGGTTCCTGAGTCTTGTCGTTGAGGCCTCCCCATTGGGAATCGCAGTATGCGATTTCAATGGTGCTGTTGTCCGGACAAACAGCGCATGGGATAGGATGTCGTCTCCCGAGTTGGCCAAAGCCGTTGAATCGGTGGCTGATGGCGATTCACAGGTGATGCGGCTGCCGGGAGCGTCGATCGTGCGCATTTCCAAGCTGTGGTTTATGGACTCTGGCTTCCGCCGGAGATTTGTCATTGTTGAACGTATAACCGAAGAGATTACGGCTGCTGAAAAGCAGATGTTCAATATAATTGTGCGCACTATAGGCCATGAGGTCAACAATAGTCTCGGCAGCGTAATCTCGATTCTCGAGAGCCTCGGCGCCATGCACAGCGACGACTCGCTTGCTGCCCGGGCTATCGACAGCTGCACGACGAGCTGTGTCAACCTCGTCAGTTTTGTCCGCGGTTATGCCGAGATTGTCAAGCTGCCGCCTCCCGATTGCGAGACTGTCGATGTGAACCGGTGGCTGACGGGGCTGTGTCCGGCTCTGACGGCCATGACACCGGCGAACGTCTCTCTGGAAATCGACAGCGCTCCGGCCGACGCTACTGCCTGTTTCGATCCCGTGCTGATGGAGCGTGTAGTTGTCAATATTGTCAAGAACGCTGTCGAAAGTATCGCGGAACGCCCCGACGGCGCTATTGAAATCGCCCTTAGGTCTGACCCGCTGACGCTGACCGTAACCGATAACGGCCCCGGCATAGCCGACGAAGTCAGCGCAAAACTGTTCACACCTTTTTTCTCGACCAAACGTCCCGACCGCGGACTCGGCCTGATGCTTGTAGCCGACATTCTTCGGGCACACGGCTTCCGTTATAGCCTTTCGACGTCGCCCGACACCGGGCTCACGACCTTCGCCATAACCCTTAGGCCAAAGCATTAAGTATCAGTCTTCCCAGAAGTTTTTCCTTTTTTTCTTTACACCACCCATCCATGGTAGCCCCGTCCAATATTCATCGTTAATGCGACGGCGTTTGCGTCGCTGAGGCTCCATAGCCGACGGATGTTTAATGTAATATGCGACGACGCCAATCGTGACTACGATGACAGTCAGCAGGTGAAGGAGTATCAAAGATACCGACGGGAAGAATAAGGGCGATAAGGCTATAGCAACCAACATCATCGCTAAAATTATAAACAAGAGTTTCATTGTATTTAGATTAGGTTCAACCTATATCGGTTGTTATCGCTACTAATTTACGAAATTTTTCCTTACGATAAACAATCCCCGTCGTAATCATTCTAAACCGAGCGCCTCAGTTGTGGAATCGGGGCGATCTGCCCCCCTAAATCGAAGTGCTTCGGAATCCGATCGGAAACTCCGGTTATAATTAAAAAATCCGGGCGAAGGACCCGGATTGAGAGCGGTAGACGGGGTTCGAACCCGCGACCCTCAGCTTGGGAAGCTGATGCTCTACCAACTGAGCTACTACCGCATTGGTGACGCAAAGGTACGCTTTTTTTCGCGACGACGAAATTCCTCCGGCGCTTTTTTCTGAAAAATGCACATATTTTGATTTTGTGTGTAATTTTTTCAGCCATTTTCTTGCTTTTCTCGGAAGAGGTCTATACCTTTGCTCCTGACCAATGAAAACACCGGAAGATCCGTCTTCCGCCGAATGCCTTAAATTTGATAGAAATGGAGCCAATTAAAGATTTTGAAGGCCTCGCCAAACGATTCAAAGAACAGCCGCGCCGCAAGCGCGTTGTCGCTGTCTGCCCCCACGACGAACCGACAATCGAGGTTATCGACCGCTGTCTTCGCGAGGGCGTGGCCGATTTTATTCTTGTCAACGATTCTGTTCGTCCTGAAATTCAGAAAGAATGGAAGCAGCAATACGGCGATCGCATAGAGGTTGTCGATACCGACGATTTCGATTCAGCCGCTGCCATGTCGGTTAAGCTTATAAACGAGCGTCGCGCCGAAGTCGTTTTCAAGGGCTCGATCAATACCGATAATCTTTTGCGCGCCGTGCTCGACAAAGAGCATGGCCTGCTGCCCCACGGACGTGTCATGAGCCACGTAGCCGTTGCCGACATTCCCGGCTACGACAAGTTGCTGATCTATAGCGACAGCGCTGTGATTCCGGTTCCGAATCTCGATCAGTTCGACGCCATGGTGCGCCACAATGTCGATATGGCGCGGCGTATGGGCCACACCTGCCCGAAGGTTGCGCTGGTTCATTTCACCGAGAAAGTCAACAAGAAATTCCAGTGTACCCTCGACTATGTCGAGCTTATAGCCCGCGCGGCCGCCGGTTCTTACGGCGAAGTCGAAATGGGTGGCCCGATGGATATAAAGACAGCTCTCGATCCTCATTCCGGCCAGATCAAGGGAATCAAGGCCCCGGCTGCCGGAGATGCCGATGTCGTCATCATGCCCGACCTCGAAGCCGCGAATGCTTTCTATAAGACTCTCGCTCTTTTCGGTGGCGCCCGTATCGCAGCCCTTCTGATAGGCACTACGGCGCCTGTCGTCACCCCCTCGCGCGCCGACTCGGCCGACAACAAATATTTCTCGCTCGCGCTGGCCTGTGTTGCCGGACATTATGAGCTTTGAATCCCACTTTTTAGAATAACCGATTGAAATGAAGATATTTGTAATTAATCCCGGCTCGACGTCGACAAAGTTCTCCGTCAGCGACGGTCAGGCAATGATCTGGAACACCACAGTCCATCATCCGGCCGACGAGCTTGCAGGCTTCAACCATCCCAACGAGCAGCTCGACTACCGTAACCGCGCCATGCACCGCGCTATCGAGGAAGCAGGACTCGACATCAGTGAGTTCGACGCCGTCATAGGCCGTGGCGGTCTTCTGCGTCCTACTCCCGGCGGCGTCTATGAGGTCGACGAGTATATCATCCACGATCTCATCCATGCCGAGATGGAACACGTCTGCAATCTGGGCGCGTTGCTGGCCGATATTCTGGCAAAAGAGGCCGGATGCCGTTCGTTTATCGCCGACCCTGAAGTTGTCGACGAGTTCATGCCTGAGGCACGCCTGTCGGGGCTGCCCATGCTCGAACGCCGCAGCGTTTTTCATGCACTCAACGGCAAGGCTGTTGCCCGTCTTTATGCGCGCGAGATCGGCCGCCGCTACGACGAACTGAATCTCATCGTAGTCCACATGGGAGGCGGTATCTCGGTGGCTGCCCATCGCATGGGCAAGGTTGTCGATGTCAACAATGCCCTCAACGGCGACGGCCCGTATTCTCCCGAACGCGCCGGCACACTGCCTGCCGACCAGTTTGCCGAACTCTGCTTCAGCGGCAAATACACTCTGCGCGAGATAAAGAAGATGATAAACGGCCGTGGCGGTCTTGCCGCCTATCTCGGCACCAACGACACGCGCCTTATCGAGCAGAAAGCTCTCGCCGGCGAAGAGCCTTATAAGGGAGTGCTCGAAGGCATGCTCTACGGCACTGCCCGCGAAATCGGCGCCCGTTCGGTTGCCCTCCGCGGCAAAGTCGACGCTATCATCATTACCGGCGGAATCGCCCACAGCAAATACTGTGTTGACCGCATCGTCGAGTGGGCAGGATTTATCGGCCCGGTTGTTGTTCGTCCGGGCGAAGACGAGATGTTCTCGCTGGCCTTCAACGCCGCCTGCGCTCTGACAGGCGAACTGCCTATCAGCATCTACGACCCCGACGGCACTCGCGCCGCTGCCCGCCAATCTGCCGACGCTCCCGAAGAGGTTCCCGCCGAAGCGAGCCTTGAGCCCGCTATGGCCTGATCTTTACGACACTATTCTAACATTCATTTTGATATATATTCGAGGCCTCGTCTCCCGGAGAAGAGGCCTCGTCATGTAGCCGGCCAACCCGAACAAAACAGAAGCAGCAGGCGTTTTCCGGGCATGAGACACTATCAGCCCGGCTCTGTGGTTCAGATGGTGCGCGATGCCATAGTCGGGCGTTGCCGCCATATAGCGCCGCGCACTTTTCTTATGGTGGCTGCGGCGGTTACCGGGTTGGTCACCGGGGTGACAGCCTATCTGCTGAAGAAAATGATTGTATTTGTCTCGAAGTCTGTAATTGGAATTATCCACCCTGACGGTTTCAGCCTTTGGTTTGTTCTCCTTGCTCTCTGTGGCATAATTCTGTCGGCAGTCTTTCAGCGTTATGTGGTGCGCGACTATGTTGAAGACGGTTGTTCCCGAATAATCATGCGCGATCTGCGGGAGCGAAAATATTATCTGAAAAAACGCGATATGATAGCGGCCTTCATGGCCAGCTCTATTACTCTCGGATTCGGAGGATCGGCAGGTGCCGAGGGGCCTATCGCATTCACCGGCGGGGCAATCGGAAGCAACCTCGGGCGTTTCGCCGGTGCGCGGAAGTCTGATGTGCGCCTGCTTATAGGTATCGGTGCCGGCGCCGGTATCGCCGGTATCTTTCAGGCTCCGCTCGGCGGCATGCTTTTCACGCTCGAGATAATGGCTATGCCGATGACAACCTGGGCCGTGATGGCACTTGCTCTGGGATGTGTGACGTCGGCAATGACGTCGGCATCGCTCGCAGGTTTCAGAATCGATTTTCCTGTGGGCTCATTTTCGGACTTCAGTCTCGGTCTGCTGCCGGCTGTTTTGCTGCTCGGGCTTTTCTGCGGACTCTATTCTGTCTATTATAACACGACGGGCAATATTGCCGCCGGCCTTATTGCCCGAGTCAGAACATGGTGGGGGAGGGCTGTCGTGTCGGGGCTTATGCTCGGAGTCTGTGTCAGTATGGTGCCGATGCTCTACGGCGAGGGTTATTCGGCAATGGGAAGGCTGATGAGCGGCGACTATGGAGTGCTTGGCGTCAACAGCGTTTTTTCGGATATGGCAACGCCTCCGTCGTTAATTCTTCTTGCCGGAGCGGTTCTTGTGCTCAAAGGAATTGCCAAAGCGTCGGCAACCAGAGGCGGCGGTGTGGGCGGAGATTTTGCTCCGACACTGTTTGCCGGCTGTGTGGCCGGGTTCTTTTTCGCTCAGGTGTCCGACGCATTGTTCGGAGTGAGGCTGCCACCTGTCGAGATGGCGTTTGTCGGCATGGCCGGAGTTATGGCCGGGGCTGTCAGAGCTCCGCTTATGGCAGCCTTTCTCGTGGCTGAGATGAGCGGAACCTACAGGATATTCTTTCCTATTATAATTGTGGCGGCGGTCAGCTATGCCACGGCCCGGATTGCAGAGCGCGTTATCCGAAACGTGAAATCTTGCGCAGAGCGGGCTCGTTGATGATTTTTATGCAGCGCCCGTCAACGATGACGATGTGTTCTGCAACGAAGCAGCTGAGAGTGCGTATGGCGTTGCTCGTCGTCATGTTCGACAGATTGGCGAGGTCTTCACGTGCCATATAGACACGGATCGTGACCCCGTCTTCCTCATAGCCGTAGCTGTCGATGAGAACCGTCAGAGCTTCGGCCAGACGTCCGCGGATATGCTTCTGAGTGAGGCTGACGATACGCGAGTCGCTCGTGCCGAGATTGCAGGCGAGGTCGCGGATGAAGAACATTGCCAGCTGATTGTTTTTCTGGATCATGTCGTTGACCAGCGGCAACGGCAGTGAACCGACAACCGACGGCTCCATTGTCGCTGAGGTCGAAACATATTTTTCATCGGCGAAATAAGCACGGTAGCCGAAATACTGCACCGGCCTGATCAGGCGCAGAATCTGGACACGTCCGCCAACTCCGTCTTTATACTTTTTTACTTTCCCCTTGAAAAGACACCAGAGATGTTCGGGGGTGTCGCCCTCGCTGTAGATGATCTGGTTTTTCTTAAAATTGTGTACCGTAAAATTATCGACAATCAAGCGTTTCTCTTCAGGCTGGAGAACCTGCCAGATACCGCTCATGTCTTCGCTGACCATTTTTTCGAGAGCACTTTTTATCATAGACAATCGAAATTATTATGCCCGAGGGCATAGTTTTATAACATCGTTGCAAAATTAGCAAAAAAGTTCAACCTTGCCAAAAATCGGCGAAAATCAGCGCCGAGGCGATATATGATGTAGGGCCGCGGCATGCCGCGACCCTACGTGCCCGCGCCGTTCGGGGGCGCTATTTCGCTTTGAAGACGTGGTTGTCGAGGTCTGTTGAGAACTGTTGCATGTCGTAGTCTTCGAGGCGTGTGCCTTTCACTGCCTTGCGGTAGAGTTCGCCGAGCGAGGCGGCAAGCTGTTCGAGCAGCGAGCGGTCGGCGAAGAAGTCTTCGCTCGGTTCCCACTGGATTGCTGTCGGCTTAGTGGTCGATAGACGGGTGCCGGCGAAGAAGTCGGATGATAGTCCTTTCGAATATTTCGGGCCGAAGAATGCGGGCAGACGCTTGGTGAACGATTCGTCGTCGGAGTTGATCCATCCGTAGCGGGCCGACAGTCGCTGGAGTTCGCCGAGGGTCATCTCTCCATCTTCGGGTGAGCCCTCCACGATTTCTATGCGGTATGCTCCCGGCTCGAGTTCGCCGCGGTCGCGGCCGTCGAAAGCCAGCATCAGCTTAAGCAGCGGGTTGCTGAGGAATCCGAGTGCGGTGTCGTCGCTGACCGACAGGGTGTATTTTATTATTCCGCCGTCGAAGCGCAGATATTTGCGGCCATTGTCGTCCATGATGCCCAGAATGTTCATCGGCACAAAGAATGCTTTGGCGCGGCACGACGTTGTGGCCTGTTTGTCGGAGGCGTCGATCTCGCTGCGGTTGTCGTCGGTGACAAAGATGGCGGCTACGCCACGCGAGCCTTCGGTGAATTTGTTGCCGTCGACATTGCCGAGCTCGACATAGGCGCGGCAGAACTGAGGCTGGGTAGGCATGTGGCCGATCATGGCGGTGGAGGGGACATCGCCGACAACATCGTCTTTTACGAAGTAGCAGGTGATGGTCATATCGCCGAGCACGACGAACTTGTTGAACGTCTCGGTTGAGCTGCACATGCGGTCGCTGACTATTTCAGAGATGTGGTAGCCCTCGGCGGGGGTGCCGGTGACGCGGATGGTGTCGCCCAGCGAGTATTCGCCCGAGCCATACACCTTGCCCCCTTTCGCCGGGTAGGCCACGACGTTGACGCGATATTTCAGCGCTTCGCGTCCGGGCCCTATGGGGCCTTCGGGAATGGTGTCGGCATAGCTGAGCCACAGGCGGCCGTCGCGCGGCTGGCCGGGCTGCGGCGGGATGGGATCCTTGATGTAGCCTCCGCCGGTCGAGTCCTCGGGCTCTTTCGGCGGCTTTATCGGTTCGGGGCCGGGCCGCTCTCTGTCGAAGGGGCCATTGGCACCGTTGTCGCTCGAGAAGACTATGCGGTAGGCACCGTCGGTGTCGATATATCCGCTGTATTCGAACGACTTGCCGCTGCCGTCGTGGCTGGCGAAGGTCGATTCGGCCGGTGCGAAGCCGTCGGCCGAGAATTCGCCGAGCTTGTCGTTGAGATCCCACTTTTTCGGCAGAGCCAGTTCGACTGTGCCCTCATAGTTGACTGCCTTGTTGTCGAACGTATACCAGGGGAAGTTCCTGAAACTGACATTGTCGAGCACGAGCTGGTCGCACTTGGCGTTGATGCGGCCGACGATATTGAACGATGTGTCGATGACATAGACTGTTTCGTCCATCTCGCCGAATCTGACGAAGGCATATCCTTCGTGGAAGGCCGAGCCGCCCCACTTGTAGCGGCGCAGTTCTTTTCCCGAGGTGATGTCGTAATAGATTGTCTCGAAATTGTTCAGCGCATTGTTGCGGGTTGTCGAGAAGATTCCGTCGCTGACGTCGGATATGGCATTGTCGTTCAGATAGTGGGCGTCGCCGTTAATCACCGAAGTCACGACGTTGCCCGACTTGTCGATAAACAGCTTCTTGCTTTCGTAAGTCCCTTTTTCTTTCAGTTCGACCAAAGCGTAGCCGCTCACGAAGTCACGCACTTCGGCATAGACGGGTTTGATGACAATCTTTCCGTTGGTGTCGAGGAAGCCCCATGTTCTGGTAGTGCGGTCGAAGAAGGCACGGCGCCCTTCGCGCAGCGAACGGATGTGGACGCCGCCTACCTTGCGCGTTTTCAGCATGTCCTGAGTCGTTATGGTCTCGTCGAGGTGAGGCCATATTTTCTGACCCTTCGTGTTGATATGGAAATATCGCTGGCCACCGGTGCTGATCTGCTCGCACACCTGCGCCACTCCCTCGCAGAACTGGGTGACGTGGGTCCAGTCGTGCGACAGCGGTTTGGTTGTGCCGTCGGCATAGAGGATTATAGGAGCGTTTTTTACCTTCGCCTTGGCCTCTTTCATTACGCAGGCGCCAGAGTTGAAACGTGGCCTGATGCTGGCGTCGCCCGGCATCTGTTCATACTGATAGGGGAAGAGCAGCCGACCGTCGATAGTCCAGAAGCCGTAATACCTCGTGTAGGTCGACAGCCCGGAGTTGGTGCGCATCAGATAGAAGATGCCCTCGCTGACCGGCGGCAGATTGTTGAGGTTCTCGAAGCCGTTGATGAATTTTGTCTGAGGCGTGAGGTGGGCGGTGGCTATGCGGCGCTCTTTCTTCTTTGTCGGAGCGGGTTGGGATTTTTGGACGGTTTGAGCATTTTGGGAGCTCTGGGAAGTTTGAACGGGTTGGGAAGATGGCTTCTTGTCGGACTGTTTCTTATTGTTCTTGGTGGCGTCTTCGACTTTCTGAAGAGTTTTGTTTACCTTCTCCAGTCCCTGCGACAGTTTCTTCAGAAACTGCGCGTCTGCGCTTGGTGGTAAGGCGGTCATGCATGACAGCATCACGACTATAGCGGCAATCCTGCAAATGATGTCGTTCTTTTTCATGATGTAGAGTTTGGTGTGTAAAAAGGGGCCGACAGCCTGAACGCATCGCCCTGCTGTCGGCAACAAAGATAATACAAATTTCTGATTTCCCAGCCATTACACCGCAAATCCTCGTGTGAACTCAACGTAAAAACTATTGGACGGGATAAAACAAACGCAGCGCGGGCAGGAGCTCGCGCTGCGGTGTGGGTGGAAGGGGCGAGGTCAGTCGCCCATTGTGCGCAGCAGCTCGTCGTTGTCGGAGGTGCGCTCCATGCGGTCTTTGATGAATTCCATTGCCTCGATGGGATTGCGGTCGCTGAGGAAGCGGCGCAGAATCCACATTCGGTTGAGCGTCTCGGGGCGCAGCAGAAGGTCATCGCGGCGTGTCGACGACGCCATGATGTCGACGGCGGGGAAGATTCGCTTGTTGCTGAGTTTGCGGTCGAGCTGCAGCTCCATGTTGCCGGTGCCTTTGAATTCCTCGAAGATAACTTCGTCCATCTTCGACGAGGTCTCGGTCAAGGCTGTGGCGATGATCGTCAGCGAGCCGCCCCCTTCGATGTTTCGGGCGGCGCCGAAGAAGCGTTTCGGTTTCTGGAGTGCGTTGGCGTCGACACCGCCGCTGAGAATCTTGCCCGATGCGGGCTGGGCAGTGTTGTAGGCGCGGGCAAGGCGTGTTATCGAGTCGAGCAGGATTACAACGTCGTGGCCGCATTCGACGAGGCGTTTCGCCTTCTCGAGGACTATGCCGGCGATCTTCACGTGGCGGTCGGCTGGTTCGTCGAATGTCGAGGCGATCACTTCGGCGTTGACGCTGCGGCTCATGTCGGTGACCTCTTCGGGACGCTCGTCGATGAGCAGAATCATTATGTAGGTCTCGGGATGGTTCTCGGCTATGGCGTTGGCTATATCCTTTAGCAGTATCGTTTTACCTGTCTTCGGGGGAGCCACTATCAGGGCGCGCTGTCCTTTTCCAATCGGCGAGAACATGTCGACCACGCGCGTCGAGAGGTTGCCGGCGCGGCCCGACGTGAGGTCGAATTTCTCGTCGGGGAAGAGCGGGGTAAGGTGCTCGAAAGCGACGCGGTCGCGCACGAACTCGGGCGAGCGTCCGTTGACTTCGAGGACGTCGGTTATGCGGAAGTATTTTTCGCTCGATTTGGGCGGACGTATCGTAACTTCGACAACATCGCCGGCCTTGAGGGCGTGGCGCTTGATCTCCTGTTGCGAGATGAATATGTCGTCGGGCGAGGCAAGATAGTTGTAGTCGCTCGAGCGCAGGAAGCCGTTGTTGTCGTTGGTAATCTCAAGCACGCCCGAGGTGCGCAGGAAACCTTCGAAATTGTAGGGCTGGGGCTGCTGGGGCTGTTGCTGAGGATTGTTATTGTTGTTTTTGTTCTTTTTCTTCTTGCCCTGGGGCTGCTGGGGCTCAGCTCCCGGTTCGTTGATGACGATCGGGGTGTTGGCGGCTGCCACAGCGGCGCGCTGGGCAGCCTCTTCACGCTCGCGCTGCGAGCGCGGAACAAACCGGCGGCCTTCGCTGCGCGGGAAAAACGAGCCGAACGTTCCGTTGTTGGCCGACGGGCGGAAGTCGCGCTGGGGCTGGGGCTGAGGCTGCTGGGGCGCTCCGCCGGCCTCTTCGGACTCCTGCTGTTTCTCTTCGGGGGTTGAAGATTCGGAGGCCATAAGTTCTCTGGAGGGATCGGGTATAGGAGCCGTCATGGGAGCATTCTCTGAGTCGTCGGCAGCAAAAAGTGCGGGTTGCTCGGGGAGGGCATTCTTCGGCTTGCGGCCGCGCTTTTTCGGCTGGGCGGCCTGCGCGGCCGGTTCTTCGGGCGCATCTGCCGGAGTGTCGATTGTGGGTATTTCTGCCGGAACAGATTCTTCAGCTTCAGCCTGAGGCGCTTTCGGCTTACGGCCGCGTTTTTTCGGCTGTCGGGCGGCTTCAGGGTCGCCGTCGGCCGGCGTTGCCTGCGGTTCCGGCGTGGCGGCCTGAGCCTTTGGCTTGCGCCCGCGTTTTTTCGGCTGGGCTTCATTGTCGGGGCGGCGGTTCTTCTCGACAGTCTCTTTTGCCGATGCCTGTGCGGCTTCGTCGATAATGCGGTAGACGAGGTCGATGCCGCTCTCTTTTTCAGTTTTCTTCAGCCCCATTTCGTTGGCGATTGAGCGCAGCTGGTCGTCGCTCATTGCTTCGAGGGTCTGGATGTCGTATTTCATATCCATTCTTTTCAATCTTTATTCACGCCGAGCGCCACGTTTTTGTGGCTCTCATGCCCTGAAAACAGCGTCGGACGGTTCTCAGGCGCATATTTAGTTGCTTGTCGTGAACTGAATAGTTGAGGTTAGTCGATGGTTAATGGAAACAATGGTTTCAGAATCGCAGAAAAGCGTCGGGATTGCGCTTGTGGCGGGACAGGGCGGGGATATTGCCGCTTTATCGGGATTTGGTATCAGACAAGAGCTCCGAACCGATCCGTCTGTCAAAAAAATTGTGATTGTAATATATTGGCGTTCGCGGTTGACTGCACTCAAGCAGACATCTTTATAACACCTGAAAGGATTGTTAGGGTCAGTAAATGCGCGACCTTTTGCTTTTTTGCATCGCAAAAGTAATAAATTTTTCTAAAATCTGCAACAAAAAAATCGCCGGCCGGAAGATACAGGCCCTGCAAGGCAAATATCTTCCGGCCGGAATGACAAATTATTTCTGTTATTTCCTGTCGGAATTGTCAGAGGCGAATGCCGCGGCGGGGCAGCTACCGCATCCGTCGAAGCAGTAGGTGCATATTCTCTCTTTCGGCAGTCCGATGCTTGCTATGAGGTCTTCGAGGGTGCTGAATTTAAGTGTTGTCAGGCCGAGGCGGCGCGCAATCTCGTCGACCATGCGCTGATATTCGGGTGTGCCGGTCGTAGCGTAGCGGTCGAGATTGTCGGGCGTCTCACAGCCTTCGAAATCCTTGATGATACGGCGTGTTATAAGCTCGAGGTCGCTTTTCGACGAGGTGAAGCCGATATATTTGCAGCCGTAGACAAGGGGCGGACACGAAATTCGGGCGTGGACTTCCTTGCATCCTCCCTCATAGAAGGTCGACACGTTATCGCAGAGCTGAGTGCCGCGCACTATCGAGTCGTCGCAGAAAACGACGCGCTGGTCTTTCAGGAGGGCCCTGTTCGGTATGAGCTTCATCTTCGCCACGAGGGCGCGGCGCGACTGGTTGCCCGGTGTGAAGCTTCGCGGCCATGTCGGCGTGTATTTCAGCACGGCGCGGTGATAGGGAATACCACGACCTTCGCTGTAGCCGAGGGCGAAACCGACGCCTGAGTCAGGAATGCCGCAGACGCAGTCGGTTTCAGTGTCGTCTTTCTCTCCCATGGTCTTTCCGGCTGTCTCGCGCACAAGTTCGGCGTTTATGTCGTTGTAGTCGCTGGCGGGGAACCCGTAGTAAACCCAGAGGAACGAGCATATCTGTTCGCGACGGGCCGGCTTCTGGAGCTGAGTGACACCGTCGGCCGTGATCTCGACAATTTCTCCGGGCCCGATGTCGCGGAGCCGTTCATAGCCGAGATTGGGGAACGCTGTTGTCTCCGAGGTGGCGGCGTAGGCGCCTTCTTTCCGGCCTATTACAATAGGCGTGCGTCCCAGATAGTCGCGTGCGGCGAGGATGCCGTTTTCGGTCAGAATCAACATCGAACACGAGCCTTTGATTTTGCTGTAGACGAGGTTGATGCCGTCGACAAAGCTGTCGCCCATATTTATAAGGAGCGCGACAACCTCGGTCGGGTTGACGGTGTTGGCCGACCGCTCGCTGAAGTGCATGCGTTTTTCGAGAAGCTCGTCGGCGATCTCGCGGATATTGTTGATCTTCGCCACTGTCACTACGGCATAGCGACCCAGATGGGAGTTGACAACGATAGGCTGGGGGTCGGTGTCGCTGATGACGCCTACTCCCGAGTTTCCGACAAAAGAGTCGAGTTCGTCTTCGAACTTGGCGCGAAAATAATTACGCTCGATGTTGTGAATCGAGCGTGTGAATCCTGCCTGGAGGTCGAAAGTTACTATGCCGGCACGTTTGGTGCCGAGATGCGAGTTGTAGTCCGTGCCGTAGAAAATGTCGTTGATACACGGATTTTTAGATGCAGCTCCGAAGAAGCCTCCCATATCCTGATAGATTTTTGGTTAAAAAAATACCCGACAAAGTTACAAAAAATCTCCGACAAGCCGGTGCTCTTATAAGTTTTATAAAAAATTATAGAACTTATAAGAGCCGTGCCGGGTCAGGGGTTCGGCGACATCGTCAGGCGGAGTGTGCCGCCGGCGACGATGTCGTCGTAGGTGATGAAGGGAGTAGAGAGCTTGCGGCCGTTGAGGGTGGCACCTTTAACGTAGATGTTCTCGGCGGAGTTGTTGTCGGCTATGATGGTGAATTTGCGGCCGTTGCCGAGGTCGATAACGGCGCTGTCGAAGAGCGGAGAGCCGATAGCGAAGGGGCCTCCGGCCGGTTCTACCTGATAGATTCCCATGGCTGATAGCACGAACCATGCCGACATCTGGCCGACATCCTCGTTGCCGCAGAGTCCGGCGGGCGAGTCGGTGTAATATTCGTTCATGACGCGGCGCAGCAGCGGAGCGGCTTTGTCGGGACGACCGGCGTAATTATAGAGATAGATGATATGGTGGCTCGGCTCGTTGCCGTGGGCATATTGGCCGATGAGGCCGGTCACGTCTGGGGGAGCCGCCTCGCCGAGCGAGCCTTCGACAACGAAGAGCGAGTCGAGTTTGTTCATGAACGCCTTTTTAGAACCGAAGAGTTCGATGAGTCCTTTCGGATCGTGGGGAGCGAGCCATATATACTGCCAGGCGTTTCCTTCGCAGTAGTCGTCGGCGTGGTGGGTGGTCTCGAACGGATTGAAGGGGCCTTCGCGGAGCTTGCCGTTGACGTCGCGGGCGCGCATGAACTGAGTCTCGGGGTCGAAGAATATACGGTAGGCCTGGCCGCGGCGGCTGAAGAGGCTGGCGTCGTCGGCGCGGTTCTGGCGCCGGGCCACACGGGCTACGGCATCGTCGGCGATGGCATATTCCATATTCTTGGCCACGCTCTCGTCGTGTTTGCCCGGAGCATCGAAGGGAATGTAACCGTATTTCTTAATGGCGTCGAGCGAACGGTCGTCGACGAGTACTGACTTTTTCATGGCGTCGTAGGCGTGGATGGTATCGGCGACAAGACCTTTGAGAACGAGGTCGCCGAGAACGATAACGCCCGGATTGCCGACCATGCAGTTGGTTTCGCAGCCATGGAGGTGCCATACGGGCAGATTCCCCTGACGGTCGGCGATGTCGACCATCGTGGCGGCGATGTCGTTCTGGCGGTCGGGGTGGATGAGCGTCATCAGCGGATGGGCGGCGCGGTAGGTGTCCCAGAGCGAGAAGGTCGTGTAGTTGCGCCATTTGCCGCCAGTGTTGCCGACTTCGCCGTCGGCGCCGCGATAGTCGCCGTTGACGTCGTCGTAGACCGAGGGGGCCGTCATCGTATGGTAGAGAGCTGTGTAGAACTTGCGTCGGGCGGCGTCATCGGCTGTGGCGATGTCGATTTTAGAAAGCTGGCTATTCCATTGCTCGCGGGCTCGGCGGGCGGTTCCGTCGAAGTCGAAGCGCGGGTTTT
>HF985571.1:24930-25142 GCA_000431215.1 Prevotella sp. CAG:1031
CTGCCATATTGAGGCGGGCGTTGTCGACGCTGACGGCTGAGAGCGCCAGTCTGACCTCAACCGTGACAGGCGCTTTCTCCGAGCCTTTGAAGGCGAGCAGCCCGATCTCCGACGGGCCTACGGTGTCGACCCGGCAGCTGAGAATCGGTTTCGAGAATGATGCGGTGAAGAAAATCTTCTGATTGTCGGCCCATCCGCGCGAGTGGCGCCAG
>HF985572.1 GCA_000431215.1 Prevotella sp. CAG:1031
CTTTCCCTCTAAGTGTATTTCCTTTGGCTATCCGCAATATCGTGGAAACGTTGGTTGAGTTTGAGCATTTCAATGTCAATTTCATTGCCGCGTCCATGTTCACCACTTTCGCAGCTGCGATGGGCAACCGTTGGACGGTGCGGTTTTCGGCGACGTGGGTTGAGCGACCGATTATGTATGTGGCACTTGTAGGTTATCCGAGTTGCGGCAAGACACCACCACTCAGGCTCGCTCTTTCGCCTCTGCTCAACCTCGACCATGAGTATGACCGGGAATATTGCGCCCAGTTGAAGGCTTACAAGCAATGGGAGTCCAAATCTCCGAAAGAGCGCGTTGCTCTGTCTTTGCCGGAGGAAATGGAGCGACCGAGGCGCAGGTGTCATGTGGTGGTTGACGCGACAATCGAGGCGTTAATCGGAGCCATGCGCGATAATCCGCACGGTGTGATCCTTTACAGCGATGAACTTGAAAGCCTATTCGCCAACTTCAACCGCTATAACAGTTCGGATGAAAGCTACTTTCTCAGCGCGTTCAGTGGTACGCCGTTCAAATATATCCGAAAATCCGCTGATGAGCATATATTTCTACCGAACCCATATTGCTCCATAATCGGTAGTACCCAACCGGGACGGCTTGCAAAGCAATTCGGTGGCGAGCGCGTTGTCAACGGCTTTTCATCCCGCTTTCTGAAAGTCTATCCCGACATTACCGATATGCCTACATGGGGCTCTGACAGTATGCCGGACGGCATCATGGAGCAATGGGAGCGGATTATACGCAAAGTCGTTACTTTTGACTTCAAGGGAAAAGAACAGCCAATAGAACTGACCTTCTCCCTTGAAGCCCATAGGAAACTGTGCAAGTGGAAAGAGAGCGTCAACAATGCGATATATTCCGCCACCGAGTCGGACGCAGAGAAAGCCGTGTGTGGCAAACTGGAAACCTATCTCATGCGCTTCTGTCTTATAATCCGGATAATGAAGAATATCTGTGCCGGAGAAACGGCAACGATGGTAGATACCGGGAGCGCGGAGGCAGCTATTGAGTTAGTTGAATATTTCCGTGAAATGGAGAACCGTGTAATCCGCGTATCATTATCCGGCAATCTTGACAAACGGCAATCAGAATTGTTGGACGCTTTGCCTTTCGACTTCCGGACATCAGATGCCATCGACATCGGACAATCACTCGGAATGTCGGAGTCCACTGTAAAACGGTTCTTGAAAAACTCTGCCATTTTCAGAAAAGAGGAGCATGGACGCTATACGAAAATGCCATGTGACCCTTGACATTTTTGACACTTTCACATTTTTCACAAGCCCCTTTATGTGGAGCGATAAAGCGAGTTTGTCAGACTCTAAGGTGTATAAATCTTGCTGTGGCAAGATATGCCGATTGTTACCACAACGGCAATCCTGCCACCTCGTAGAGTTGGGCCAATCCCGCTCGAAACTCGCAGTCTTTTATAGGGATGAAAATGTCATGTGACCATGATATCAAGAGATACAATCATAATGGCATAAAGCCTTTATATCATTATGACTTCCAAACATAATATCATCATAACATCAAAGCATAGTAACATCATGTCATCAAATAATAAGAACATCATAATACGGCTTCGCGTGGACGAAGCGACAGCCAAAGCGATCCGAACCAAAGCCGACAGCCATTTCAACGGCAACTTAAGTGCCTGTATCCGTTGTGCCACTCTGCAATATGACGGAGAGGCTACGCCATCATTAGCCAATTCCGAGACAACGGCGTTGCTGACTGCTATTCTGCGTCAGTTGAAGAAAATCGGCACGAATGTCAATCAGACCGCCCATCAGATTAACGAGCGGATGAAGGTGTCGCCCTACGGATTGTCTGCTTCGGATATCCAACCGTTTGTACTTTTCCGAAAAGACCTGTCTGCCATTTGGGAGCATCTGAACCAAATCAAAGAGCGTTTATGATAGTCAAGAAACTTGGTATGGTATCCGGCGGTGGCTTTCCCGGTGCCGGATATAATGAACGCAAGGTAGCCGAGGGGGTGGCACGGCTCATGGCGATGGAGAATGTCGATGCAGCCATGCGCCATAAGGTGGAGCTGCTGCATGAAGCCGGATTCGACTGCGCCGGAGAGATTGAGAAATATCTCAAGGAACGGTCGAGGACATACGGCAACACAAAGACCACTCGCTTTCAGTTTCACATCGCCGCCTCTGTAAAGGGGCAGATGATGTTGGCTGACGAGTTGACCGACTTTGCCCGTCAGCTCATGGCGGAAGCTGGATATGGCAGACAGCCGTATTTCGTGTACTACCACCACGATACCGACAACAATCATGTGCATATACTCTCCACGCGCATACAGCCCAACGGCTTTCCGATACCTGACCATCACGATTATGCACGTCTCAATGCCGCCGCAAACCGTATTCTTTCTTCGGACATAAACCGAGACATTCAGCGTATGTTCTCTTACGGCTATCTCACCGAGGGGCAGTTTGCCAATATAATCCGCTCACATGGATATAAATTTGAGCGCGTAGATGACAGCTTTGTACTGTTTCGCGGAGGAGTCAAGGCCACGACAATCTCGTTGTCTGAGATAGGGAGGCATATTTCGCAAGAAAACGACACCCGGAAAGAACGGGTTAAACAACTCCGTGCGATTATCAGGAAATATAAAGCTGAAATTGCGGAGGGAAAATTTCAAAATGTCGAAAATGTCAAGGGTCACAAAGGTCAGAAGAAAAAATATGTGCGCCGTAAAGTCAACCCCAACATCCGTAAAATCAAGGGTTCAAACGGCAAGACACTATCGCAGGAGCAACAGCGGCATATGTCGGAGTTGCTGGACATTCTCAAAACCAAATTCGGCATAGACATTCATTTTCAGAAAGACCGCAATGGTGAGATCCGTGGCTACGGCATCGTTGATCATAACCGGAAGATGGCACTTGACGGCAACACGGTGATGAAGCTGTCAGAACTGATAGACTTCGCGAAGAAGCAGGAGCGCAAGGAATGCCCGCTGGATATATACCGCGATCTGTTCTCTATGGAGGTACGGAAATCCGGCATGGACGGCATAATGTCAATCCGGTTGTTCGACGGTTCAGAACATACTCGCAAGATGTCACCTCGACAATCGGCATGGTACTTCAACTCGCCCGAAAGTGAAAGAGAAGATGTAGCAATCCGGATAGCCGCCACCATGTTCTCAACCGAAATATTTGAATCCGTCCTGCAAAAATATCCTGTAAACGACATCAGTTCAAGAATTGGAAGCGTCAACATGATCAAGATGCGCGAGGGCGGCAGGGCAATCCGCGTCGTCTCATCTGATGGGTTCTCTGCGACATACCCAATGTCCGCTGATGAATTGCGCTGCCATGCAAGACTGCAAGGCGAAGCCGCAAACGGTTATCTCCATCAACTCGCAATCCTGCGCATAACCCATGAAGACGCCACCGAACTTACCAACCGTATCAAGGAACTGACCGCCAAATCAACCGGAAGCATCACTCTCCCTCCCCGTCAATCAGACTACGCCCCGGAACAATCCAAAGCCTTCACCTCACATCAAAGCACCGTCCTCACTCGCCTCATCCCTCACGACACCTCATCCACCCACTCCGCAAACCGCGAATGGGAAGTCGGCAAGCAATCCCGCTACGACCACATCGACAACCAACAATCCGGCTCACAACTCACAATATAGCGCAACTTTTTCCGTGGTACGCACTGCTAACATCGACAAATCTAACCGCCCCACCTTCGATTTCTAAATCGAATGCTTTTCCTACAACTTATAAATTTCAAAATAGGCCCGACAGAATTTATTACTTCTGCCAGGCTTATTTTGATATTGGGGATTAGTTTTTACCGAGGGATTTGAACATCTTGGAGATGCAACGCTTCTTCTGCTCCATGTTGGGGTGAACGTAGAGATTGAGGGTTGTGGAGATGTCGGAGTGGCCTAATAGGACACTGACAGTCTTGTAATCGCAGTTACTTTCGATGCAACGGGTGGCGAAGGAGTGACGCAGACCGTGAAACTTGATTGCAGGAATACCGAGTGACTCCATCAACCGCTTGTAGTAGCTGCGGTAGGTACGCGGCTCTATGGGCTTACCGTCATTGGAGATAACGTAGAATCCGCTGTTAACCACTTTCATAAGCGGTTTGATGAGCGAGAGAGCTTCCACACTCAATGGTATCTCACGGATGGAGTTGGGAGTCTTTGGGTCGTTAATCACCAGTTCGGTGTGTTTTTTCTCCCCTTCAAGGATATAGATGCGTTCGATTGTACGCTTTACCTGCAACGTGCCAGTTTGAGTATTGATGTCTTCCCAGCGCAGGGCGCAGATTTCACCGATACGGAGGCCAGTGGTGAGGCATAGGTAGATTCCTAAAGCCTTAAACGAGAAGTTAGCCTTTATGTGGTCGAGGATTTTCTTGTGGTTGGCTACTGTCAATACTTCGATGTCTGCCGGGGTTGTATTGGTTGGATATTTGATGTCCCACTCTGCATGTTCCATCCACTTGTTCTTAACTCCGTGCTTCATTATCATCTTCAGCACGATGAGAATGTCTTTGATGGTCTTGACACCCAATCCGGCATTGAGTTTTTCAAGCACAAATGCCTGAACGGTTGGTTCACTCAGTTCGGTCATGTTGCCAAAATATGGCAACAGATGGTTTTCAAGCGTCAGCATATAGGCTGCGAATGTTGACCGCTTGACATACGGACGCTTTTCATCTTTCCAAGCGTCCGCGATTTCTCTGATAGTCAGATGCGTCATAATTTTTATATTATTGGTAATTCTGATAATTAGAGAAATAATATAGCCAATGTTCCACCTTTGCGCTTCCCCGGCTTC
>HF985573.1 GCA_000431215.1 Prevotella sp. CAG:1031
CCCTTTCCTCTGAAAGGCTCCGCAAAGGTAGTGCCTTTTTCCGAACCGGCCAAATTTTCAGCGAAGAATTTTTCGAAAAATTGCGGTGTCACACATACATGGCCTCTATTTCAGAGGCATAGCGGTGGTTGATGACGGGGCGGCGTATCTTCAGAGTGTTGGTCAGTTCGCCAGCTTCCATGGTGAACTCGCGCGGCAGAAGAGTGAATTTCTTGATTTTCTCGAATCCGGCAAGCCCCTGCTGGAGTGTGTTGAGGCGCTGCTCTATCAGAGCACGTATGTCGGCGTTCTTGACGAGGTCTTCAATGTTGCGATACTGGATTTTCTTTTTTCGGGCATATTCCTTGATGGCCTCGAAGGCGGGAATGATAATGGCCGTCACATATTTGCGCTGGTCGCCGATGACGGCCACCTGTTCGATATACGGGTCTTCGCCGAGGCGGCTTTCGATTGCCTGCGGGGCGATGTACTTGCCGTTGGAGGTCTTGAATAGGTCTTTGATGCGCTCTGTCAGCACGAGGGCGCCGTTGGCGTCGAAATGGCCGGCGTCGCCGGTGCGGAACCATCCGTCGGCTGTAAAGGCGGCTTCGGTGGCTTCGGGCTTGTTGTAATATCCGGCCATGACCGTAGGCCCTTTGACAAGAATCTCGTTTTCGTCGCCTATGCTGACCTGAACGCGCGGCATGGCGGTTCCTACAGTGCCGATAACATATCCGACGTTGGGATAGCAGGTGACGGTGGCTGTTGTCTCGCTCAGGCCGTAGCCGATGACGATGTTGATTCCGGCCGAATGGAAGAAGCGGACGATATTGTCGCTCAGCGGGGCGCCGGCCGTCGGGAAGATGTTGGGGTTGTCGAAGCCTATGGCGTGGCGCATAGTGGCGAACACGCGCGAGTCGGCCAGGCGGTAGAGGCGTTCGAGCAGCCAGGGGGCTTTGCGCCCTGTGCGGACATAGCCGAGGTTGCGGCGTTCGCCGATCTTCAGGGCGCGCGAGACTATTGTCCGCTGAAGCCATCCCATCGACGCTATCTTCTCCTGAACGGCGGTGTAGGCTTTCTCCCAGAAGCGCGGCACTGAACACATGCATGTCGGGCGCACCTGACGCAGGGTGTCGGTGATCTCGCGCGGATCGGTGTTGATCCACACTTTCATCGACATGACGAGGCAGAAGTATGTCCACGCCTTCTCGAAAATATGGCTCAGCGGCAGGAAGGTCACCGAGGTGTCGTTGTCGCTCAGCATCGTCAGCCGCTCGATATGGATTTCCATGGCGGCGTCGAAGCAGGAGTGGAGCAGGGTCGCTCCTTTCGGTTCGCCGGTGGTGCCTGACGTATATATAAGCGTTGCTATGTCTGACGGTTTCGCGGCCAGACGCCGTTTTTCAACCTCGGCGCGGCATGCGTCTGAGGCGGCGTGTCCGAGGGCGATGAAGGCGTCGAATGTCATCGTCGTGGTGTCGTCGGCGTCGGGGGTGACAGAGCTGTCGAAGGTTATTATCTGGCGCAGCGAGGGGCATTTGGCCATTGCGCTGCGGGCGATGGCATATTGCTTGGCGTCGCCGGTGAAGATGATGGCGGCGCGGGTGTCGTTGAGGATATATTCGACCTGCTCGAGCGAGCTTGTGGCGTAGAGCGACACCGGGATGCCCCGGTTGGCGTATGCGCCGAAGTCTGCAGTCAGTATTTCCTCGCGGTTGGCCGAGAAGATTGTCAGGATCTGCTGGGGCTCCAGCCCGAGGATCTCAAGGGCGCAGGCGGCGGCTCCGACGTTGTCGGCAAAGGTGTGCCACGTTGTCGGCTGCCACTCGGCAGAGCCCGGCCGGCGCGTGAAATATGCCTCGCGGTCGGGATTCCGCAGCGCTTGTCGTTCGATGAGGGTTGTCAGCGTATTTTGCATACGACAATTTATGGTTTACCTATTGGGTCGGGACAAAGATAGGGAGTTTGTCAGCTATTTGACGGAGAATTATTGACTAAACATGGCGCATGTTAACGCTCGTTAACAATATTGGGGATGGAGAGGGTGGGATTTTAACACCCGTTGGCAACCTTAGTCGAGCATCAGGGCCATGTCGGGCCTGATCGAGGGGAGGCCGAGAAGCTCTCCGATAGGCGGTGCGGAGAAGACTGCCCGGGTGAAAACATCGATGTCGACGTCGAGGTCGAGCCGCCCGCGGTGGCCGGGAGCGAGGCGTTCGCAGGTTCCCCCCTGCAGCCTGTAGACGCCGCTGTTCTCTGCCAGCAGCGGGTCGGTGATGCGGTATATGGCTCTGAGGCGCGGGTGGGATGCTGCTATGGCTTCGAGTGCTGTCGGCACGTTGACAATGCGGCCCATGGCGCGCGGCGACAGAAAGCGTTCACAATTGCCGGGCCGGGCCGGGTATTTTACCGGGAGGTCTGGCAGCGAAGCGTGGAGCCGGCGCAGAACGGCCTGTTCTGCATCGGCGTTGTCGGCGAGAATGTCGGTTATGACGCCCAGTCCGTCGCGTTCTGCGGCAAACCCGATTCCGCAGATCTTTCCCGAGGCGTCGGCTATTATGGCGCAGTGGCCTCCGTCGAGGCGCGTGTCGTCGAGGATGTTGAGGAAATCGCGCTGAGAGTGGAGGATGCGCCCGTCGATGTTGTGCTCCATCCGGCTGAAGGCCTCATAGACGCCGACGGCATAAGGATCGTCGACAATGGTGAATTCGCCGGGCCCTGCGAAAGGGTGACACGATGTGTAGCGGCGGTTGCGGGTGTAAAACACTGTCGAGAATCCCCTGGCGGCGTAATAATAATATAGGTGGCCTTCGGCGGGAATGAGGGTGACGAGCATATCGCCGCGTTCGCGGGCTTCGCGCAGCGATGTGGCGAGCAGGCGTGTCATCAGCCCCTTGCCGCGCTCATTGCGTCGCGTCGCGGCCCCGCATATATATGCGCAGCCGACGGTGGCTCCGTGGAAGTTCATCGCGTAGCGCTGAAGCAGCAGCGCACTCGCCGGGCGCGAGCCGTTGCCGTCGGGCCGAAGTACCATGACGTCGTCGTCGCGGTAGACGCGGGTGAAGAACATCTCGACCCATTCGGCTTTGTCGTCGAAAGTGTCGGTCCAGAGTTTGCGTATGTCGTCGCGTAGATTAGCCATCTCATCCTCTATAACATCCGGCGCGGTGAAAAAGTGCGGAGTGGCTGGTGTGTTGTTTTCCAGGCTGGAAATTCACACAACAAAGGAGGCCTCGGAACAATCCGAAGCTTCCCCTTGCCGTTATAATTTTTATATGAGTAGGGTCGCGGACCGATGATTAGTCCTCGCAGGCGCGCAGCTGCTGCACGTAGACGGCCTTCATCATCTTTTTGCGATTTGCAACTGAAGGCTTCTCAAATGCCTGACGGCGACGCAGTTCTTTGACGATGCCCGTCTTTTCATATTTGCGTTTGAATTTTTTGAGGGCCTTCTCGATGTTCTCGCCTTCCTTGACTTGTACGATGATCATAATAGAATGGTTGTCTTGATTGTTTGTTTTTAGATGTGACTAAATTTTTTTGCGGGGCAAAATTAGCTATAGTTTTCAATATGGCAAAACTTTTAGCTAAAAAATGACTACCTTTGTCGGGTATTCGACATCCCAACCACTTGTAAAGCCATTTCCGATGGGTGATTTCCTGAAACTTCTGCGGCGCTTTGTGCCTCCCTATAAGAAATATCTCTGTCTCAATCTGCTGTTCAATCTTCTGGCGGCGGTGTTGACGGTGTTCTCGTTTGCCATTATCATACCGATTCTCGAAATGCTTTTCGGTATCCGCGAGACCGGATATTCGTATATGGCGGTCGGACAGGGCGATCTCAAAGAGGTCATCCTCAATAATTTCTATTACTATACTCAGGAAGGGATAGCGTCGTTCGGGCCTTCGAAGACGCTGGCGCTTCTGGCGGCTGTTCTCGTGGCGATGACGGCGCTTAAAACCGGAACTACGTATCTGAGCTCATATTTTATCGTTCCGCTGCGCAACGGAATTGTCCGCGACATACGCAACTCGATGTATGAGAAGATTCTTCGCCTTCCGATAGGCTTCTTCACCGGCGAACGCAAGGGCGATGTCATGGCGCGAATGAGCGGCGACGTCGCCGAGATCGAAGCCAGTGTGATGGCCAGCCTCGACATGCTGTTCAAGAACCCGGTCATGATTATCGTCTGTCTGTCGACGATGATTTTCATAAGCTGGCAGCTGACGCTGTTCGTGCTGATTCTGCTGCCTCTGGCCGGACTGATGATGGGAGAGGTCGGCAAGCGACTCAAACGCAAGTCGTTCGAGGCTCAGGAGAAATGGGGCGTCATAATGAGTTTCATCGAAGAGACGCTCGGCGGATTGCGTATTGTCAAGGCTTTCAACGCCGAACCTAAGATGGGGCGTCGCTTCCGTGCCGACACTCAGGAGTTTTTCGAAATGACCAATGCCGTGGCACGGCGCCAGAGTCTCGCCCATCCGATGAGCGAATTTCTCGGCACTCTCACAATCGCCATCGTCCTCTGGTTCGGCGGCACGCTGATTCTCGACGGTCGGTCGTCGATCAACGCCGCGTCGTTCATATACTACATGGTGATTTTCTACAGCATCATCAATCCCGCCAAAGACCTGTCGAAAGCGGCATACGCCATTCAGAAGGGCCTGGCGTCGATGAAGCGAATAGATAAGATTCTGCTGGCTCCCAATCCTATCCGTGATCCGGGCGATCCGGTGAAAATCAGCCGGTTCAACGGCGAGGTCACCTACCGGCATGTCACTTTCGGCTACGACCCGGCCAATCCCGTTGTCGACGACATCAATCTCGACATCAAACCGGGTCACACGGTCGCCCTCGTGGGCCAGAGCGGAAGCGGAAAGTCGACTCTGGCCGATCTTCTGCCCCGGTTCTACGATGTTCAGCAGGGCTCAGTGGCCATCGACGGTGTTGATGTGCGTCAGATGCGTGTGCGCGATTTGCGCGCACTTATGGGGAATGTCAGTCAGGAGCCGATTCTGTTCAACGACACCTTTTATAACAATATAACTTTCGGTGTGGCCCATGCCACGCCCGAGCAGGTCGAAGAAGCCGCCAGGATCGCCAACGCACACGATTTCATCATGGCCACCGAACAGGGCTACCAGACGACAATCGGCGACCGAGGCTGCCGCCTCAGCGGCGGCCAGCGCCAGCGCATCTCGATAGCGCGCGCCATACTGAAAAATCCGCCTATCCTCATCCTCGACGAGGCCACCTCGGCCCTCGACAGCGAGAGCGAGCAGCTCGTGCAGCAAGCCCTCGACCGCCTCATGGAGAACCGCACGACTCTGGTCATAGCCCACCGCCTGTCGACAATCAGAAACGCGTCGCAGATATGCGTCATGCACGAAGGACGCATCGTTGAGCGCGGAACCCACGACGAGCTGATGGCCCTGAACGGCCATTACACCCGCCTGGTCGAAATGCAGTCGATGGAATAAACCACTGAATTCCTGAACAATCGTGCCGCCAGAGTTGTTAGACTTTTAGATAAACTATACGATTATGAAAAAGATTCTTCTGACAACCGCAGTTTTAGCTCTCGCTGCCGGCGCTTTCGCCGCCGAGCGTAACGTGACCGTTGGAAACTTCAGCGGCATAAATGCCTCGGGCCATATCGAAATCGAATATCGTGTCGGTCCGCAGCCTTCGCTGCGCCTCGTCGGCGACAGCCGCGAAATTGCGGCCGTCGACGTCAGGCTGATGGGGCAGATGCTCAATATTGATGCTCCGGTCGCAGGTGAGGTCAAAGCTTACCTATATGGCCCGGTCTCGAACACATTTATTCTCAATTCGCTTGCCGAGCTCGACGTTGAGAGCGACCTCGATCTCGGAAACCGCACCTTCAGTGTCCGCGCCGGCGATAATTCCAGCGCCGACTTCAGCAATGTCAGCTGCGGGCCCGCCACGTTCGCTGTCAGCGCTCTGGCCGACGTCGATGTTGACCGACTCGACGCGCGCTCGTTCAACGCCAATGTGCTCAACAATGGCGAGCTGTCGGTCGACGCTCTCGACACCAATGCCGCCTCGGCGACGGTTGCTGACATTGCCGAGCTGAAAATCAAGGGAGGCACAGCCCGGAGCATAAACTTCAACGCCTCGGGCAGCTCCGTCGTCAAGGCCTCGCGCCTCGCGGCCGGCAGCGGTCAGGCTATCGCCCGCGGCAGCTCTCTGATAGAGGTCAACGTGTCTGGCAAGTTCACGAGCCGTAGCACCGACAGCGCCAGCGTCAGCAACATCAACAAATAAGCCTCTCCGGCAAAATTTCGCGAAAAAAATTCGCCGAAAATTTGGCCGCCTCGAAAAAAGGCCTTACCTTTGCGGAGCCTTTCAGAGGAAAGGGCGCTTAGCTCAGCTGGTTCAGAGCGTCTGCCTTACAAGCAGAGGGTCGGGGGTTCGAATCCCTCAGCGCCCACAAAAAAGAGCTTGCATCTCCGCGATGCAAGCTCTTTTTTCATGACTGCTGTCCCCATAAACCCTATTAGGCCAATTAGGCATATCGAAACGCCCGCCGTGTTTTTTGTTGAAGGCCATGAACATCAAAAAAACAATTTCGCTCAGGAAGACGACGGCGTCTCGGGTGAATTTACCGTCGAGCTGTCGTCGGCCCGCGTCCGCTTGATAGTCGACGAAGGCTATTGCATCCAGTTCAACAAAGGGGGGCACGGGCAAACTCTACTATGTGCGCCTCGTCATACTCGGTCTTGACGCCGTTCTGATCTACTATCCCAGACATCTTTCCGCCGCTGTTGCCTTCACCGAAGGCCAACCCGGCGGCGACTTTGTTGTCTACGACGGACGGCGATATACCGTCTGCGACGCTACCTGTCAGTACGGCCCGATAGGCTATTCGGGCAAATTCGACAACAGTCAGGCCATACTCATCCCTCTGTCGCGCTGATTCCCCTCACAGCCACGCATAAGCTGCGCTATTCTCTCCAAAAGCGTTCCAGGGGGCGCCATTTCGTGTTGTTGAACATGATTTTAAGGTTTTTACGTTAAATATTCGTATATTTGCCCCAATCGGGCGTTATATATACAAACAAGACATCCGATCTTAAACATGAAGGATCTTAAAATCATAAAACACGACCCGTGGCTCGAGCCTTTCAAAGGAGCCATCGAGGGCCGCCACAACGACGTCATCAACAAAGAGCGCGAACTGACCCAGGCCTGCGGTTCTCTGACCGAATTCGCCAATGCCCACGAATATTTCGGGCTCCACCGCACCCAGCGCGGCGGATGGGTTTTCCGCGAATGGGCGCCCGGCGCAACCGCTATAACTCTCGTAGGCGACTTCAGCAACTGGAAGCCTATGAAGAAATTCGAGCTGCGGCGTCTGCCCGGCTCCGACGGCGTCTGGGAGACGCGGCTGCGTCCCAGCGACATACACCACGGACAGCACTACAAGATGATCGTCGAATGGCCCGGCGGCAGCGGCGAACGCATTCCGGCCTACGCCCGGCACGTTGTTCAGGACGAAAACACCAAGCTGTTCTCGGCACAGGTGTGGGCGCCCGAGCATCCCTACGAATGGAAAATCGAGAAGTTCGAGCCCGACACGCGCCCGCTGATGATCTACGAATGCCATATCGGCATGGCCCAGCAGCGCGAAGGAGTCGGCACCTACCGCGAATTCCGCGAGAACGTTCTGCCGCGCATCGCCGCCGACGGATATAACGCCATCCAGATAATGGCGATTCAGGAGCATCCCTACTACGGCTCGTTCGGCTACCACGTGTCGAGCTTCTTCGCCGCCTCAAGCCGCTTCGGCACCCCCGAAGAGCTCAAGGAGCTTATCGACGCCGCCCATGAGCGCGGAATCGCCGTCATCATGGACATCGTCCACAGCCACGCCGTCAAGAACGAGGTCGAGGGGCTCGGCCGCCTCGACGGAACCTACAACCAGTATTTCTACGGCGACGGACGCCGCGAGCATCCCGCATGGGATTCGCTCTGCTTCGACTATGGCAAGAACGAGGTGCTTCACTTCCTGCTGAGCAACTGCAAATACTGGCTCGAAGAATTCCATTTCGACGGTTTCCGCTTCGACGGAGTCACCTCGATGCTCTACTACAACCACGGTCTCGGACAGGCTTTCGGCTCATACGACGACTATTACAACGGCGGTCAGGACACCAACGCCATAACATATCTGACTCTGGCCAACCTGCTTATCCATCAGGTCAACCCGCGCGCAATCACGATTGCCGAAGAGATGAGCGGCATGCCCGGCCTCGCCATCCCATTCAAAGACGGCGGCATCGGGTTCGACTACCGCATGGCTATGGGAATCCCCGACTACTGGATCAGGCTCATTAAGGAGAAGCGCGACGAAGACTGGCACCCCACCTCGATATTCTGGGAGCTGACAAACCGGCGTGCCGACGAAAAGACAGTGTCGTATGTCGAAAGCCACGATCAGGCCCTCGTCGGCGACAAGACGGTGATTTTCCGCCTTATCGACAAAGAGATGTACTGGCACATGATGGTCGGCGACAACGACATGACCGTAGCCCGCGGCATGGCGCTCCACAAGATGCTGCGCCTCGTGACCGCAGCCACTATCAACGGCGGCTACCTCAACTTCATGGGCAACGAGTGGGGCCATCCCGAATGGATCGACTTCCCGCGCGAAGGAAACGGGTGGAGCTATAAATATGCCCGCCGCCAGTGGGAGCTCGTCGACCGCGACGATCTCAAATACAAATATCTCAATGCCTTCGACAACGCCATGGTAGAGCTGATCGGCGGAACCTACAACTTCCAGGCCCTTCCGGTGGTGAAGCTCTGGGAGAAAGACGACGATCAGGTTCTGGCATTCCGCCGCGGCAACCTCGTGTTCGTGTTCAACTTCAGTCCGTCGCGCAGCTTCACCGACTACGGCGTGCTGACCGAACCGGGCGAATACAACGTCGTGCTGTCGAGCGACTCCCCGCGCTTCGGCGGCTACGGCAATATCGACGAGAGCGTGGCCCACTTCACCGTGCCCGACCCGCTCTATTCGCCTCTCGGCCTCGGATGGCTCAAACTCTATCTGCCGGCGCGCTCGGCCCAGGTGCTCAAGCTTCGCCGCCGCCGTGCAACCAAAAAAAACTAAATGATTGACCGCGAAACGTTCGGAACCCTGACAGCCGACTATGTCACCCTCGGCTGTAAGCTCAACTTCGCCGAAACCTCCACTGTGGCGCGCCTGATGGCCGACCATGGCATAAGCCGCGTCCATGCCGGCGACTGCGCCGACATCGTCGTCGTCAACACCTGCAGCGTCACCGCCGAAGCCGACAAAAAATGCCGGCAGGCCATACGCCACGCCGCCCGGCGCCATCCCGGCGCCGCCATAATCGTAACGGGCTGCTACGCCCAGCTGCGCCCCGACGAGGTCGCGGCAATCCCGGGCGTGGCCATCGTGGCAGGCAACGACCGCAAGGGACTGCTGACAGAATATCTCGACAACTGGCTCGCCCAGCGGCGTGCGCGCAGCTATGTGACACCCGCCGACGACATCACGTCGTTCACCCCCTCATGCTCGCGCGGCGACCGCACCCGCTACTTCCTGAAGGTTCAGGACGGCTGTGACTACCGCTGCAGCTACTGCACGATTCCGATGGCGCGCGGCCGCAGCCGCTCGGCCTCGATAGCCGAGATCGTCGGGCAGGCACGCGAAGTAGCCGCCGAGGGGGGCCGCGAAATAGTCATAACAGGCGTGAATATCGGTGATTTCGGGCGCCGCGCCGGCCATGGGGAGACATTCTTCGACCTCTGCCGTGCGCTCGACGACGTCGACGGCATCGAGCGCTACAGGATATCGTCGATCGAGCCGAACCTGCTGACCGACCCGCTCATCGAATGGCTGGCAGGCGAAAGCCGGCGGTTCATGCCCCATTTCCATATTCCGCTCCAGAGCGGATCCGACGCCGTGCTGCGCCTTATGGGACGCCGCTATACGACGGAGCTTTTCCGCCACAAGATCGAAGAGATCCGTCGCCTGATACCCGATGCATTCATAGGTGTAGACCTCATAACAGGCGCGCGCGGCGAAACTCCAGAGCTTTTCGAGGCTTCGCGCGAGTTCGTCGACTCGCTCGACATATCGCGCCTCCACGTTTTCCCCTACAGCGAGCGGCGCGGCACCCGTGCCCTCGGGCTTGACGCCTTTGTTGTTCCCGAAGCCGAAAAACACCGGCGTGCGCGCGCCATGATAGCGCTCAGCGAGGCTAAACTGCGCCGGTTCTCCGAACGATTCATCGGAGCGGTGCGCCCCGTGCTTCTCGAGCATATCGCCGACGACGGTTCCGTTGCCGGGTTCACCGACAACTATCTGCGCGTCGAACTCCCCGACGCTGCGGGGCACGCTTCGGGCGACATCGTCGGCGTCAGGCTCGGAAAACCGCTCGGCAACGGCGATATGGCCGGGGAGGTGTCCGTATGAAACCGATGCCCGACACCGACGGCTCGTTCGGCGGCTCGGGACGCCGAATCGGATTCGCCATTCTCGGCGCCGTCGGCCACCTTCCGTTCTGGTTTCTATACGGCGTGGCCGACATCCTGTTTGCCCTGGCCTATTACATTGTCCGCTACCGCCGCCGGCTCGTGGCGCGCAACCTCGCCGAATCCTTTCCCGAAAAGACGCCTCAGGAACTGCACCGGATCGAGAAGCAGTTCTACCGCAATCTCGCCGACTATGCCGTCGAGACCTTGAAGCTCGCCCATATCAGCGACGCCGAGATGCGTCGCCGCATGACCTTCGACGGCGTCGGCATAATCGACGAAAGCCTCGCCCGGGGTCGCTCAGTCACGGTCTATTTCAGCCACTGCTTCAACTGGGAGTGGGCGCCATCGGTCACCCTCTGGTCGCGCTACGCCGACAACTCGCGCGTGGCATTCTGCCAGATCTACCGTCCGCTGCGCTCGCGCTTCTCCGACGCCTGGTTTCTGACACTGCGCTCGCGATTCGGCTCGCGCTCGCTGGCGAAAGCCCGGTCGTTCCGCGATCTGCTCGCCCTTCGCCGCGACGGCCGGCTGTGGGTCACCGGCTTCATGAGCGACCAGAAGCCGAGCCACAACGACCCGGTGGTAGAGGTAGACTTCATGGGACGTCAGACCCCGGTCATAACCGGCACGGAGACAGTTGCACGCAAGCTTGACACGACGGTAGTCTACTGGGACATGTCGAAGACGCGACGCGGCCACTACCACATAACGACACGACTTATAACCGACAGCCCGCGCTATCTGCCCCAACATGAGATAACGCGCCGCTATTTCGCCATGCTCAGCGAAACGCTGCGCCGCCAGCCCGCCAACTGGCTCTGGAGCCACAACCGCTGGCATCATTTCGTCAATCTGCCCTCAAAAGAATGAAAAAACCTGTTGCCGTAATCATACTGAACTGGAACGGTGAGAAACTTCTCGGCGAGTTTCTGCCGTCGGTCGACCGCTTCACTCCGCGCCGGATAGCCGACGTCATAGTGGCCGACAACGGCTCGACCGACGGATCCCTCGGACTGCTGCGCCGCGACTTTCCTGATGTCGCCGTTCTCCCCTTCGATAAAAACCTCGGCTTCGCCGCCGGATATAACCGCGCGCTGCGCGAGACCGGCTACCGCTACACGGTGTTGCTGAACAGCGACGTAGCCGTAAAAGACGACTGGCTGACACCGCTCTTCGACTATTTGGAGGCTCATCCCGACGTAGCGGCCTGCCAGCCGAAGATACGCAGCTACCGCAACCCCGCGATGTTCGAATATGCCGGTGCCGCCGGCGGATTCCTCGACCGCAACGGCTATCCCTATTGCCGCGGCCGCATATTCGCCTCGGTCGAACCCGACAACGGACAATACGACGACACTGTCGACGTCGACTGGGCCAGCGGCGCCTGCCTGATGGTACGCACCGCCGACTATGAAGCCGTCGGCGGTCTCGACGCCTCGTTTTTCGCCCACATGGAAGAGATCGACCTCTGCTGGCGCCTGCGGCGATCGGGCCGACGCGTTGTCGCCGTCGGCGACGCCGCAGTGTTCCATCTCGGCGGAGGCTCGCTTCCGGCCGAGAATCCGCGCAAAACCTATCTGAATTTCCGCAACAATCTTCTGATGCTGCGCAAGAACCTGCCCGCCGGACGTCGGCGCAGCGCACTGATTCGCCGACGCCTGCTCGACACTGTGGCATGGGCAAAAATGATGGCGACGCTCGATTTCGCCAATGCCTCGGCCGTGCTGAAAGCCCACCGCGACTATCGCCGGATGGCTAAGGAACTTCATGAATCGGAATTTGAATCAGAAGCCGACATAAACGGGCGGCCGAACATCCTGACAGCCTTCTATTTCAAAAAAATAAGGCAGTTCTCGAAACTGTAATCTTACCTCCCAACTTACTAAACCAAACACTTAAACAGCTAATATTATTGACATTAGCTGTTTTTATGCTTACTAACATAATTTTTTCGAACCGATTCCAAAAAACTTTTTCTAACTTTGCAGCGAAAGTAAAAATACCATACTTCAAGACCTATCGTTTTTATATCATCGTCTTTTCCGGTTAAAATTCTCCCGAATCAGCCATGATATTATTGTGTAAAAACCTAATTATTAACCTATAAAAAAACAACATGAAAAAAATTTTTACTCTTGCCTGCGCTGCTATCGCAGCAATCAGCTTCAACGCTAACGCCGCCGACATCTGGGCAATGCCCGGAACCTATAACGGATGGAGCCTTGAGAACAACCTCTTCGAAGAAGTTGATGGCGTGCTCACCCAGAAGATCGCCGAAATCAAGGGCGACTTCAAGGTTGTGAAATACACCGATGAAGTCAAGAACTGGGACATCGCTTGGGGCGTTGCCGCTGCAGGTGATATCGTAGAAGCTAACAAAGATGTCGCCCTGACATTCAACGGCGCAAACGCCAACCTTCCCGCCGGTAAAGTTCTGAAGAACGTCACCGTCACCATCGTTCCCGGTGCCGACAACGCCCTGACAATCAAATTTGCCCCCGAATCAATCGAAGATGAGCAGGAAGCATGGTATCTCGTAGGCGAAGCTCCCCTCGAATGGAACTTCAACGACAACACCATCATGACCAAAGCCGGTGACAATGTCTACACCAAGACCGTAGACGCCGCCACTGCCGATAAATTCACTTTCAAAGTTGACAAAAACGGCGCATGGTCGAACTGCTATGTTCTTCCCGAAGGCGTTGAAGCCGTTGAACTCGGTCAGGAATATGAGCTCGTAGGTCCCGCCGACAGCCCCAACAATATGCACATTGCCGCTGACTGGACCAACGTAACCGTTACTGTTACCATCGACGGCGAAAAGGTCAAGATGGTCTGCACAGCCGGTGAAGGCGCTATCGAAGCTATCGAAGCCGACAACACTCCCGCCATCTACTTCAACCTCATGGGCCAGCGCGTTGCCAACCCCGAAAACGGCGTATTCGTCCGCGTTCAGAACGGCAAAGCCACAAAAGTGATTCTCTAAAGAATAACAACAATACCTGAAAAAGGGGCGCCTTCCTGTGCGGAGGCGCCCCTTTGCTATTATCAATAATTCTATTGGCTTTTTTGTTGAAATTTTATATAGCAAAGGAGCGTTCCCGCGAGAGAGCGCTCCTTTGTCGTGGTTGGCCGCGGGTCAGCGGTTGAGCCGTTTCCCCGAAGCCGTAATGACAATTCCGGGAGCATCGGACTCGACGCGATAGCCGCGCAGATCGTAGGCAACACCGTCGTAGGCCCGTTCATCGACAATGGCATCGATAATCGTGCTGAGCTGACGCGAACCGTAGACCTCCATCTCATATAGGCTTGTGCCGTATTCCGGCATCGCGCGACCCATTTCACGCATACGTATATAGCGCCCGTGAGTTCCGGAAGCGAGTGCGACGTCTTCCTCGCCCCCCTTTCCGTCGCTGACCGAAGCTGCCTGAGTCCAGTTGTCGCCGTTGGCCGACACTTCTATGTCGAAAGCTGTGGCGTATGCATTCTCCCAGAACAGTCTGACGCGCGTAAGCTCAAACTCATGCTTCAGATCAACGGCAATCCACTCGCCGTCTTTCTTCCATTCGCTCTCCCAGCGTTTGCCGGCAGTGAGGCCGTCGGTTACAGCCGACGGATCGTCGCCCCTTGAACTCGATGCCCACGCACGACAGCCGAGTGCGAGATTGGCGTCGGCGAGGTTCACGGCGTCGATATAGACTGACTGTCTGATATGGAAGGATAGCTTTTAAAAAAACGCTCCCGCGCCTCACCGGCGAGGGAGCGTCCACTACAGTTAATATATTTACCTTAATTATACGGTCACTTAATAATCATTTTAACACCGTCGACAATGTAGATGGTTCCGCGTTCCATGCGGTCGGCCGGCACTGCGATACCCTGAAGGTTGTAGATCGTGCGGGCTTTGGCGGGCTCGACGGTGATGTCGGTGATGCCGAGCATTTCGGCGGAGTCGGCGTTGTAGAGGCGCACGCGGCGGATAGCTGCGGGATATTCGTGGGCGTGGCCTGTGACATCGATCTGAATGTAGCGTACCGGAGTGTTCTTTTCGAGCATAGTGCGATCGATGACGTTGTCATAGCCGCGCAGCGCACGTCCGGCAACGGTGTAGGCCGCGGTAAGGGCGTTGGGATCGGTGCCAGTCAGGATTTCGAAGTCCGAAGCATGGGCTGTTTCCCAGATAACCTCGATTACGTCGGCGGGATATTCCTTGCCGAGATCGATAGTCAGCTTATAGGGGGCCATATTCTGGTTCTTGGGCTGATACATATCTTCGAGACCGGTTGATTCGCTCTTATTGAGAACCACGGCGGCATTGTCGCCATTGTCGACGGTTGCCGACGCAACCAGAGCGATATTGGCCTGTGTCGAGCCGTCGAACGAACCGATGGTAATAGTCTTGGCAATGTCACCTTCGCCGGCGGTGATTTCTACCGAACCTTCGGCTTCGGCGGTCAGGGCGCCGGTCAGGGCATCGTAGCTGATTCCCGTGCCTTCGACGCTTACGGGAACTGTCATGGCGTCGTCATACTGGTCGACAGCGCTGACAAGGAGAGCTGCGCCGGTTTCGTTGATCTTGACAGCCTCGCCGACATTTGTCTCAAGAGTGATAGCTTTGGCTACCGATTCCTCGGAGGGGCTTCCGTAGAAGTTCACTTCGAAGAGGTTGAGGCCATAGCCTGTGGCGTTGTTCCTGAAACGGAACAGAAGAGTCTTCACATTCTCGAGGTCGCCGAAAAGATAGTCAGTGCGGGCGGCCTGACGGGGATTCTCATAGTAGGTCAGCGCGGGGGTCAGTCCGTCGAACGATTCGGGGACTTCGTCGGTGTCGAGCACATATACTTCGTAGTCGTTGCAGTTCGCGCCCTCCCAGTTGAGGCTTACCATATAGAGGTTGACGGACGCCAGAAGTTAACCTTTAGCCAGTGTTCGTGAGCGCCGGCAGACTCGAAGCCTTCCTCTATTCCGTAGCCGTCGCGGCCTGCCATCCAGCCTGTGGTCATGTTGCCGTCGAAAGCGTTCGCGGCATTGTCGGCGTCGTCGGCGTTCTTGGCGTCGGCCTCGACTGTGAGCTTGCCGCGGTTGACAGCCTCATTGATGTCGGCCTTGAACTCGATGGTCTTTGTGGCTTTGAGTTCTTTCCATGTAGCCTCGACCGTCACTGTGCCGCGTTTGGCAGCGGTAAGGACGTTGGCGTCGATTGTAGCGTCGCCGTCGGTGACTGCGAGAGTGATACCCTCCTGATCAGACCATGCATTTCCGAACTGGTCCATGACAATGGCGGTCAGAGGCAGACCGACATTTGCGATAGCATCGCCCTCGTAGGCTATGCGGATATCGCTGGCCTCGGGATCTCTGGAAGTCTTGCCATAGAGACGCATCTCGCGGAGATTCAGTCCGTAGGGGCTGCCGTTCTCGCGGCTGACAAGGAGCAGATAGCGGACTTCGGTAAGCTCTTTGCCATAGAACCAGTCGGTTCGGGCGTTCACACCCGGAGCGAGACTGATTCCGTAAGTAGCCTCTGATTCGAGAGTCAGGGCCTTCAGGTCGTCGAGGGTCTGAACGGCATAGATGTCGTAGCGGTTCGAGCTTGCGCCTTCCCAGTTGACGGTGATAAGCTCGATGTTATATTCGTTCTGCATATCGAGAAGCAGCCAGTGGAGATGCTCTCCGGCAGCTTCATTCTCGCCATAGCCGTCGCGGCCGGCCATCCAGCCGTTTCCGCCGTCATTGCCGTCGAAAGCGTTCTTGGCATTATCTTCGCCGTTGGCGTTCTTGGCGTCGGCCTGGAAGGTCATCGATTCATTGATGAGATATGTGCTTGCATCGGGATTCGATGTCAGTTTTGCGGTAGCAGTCAGATCTTTACCGTCGGCCGCACCGAAGGCTGTCAGCGTATAGTTGCCGTAGGCCGAGGGAACAACCTCGAACTGGCCGTTGCCCTTGTCGGTCACAGTCACCGAGGGGTCTGACGCCTCAAGACGCAGGTTCGTCACCTTCGAGAGGTCGCCTTCGCCTGTGGCAGTCATTGCCTTTACATTAACAGTGGCGGTCTCGCCGCGGACAACCGATACATCGTCAAGAGCGAGTTTCGAAATACGGTCGGCCAGTGTGCTGAAGTCACCTACGCGCACTTCGAAAATTCTCATGCCATACTGGCTTGCCCAGTTATTGTCGGTCAGGTCGTAAATAAGCAGGTAACGGCCCGAGAAATCGCCGGTGATATGGTCATCGACCGAAGCTTCGCCGGTAATGTCGCGTTCGACAGCCTTTGAATCATTGGCGGTCAGCCACGCGGCATCGATTACATTCTCGTCGCCCGAGGCAGTCACAGTAGGAGCGTTGTCGGTTACATAAACCTTATAAGTATTCGGATGAGAAGCCTCCCATTTTATTTCAATATCTTTGAAAGCTTTCGATTCGCCCAGGTCGATGAGCGCCCAGTCGGGATTGACAGCTCCGCCGGCGGCCTGCCAGCCCGAGCCGTTATTGTCATCGACTATAGCGGCGCGGTTGCCTTCTGAATCATTTGATGAAAGAGTCACTGACGCTCCTTTGGCAAGGTTGTCGACGCCGTCCCAGTCGAGAGCGGCATAAGCAACGCCGGAAGCCATCAGTGCCGTAATGGTAATAATCTGTAGTTTTTTCATGGAGTTGAATGAAATGATTGGAATTTGAATTACTGCCGCAAAATTAGCGCCCTGAAAAATCGATTTCCAAGAAAAAAGCCACACAAAAACTCAATGCGGAATTTTCAAAAACTCTACAACCGGCTCAACATCGCAATCATAAACCACTGTGAATCTGATTCGATATTGATAATTTTTCAGAAACAGGTCCTAAAAATAAATCTACAACGACGGGGCGCCCATTAAATTTTGACGTTCGGACGGAAATAGGTAAATTTGCCGTTGATGAAACGCCTCGTCTGGATTTTTCTGGCAGCAATTGCCATCGTCTGCGCAGCCGACAACACCCTTCGGCGCCACACCCGCGTCGACATCGCGCCCGTTGCCGACGCCGACACGATTGCCTGCGACACAGTCATCGCCACGCCGGGGCAGATTACCGTCAGCGGCTACGACAAGCCGCTGCGCAGCTATGGAGAGTCGTTTTTCGTCACCAACGTAACCCGGCAACGCTTATCGGCCGTAATCCTCGACATACAATATCTCGACCTTCAGGGGCGCCAGCTCCACAACCGCCGTGTCGCCGTCGCCGCCGACATCCCCGCCGGAGAGACGCGCCGCGTCGACATCAGCTCGTGGGACAAACGCCAGACTTTCTATTACCATCTCGGCCCGAAGCCGAGAACGCGCGGTGTGACCCCCTTCGCAGTCAGAATAACCCCTGTCGCGTTCGTCGTCAGAAGGTCAGCCGAAGCCGCGGACAGCATTTTTTAACACACTTTTAATCTTTCAGGCCCGTAATTTGTTTATCAGATAGAAAAAGCAGCGGAACCTCCGTTGTCTGAACTATTTTCGTTACTTTTGCGAACTAATTCAATCCGAAGCATGACACAACCCTCCGGGCAGACATTACTCGACTGCATCACTGAAAGCATACGCGACCGCAAAGGGCGCGCCATAACCCATGTCGACCTCAGCGCTATCAACTCTACGCCGGCGGCAAACTTCATTATCTGTGAAGGATCGTCGACAACACAGGTCAGCGCCATCGCCGACAATATTCGTGAGCAGCTGCTTGAGCGACAGGGCATAAAGCCCTACGGATACGACGGATACGAAACAGCCCAGTGGATCGTCATCGACTATGGCGACACTCTCGTCCACGTGTTTCAGCCCGCCACACGCCGCCTCTATAACCTCGAAGAGCTCTGGAGCGACGCCAAAATAACCAATCTTCCCGACTTAGACTGACATTAACCGCATGATAAAGCCGAACAAGCCCAAAAAGCCCGTCATAAAATTCAGTATGTATTGGGCTTACGCCCTGATAATAGCCTTTCTGGTAGCCATGCTCTATATCGACGACAACTCGCTGAGCAAAGAGGTGTCGTATTCGAAATTCGAGCAGTATGTTGCCTCGGGAGGCGTCAAGAAAATAATCGTCACCACCAACAAGAACACCGCTGAGGCCGTCTTGAACGACTCGCTGGCCCGGAAAGTGTTCCACGAAAGCCAGTATAAGAGCGGCAGCAACCAGACGGCGAAGATCATAACCGACATCCCGTCGGCCGACAAGCTTCAGGAAAAAATCGACCAGTGGCAGCAAGAAGGCAAATTCCGCGGCGAAGTCAAGTTCGAGAAAAGCAGCGACTTCACCGGACTGCTCTGGTCGTTCGGCCCGCTGATTCTGATTTTCGTGTTCTGGTTCTGGATGATGCGCCGCATGAGCGGCAAGGGGGACGGCTCGGGAGGCCCCGGAGGCGTGTTCAGCGTCGGAAAGTCGAAAGCGAAGATTTTCGACAAGGACGGCCCCGTTCAGGTCACGTTCAAAGATGTGGCCGGACTGTCGGAGGCAAAGACCGAAATCGAAGAGATTGTAGAGTTCCTCAAGAATCCGAAACGATATACCGACCTCGGCGGCAAAATTCCGAAAGGAGCGCTGCTCGTAGGCCCTCCGGGAACTGGTAAGACCCTGTTGGCAAAGGCCGTAGCCGGAGAAGCCAACGTTCCCTTCTTCTCAATGTCGGGTTCTGACTTCGTAGAGATGTTCGTAGGTGTCGGCGCCTCGCGTGTGCGCGACCTGTTCCGTCAGGCCAAAGAGAAATCGCCCTGCATAGTCTTCATCGACGAGATCGATGCCGTCGGTCGTGCCCGCGGCCGCAACCCGAACATGGGCAGCAACGACGAACGCGAAAACACCCTCAACCAGCTTCTGACCGAGATGGACGGCTTCGGCACCAACAGCGGCGTCATCATTCTCGCCGCCACAAACCGCGCCGACATTCTCGACAAGGCCCTTCTGCGCGCCGGGCGCTTCGACCGTCAGATCTATGTGGAACTACCCGACCTCAACGACCGTGTGGCGATCTTCAAGGTTCATCTGCGCAACATCAAGACCGACGACAGCGTCGACGTAGACCTCCTTGCACGCCAGACGCCCGGTTTCTCGGGAGCCGACATAGCCAACGTCTGCAACGAGGCAGCCCTGATCGCCGCGCGCCACAACAAGCATTCCGTCGGACGACAGGACTTCATCGACGCCGTCGACCGAATCGTGGGCGGTCTCGAGAAGCGTTCGAAGATAACCACCGACGAAGAGAAACAGGCTATCGCCATCCATGAAGCGGGCCACGCCACTGTCAGCTGGTTCCTGCGCTATGCCAACCCGCTGATAAAGGTCACCATAGTTCCGCGCGGAAAAGCTCTCGGCGCAGCCTGGTATCTGCCCGAAGAGCGCCAGATAACACCAAAACAGGCTCTTCTCGACGAGATGTGCGCCACCCTCGGAGGCCGCGCCGCCGAAGAGCTGTTCCTCGGCCGCATCTCCACAGGCGCCGCCAACGACCTTGAGCGCGTCACCAAGCAGGCCTACGCCATGGTCGTCTACTACGGTATGAGCGACCGCCTGCCGAACGTCTGCTACTACGACTCGACAGGTCAGGAATACGGTTTCTCGAAGCCCTACAGCGACGAGCGCGCACGCCTTATCGACGAAGAGGTGTCGCGCATCATATCCGAGCAATACGAGCGCGCCAAGGCTCTGCTGAAAGAACACGCCGAAGGCCACGCCAAGCTTGCCGAAGTGCTCGTCAGCCGCGAGGTCATCTTCACCGAAGATGTCGAGAACATATTCGGCAAACGGCCCTGGGTTTCGCGCACCGACGAGATTCTGGCAGCCAAAGAAAAATCCGAGAACTCCGAGAGCTCTGAGAACTCTGAGAACTCTGAGAACTCTGAGAACTCAGAGCCTTCTGTCACTCCCCCGCCGTTCAAGGGGCTGGCCGAAGAATAGAGTTGGCTGTTTGAAAAGTATTTGCTAACTTTGTGGCGTAAACGCGCGCGTGGCGTAATTGGTAGCCGCGTTAGACTTAGGATCTAATGTCTTCGGGCGTGGGGGTTCGAGTCCCCCCGTGCGCACAAAGCCGATAACATCCAAAGAGGGCACACCCGTCGCGGGCATGCCCTCTTTTCCTTTGTTACCTATTTACTTTAGTTCCCTATTTTTAACTGCTTACTTACTTTGTGCGGATATATCGGGTCAGCGGATTTTCCCGGTG
>HF985574.1 GCA_000431215.1 Prevotella sp. CAG:1031
CGGGCAGTGATGCCCGGGCCGGTCCGTAAGGGCCACACCAAAGGATGCGATGAAACTCCGAAAGACAGGATTTGAGTGCTCGCCGCCCTTTGTAATCCGCCTGGCCGGAAAAACCGGCGCCTCGTCAGAGGCTGGGGCCCGCCATCGGCCGACTAAGCTTGCCTCGGAATTATATTTGTAATTGATGAGTTTCCCAATCTACTTTGATGTGGTGTATCTCAAGCTCGGGCTCTCTTGCCCCCGCTGTTTTATTCTTTCAACGCAAAGATAAGCCGTTTTGTTTAATCCGGCAAACGATGAGGCGAAAAAAATCGCGCTGAGAAGTTACTTTTTGCCGTTTGCAGCGAATTAGCTAACTTTGCCGTCTGAAACAAAAACAACCCTGACCTCATTACAATGAAAGAACTTGCCAAGCAATATAGCCCGCACGAAGTCGAAGAACGCTGGTACGGCTACTGGATGCAACACCGCCTGTTTCATTCCGAACCCGATGGCCGCGAGCCATATACGATAGTTATACCGCCGCCCAACGTGACGGGTATCCTCCACATGGGGCACATGCTGAACAACACGATTCAGGACATTCTGATTCGCCGCGCCCGAATGCAGGGGAAGAACGCGCTGTGGGTTCCGGGCACCGACCACGCGTCGATAGCCACCGAGGCCAAGGTCGTCGCCAAGCTTGCCGCCGAAGGCATCGCGAAGAGCTCGCTGACGCGCGAGCAGTTCCTAGAACACGCCTGGGCATGGAAAGAGAAGCATGGCGGAATCATTCTCGAGCAGCTCAAGAAGCTCGGCGCATCGTGTGACTGGGAGCGCACGGCTTTCACCATGGATCCGGAGCGCTACCGCTCGGTTATGCGCGTCTTTGTCGACCTCTACCGCAAGGGGCTTATATATAAAGGAGTCAGGATGGTTCACTGGGACCCGAAGGCGCGCACGGCCCTGAGCGACGCCGAGGTCGTTTACCGCGACGAACATTCGAAGCTCTATTATCTTCGCTATCATATTGTCGGAGAAGAGGGCTACGCCGTTGTGGCGACAACGCGCCCCGAGACAATCATGGGCGACACGGCGATGTGTATCAACCCCAACGACCCGAAGAACGCCCACCTCAAGGGGAAGCGCGTCATCGTTCCGCTGGTCGGCCGCGAGATTCCCGTCATCGAAGACGAATACGTTGAGATGGATTTCGGCACAGGCTGCCTGAAGGTCACCCCCGCCCACGATCCCAACGACTATATGCTCGGCCGGAAGCATAACCTCGAAAGCATCGACATCTTCAACGAAGACGCCACTCTCAGCCCCGCCGCGGGCCTCTATGTCGGCCTCGACCGCTTCGAGGTGCGCCGCCGCATCGTCGACGACCTCGCCGCCGCCGGCCTTATCGAGAAGGTCGAGGACTACGAGAACAAGGTCGGCTACAGCGAGCGCAACGCCGACACCGTAGTCGAGCCGCGCCTGTCGTCGCAGTGGTTCATGAAGATGAAAGGGATGGCAGTGCCCGCCCTCGAAGCTGTCGAAGACGACACGATAAAGTTCGTTCCCGAGAAATTCAAGAACATCTACCGCCACTGGATGGAGGATGTCCACGACTGGTGTATCTCGCGCCAGCTCTGGTGGGGCCACCGCATTCCGGCCTGGTATCTGCCCGACGGCAGCGTCGTCGTGGCCGAGACGGCCGAAGAGGCTCTCGAAGAGGCCCGCAGAAAGGATCCGGCGCTGACAGCCGCCGACCTCGAGCAGGATCCCGACGTTCTCGACACCTGGTTCTCGTCGTGGCTCTGGCCCATCGCCCTGTTCAACGGAATCCTCGACCCCGACAACAAGGAGATCAGCTACTACTACCCGACCGCTACGCTGGTCACCGGCCCCGACATCATCTTCTTCTGGGTTTCGAGAATGATCATGGCCGGATATGAGTTCCGCAAGGAGCCCCCGTTCAGGAACGTCTATTTCACCGGCATCGTGCGCGACGAGATAGGCCGCAAGATGTCGAAGCAGCTCGGCAACTCGCCCGACCCGCTCGACCTCATCGCCACCTACGGCGCCGACGGCGTGCGCATGGGCCTTATGCTCTCGGCTCCCGCCGGCAGCGACATTCTCTTCGACAAGAAGCTCTGCGAGACGGGCCGCAATTTCTGCAACAAGATATGGAACGCCTTCCGCCTCGTCAAGGGCTGGGAGGTCGACGCGCAGGCCGAACAGCCGCGCGCCGCGGCCGAAGCCATCGAATGGTTCGACAGCAAGCTGTCGGCCACAATCGCCGAGCTCGACGACCTGTTCTCGAAATTCCGCATCTCCGAGGCGCTGATGGCCGTCTACCGCCTGTTCTGGGACGAATTCTCGTCGTGGTATCTCGAGGCCGTCAAGCCCGCCTGGCAGACCCCCGTCGACGCAAAGACGCTGGCCGCCGTAGAGCGCCATTTCGACGCCCTTCTGCGCCTGCTCCACCCCTTCATGCCCTTCATCACCGAAGAGCTCTGGCAGAATCTCGCCGAGCGCCGCGAGGGGGAATCGATAATGTATGCCGCCGAACCGCGCGGCCAGAAGCCCGACGCCGGGATTCTCGAGAAGATGGAGACCGTCAAGGCGATCGTCAACGGAGTGCGCGGCGTGCGCGCCAAGCGCAATATCGCGCCGAAAGAGGCTCTGGAGCTTCACGTCGTCGGCGACCAGACCGTTCCCTGGCCCGAGCTTATCGGAAAACTCGGCAACGTGTCGGCGATAGCCAATGTCGGCGAGGCCGACGCCACCGCCGCCAAGTTCATCGCCGGCACAACCACCTACGAGGTTCCGCTGGCCGACATGATCGACACCGAGGCCGAGCGCGCCAAGCTCGCCAAAGAGATCGACTATCTCAAGGGCTTCAAAGCTTCGATCGAGAAGAAGCTCTCGAACGAGCGGTTCGTGGCCAAGGCTCCGGCCGCCGTTGTCGAAGGCGAGCGCAAGAAACTCGCCGACGCCGAGGCCAAGATCGCCCGGCTGACCGACTCGCTCCAGGCTCTTTCGTGAGAACCGACTGACATTCAGGCCGATGACAGGTTACCAATGGTTCAGACTGACGTGCATAGTAGTGCTGTGGCTGCTGATATGCTGGTTTGTCGTGGCTTATCAGCCGTTCACGCTGCGCGTTGCGTTCATCGTTGTGGCCTCGGGAATAGTAGTGTTTGTGCCGCTTTATAAAAAATATAAGCGCAATGGCAGGAAGTAAATATCCCTTGCTCGAAAAGATCGACAGCCCCGCCGACCTGCGGCGTCTTCCGCCGGCGGAGCTGCCGGCGGTGTGCGACGAGATACGCAGGTTTCTCATCGAGAAGCTGGCTGTCCATCCGGGTCATTTCGCCTCGTCGATGGGAGCCGTCGAGATAACGGTGGCGCTCCACTATGTGTTCAACACCCCCGACGACCGCATCGTATGGGACGTGGGCCATCAGGCCTACGGCCACAAGCTGCTCACAGGCCGGCGCGACGCCTTCGACACCCTGCGCTGCCTCGACGGACTCAGCGGCTTTCCGAACCCGCAGGAAAGCGAATACGACACGTTCACGGCCGGCCACGCCTCGAACAGCATATCGGCCGCCCTGGGAATGAGCGTGGCCTCGTCGCTGACAGGCGCCGACCGCAATGTCGTCGCCGTCATCGGCGACGCCTCGATAGCCGGAGGGCTGGCCTGGGAGGCTCTGAACAATGCCGCCAACGCAAACGCCAACCTGCTCATCATCCTCAACGACAACGACATGTCGATCGACCGCCCGACAGGCTCGCTGAATTCCTATCTGGCCCACCTGACGACGTCGAAAGCCTATAACACCCTGCGCTACAAAGCCTACCGCACGCTCAAGCGGCTCCGCCTCATCAGCGACCGCCGCCGCGGCGCCGTGCTGCGCTTCACCAACAGCCTCAAATCGCTCTGGGTTCACGAACAGAACCTGTTCGAGGGGCTGAACATACGCTATTTCGGGCCTTTCGACGGCCACGACATAAACCGCATTGTCAGAGTGCTCTCCGACATCAAAGACATGAAAGGGCCGCGCCTGCTCCATCTCAGAACCGTCAAGGGGAAAGGATTCCCCGCCGCCGAGCAGAACCCGGCCGCATGGCATGCCCCCGGACTTTTCGACCCGTCGACGGGCGAGAAGATCAAGGAGAGCGGCGCGGCGCCCAAGCCCCCGAAGTTTCAGGACGTTTTCGGAAAGACGCTGACAGAGCTGGCCGAAGCCGACCAGAAAATTGTCGGCATAACCGCCGCCATGCTCTCGGGAACATCGCTGTCGGTGCTCCAGAAACGGTTCCCCGAACGCACGTTCGACGTCGGCATAAGCGAGGGGCACGCCGTCACCTTCGCCGCCGGAATGGCCAAAGACGGCCTGCGGCCGTTTGTGGCCATCTACTCGTCGTTCCTCCAGAGGGCCTACGACAATATCATCAACGATGTCGCCATTCTCGGGCTGCCGGTCGTTTTCTGCATCGACCGCGCCGGCATCGTCGGAGAGGACGGCGTCACCCACCACGGCGCGTTCGACCTCAGCTATCTGCGCCCGATTCCCGGGCTGACAATAGCCGCCCCGCGCAACGAACACGAGCTGCGCAATCTCATGGCGGCCGCCGCCCGGGCCACCTCGCCGTGGGTTATCCGCTACCCGCGCGGACGCGGCAGCCTGACCGACTGGCACAACGATCCGCAGCCCGTAGCCGTCGGCCGGGCCGAACGCCTGCTTCAGGGCTCGCGCGCCACAATCCTCGCCATAGGCCCGATAATCGGCGAGGCCCTGAAAGCGGCCCGCGAGACCGGCGATGTCGGCGTCGTCGACATGCGCTTCCTCAAACCGCTCGACGAAGCCATGCTCGACGAGGTGCTCGCCTCGGGAGCGCCGGTGGTCACCCTCGAAGACAACTCGGTTATCGGCGGCCTGGGCTCGGCCGTGGCCGAATATATGGCCCGCAAAGGCGCATCCAACCGGCTTCGCGCCATAGGAATGCCCGCCGGAAGCTTCATAGCCCACGGCACCGTGGCCGAGCTCCGCAACCGCGAGAAGATGGACGCCGCGGCCATCGTCGGGATTCTTAACGACCTCATAACCACTCGAAAATGAAAATCGTCATTGCAGGAGCCGGCGAGGTCGGCACTCATCTGGCAAAACTGCTGTCGCGCGAGGAACAGGACATCACACTTCTCGACCGCGACCGCAGCCGGCTCGAGGCTCTCGACGCCAGATATAACCTACTGACCGTAGTGGGCTCGCCGGTGTCGTTCTCAGCCCTGCGCGCCGCCAGAGTCGAGAAAGCCGAGCTGTTTATAGCCGTCACCCCCTACGAGACCGACAATGTAGTCGCCTGCGAGATAGCCAAAAGCTTCGGCGCCCAGAAAACAGTGGCCCGCATCGACAACTACGAGTTCATGGATCCGGCCAACAGCGCCTTCTTCACCCGCTCGGGCATAAACCACACGATCTATCCCGAATATCTGGCCGCGCTGGAAATACGCACCGCCCTCGTGCGCAACTGGGTGCGCAACTGGTTCGAGCTCCACGACGGCGAGATAATCGTTGTCGGCATCAAGCTGCGCGACAACGCCCGCATAGCCGGAATGCAGCTCAAGGAATTCGCCGCCACCCGCCATAACTTCCACGTCTCGGCCATACGCCGGAAAAACGAGACCATCATACCGCGCGGCGACGACCGCCTGATGCCCAACGACATTCTCTATTTCACAACGACGCGCGACTATGTCGACGAACTCATCGACCTCTGCGGAAAAACGCGCCGGAGAATCCATAACATAATGATAATGGGGGGCTCGCGCATAGCCGTCAGGCTCGTCAGCCTCATAGGCTCGAAAAACTACGACGTCAAGATTCTCGAGCGCGACCGCGACAAATGCGCCTATCTGGCCGAACGCTGCCCCGAAGCCGAGATAATCCACGGCGACGGCCGCGACATCGAAGTGCTGCGCCAGGAAGGGGTCGAGGCTACCGACGCCTTCATCGCCCTGAGCGACTCGTCGGAGACGAACATCCTCGCCTGCCTCTCGGCAAAAGAGATGGGCGTCAAAAAAACCATCGCCGAAGTCGAGAACATCCAGTTCATCTCGGAAGCCGAAAACCTCAATATCGGAACGATAATAAACAAAAAACTGCTGGCGTCGAGCCGAATATTCCAGATTCTTCTCGACAGCGACGCCAACGACTCGCGCTGCCTCGCCCTGGCCGACGCCGAAGTGTCGGAAATCGAAGCGAAGCCGCGCTCGAAGATAACCCGCGCCCCCGTGCGCGACCTCCATCTGAGCCGCGACCTGACGATAGCCGGACTCGTGCGCAACGGCCGCGGAATGCTCGTCGACGGCTCGACAACGATCTGCGCCGGCGACCGCGTCGTCGTCTTCTGTCTCGACGGCTCGCTCCACAAAGTCGAACGTCTTTTCAGCTGAACAGCCGACTCAAATGCTGACACGTCTGCGAAACATAAACTTCGCCATCGTAGCCCGGTTCATCGGATGGCTCGTCATCATCGAGGGAATCTTCATGCTCGCCCCGCTGCTGACAGCCCTGGCCTGGAACGAGTCCGACGTCAGAGCGTTCCTCTGGCCTGCCGCAGGCTGCCTGACCGTAGGGTCGCTGATGGCCTTCGGCATAAGGCCGCGCAGCCTCGAGATGGGCACCCGCGAGGGCTTTCTGCTGACAGCCATGGTCTGGGTAGCGTTCTCGACCTTCGGAATGATTCCCTTCCTGCTCATCGATAATCCCCTGACCGTCAGCGAAGCCTTTTTCGAGGCAATGTCGGGATTCACAACAACAGGCGCCAGCGTCATCGAATCGGTCGAAGGACTCAGCCACGGCATACTGCTCTGGCGCAGCGAAATGAACTGGATAGGCGGCATGGGGATAATACTGTTCACCCTCGCCGTGCTCCCGATGCTCAACCACTCGGGAGGCATACAGCTCTTCAACGCCGAAGTGACGGGAATAACCCACGACAAAATCCGTCCGCGCATATCGCAGACCGCCAAAGACCTCTGGAGCGTCTACCTGATGCTGACAATAGTGCTGATAGCACTGCTGTGGGCCGGCCCGATGAACCTCTTCGACGCCGTGTGCCAGGCATTCTCGACAGTGTCGACCGGAGGCTTCTCGACCCGCGACGACAGCATAGCCGCCTGGGACTCGACCTACGTCGACATCGTCATAACAGTCTTCATGTTTCTGGGCAGCATCAACTTCACCCTCATATTCATGGCCACCCGCGGACGGTTCGACGCCCTGCTCAGAAACGACGTGTTCCTGACATTCATAAAAATGATCGGCTTCTACTACCTGCTCTTCGTAGTGTGCATAATAGCCGAAGGAGAATACACAGGCGTCAAATCGGTCACCATCGACCCGCTGTTCCAGATAATGTCGTGCATGTCGTCGACAGGAATGTCGGTCTTCAACTTCGAGCGCTGGGGCACATTCGTGCTCTCGATGATGTTCCTGATGATGTTCTTCGGCTCATGCGCCGGCTCAACCGCCGGAGGCGCGAAAATCGACCGCTTCCTCTTCCTGTTCAAGAACCTGCGCAACGAAATATACCGCTGCGTCCACCCCAACTCCGTCACATCGGTCAGAATCAACGGCAAAGTGATGTCGAACTCCGTAGTGCAGAAAGTCGTGGCCTTCCTCTGCCTCTACGTGCTCATCATCGCAGTGGGCGGCACTGTGCTGACAGCCTGCGGCCTCCCCCTGGTCGACAGCTACTTCTCCGTCTTCTCATGCATCGGCAACACAGGATTCGGCGCCGGCGTCACAGGCTACGGCGGAGGCTGGGACCTCGTGCCCCCCCTCGGGCAATGGGTGCTCAGCCTGATCATGCTGACCGGCCGACTGGAAATCTTCACCGTACTCATACTGTTCACAAAAGGCTTCTGGCGAAAATAACACCCCGCTTCATGGATCAGACCCTCCCAGACATACGCGACATCCGCATCGACGACTTCGACTATCCCCTCCCCGACAGCCGCATAGCCAGCCATCCTCTGGCCGACCGCGACAAATGCCTGCTGCTGGTCGCGCGCCGCGGCGACGAGCCCGCGACAATGCGATTCTGCGACCTGCCCCGACTGCTGCCCGCCGACGCAATGCTCGTCTACAACAACACCCGCGTCATAAACGCCCGCCTGCGCTTCCGCAAAAACCTCACCGGCGCCCCCATCGAGATATTCATCCTCGAGCCCGAACAGCCCGCCGACTACGCCGAAAACTTCGCCTCGCACGGCCCCGTCAGATGGGCCTGCTTCGTCGGCAACTCTAAACGCTGGAAAGAAGCGACAGAACTTCAGCTGCCACTGCCCCCGACAACCCTCACCGCCCGACGCACCGAGCGCCGCGGCAACGCCTCGATAGTCGAATTCAGCTGGGACAACCCCCTTATCACCTTCGCCGAAATAATCAGCCTCGCCGGCGAAATCCCCATACCCCCCTACCTCAACCGCCCGACCGAAACGACCGACACCACCGACTATCAGACCGTGTTCGGCCATATCGACGGCTCAGTAGCCGCCCCCACAGCCGGACTTCACTTCACCCCCGCCCTGCTCGACGCCATCGACGCCCGCGGCATACAGCGCCGCGAAGTCACACTCCATGTCGGCGCCGGAACATTCCAGCCCGTCAAATCCGACACCATAGGCGACCACCCCATGCACAGCGAATTCATCCGCGTGAGCCGCAGCCTCATCGAAGAACTCGCCCGCCACGAACGCCCCGTCATAGCCGTCGGAACAACCTCCGTCAGAACCCTCGAAAGCCTCTACCACATAGGCCGCATGGCCTCGCAGGGCCGCTTCCGGGGCCAGCTCCCGCAGTGGGAAGCCTACAGCAGCGACGCCCCCGAGATAAGCGTAGCCCGGTCGATGGAGGCCCTGCTCGACCACCTCGGCCCCGCCCAACACCTCATCGCCGACACCCGCCTCATGATAGCCCCCGGCTACAGCTACCGCATAGTCGACGGAATAATAACCAACTTCCACCAGCCCCGGTCGACCCTGCTGCTTCTGGTCAGCGCCTTCCTCGACCGCCACGACAGCTGGCGCCGCCTCTACGACTACGCCCTCGCCGGCCCCTACCGATTCCTCAGCTACGGCGACGCCATGCTACTGCTCTGACCCCCAGCCCAATAAGGCATCCGCCGAAATTTCTCCGCAAAAAACATCCAAAAAAATTTGCAAATTCAAAAAAACTCCGTACCTTTGCATCGCTTTTGAAACGATTCGCTAGCTCAGCTGGTAGAGCACAACACTTTTAATGTTGGGGTCCTGGGTTCGAGCCCCAGGCGGATCACAGAAGGGTTCGGAAGAACACCGCAAAGCACTGAAATCAGTTGATTTTCAGTGCTTTTTCTTTTTGGTGAAATTGCAGGACAACGCAGAATATTACGGGTCAGCGGATTTTCCCGGTGGGCAGAC
>HF985575.1:0-799 GCA_000431215.1 Prevotella sp. CAG:1031
GTGCCCACCGGGAAAATCCGCTGACCCAAAATCCGCTGACCCCCTTTTTTTTTAAAGGCCATACATAAAAATGACCACCCAATTTGGGGCGGTCGTTACATTTTTTTTGGTGATCCATACTGGATTCGAACCAGTGACCTCTTCCCTGTCAAGGAAGCGCTCTAAACCAGCTGAGCTAATGGATCAGTAGGTATGTGATTCGGCCGGGATTCGAACCCGGGACCCACAGCTTAGAAGGCTGTTGCTCTATCCAGCTGAGCTACCGAACCCGACAACGGTGCAAAGGTAAGCTTTTTTTCTGTTATGGCCAAATGGTTTTTTCAATTACTTTTGCAAAACAGTCGCGGGTAGCTTTGGTAGCCTCGACGAGCGGCAGCCTGACAGCCGGCGAGGCGAGACCGAGCAGATTGAGCAATGTCTTGATTCCGGCAGGGTTACCGTCGGCGCTCAGCGGGGCGTAGAATGGGCGCAGGGCTGCGTCAAGGGCGCGGGCGCGGGCAATATCGCCGTTTAAAGCGGCGCTGACCATCAGGCTGAACTGGCGCGGAAAAGCGTTCGCGATGACGCTGATGACGCCGTCGGCTCCCATGGCTATGAGCGCGAGGGTAAGGGCGTCGTCGCCCGACAGAACACTGAATCCTTCGGGGCGGCCGCGTAGAATCTCGCATATCTGGTTCAGGTTGCCCGATGCTTCTTTGATTCCGACGATGAGCCGGCAGTCGGCGGCAAGGCGCAGGGTTGTCTCGGCGGCGATGTTGACGCCGGTGCGCGAAGGAACGTTATAGAGCACTATCGGAAG